>JAISOV010000010.1 GCA_031275405.1 Clostridium sp. | reverse complement strand
CTTGTGAAAGGACGGCTCAAACCCGTCATTCAGATTTCTGCATCCTTCGTCATATGCCATAGTCAGCCGCTTTATGGCCTCTTCGTCGATCGCTAAAGCCAGAACCTCCTGTTTGGAATCATCGTCCCATAAAACGGTATAATCAAAATGGCGGACATCCGGGAAAAAGGTTACGATCTGTAACGCGTGGTAAGCAACGCTCTGATAGATCTCTTCTTTCACCGGGAAGGAACCCACTTCGGGAAGAAACGATACGGAGACCGACATCTTCCCGGAGCCGGTATCGAGCCGGACTTTCTCGGCAAACCTGAAATAGCTCTCCGTAAAGTCCTCGATTTGCTGACGGGCTGCTTCCTCTCTGATTTTATTTGCCCTTGCCGGTTCCGTGGATAAATAAGTGTATAGCACGACAAAAAGAATCAATGAAAGAACGGAAGAAAGGAACAATAATTTTTTCTGCATAGAAGCCCCCTTTATTCTCGCATCCGTTTACGGAAAGGCGCCGCAACAAAACAGTTCCCTCTTTTCCCCGCCGTGCTTCCTCCAGGCCAGCCGGTGATCTCCTGTCGGCTGGTATCATGATACCAGAAAAAGCAGCCGCTGTCCACGGTACGCAGCCGCAGTTTCTGCCCGTTTATCGGCAGTGATCCACAATTTCCAAAATCGGCGGATTTCGGCCCGCTCCTTGCCGCTGTTGCAGACGAAAAGGCGTAAAACGGATCAACTTATGGAGAAATCAGGATCAATCTGACATGGCTAAGCAATCCGTTCAAAATAATATCAGGAATACTCTTTGGTGGTGTAAAAACATTACTTCTTGATGCGGCTTCGTAAATTTGTGATTGACTTTTGCTTATATTTCTGCTATGATATTATCATTCAAGAGCTGTGAGCAGTTGGAAAGGCAGATAAATTCATTCTTTTACGAACGACTACTCGCAACGCAAAAAGCGGACATGAAGGGATTCGCAGGGAAGCTAAAATATTTGAGCCGAAAAGGGCGAAACGATGACGAAGCACTCCGTTCTCGCCGATCATGAAAATCTGTTCGCATCGAAAGATATGCCATTCCCGCCGTCTGAGGAAGAACTGAAACGCGAGCCGGAGCGTGAGCAGACAGAACAAGCGGCAATCGCTTGAAAACGAGAACGAATAACTCATCTGTTTGATAAAGGAACGAGAAGGAGGCAAGAATATGAATCTTCATGACCTGCTACATAAATTTAATCTTACGTCAATAACGCTATCAGCACCATTTGCAACGGCAGAGATTCAGTTTGTCAGTGCGGACGAGACTGCGGCGTGGGCAATGTATGTTGAGCTAATTACTCGTTCTGCACTTCAAGCCCTGTCTGACGAACAAGGAGATGAGCAGGCAGCTTTAGCAAGCATATACTCTCTTTTTGCTATGACACGCGACATTCTCAGAGAGTATGGCCGCAAGGGACAAGCCTTTTCTAAAATCGCATTGATTGTAATGAATCAGATATTACGCCCTTTCACAACGAAGTGGCACAAAAACTTAGGCGAAGAGAAAACCGTACCGGTTCATGTAAAAGCATCGTTTCGCAAGGATCTTGCGGCACTACAGAAAGAATTGCGAAAATATGCCGCACTACTTGCCGAAATGGCAAAAGCAGAGGACATTAGTTCTCTCTGTTATTCTGACTTGGAGACTTAACAACTATGGAAACCGCAGACACAAGCTATCGCTACGATGCGTTTATAAGTTATTCGCATCGAGATAAAAAAGAAGCTGCCTGGCTTCAGCGCAAGCTTGAGCGTTATAGGATACCCAGGGCAATCCGCACCGAACGCGGCAGAGTCGCCCAAAAACTGAAAATTTTCCGTGACGAAACAGATTTAGAGGCTGGTGGTCTGGCGGAAAGTATTAACGATAAGCTCGATAAGTCCTCGAAACTGATAGTTGTTTGTTCTCCCAATACTCCCGTAAGCAGCTGGGTTCCGCTTGAAATCCAGCACTTTATTGACTGCGGCAGAAGCAAAGACATACTTCCGGTTGTGATCGACGGAGAATGGCATGACGATCAAAACAACGTAATGCCCGACAACCTCAATGCTGTGAAAAATAACCTGTTTGTCAGTTCTTACGCTGACATCCAAAAGCGAACCGCTTACCTAAAGATTCTGTCCGGAGTTCTCGGTACTGATTTTGACGCACTTGTCCGCCGTGAGAGCAAGCGGCGGCGGACAAGCTCCATCGTAATCGCTGCGTTGAGCCTGGCTGCCGTGTTGCTTGGGTTCCTTTACTATGACTACGCTTACATGCCGCATACATCGTATTTTGCGGATTACGTGTTGATTGACGGAAAGCCGCTAGGAATCCATGAACTTCGTGCGGCTCAACGCGCTGTAAAACATCATATTTTTGCAATCACTACCACCAGGAACACTCACGAACTACGCCTTGAGCATATTAATTCTCAGGGATTGCCGAGCGCGGATACCCGGGCAAATCATATGGATGCTCCCACTCTCGCTATTTACAGCTGCAACGATGATTGGAAACTTGATACAGCCGAATATTTCGATGCCGACGGCAAGCCGGTTCAATCTCTCTCTTATGCTCCGGATCTGTCCTATGCTGATTTGATAAAGAACAAGGACGATGCGACGTGGCTCACATCTGCTGCCGGCAATAGTGAATACGGCTTGCCGGTGCGAACGAATATTTCGAGATATTTATTGTCATTTGACAGCAATGGAAGATTAACTAAAAAAATGTTTGCAGTTGACCGGCTGGCCGCTATAGACGAAACCGGAATCGGCGGAGAACACTACTCTTACGATTCAACGGGCAGATTGACTTATATTCAGTATTTGGGCGCAGACGGCGATTTTACCGCAAACATACACGGTATCGCCGGAGAACTCTTGACGTATGATGACAGCGGAAATTGTTATCGTGTGGATTATCTCGATCTGGATGGCGCGCCAACCAGCAACTCAATGTGGTATGCAAGTACCATCGAAAGCTACGATGCCAACGGCAATGCCACAGAGAATCGCTTTTTGGACGCTGACGGCAATCCGACTATCAGCGCAAAAGGTTACGCTATGGAAACCTTTGAATACAACCACAAAGGCTTTTTGACCGGCAACACTTATTTCGGTGTAGACGGAGAACCTGTTTACGGGCAATATGGATGCCATAAGATTTTATTGGAACACGATGATAAAGGGCGCAGTATCGGCGATTCGTACTATGACACGAACAATCATCCCATGCTGATTCCTGCCGGATATGCAAGTCGTGTTCATATTTATGATGAAAACGGTAAAGTTATGGAACAACGTTATCATGGCGCTGACGGGGAACCTAGATTAAACAGCTCCGGTATCTATAAAACCATTTCCACTTACGATGAAAGCGGCAACATCACAGCAATTTCTAACTTTGGTACCGACAATGAATTGATCTGCTCCACACAAGGCTATGCCACTATCAAAATGGAATATCATGATCTTGGGCTTCAGCAAGCTCACAGTTTTTTTGGCGTCAAAGATGAGCCGATCATCGGTTTGGAAGGCTTTCACAGACAAGAATTTGTATATGATAATCGCAACAACATAACGGAAATACGGCTGCTTGGGATTTTGGGACAGCCCGCCATGTCGTCAGCGGGTTACGCAAGCCGCAAGTTAAAATACGACAACGCTGGAAATATTCTTGAAGACGCTTATTTTGATGATTATGAAACTCTGACTTACACTTCCGGCCAGGTCTCACGCGCTACCTATCAATACGATGAACGCGGCTACAGAACTTCCGCAGAGTACTGGAAGCCAGACGGAACTCCTGTCACGGACTTGGTCGTGTCTAAAATTGAATATGAATATGACGCGGCAGGCAATAAGGTTCAGGAATTGCGCTATTCCAACGGCGAAAAGCCTAACGTATTGTCTTATACGTATGATAGTGTCGGTCGCCTTTTGTCGGACGGAAGCGCGACTTATCAGTATGACAAATGGGGCAATATCATTGAAAAGCGTTCTAAAAGCGCAGCCTCAAGTACTTTGCCGGACAGATCCCGCGGTTATATCCGTGAATACGACGCCAAAAGAAATATCGTCAAGAATATAAATGATAACGGAAGTTTTTATGTGGTCGAGTTCAACGAGAAGAATGTCGCCGTTAGCACAAGGTATTATGACAAAAGCGGGAATCTGTCGCGGCAGAGCAATTCCGAAGGCGTGGCATTAATCAAAGCCGAATACAACGAACGAAATCTTAAAACCGAACGCAGATTTTTTGACGAAAACGGCAACCCAATGCTAAGTAACGAGGGATATGCATATGCGGTTATGGACTATGACAGAAACGGAAACCTGACAGACACGTCGTATTATGATTTATACGGAAATCTTGTTATGAATACATCAAAAGGCTATGCAAGATTAAAAGAGGTGTTTGACGATTACAACCGTTTATTAGACCGAACCTATTATGGTGCCAAGAATGAGCAGCTCGTCCGGATGGCGGCAACTTATGACGAACGCGGGAATTGTACCAGTAACGCGATGTATAATCGCCAAAATAAGCTTCAGGCAGACCAAGAACACGGTGTCGCGAAGAATGTTTATTTCTACGACGAGTATGGTTATGTGATCGGCCAAGCATGGTACGATGCTGACGATAAGCCAATGGCGCCTTTTGGAGCATATGCAAAATATCTCCGAACTCGCGAAAAGAACAGGACAGTCAGAATAGAATATTACGGCATTGACGGGCAGCTTACACTCAATCAAGATGGTTACGCTATTGAAACATTTACCTATGACGAGAGAGGGAACGAAACCGGAAGGGCGTTTTTCGATACTGACGGTCATCCTGTTTTGCTAAAATGGCGTTTTAGCCGGTACGAAGCGATGTATGATGAAAGCGGCAACCTTGCCGAAAGCAAGTTCTTCGATACCGTGGGGCGCGAAATAAAGCAAACGGATGGGTATCTGATAAAAACCATGGTATATATCAAAAACATACCGCAAAAAATATTGGTTTTTAACGGAAATGACGACTCGTCATTGATGGGCGAAATAGAGATCAAATTATACACGCCGATAACACCCTATCTCGAAGCATTGCCGGCCGGTATCACTCCTATGCAGGGAAACGGCGGCGATGATACAGTTACGGTAGTCTCTGAGCCAGACGATTCCCTTGCTATTGAGACTCGTGTTGCAGACGCATTCCAAGTCGATTCCGGGAATGACGGCGCATTATCGGAAACTGTTCCGAGTGCCGGGCCAAGTAAGCCGAGCTTTTCTGAACGAGAATACATTTCAGCAGTGAACAGCTTCATTCGCGCCATCGAAAGTTTTGATGGAACGATGATCATGGACACCATGGAGCAAACTTTATTTTCAGTCTCCGCGCAGCTTGGAGCGGAGCAGCTTGGAGCAACGGTGTCGGAGAGTAAAATTTATCATTTTTATGCTTCATTCTATGACGAAGAATTAAAGAATCTGAAAGCAGAATTCGGAGATAAATATGGGCGGAACAGCTATATCACTTACGAAATATTATCTGAAGAATATCAGCCAACCGATGTCATAACCGCTGCCAATCAAGCCTTGAAGGATTTTGGAATAAGAACTTTGAAGATAGATGAGATGGTGTCTCTAAATATCATATTTACAGTCAGCGGAAATATTTCAAGTGGTTCGGAGAACACAGGATTCTTAAGCACCCCGCTAATGCTATTGAAAATAAACGGCATGTGGGGACTTGGCACCGGGGACAACTTCCCAAAGCCGCCCAGAGATCGTTTCATAGATTTTTATCTTGGGAATCGTTAAAATAAAATTCAAAAGAAAAAACGACAGCACCCAAACTCAAAAAGGGCAGCGCTCATCTACTTTATCGAAAACCGTGGCAAGAATTATGGTATCAGAAAATCCAGTTTTTGAAAAATATAATCAATAATCCGTATTTCCCTTACAATAATGAAACCTTTTCCTATCATGCCAACTTCAATCTTAGCCTCATTGCCGTTTTTGTCAAATAATTTCCGATTATGAATTGAGCATTCCACCAAATAATAATTTGTTTGTTGGCTGTTAATGGATTTTGTATCCCTTGAGACATGAACAACTTGTCCATATAGATCCCCATAGATCTGTGATGGAAGAGCGGGAATTTCAAACTTTACAGGGCTTCCGGTTTCGATTCCAACAATATCTTTGCTATCAACATACAGCTGCACCCTATATTCAGATTCTCCATTGGGTAAGATGGTGGCCAACGGCGTACCGACGGTAATCATATCACCAGTGTTAAGTTCTAATCACACCGTCGATCTGAGCAGTTATTGTGTGCAAATCAGCCTGTTCCTGCAAACCCAGCCTTTGTAATTTAAGTGAGTCCAGCTCTGATTCCTTTGCGGAAAGCGCTGTATACGAATCAATCAGGGCATTTAGCCACAGCGAAGAAAACGCCAGAGAATCACCATTTTCAAGAGTGTTCATTTGGATAAGCTCTAATGTAATATGGGTAGATCTCAGGGTATTTTCTAAGCTTTTCAGTTCTTGCCTCTTAGCAGTCAACTCCGATTCTACATTGACCTTATTATCCAGAAGCAATTCTTCCATTGATAAGGCGTAAGCTTCATTTGCTTTTTTCTGTTTTTCTGAAATCAGGTTTGCACGGTTTAATTCCAATTTAGCAGCCGCTATTTGTTCTTCTAACGAGGAGATAGCTGTTGCAATCTGCGCTTTTGTTTTAGATACAAAAGCATGAAGAACCTCTTGCGCAATAACGACTTGTAGTCTGGCATCTTCAATCTGCCAATCCGACCCATCTATCTGGTTTTGTATCCAATCTTCATACGAATTTTCGGCGCGCTGTACTGCAAGAAAATACTGTTTATAAAGGGCTTCATATTCATTGTAATTTGAAACAAAAGGATGATCCGGAGAAAAATAATTTTGCCCATTCTCTATTGATTTGCTCAATGTACTATAATCCTCTAAATTTGATTCTAAATTTTTCAGGGTACTTCCCAACTCATGTATGCTGTTGTTTTCTTCTATATCATGCATCGTTTGATCATAATTATGTTTTAGCATATCTAAATCAAGAAGATATTGACGGTATATATTTTGATATTTTGGGTTGTCCTTCAGTAAGTCTGTTCCCTGCTCTATACTTTGTTGAAGAAGAATAAGCATTTCCACATCATTCCGCAGATCATTGATAGAAGCCTCTAATCCGTCTGCACTCATGTTAAGTCTTTTTGATTCCGCGATATGGTCATGAGCAGTAGCCTTAGCATTATTTTGCAAAGCTGCAAATCTGACATAATATTCATATTCAATATGATGAATATCGTCTGAAAATTTATTTTCCTGTACTTTTATTGACTCTAGATATTTTGTAAGCATTTCAATTTCAAGCCTCAATTTATTAATTTCTTTATCAATTGCACCGATCTGTAAATCATATGTATGTTCCAGTACCATGAGGATTTCGCCAGCTTTCATGAACTGACCATCTTGATACGAAAGTTCAGATATTTTACCGGCAACCAAGTTAGACACCGTACTGATTTTTGAATTAGGGCGTATTGATCCATTGCCTGTTGATACAATCTCAATTTTCCCAATAAAACTGTAAACGACAGCAAGCACTATCATCAATAAAATAAAATATATAAAAAGGGACATAAGCGGTTTCGGTCTGCTGCTGTAATATTCTTTACTATCGGAAACTTCATCCCATTTTATTTCAATTCCCCGCATTGATATTACCTCCCACTGATATGGTTTCCGGTTCTTGCGAGCGATAAAGATGATAATACTCGCCTTGCAGATTCATCAAATCAGAATGGCTGCCCGACTCTATGATCTTACCTTTACTAAGGACAAAAATACGGTCACATCTTCTAATTGTGCTTAACCGATGCGCAATAATAATAGTTGTAATCTCTTTGCTGAATTTATCAATTGTTTCATGAATAGACTTTTCAGAAACAGCATCTAAATTACTTGTGGCTTCATCCATAATCAGAATATCCGGGTGCTTCATAAGAGCGTGAGCTATGGCGATCCTTTGGCGCTGACCCCCAGAAAGGTTGGAGCCATTTTCGTCTACATAGGATTCATATCGTAATGGCATATTGATAATATCGTCATGAACCATTGCCATTTTGGCGCACTCTATCGCCATCTCCAAATCTGCGTCCGGCATACCAAAAACTATATTTTCATAGACAGTGCCACTAAATAAAAAGACATCCTGCGGTATATAAGCTATTTTGGAACGTAAAACATCAAATTGAATATCGTTTACGGCATAACCGCCGATTGTTAAATTACCTTTTTCCGATTGATAGAAATTAAGAAGAAGCTTTGCAAGTGTTGATTTTCCCGCACCGCTTTCTCCCACTAAAGCCACGCTTTCCCCTGATTTGATATGCAAAGAAAAATTTTCAAGAACAGCTTGCCTTGTACCATAACGAAAATATATCTCGTTAAAAACAATATCTCCTTTCAAATTCTTTGGGGTCATTTTACGTGATTCCTTTTCACTGATTTCAGGTGGTATATCCAGAATTTCCCCTAGCCTTTCGGCAGCGACAATCGCTGTCTGCATGGCAGACTGTAAATCAATTATATTTTTAATTGGAGTCAAAAAATATGCCAGCAATGAATGAAACGTAAGCAGCGTACCAAATGTCAAGTCACCATTTATTACCATATAGGCACCCATCCAAATAATTACAACTCCGCCGACCCCCTCTACAAATGATTTTAACATTTCCTGAATATTGGAAACACTGCCTAGCTTCAACACGCTGCGAAGAAGTCGGATAAACCTAAATTCTGTCTCAATATTTACCGCTGTTTCTCCGTTAAAAGCTTTCACCGTTTCTATTCCGTTCAGCGATTCCACAAGATACGATGTCAGCTCCGCATTATTCTGCATCTGCGCTTGGTTAAGCTTTTTATAGGATCGGTTAAACGCAAAAACCAAGATAGCATAGCAGACCACAATCACAACAGAAATAAAAAACAGCTTCTTTTGCTGAAAAAACAGGATTATCCCACCGATCACCGCCATTAAGATATCGATAAATGCGCTTAAAGTTGCCCTGGATATTGCGTCACGAACGCTTCCTGCATCCTGAAAGCGTGATATGATTTCGCCTACTTTACGGCTCCCGAAAAAATTCATCGGCAGCTTCAGTACATGATTGTAATATCCGAGCAAAAGGGCTATGTCTAGATTCTGACTCATATAAACCAGAAGCTGTGTCCTCACAGCTTGCAGCAATACGCTGAATATTTTCAGCAAAATCACGCCAATTGAAATAACCGTCAGCGTTTTAACCGCTGAGGCGGGCAGAATATCATCCAAAATGGCTTTGAAATAAAACGCCCCCAAGATTCCCATCCCTGCAAGAAGCAACGATGCAATAAAAATATCCGCAATCAATCGTTTTTGCGGTTTTAATAATGCAAAAAAATGTGGCAACATACTGCTGCCGCCATCGGACTTAGTAAAGGTTTGTGCGGGAACCATCAGGATCAGTATACCTGTCCAGATTTGTAAAAATTCTTCCGGGGTGTATTTGACAAGTCCTTTTCCAGGATCGGCAACCATGATCCGTTTTTGTGTAATTTTATGTATGACAATATAGTGCGGACGGGAACCATCCGCAAGCACATGAGCTACCGCGGGAAGAGGAAATCCGCTGAATACGGAGTTACGGCCTCCTTTTACAGCTTTTGCTGTAAAACCAAGTTCCCCTGCGGCCTTGACCATGCCATAGGCATTCGTACCTTGCCTGTCTGTCCCGGCGATTTCACGGATCCGGGTTATGGGCAGCCTTCGGCCATACTGTTTTAAGATGGTTGCAAGACAGGCCGCGCCGCAGTCACTTATGTCATGCTGGCGGATACAGTAATAGCGCACAGTCTTCCTCCTTTTCCTTGATTCTTATGGCAGCGTCGCCGAAGTTCGTGAGTAGACTCTAGCGCCGGATCCTCTCCATGACCTCTATCTTCCCGCCGCTTTCCAGCTCTTTTTGATTGCTCTTATATTCTTTGAGAAGCCAATGGCAAAAAAAAGAGAGAAATAAAACAAGATCCAAGGCGACCATTCCTATCAGCGTAGGCAGGGCTGAACGGATGCTGAAATAGAACCAGCGGTATCTATGGTCTCCGCTTAATACTCCTACCCAGTCAAAAATTACCAATAGTTTGCCTATGATAAAACTGATTGCAACTGCATATCCAATGGGAGCAAAGAAATTCCCCCAGCAGGCTTTATTGACAGGCCACCTGTATAGTACCCAGACGAACTTATCGGGACGGTTAAAAAAAAAAAAGCATGGAAACAAACTGTTTCATCCCGCTGCACGGTATGGTGGGACGCCTGTACCGAACAAAAGTGTGGTAAGCAAATGTCACATAAAAAACATAATTGATCACATTGGCCAGTATCAGCGCTCCCCAGCCCAGCCCGAATACGGCCACTAAGGGATTCGCCTCATACGCCAGGTCAGGCGTGCCTTTATAAGTAAGGACAATATCTCCTATGACTGTCGCCAGGTATGCCAGCGCAAAAAACCAGAACTTCTTTCCGGGGCTGTTCGGTACCTTCCTTTTTCTCATCCTAATCTCCATCTCATAATCTCCATCGGCTGCTTGAAAGGGAATCGAAAGCACGGCTTCTTCATAAAGAAAGCCGGAAAATCCGGAGAGTATATCACAGGGTATATACTCTCCTCCAACATGGCTCAAGCCCGTATCCGTACCTGGCACCTCAAGCGGCATAGCAGGGGATCTGCGCTCTCTGGCATCCGTTCCTGAACAGCCTGAATTATTTTAATGTTCCATCTTTTGTTTGTTTTTGATAGGCATCCGTAGCCATATCAGTACATCCCTTTGCAATTATCACAATAAGACCTACTATTGCAAGAACTGCGCCTACCCCGCCGCCGCTGACCTCAAAGCTTTCTTCGGGGCTAAGATCCTCTAACGCATCGCTCACACTGAATTGCATGTCTGCTCCTTCCTGGCAGTCTGTCGCCGCTGAATTTATGATTGTTCAAGCCCCCTGCACGCTATGAACCATGGGTATGTAGAGCCATGCGCATGTGATCGCCTGGCACATGCCGGTTCCATCATTTTCCTTCCTCCATCAGCCGGAAACATGTCCGCCGTCCGGCAGCAAATCTTACCCGGCACCTTCCCTTACAGCCATGGAAGCAATACTCTTATTGTCCAAATGATAGCACCGTTCGAGGAAAATCGCAAGAGAAAAATCGAAAAAATTCAAAAACAGTAAAATCCAGGAGAAAAAACGACCGCCTCCAAGCTCAAAAAGGGCGGCGCTCGCGCCGCCCTGGAAACAGCCGTACTTTCGCCCCCTTTCCACCTGTATCTCCCAAAACAGCAATCCCCCTCACGCATTTTCTGCACAAATCGATTTTATCCGCTCCTTCTCGGCTTGTAAAGAGAAACCAATCGACAAATCGTGACGTCATCCGTAGCCTGGGAACGGCAAGGCCTCCAAGCATGGAAACGCTTGGAGGCCTGCGAAGGAAACCAAGATCCGCCCCGTGAAATCCGCGGACATCAGTATTTATAGTTCGTAGACTGGAAATCCGGATAAGCCGATTCCAGGCCATGCTCCGCCGCGTCCAGCCCTTCGATTTCTTCCTGGAGGGTGGCTCTGATCCCGATCGTCTTGTTCAGGACTATGAACAGGATCCCTACCGTCACGATCGTCCAGACCAGGATCGTCACGACGCCGACCGCCTGAATTCCCAGCAGCTTGAAGCCGCCGCCGTAGAATAAGCCGTTCTGATAATCGAACAGGCCTACCGCGAGGGTTCCCCAGATACCGTTGGCAAAATGTACCGCTACCGCGCCCACCGGGTCGTCGATCTTCAAAGTGTTCTCCAGAAGCAGAACCGTCACGACCACCAGGACACCCGCTACCACGCCGATCACGAAAGCGCCTACGCCGTCCACATTCGAGCATCCCGCCGTAATACCGACCAGGCCCGCCAAAGAGCCGTTCAGGGACATGGACACGTCCGGCTTTCCGTTCCGGATCCAGGTGATGATCATCGCCGTACAGGTCGCCGCCGCCGGAGCCACGGTCGTGGTCGCGAAAATCTGTGCCAGCTGCGTAATATCGGTGGCCGCCGCGCCGTTGAACCCGTACCAGCCGAACCAGAGGATGAACACGCCCAAGGCGCCCAGTGCTATGCTATGGCCAAGAATCGGCTTCGCTTTCCCGTGTTCGTCATACTTTCCGAAACGGGGCCCTAAGATAATCGCGCCGATGAGTCCGGCACAGCCGCCTACCATATGGATCGCGGAAGAACCCGCGAAGTCAATAAACCCAAGCTCTGCCAGCCAGCCGCCGCCCCATACCCAGTGCGCTTCGATCGGATAGATGACCGCGCTGATCACCACGCTGTAAATGCAGTAGGAGATAAACTTGGTACGTTCGGCCACCGCCCCGGAGACAATCGTCGCCGCAGTCGCGCAGAACACTAAATTGAACACGAAGCCCGACCAGTCCGTTCCGGCAAAGTCCGTGATGGGATGAAGCCCCCAGCCCAGGAACCCCCCTATATCCTGGCCTAACAGCAGGCTGTAGCCCACCAGAAAGAACGCCACCGTTCCAAGGCAGAAATCCATCATGTTCTTCATAATGATGTTGCCTGTATTCTTTGCGCGGGTAAAGCCCGCCTCCACCATCGCAAACCCACATTGCATAAAAAACACCAACGCCGCGCCGATTAAGAACCAGATTGAAAAATCCATAACTTCTTCCCTCCTATGATTATGTAATGTTGTGTCGGATCCCGAAACCTGCAAAACAAAAAAGCGATAATCCCTGCGGAGCCTTCTCCCGTCATGGGTCCCGTCCGCAATTATCGCCTTTGATAATCTTCCTTTTTCCTATTCATTTCATGCCCGCCGCCGTCTGCGACGACTTACAGCGCCTCCTTGCCGCGTTCTCCGGTACGGATACGGACTGCGTCCTGTACTTCCATCACGAAAATCTTCCCGTCTCCGAAGTTCCCGGTGTTGATCTCACTGACGATCCGCTCCACAAGCTTATCCGCCAGACTCTCGCTCACCACCGTTTCCACCTTCACTTTCGGCAGAAGATCTACTTTGTATTCCGCGCCCCGGTATTTCTTCACAACCCCTTTCTGGTTCCCATAACCCATAATGTTGACGATGTTCAGTCCGTTTACCTTGTTCTCATCCAAAAGTTCCCTCAAAGCGTCCAGTTTCTCCGGCTTGATAATGATTTCTAACTTCTTCATAAATCTTCCTCCTATTATCTGCAAAAATTTACAAAAGGCGCTTTCACACTCTTTGTGAAAACGCCTTCGTTTAATCTTATTATACACAGACGGCAGGAGATGTCAACTGTTTTTTTAGATTTTTTTTATTTTATGAAAAACACGACTTTTACTGCCTCATGAACGAAAAACGCGTGATCTCCATGCGGACATACCATTGCCGCCCGACGCGGACCTGCTCCTCCCTCCGGAAGCCCAGCTTTTCACACAGGCCGATAGACGGAAGATTTTCCGGCTTTACCAGTACCTGAACCCTGTCAAATCCCAGTACTTCCCATCCATAGCGCAGGATCGCGCCGCAGACTTCCCCGGCGATCCCCCGTCTCTGCCAAAGCGGCGCAATCAGGAATCCCATTTCCGGCACCTGGCAGCCCTCCCGGAAACTGAACCCGGCACGTCCGATCACTTCTCCCGTACTTTTCCAGATTACCGTCCAGATACCGAACTGATAGAAGCCATATACTTTCTCAATATAATCCTTCATATACTGCTTCTCCCGCTCCACGTCGGGATACAGTCCCTCCATGTACCGTGTGATGGACGGCTCCCGGTAGATCGCGTAGAAACAGTCCACATCTTCCACCGTTGTCTCCCGGACAAGACAGCTGCCGGTTTCCACGATCTCCCACGGAATCCCCGCGAAACGCCGGTAGCAATTCTCCAGAAAAAGCGCTTCCGTCTCTTCCAGGCTCTCTATCCCGTATCTCGCCATGGAAAAATCCCGGCGCCGGTTGCCCTCATGCAGGAAGACTACCAGAGGAACGCTGTGGCTTGCCAGGGACTCCGCCCACGGAAAGCTGTCCGTAATCCAGAGCCGCGGCCTTCGCCGCTCTTGCTGCCAGCCTGCAAACGCGCCCCTGTCCTCGAAAACCGTCCGATCCACCAAGACACCCCCGCCCTTCCATTCTTCGCGCCCGGCCCGGCAGATACGGCAGCGCGCTCCCCAGCCGGAAAGTTCCTGCTCCAGCCTGCCTAGCGAAGGCAGATATTTGTCTTCTTCCAGGATGATGATGACTTCTCGCATAAAAATTTCCATATCATTCCTTACCTCTTGCCTGAGCCGCGCTGCGATTTGTGCTTTACCTTTTCCCTGTTTTAGGATACAATGTGATATGCGCTGGCTCACTCATTTTTAGAACCATGCTCCTTCCAAAGTCTGGAGACTTTGTGCGCGGCACAGATCTCCGGCTGAAAGAATACAGTTCTTTCAGCTTTTTCACCAAGAAAGGAATCGCTTATGTCCAAGAATCCGATCGTAACCATTACCATGGCGGACGAAACCGCTCCCGCAGAACAGTCCGCCCAGATCAAAGTACAGCTGTATCCGGAATCCGCTCCGGCCACGGTTGCCAATTTCATCGATTTAATCAACCGGCATTTTTATGACGGGCTGATCTTCCATCGCGTCATCCGAGGCTTCATGATCCAGGGCGGCTGTCCGGAAGGCTCCGGCATGGGTGGGCCAGGCTACCAGATCCAAGGCGAGTTTTCGCAAAACGGCGTGGAAAACAACCTGAAGCATACCGCCGGGGTACTTTCCATGGCGCGGAGCATGCAGCCGGATTCCGCAGGCTCCCAGTTCTTCATCGTACACAAGGACGCCCCCCATCTGGACGGCGCGTATGCCGCGTTCGGCAAGGTCGTCGAGGGAATGGACGTGGTGAACCGGATCGCCGAAACGCGCACCGATTACAACGACCGCCCCCTTACGCCCCAAGTGATCCGGTCGATTACCGTGGAAGTCGCCGCCCCGGAGGAATGAGCCTGCCGGGCGGTTCCCGGCACACGGAATGCCTTTCACGGGAGGAAGGCATTTCAAAGGAAAAACATTCCAATGGAAATTTACCGGGATTTTGTTTTGCTGCTGTTGTTCATATATTGTTTACAAAACATTCAAGTTTTTTTCAAATGAAAATCATTGTTTAGACATTTTTGGCGTCTATACTGTTTATAGATGATACGGCAGGGAACCAAAATCCGAAGTTTCCTAAAGTCTGAATATCAGGAATGGATCGGTGTATCATCTACAGATGTATAGGATATACATCATGGACAAAATAAGCTTACAACAGTTAGCCGTTTCGCTAAACAACTTTTTCATAATAAATGCCAAGTAAAGGTCACTTTACTTGGCATCCTCCCTTTTCAGGGGTTTTGGATCCTTACCAGGCCCTGCGGAAAACATTCTGTCCGCTTTTCTTTATGCCTGTCCCACCGAGCCGAAAAGCTCCATTTTCTCTTTCACGGTGGCCCTGATGGCTTCCGCGCCGGGAGCCAGGAGTTTCCGGGGGTCAAAGCCTTTTCCTTGCAGGTCTTTTCCGTCCTCGATATATTTACGGGTAGCCGCCGCAAACGACAGCTGGCATTCGGTGTTCACGTTGATTTTCGCCACGCCTAAAGAAATCGCTTTCCGGATCATGTCGGCAGGGATCCCCGTACCGCCATGCAGTACCAGCGGCAGTTCCCCGGTCAGCTGCTGGATGGCAGCCAGGGTCTCAAAGCTTAATCCCGCCCAGTCCGCAGGGTATTTGCCGTGGATGTTTCCGATCCCCGCCGCCAGGAAATCCACTCCCAGATCCGCGATGGATTTACACTCCGCAGGATCCGCGCACTCGCCCTTGCCGATCACGCCGTCTTCTTCTCCGCCGATGGCGCCTACTTCCGCTTCAATGGAAATTTCCTGCGCGTGAGCGTCCGCAACCAGTTTCTTCGTCTTCTCCACGTTTTCTTCAATCGGATCGTGAGAGCCGTCGAACATGATGGAAAGGAAGCCCGCTTCCATACATTTGTAGCAGGCGTCAAAGCTTCCGTGATCCAGATGGAGCGCCACCGGAACCGTGATGTTCAGTCCTTTGATCAGCCCCTTCGTCATGCCCACTACCGTGTCATAGCCGCCCATGTACTTCGCCGCGCCCTCGGACACGCCTAAGATCACCGGTGAATTGCATTCCTGAGCCGTCAAAAGGATCGACTTTGTCCACTCCAGGTTGTTGATGTTGAACTGGCCTACCGCGTAGCGGCCCGCTTTCGCTTTTTTCAGCATTTCTGTTGCAGATACTAACATGTTTCCTACCTCCGTTTTCTTGTTTGCTGTGAAAAATCCTGCCCACTGTATCTAAGATAGCACATACTCCGGTAAAAGGAAAGCATAAAATGGACTTCGCGGAACATCCCGGCAAGTCAGAAAATCCTCCCCGGCAGGCTGGGCGCATGGCGCAGGCAGCCTCTGCGGCGCAAGCGCGGCCGTCGTCACTGCTCCCTCCCCACCCGGATCCGGATGGCCTTGCGCCGGTTCTCAATCGTCACGGCGGTATGGCTGCCGCCGTACTCCCCGTCCAGGGTCCAAGTGAGCAGCTCGGAAGAGGT
Organism: Clostridium sp.; assembly: GCA_031275405.1. Lineage (GTDB taxonomy): Bacteria > Bacillota > Clostridia > Lachnospirales > Lachnospiraceae > JAISOV01. The sequence continues at coordinate 39,042 of JAISOV010000010.1, read as the reverse complement.
CACTTCCAGTTTCGAGGTACGGAAACAGTACATGGCAGCGGTGTCAATATCCCGGTTGAGCAAGGACATCATGATATTGTTCAGCTCCAAGGGATTCTTAGGCTGTTTGATCAGCGTGACTTCAAAAATACCGTCGTCCAGTTTCACGTTCTTTCCGGTAATCAGCTTGAACCCTCCCACAGAGGTAGAGTTCGTGACCATTCCGAAGATGAAGTCGTCTTCGATGACCCGCCCTTCATAAGCAACGCGCAGTGAATAGGAACGGATGGTCGGCAGACGCTTCATCCCCTCCAGCAGATACGCCATATGCCCGAGCAGGTTCTTCATGTCCTGCTGCGTTTCGTAAGAAACATCCGTAAAAATCCCGAACGCCGCTATGTAGACGAACGTATCTTCGTTAAAAGAGCCTATGTCACAGGGAAAATCCTGCCCATCCACGATCAGCCGCGCCGCTTTCACCATGTTTTTCGGCAAATGAAGACTGCGGCCGAAATCGTTGGTGCTTCCTGCCGGAATGTAGCCGATCGGCGTCTGTCTGCCGCTCCGTATCATCCCCGCCACCACTTCTTCCAGCGTTCCGTCTCCCCCGCTGCAGACCACCAGGTCATACTCCGGCCTGCGGCGAAAGGTGATTTCTTTCGCGTCCGCGCTTTTCCGCGTCGGATAGATCGTAACCTCATACCCCGCTTCCGCAAAGACATCCAGAATATCCGCCAGCTTACTCCGGATCTGCGCCTTGCCGGCTTTGGGATGATAGATAAAAAGCATTTGTTTCCCTCTCATACACCCCTTCCCGCGCTCTTATGTCTCTTGGCTGCCGCTTAAAAACCGCTCGATGTCGTCCACCGCTTTTTGCTCATCGTTCCCATCGGCTGTCACGACCACTTCCGCCCCCGTGTCAAGACCGAGGCTCATCATTCCCATAATGCTCTTGGCATTCACTTTCTTGCCTTCCGCCTCCATGTAGACCGTGCTTTCATGCTGGCTTGCGACCTGCACGAGCAGCGCTACCGTCCTTGCCGCTAATCCATCCCTCAGCCGTATTTTCACTGCCCTCTGTGTCATAATCATTCCTCCTCTTTTTTGATACTCTCCGCAAGCTCACTGAGCTTACGCAGTCTATGGTTGACACCCGACTTGCCCACGGGCGGAACCAGATATTCCCCCAGTTCCGCCAGAGTCGCGTCCGGATGTTCCAGGCGCGCCTCCGCCATCTGCCGCAGATGTTCCGGCAGACGGAAAAAGCCATGGTGTCTTTCCAGCAGTCTGATGTCTTCCACCTGTCTGGCGGAGGCGGTTACTGTCTTCGTGATGTTGGCGGCCTCACAGTTCACGCGCCGATTCACGAAATTGCGCACATCTTTCAGGATACGCAGATTTTCCAGGTTCAGCAGCGCCACGTGCGCTTCCATGACATTCAAAAGATCTACGATCCCGGCCCCCTCTTTCAGATAAACCACATGGTATTTCTTACGGGCGACAATCTTCGCTTCTATCTCAAATCCCTGTATCACGCCCTGCAGCTGCCGGGCTTTCTCCTCAGTCGTACAGACAAATTCCAGATGATACCCTTTTTCCGGGTCGCTCATGGAACCGATACTCAAGAAAGCGCCTCTTAAAAACGCCCTCCGGCAACAGGTGTTTTTGATCAGCAGAGGGCTGACAGGAACCTGAGAATCGCCGCATTTCGCAAGGAAGCCCGCCATCTCGCCGCTTACCGTCATCCTATCTGTATCTATCTTATATGTTCCGCGCAATAATGTAAAGCATTTTCTCACGACCGCTTCATTTTCCGTCTGAACCCCTGCCGGAGACAGCCCCTCCCGGCCGTCTTCCGGGCGGAAGACCCCTGTGAAATTCAGGATAGCGGCCAGCTCCGCGATCTGGCAATGTCTGGAAGGGCTGATATGCCGTATCAGTTCTTCTTTTACCTCGCCGGAAAAAGACATATCCGCTCCTATCTGCCGCCACGGCGCGTACCGACGGCTTAAACGCCCTGGTGGTACACATCCCTATGGTAAAGCTTCATTCCGTAATTTCCCCTGTTCTTCATCCGTTGATAGAGCTGGTTCGCCAAAGTCACGCTTCTGTGCCGCCCCCCGGTACAGCCGACCGCCACGGTCAGGCGGTATTTCCCCTCTTTCGCGTAACAGGGGATCAGAAACCGGATCATCTCCGTGAGCCTGTGCAGGAACTCCTCCGTCTCCCGAAAACCCAGGACATAAGCCTGCACTGCCGGGTCGTTCCCGGTCTGGGCTTTCAGTGCTTCGATATAAAAAGGATTCGGCAGGAAACGCACGTCAAATACCAGGTCGGCATCCGCCGGGATCCCATGTTTGAATCCGAACGACATGACCGTCACCATAAGGCTATTATATTCCTCATTCCGCACAAAAATACGGTCAAGCTCTTCCTTTAATTCTCTTGTCAGGAGATTCGAGGTGTCGATGACATAATCTGACTTTCCGCGAACGGTTTCCAGAATTTTCTTTTCTTTGCGCACACCCTCCTCGGTACGCCCGTCGATCGCCAGCGGATGGATACGGCGGCTCTCGTTGTAACGTTTGATCAGCGCGTTTTCATCCGCATCCAGAAACAGGATCTCAAAATGCCAGTCGCTTTCTTTCAATTCCTCCAGAATCCGGGTCGCGTCCTCGAAAGACTGATCCGCACGGACATCCAGACCCAGCGCCGCCTTAGTGATCTCGCTGTTTGGCATGGCAATCAGCTTCACGAATTTGCGGATCAGGGAAATCGGGAGATTGTCAGCACAGTAAAATCCCCTGTCTTCCAGCATTTTAAGGGCAGTGCTTTTTCCTCCTCCGCTCATCCCCGTCACGACCACGAATCTCATTTCTTCCTCCGTCTCCCTGCCTTTCGTCAGGGAGGACCATCCTCCCCGCCCCAGACCGTATCCTTCAGAAATCGCCCAGCAGGAGGATTTCCGTTTCCAGCTCCACATAGAATTTCTCTTTTACCCGCTCCTGCACCTCGCGGATCACGTCCACCACGTCGGCCGCCGTTGCGTTCCCGGTGTTGATGATGAAGCCGCAGTGCTTGTCGGACACCCTCGCGCCGCCTGTCTGAAACCCTCTCAGCCCGGCGTTCATGATCAGCTCTCCGGCATAGTGTCCTTCCGGACGCTTAAACACGCTGCCCGCGCTCGGATATTCCAGCGGCTGTTTCTGTCTGCGTTTTGCCGCCAGTTCCTCCATCCGGCTCCTGATTCCTGCGGGATCCGCATGTTCCAGCTCCAGCGTGACCTGGGTCACGATAAACGGCTGGTTTTTGATGGAACTGGTGCGGTAGCCAAATTCCATGGAAGGATGATCCAGTTCCAGCGTATTTCCCTCTTGATCCAAGACCTCCACCAGAGCCACCGCCCGGCCGCATTCCCCTCCGTAAGCGCCCGCGTTCATCACTATGCCGCCGCCGATGGTTCCGGGAATCCCGGCGGCAAATTCAAAACCGGTAAGCCCATGCTCACAGGCCTCTTTTGCCACCCGGGAGAGAAGCGCGCCCGCCTGGGCCGTCACCCGCCTCCCCCGCACCGTGACGGCGCCCATGGCGTTTCCGATATGCAGCACGACACCCCGGAAGCCCCTGTCGCCCACCAGAAGATTGCTTCCGTTCCCCAGCACGAAAAACGGGATTTCAAGCTGATAGAAATAACGCTGTAACCGCTTCAGCTGTTCCTTGCTTTCTATTTCGATAAAGCAGTCCGCCGATCCGCCGATCCGGAAAGTCGTATGCTTCCCTAGCGGTTCCTGGAATAAAATATTTTTCTCCGGTACGAAGCCTTTTAAGATCTCTGTTACTGTTCCACTAATCATTCTGCTGGCAGCTTCTTTCTATCCTATTCTCCGGCATTCCTGTCACCATGTCTTTCCGGTATATTTCCCGGCATTCCTGTTGCTATGTCTCCCCGGTATTTTTGTTCCGCTTCTCCCCGGCATTTTCTGGCGGCTTCTTTCGGGCGCTTTCCTCTGCCGCTCCGTCCAGGATCAGCCCCGCCGCCCCATAGATCCCGGCATCGTTCCCAAGCTCCGCCAAGGCGAACCGGGCTTCCCTGCACTTCGGGAACGCGTATTTTGCATACGGAGGACGGATGTAATCAAGCAGGATTCCCCCGGCATTGGATACGCCGCCGCCGATGAGGAACACTTCCGGATTTACCACCGCCGCGACCCCCGCCAGGCCTTTCCCCAAGTATTCCCCAAAACGCCGGCCGACTTCCATCGCAACCTCATCCTTGTCCTTGATCGCATCGAAAACTTTTTTGGCGGAAAGACTGTCGCCGCGCAGGACACTTGGCTTTTCATCTTCCGCCAGCCTGCGTTTTGCCAGACGCACGATTCCGGTCGCGGAAGTATACTGTTCCAGGCAGCCCTTGTTTCCGCAGCCGCATTCCTCCGTTTCCGAATCTTCTAAATGTATATGCCCGATTTCTCCGCCTGCCCCGACGGCTCCGGTCAGGATGTTCCCGTTCACGATAATGCCGCCGCCCACTCCGGTTCCGAGCGTGACCATCACCAGATTGGACGCGCCCTTGCCGCCGCCTTTCCTCATCTCCCCGAAAGCCGCCACATTCGCGTCATTGGCCGCCTTGACAGGAAACGGCAGATAGTTTCCGAATGCTTCCGGAACATTGAACACTCCCCCGCCCAGATTCGCCGCCTCATGCACAGTGCCTTTTTCATCAACCGGCCCAGGAAAGCCTATCCCCGCCCCCAATACCTCATCGGCCTCGATCCCCCGTTCTTTCATGCTATGGAGAATGCTCCGCGCCACATCCGGCAGGAGGTTCCTGCTATCGTCTTCTGTCCTGGTAGGAATCTCCCATTTATCCAATATGTTACCATTTTGGTCAAATAAGCCCAGTTTTATGGTCGTTCCTCCGATGTCCACACCAAACGCATAGTTTCCCATATCTTCATCCTCGCCGTATCGTGCTTTGCCTGTCTCCTCTTCCCAACAGCGCTCTTTCATCCCACGCCGGCCATCGTCTTCTTCCCGTCAGCCAGGCAAAAGAGCAGAACGCTGATATGTTACTTATTTTAACACACACAGAGGGAGCTGTTCAACCAGGAACTGCAAAGTCCTATGAAAATTTCGCCATTCGCCGCCGTTCCCAACTTTCTCATTGCCAAAGCCGCCTGTTTCCGCTAAAATGAGAATAGTCCTGCGGGATCCGGCAGCTGCCGTGCGGACGGCCTGAGAGGGATCCTATGGCAAGGAAGGTCCGCACAGCGGGCAGAAAGGAGTTTTTATGAGTTCGGAATCTTTTCATAACCAGAAGAACGGGTTTGAAACTGTGAACCCGGGAGGGGGCAAAGGGAAAAATCCCTTTTCCATCGGCAGGATCGCGGCCCTTGTAGTGGTGCTTCTTCTTGCGCTGGTTCTCGTGTTCGGCTCCACCTACCAGATCAAGGAGCAGGAACAGGCGGTGCTGATCACCTTCGGACAGGCCAAGGCTGTGACTGCCTCGGGGCTTCATTTCAAGATACCCTTTATCCAGCAGGTAAAAAAGGTGAACACCACCATCCAAGGTTTTGCCATCGGCTACAATGCCACGGATCAGGCCACCGAAGAAAGCGAATCCCTGATGATCACGTCCGATTATAACTTTGTCAACGTGGATTTTTTCGTGGAATACCGCTTTTCCGACCCGGTAAAAGCGGTCTACGCTTCCCGGGAGCCTGTGGAGATCCTGAAAAACATTTCCCAGAGCTGTATCCGCACGGTCGTGGGGAGTTATCCGGTGGACGATGTGCTGACCACCGGGAAGAATGAGATCCAGGCGGCTATCAAGGAACTGATTCTGCAGCAGATGGAGCGGCAGGATCTGGGCATCCAGCTGGTGAACATCACCATCCAGGACTCCGAACCGCCCACCGTGCAGGTGATGGAGGCTTTTAAGGCTGTGGAGACCGCCAAGCAGGGAAAAGAAACCTCTTTGAACAACGCCAATAAATACCGCAACGAAAAGCTTCCCGAAGCACAGGCAAAAGCCGACGGTATCATCAAGGACGCGGAAGCCCAGAAGACGCGCAGGGTAAACGAAGCCACCGCGCAGGTCTCCCGCTTTAACGCCATGTACGCGGAGTACATCAAGAATTCCGTCATCACGAAACAGCGTATGTTTTATGAAACTATGGAGGAAGTCCTGCCCGGCCTGAAAGTGGTCATCGAAAGCCCGACCGGAAATATGCAGACATTTTATCCACTGGAATCTTTCGTGGATTTTGGGGGCGCGGACGGCAGTTCCGGCAGCAGTGCCGATGATGACAGTTCCCCGGACGAGCGCTCTGTGGATGCCGCCGCTTCCGACAGCGACGGCGCTTATTAGAAAGGAGGAAGCCGAACCATGAAAATCGTCAAAAAAGCCGTTTTTTTTATTTTCATAGCGGTGCTGCTGATCCTGGGAGCTTCCAGTATCGTCATCACCTATGGGAACGAGTACAGCATTATCCGCCAGTTCGGAAAAATCGACCACGTGGTGGCAAACGCGGGAATCAGTTTCAAGACCCCTTTCATCCAGAGTGTCGATAAACTGCCGAACCAGACCCTGGTCTATGATCTGTCGGCCTCCGACGTCATTACCGCGGACAAAAAGACCATGATATGTGACAGCTATATCCTGTGGCACATCACAGACCCCTTGAAGTTCGCCCAGACCCTGAATTCCTCGATTTCCAACGCGGAAAGCCGTCTGGATACCATTATATACAATTCCACCAAGAACGTCATCAGCAGCACCACACAGGATCAGGTCATCACCGGACGCGGCGGCGCGCTGGTCGCAGCCATCCAGGAGAACATCGAAGCGGTTTCGGGCCAGTACGGGATCGAGCTGCTGACCTTTGAAATCAAACGGCTGGATCTGCCCAGCGACAACAAAGACGCCGTTTACGAGCGGATGATCTCCGAGCGTAACAACATTGCCGCCACTTATACGGCGGAGGGCAGTTCGGACGCCCAGATCATCCGCAACACGACCGACAAGGAAATCACGGAAATGCTGTCGGAAGCGGAAAAACAGGCGGAAATCCTGATCGCGGAGGGGGAAGCCGAATATATGAGGATACTGGCGGAGGCCTACGGCGACGCCTCCAGACAGGAATTTTATTCCTTTGTCAGAGGGCTGGACGCGCTGAAAGTATCCATGCAGGGAGGGAATAAGACGCTGATCCTTTCGCCGGACTCCCCCGTTGCGCAGATCTTTTACGGACGATAAAAAGGCCGATAAACATTGTTCCTGCTCAGCGGCCGCTTCGCGGTTCTTGCTGAGCAGGAACGAAAAATGTGCGCGACCGCTCATCAGATCGAAGAAAGCCCCGCGATCTCGTCAATCCGCTTCCGCTCTTCCTCCGTAAACGCCATGGCTCGGAGGGTTCCTAGGTTATCCAGGATCTGAGCCGGCTTAGACGCCCCGATCAGCACACTGGTAATATCCCCGTCCCGGAGAATCCATGACAGCGCCATCTGCGCCAAGGTCTGCCCGCGTCTTCCCGCCAAGTCGTGGAGGGCGCGGATCTTGGCAAGCGTTTCCTCCGTCATCGAGCTTTCGCTTAAGAAACGTCCGTCGGTACGGACACGGCTGTCCTGCGGGATCCCATGGAGATAGCGGTCTGTCAGCAGACCTTGCGCCAAGGGGCTGAACGTGATCAGGCCGATGCCGTGTGCCGCCGCATAGTCTTTCAGCCCGTCCGCTTCTATCGCCCGGTTAAAAATGGAATAACTTCTCTGGTTGATGATAAAAGGCGTCTTCCGCTCCCGGAACAGCGCCGCCGCCATGCGGGTCTGCTCCTTGCTGTAATTGGAGATCCCGATGTACAGCGCTTTGCCGCTCCTGACGATTCCATCCAGGGCGCAGACCGTTTCTTCTAACGGCGTTTCCGGATCCGGCCTGTGGTGATAGAAAAGATCCACGTATTCCAGGCCCATGCGTTTCAGGCTCTGATCCAGGCTTGCCACCAGATATTTCTTGCTTCCGAAATCCCCGTAAGGGCCGGGCCACATGCCATACCCCGCTTTTGTGGAAATGACCAGTTCATCCCGGTAAGTCCCCAGATCTTTCTGTAAGATTTTTCCAAAGTTTTCTTCCGCGGCTCCCGGTTCCGGCCCGTAATTATTCGCTAGGTCAAAATGAGTGATTCCATAGTCAAAAGCGGTACGGCACATTTCCTGCATATTTTCAAAACTGCCTTTCGAGCCGAAATTGTGCCAAAGTCCCAAAGAGATACGGGGCAGTTTTAAGCCGCTGGCCCCGCAGCGGTTATATTTCATCGTTTCATATCTGCTTTCCTTTGCCTGATACATAACGCTCCTTTCCGTGTGCCTCGGCACACTTGCCGATCAGCTCTTAGCGGAAGCAAACTCTTCTTTCACCTGACCCATCTGGCCGCACGTCATCTTCCCCTCCGGACATTTCCCCTCCGTGAAACAGCGCGGGCCGAAATGCCGGAAGACCTCCGGCGAGACCTCCCGCAGCATAGCCAGCATGTTTACCGCGATCCTGCGGATCTCCCATTGAGACCGCTTACAGGCACGCAGTCCGATAAAAACATACAGCTCCCTTGCGTTCATGGTGGTCATGACATCCACAAGATTCCCGCTTAAACAAAGATAGACCAGTTCGTATCTGCCGACACCGCTGGAAGCAAACTCCCCGCGCAGCTTTGCCGTCCTCGCAAAAGCCTGCGTATACCTTTCCAGTAATTCCGGATCGCTCTTCACGGTATCCGGAATCAGGAAGCGCCGCGGGTCGCAGACCTGCGCATAAGAGGGAATCATGACCGACTGCATACGGTGCCTTACGATATGCGTGACGGCCGCCAGCGAGATCCCGTTGATCCGGAAAGTAAAGTGGATCTGCTCCAGTTCGCGCTTCCGCCGGTCATGAACCACGATAGCCGCCAGTTCCTTTACCACCGACCGATCCTCTGACAGCCGCCGGAGATCCGCTGTAGGCAGGTTCCCATAGTTCAGCAGCGCGGAAAACGCCACCAGACCATCCGGATCCCGCGGACACTGGAGCAGCTCGATTCCCTCCTTCCATTCTGCGCCGCCCTCCGGCACTGCTCCGCCCATTGGTGCTGTTCCGCCGCCCGTCGGTGCTGTTCCCTCCGTCAGGCCGCTTCCTTCCGGATCGCTTCTGCCGGCCTTCCGCCCGCCGAGCAGCGCCCGGATCCGATCCTGCTTGTCTTCCGCGCCGTTTTCCAGCGCGTTCAGATCCTCAAAAATATACGGACAGATACTTTTCGCCTGGTTCCACAGCTCATTTCCGAGTTCCCGCAGTTCCGCCGATTCTTTCCCCCTGCCTCCAACCATGGAATAGATGATATTGCCAAGCTCCCTGGCGTTGACCGTGCAGTAGAAGTTGCTCCGATAAGAATATGGCAGCAGGAACCGCGCATCTTCCTTCGGAATCCCACGCTCGACAAACGCTTCGTATTCCCGGAACAGGTACTCCATATGTTCGGCATACCGCCGTCCCAGCACAGCGCCGTTTTGCGGTTTTTCCCCGGAGCCGCCTCGAAATTCCGGCTTTACATATCCCATGTTCCGGAAATCCACATACCGTCTGGACTTGACCGTAAACGAAGCCAGCCGGAATTCAATCAGGAACTGCTCCACATACACCGAAACCTGATTGAACGCGATGTGGAAGCAGATGTGTTCCACGGTGGACTTGTGGCCCGAGGAAATGACTTTCCGGATCAGCCTGCCGTTCTTTTCCGGATCCTTGGCGTCGTCGTAGATCTGAAACGCGGATCCTTCCGTGGTGGAGATCCGCGCCGAGGCGGCACAGATTTTATCGGGATCCGGTGTATGGCTCAATATTTTGACGCTACCTACCTTGTCCATCTGATGATTGCCCTCGTTTTCAGAAACCGAACTTGTCAGGGGTTTTCGCTTTCTCGAAGTCCTCCAGGATCTCCCCGCCCGGCGCCTTGGTCGCCAAAGACACCGCCACGATCACGATACAGGAGAACAGAAACGCTGGCAGCAGTTCATAAATCCCCCAGATACCGCCCAGAGGTCTCAGCAGGAAGTACCATACAAACACCATGCCCCCCCCCGAAAGCATTCCGGCCACCGCACCCGCGTGGCTGACGCGCTTCCAGAACAGGCTGAACAGCATCAGCGGCCCAAAGGTCGCGCCGAACCCCGCCCAGGCGAAGCTTACCACGCGGAAGATCACACTGGCCTCATCCCAGGCAATCAGGATACCGAAGACCGAAATCACCAGCAGCGTCATGCGCGTCACCCGCATGACGTGCCTGTCTGTAGCATCCTTTTTGAGGATCCCTTGGAAAATGTTTTTGGACACCGAAGACGCGGCGATCAGCAAATAAGAATCCGAAGAACTGATCGCCGCCGCAAGGATGGCGGACATCACGATCCCGGCGAACAGGGGATGGAACAAGGTTCTGGCGACGACAATGAAAATATTTTCCGCGCCGCCCGCAGTCAGAAGTTCCGGACTGACCGGGAACAGATGACGCCCCACCAGCCCGATGAAGACCGCCGCGCTCAAGGAGAGGACGCACCAGAGCGTCGCCACGCGGCGAGACAGCTTTAATTCACTGCGCCTGCGTATGGCGATAAAGCGAAGCAGCACTTGCGGCATTCCGAAATAGCCCAGTCCCCAGGAAAGAGTGGAAAGAACGGTGAGGAACCCGTAATCCAGCGCTTCGCCAAACTGCGCCGTACCGCCTGCGATCTGCTGAACCTTATCCGCGTCCACGACAGGGGCCGCCATCCCGAAGAATTCCACAAAGCCCGGAATATCGCGGAGATTGTCCAGCACCGCGCCGGGGCCTCCCGCCGAGGCCAGGCCTACCGCCAGCACCACCGCCAGCGCACAGATCATGATCATCCCTTGGATGAAATCCGACACGCTTTCCGCAAGGAAGCCTCCTAACAGGGTATACGCGATGACAAACAACGCGCCGAGCAGCAGCATGGCATGATAATCCGCACCGAACAGCGCGGCGAACAGTTTCCCGCAGGTCACGAAACAGCTGCCTACATATACGGAAAAGAATACCAGGATCATGACGGAAGCAATCGTAAGCAGCACCTTTTTCTTTTCCCGGAAACGGTTGCTGAAAAAATCCGGAATCGTGATCGCGTTCCCCGCCACCACCGAATAGCTCCGCAGCCTTTGGGATACCAGCAGCCAGTTTAAGTAAGTGCCGATTGCCAGACCGATCGCCGTCCAGGCCGCATCCGCCAGGCCGCACCAGTATGCCACGCCCGGCAGGCCCATCAGCAGCCAGCCGCTCATGTCGCTGGCTTCCGCGCTCATGGCCGCTACCCAAGGCCCGAGGCTGCGTCCGCCGATAAAATATTGGGCGCTGTTCTGGTTGGCCCGCTTGGCATACGCCACTCCGACGCCGATAATCAGCGCCATGTAAAGCGCCATTGCAATGATAATTTGAAGTTGGCTAGAATCCATCTTTTCTCCCATCCGCCCGCCTTGTCGGGCATATCACTGAGGAAGGCTGAAAGCTTCTTTCAACCTTTTCTCCCTTTCTTGAAACCTTCCTGGTATGCCCCATTTTTGGACATTTTCCCAGCTCCGTCCTTTTGCCGACGTCTTCCCGCCGTCTCACTTACCAGATGTTTTTTTCAAGCCAGGTCTTTGCCAGGCCAAGCCACGTCTGGCATTCCTCCTGTATGGCGTACCCCTCCGGCGTGGCCGTCAGGCGGTTCGCCAGAGACAGCCCGTGGCCGCCTTTGGGATAGAGATGAAACTCTACCGGAATCCCCGCCTTGCGCAGCGCAGCCACCAGAAGCAGTGAATTTTCCGCCGGTACGCACTGATCTTCAAAGGTATGCCAGAGAAACGTCTGCGGCGTACCGGCGCTTACCTGTTTTTCCAGCGACATTTTGTCTTTCAGTTCCTCTTCCCGGCTCCCCAGCAGATGAGCAAAAGAATCCCGGTGGGCAAACTCTCCGGAGGTGATCACGGGATAGCATAGGATCATCCCGTTCGGGCGCAGGATCTCATGATCCGGGCCCTCCAGCCCGATGGCGGCGGAAATAAAATCCTCGTTCCAGAACATCCCATAGCTTGCCGCCAGATGGCCCCCGGCGGAACAGCCCTGCACCACGATCTTTTCCTCGTCCACACGCCACTCTTCGGCATTCCCCCGGACAAGCAGCACGGCGGAAGCCAGTTCCAGCAAAGCCGCCGGGTACCGCGCGGGAGCGCAGGAATAACGCAGGACGCCCGCGTGGCAGCCCATCGCCAGGAACTGCAAGGCAAGGCTTTCCGCTTCCCGGTCCGAAGTATACGCATAGCCGCCCCCCGGACACACCAGGATGAAGGGACGCTTGCGAATCCCCATCTCATCGGAAGGCTCCTGAAGATAGGTCACGAACTTCGCGTCCGGCATAGAGCCGGACAGCTGTAAATGATAGGTCACATGTATCATGCCGATACCCCTTTCCGCGCTCTCCGCGCTTTCCTATGTTGCCATTCGGCAAGGGCCGCCGAACAGCAGCTTTAATACGACTTTCCCCAGCAGATCATCTTTTGGGCGGGCTTCCCGCAGCAGACGCAGGTATCCGCAATCCGCTCCTGCCGGAAAGGAATGTTGCGGCTGGTGACACTGAGCTTTTCCTTGATCTGATCCTCGCAGGCCCGTTCTCCGCACCACATGCCTTTCACCAGACCGGATTCCCGCGCAAAGAGCCGCTCGAAGCTCTCCCTGTCCGGCGCTTCATAAGTGTGCGCCGCCAGGTGCGCCCGCGCCCGGTCGAGCATTTCCGCCTGGATCAGGCCCAGGATCTCTTCCGCCTTGCCCTCTATCTGCTCCAGAGCCACCACGGTCTTCTCTCTGGTATCCCGGCGGCAGACCACGCACTGTCCGGCTTCGATGTCCTTGGGTCCGATTTCGATCCGGATAGGGTAGCCGCGCATTTCCGCTTCCGCAAACTTCCAGCCGGGCGACTTCTCGCTATCGTCCACCTTGACACGGAACGCCTTTGCCAGCCTTGCCTGGATCTCATAAGCTTTGTCCAGCACGCCCTCTTTTTTCTGCTGAACGGGGATCACACAGACCTGCACCGGAGCCACTTTCGGCGGCAGCACCAGACCCTCGTTGTCGCCATGCACCATGATGAGGGCGCCGATCAGCCGGGTGGTCATTCCCCAGGAGGTCTGATGCACATATTTCAGGGAATTGTCCTTGTCCGTGTACTGGATCCCGAACGCCTTGGCGAAGCCGTCTCCGAAATGATGCGTGGTTCCCGCCTGTAAAGCTTTCCCGTCATGCATCAGCGCTTCGATGGAATAAGTCTCCTCCGCCCCCGCGAATTTCTCCTTATCGGTCTTGCGCCCCCTGATAACCGGTATAGAGAGTACTTCTTCACAGAAATCCGCGTATACGTTCAGCATCTGGATCGTCCGTTCTTTTGCGTCTTCCGAAGTAGCGTGAGCCGTATGCCCTTCCTGCCACAGAAATTCCCTCGAACGCAGGAAAGGGCGCGTCTCCTTTTCCCAGCGCACGACCGAACACCACTGATTGTAGACCCTCGGCAGATCCCGGTAAGAACGGATGTCGTTTTTATAAAACTCACAGAACAGCGTCTCGGAAGTCGGACGGACGCAAAGCCGCTCCTGCAGGGGGTTCAGCCCGCCATGTGTGACCCAGGCCACTTCCGGCGCAAACCCCTCCACGTGATCCTTTTCTTTCTGCAATAAAGACTCGGGGATAAACAGAGGCAGATAGACGTTCTCCACGCCGACCGCCTTGAACCGCTCGTCCAGCTGCTTCTGGATCAGCTCCCAGATGGCATAACCCGCCGGCTTGATCACCATGCAGCCCTTGACGCTGGTGTACTCGATCAGTTCCGCCTTCCTTACCACGTCCGTATACCACTGCGCGAAATCTTCCTCCATGGAAGTAATCGCTTCTACCATTTTCTTGTCTGCCATTTCCGCTTCTCCTGTCTGTCATTCCACTCGAGCTTCGCACATAAAAAAGCCCTCCCGTCCTCTGAAAAAGGGACCGAAAGGCTCGGCGGTACCACCCTCCTTAATGCTCCGGCATTCTCCGCCTTGGCATTCTGCTTCTCTTGCCGCTAACGCCGGCGCCGCGCCGTATCTTCGTATCCGGGAATCGCCGCAGAGCGGCTTCCCTCTAGTTCGACACAGGACTCCAAGGCAGGTTCCGGACGCTTCGCATAAGAATCTCACACCGTTTTCTTCTCTCTCTGCAATGCTCCCTGTCCGTACTAGTCCTCTTCTTCGTCTTTCCTTTCGGCCAACTGGGGCTTCCCGGAAATCATTCCTGGGAAAACGCCGCCCGTCTGCCTGTCTGTAGACATTGTAGTACATTCCGGGAGAGGTTGTCAAGCGGTAAAATGAATCGGCAGCCACCCGAAAATGACGGCCTATCGCAAGATCAAAAGCAGCAGAGTTCCCATAGGGCTTCGCCCAGGTTCCCCGCTCCGTTTCGCCTACGGCTCCGGCACGGCCGGGGAACCTGCCCCGCCGGGCGGATAGACACACGCTATCCCAAGCTGTTCCAGATAATGCAGCCATCTGTCCGGCGGACGTTGATCCGTGATGACGGTATCGATGGCTTCCACCCCGCACAGCTTGGAGAACGCGATCTTATCGAATTTGGAACTGTCTACCGCCAGGATGGATTCTTTCGCGGATTTCATCATGATCTGTTTCGCCTGGGAAAACATCTCGTTTCCGTCGGTCAGCCCTTTTTGCATGTCCAGTCCTTTGCAGGAAAAAAAGACCTTTTCCGCATGGAAACTGCTCAGCCCCTCAGCCGTCCTTGGCCCTACCAGAGCCAGATACCCCTCTTTCAGCGTTCCGCCGGAACAGATGATATTCCAGTCGGACACATCCGAAAGCTCGATCACGACTTCTACGGAATTGGTGATGACGGTCAGGTTTCCTTTATCCTTGATGGCCTTGGCAATGAATACCGCCGTACTGCTGGCGTCCAAGATGATATGCTCCCCGTCGTGGATACGCGCCGCCGCCAGTTCCGCAATCCGCTGTTTGGCGCCCACGTTTGCCTTTTTCCGGGCATTGATCGGCAGGTCGATCCCGGTGCTTTCATTCAGCACAGCGCCGCCGTAGCTTTTCACCGCCAGGCCGTCTTTGTCCAGTTTCTCCAGATCCCTGCGGATCGTTTCTTCGGACACGTTGAAACGCTGGCTCAGCTCGCTGACCACCACTTTCCTTTCCTCTTGCAGTTTTTCCAGGATCAGATTTCTTCTTTCCAACGGCAGCATAGGTTTCTCCTGTTGTGTTTGTCCGTCCATGACGGAGTGTCTCAAAACCTGACGCGGATTCCCGCTCCCTTTCCCCGAAAGAGAAAAGAACTGTCGCACAGCCTTTTCATCAGCCTGTGCGGCAGTCTTTTTGGTATATTTCTATCCGCAGATTCCCACCTTCCGGAAAGCGCCGGAAACCTTCCTGCCCCTGATCCTTAGGAAGGGAGTTTGAATCTTCCCACCAGTTCGTTCAGGTTCTCCGACTGGGCAAACAGCTCTTCGCTGACAGCGGAGCTTTCCTGGGCCGTAGCGGAAGTATCCTGTACCACGGAAGAAATCTGCTCGATCCCCTTATTCACCTCGCTCATGGAAGCCGCCTGTGTCGCGGAAGATTCTTTAATCTGCTCTATTGTGACAATAATGTTGTTCACGCGGTCGATCACTGCTTTCAAGGAGCCGGAAGTATCATCCACGATCGTATTTCCATTCTTGATCTCCGTGATCGCCGTCTGGATCAGGTTCCGGGTATTGGTCGCCGCCGTCCCGCTCTGCGCCGCCAGCTGTCTGATCTCATCCGCCACCACTGCGAACCCGCGTCCCGCTTCTCCCGCCCTGGCCGCTTCAATCGCCGCGTTCAGCGAAAGGAGGTTGGTCTGGGAAGCGATTGCTTCTATCGTATTGATGATCTGCTCAATCTGGCTGCTGGTATTACTGATGTTGTTCATCGCAACGACCATTTTTTCCATATGTTCCCTGCTTCCGGCAGCTTCATCCCCGACCCTCCTGGCATCTACCGCCGCGCCCTCGGTCTTCTTGGCGTCGGTTTCCACCTGGTTCGTCAGTTCCGCCATGGTCGCGGTCAGTTCCTCCACCGCGCTTGCCTGATCCGTAGCGCCCCCTGCCAGCGTCTGCGCGCCCTGTGACATATTCTGCGCCCCTGCCTGTACCTGTAAAGCGGATTCCTGGATCTGCGTCAGCGTCTCGCTGAGTTTGGTTTTGATTCCCGCGATCGCGTCTAAGATAGGCTTGAAATCCCCCACATAGCTGCTGCGGACATCGGACGTCACAACGAAGTCTCCCTCCGCCATCGCGCCTAAGCATTTCTGCACATCGGGAATGATCTTCTTGAACATCTCCACCATTGCCCCCAGATCGGCAGCCAGTTCTCCAAGCTCATCCTTCGCCTGGTAGGTAATGGCGACATTCAGATCTCCCTTTTCAATCGACTTCGCAACCGCTCCTAGCTCGTGGATCGGCTGTGTCAGCAGCTTTGTGATCAGAAGCGCGAAGTAGATCACCAGAAGCAGGCTGACCGCGACTACGATCAGCAGGACAACCGTAATGAGCGTCTGCATACTTTTCGCCGCGGCGTTGGTACTCTCGGCGCTGGTATCGCTGACCGTATTCAGCTGCGTCAGTACCGTGACGATATTCTCGGCGCCCGGCACATACTGGTTCTGAACGATGTCCAGCGCTTCCGCGTTTGCCTCCGATGTATTCTCATCCAGCAGATCCGTCACCCGCGTCCGGATGGATCCTAAGGAGGCGACCAGCTGTTCCGCCTGCGACACCAGATCCTGCGCGGTAGAATGTTCCTTTAAGTAAGCCAGACCCTCCGATACTTTCGCGGCGCCCGACTCCACTTCCGCAAGACCCTGCTCGGTGACGTCATCGTCATCGCTGGCCGCCGCCATCAGCATTCCTTTCATGAGCTGCTGTATGCCGACCCGCATAGTCAGAGCCTGCTGGACGTTCTTGTACGGAAGGTCGTAGAATTGCTGTGTCTGCGCGCCTACCGTAATCAAACCATAGATGGATACCCCTGCAGACAGCACGAACAGGGCCGTAACAATGGCAAAGACTATAAAAAGCTTTTTGCCGATTTTGTAATTCTTGAGTTTTTCTTTCATGCCTTCCTCCTTAACTCATGTTGTGTCGAAGCATCACACAATACCAATCAATGAAACTGATAGAATTATATCACACAAGAAATTGTATTACAAGAGATTAAAATAGATTTTATTTTTGTTTCCACCGCCCACTTCTTGGTATAAAAATGCGGCGACGGCTTTACAGAAGGCGAAATCAGTGGTATCATACGCGTAAGCAAAACGGTTGCGAAGCAACCTTTGGCCAAATGCCGCACAGCGGCCCAAGGCTGCACAGCGGCCTTGGACAAATACGGCGCGAGGGGGGACTGCGCGGCAGGCAGACCCGCGCCGTATGCGGTTCAAGCGGGCGGCGAAGCCGCATTGGGTGAACGCCCGCGAACCATAAGCTGCGAAGCAACTTGTGGCATGACCGCGCAAGCGGCAAGCCAAGCGGACAGGAAGGGATGATATGATATATGGAAAGAAAAAGAGTCGTGGTCTCTTTGGGGCATGACGCGCTAGGCTATACGACCACCGAACAATGGGACGCGGTAAAGATCACCGCCCGGACGCTTGCCGATCTGGTGGAAGCGGATTACCAGCTGACCATCACGCACAGCAACGGCCCGCAGGTCAGCATGATACATAAGGCCATGACGGAACTGCGCCGGGTCTCTCCGGGCTATACCCCCGCCCCTATGTGCGTCTGCTCCGCCATGAGCCAAGGCTATGTGGGCTACGATATTCAGAACGCCTTGCGGGGGGAACTGCTTGGCCGGGGCATTTCCAAGCCGGTCAGCACCCTTCTCACCCAAGTGACGGTGGATCCTTATGATGAAGCTTTCTACGAGCCGGACAAAGTGATCGGACGTTATATGTCCGGGGAGGAAGCGAAAGCGGAGATCCAAAAAGGCAATTATGTAAAAGAATACCCCGGCAAGGGCTTCCGCCGGATCATCGCCGCGCCGAAACCTATCGACATCGTGGAGATCGAAGCCATCCGCGTGCTTGCCGACGCGGGACAGGTCGTCATCGCTTGCGGCGGCGGCGGGATTCCTGTGATCGAGCAGAGCGGCAGCCTGAAAGGCGCGTCCGCCGTCATTGAAAAAGACGCCGTCGCCGGGAAGCTTGCCGCCGACCTGGAAGCGGACGAGCTGATCATCCTGACCGACGTCGAATGTGTCTGCACCGATTACGGCACGCCTTCTCAAAAGCCGATCAGGTCTATGGACGTGACACAGGCAAAGGCCTATATCCAAAACGGACAGTTTGAACCCGGCGCCATGCTGCCCAAGATCGAGGCCGCCGTCGCGTATCTGCGGAAAGTCCCGTCAGGGCGGGTTGTGATTACGTCTATGAATGTCATGAGGGAAGCCTTAAATGGCAAGACAGGCACGGTCATTACGGCTTAGCCGGGAAGGGGATCATTCATGTGGGTCGCGGATCGCTGGAAAGATTATGAGATTCTGGATTCCTCAAAGGGCGAGAAGCTGGAGCGTTGGGGAGCCTATACTCTGGTGCGCCCCGATCCCCAAGTCATCTGGGATACTCCCCGCACCCATCCTGGCTGGGAGCGGAAGAACGCCCATTACCATCGAAGCGCCGGGGGCGGCGGGGAGTGGGAGTTTTTCCGTCTGCCGGAGGAATGGAGCATTCGCTACGGGGAACTGACGTTTGGACTCAAGCCTTTCCGTTTCAAGCATACCGGACTGTTTCCGGAACAGGCCGTCAACTGGGAGTGGTTCTCCCCCCTCCTAAAACATGCGGGACGTCCTGTGAAAGTGCTGAATTTATTTGCCTACACCGGGGGAGCCACGCTAAGCGCCGCTGCCGTCGGCGCGCAGGTCACGCACGTGGACGCTTCTAAGGGCATGGTGAACTGGGCGAAAGAAAACGCCGCCGCTTCCGGGCTGAAAGACGCGCCGATCCGTTTCCTCGTAGACGACTGCCTGAAATTCGTGGAACGGGAAATCCGCCGCGGGAACCGCTATGACGCGATCATCATGGATCCGCCCTCTTACGGAAGAGGGCCGAAAGGCGAGGTCTGGAAACTGGAGGAAAATCTCTGGGCTTTTCTGGAGACAGCCGTCAGGCTGCTGTCGGACAATCCCTTATTTTTCCTGGTTAATTCTTACACCACGGGCTTACAGCCGGGCGTGCTGAAATATCTGCTGGAACTTGCGGTCGCCGGACGCTTCGGCGGTTACGTGGAAGCCGGAGAAATCGGGCTTCCCATAGCCGGAAGCGGGCTGGTGCTGCCCTGCGGCGCGTGCGGACGCTGGCAGGCGCAGCGCCGACCGTCGGAGCGGGAACCGCGGAGGAAATGATGGATTGACAGGATAGGTCGGCGCATGGTACGATAAGTCCAGGAATGGAGTGGCTCACAAATGTGGATTTGGTAAGTTCAGGTGTATAGAAGCCTGAAAGGGAAAGGACGGGGCCTTTTGCGACACAACGAACAGCTTTTAGAAAAGGTAGTCGAATCCGTTACCGCCGTACTGCCGATCACCGCTCTGGTACTGCTTCTGAGTATTTCCATTGCCCCGCTTGACACGGCGACGCTGACCATGTTTTTATTCGGCGCGGTTCTGCTGATCCTCGGAATGGGGCTTTTTACCTTAGGCGCGGACATGTCTATGATTCCCTTGGGCGAGGGTATCGGCGTGCAGATGGGCAAAGTCAAGACCGTGGTTCTGCCGTTGCTCGCTTTCCTGGTATTGGGCGCTATCATCACCATTGCGGAGCCGGATCTGCAGGTTCTTGCCGAACAGGTCGCGGCCATCCCCAATATGACTTTGATTTTCACCGTGGCGGCGGGCGTGGGGATTTTCCTGGTGATCTCGGAGCTTCGTATTCTCCTGAAAATACCGCTCTCCTATCTGCTCTTGCTTTTTTACGGCGTGATCCTTATTTTGGTCTATTTTTCTCCCGCCCATATGGTACCCGTCTCTTTTGATTCCGGCGGCGTGACCACCGGGCCGATTACCGTGCCTTTCATCATGTCGCTCGGTATCGGCATGGCTTCCATCCGAAGCGATAAGAATGCCCGCACGGACAGTTTCGGTTTGATCGCCTTATGCAGCATCGGGCCGGTTTTTTCCACCTTGCTTTTGGGAATCATTTACAGACCCCAAGAAATGGCTTACCATCCGGTCACGATAGAAGCTCTGTCTACCACCAAGGACGTCGCCCGGCAGTTTGCCCTTGGCTTTCCGAAATACGCCGCAGAGCTTGCGGTCGCCGTCATACCGATTATCGCTATTTTTGTGCTTTTTCAGCTGATGTTCCGGAGATTCCATAAGCGCCAGCTGCTGAAGGTCATCCCCGGCTTCCTTTATACTTATTTGGGCCTGGTGCTGTTCCTGACAGGCGTCAACGTCGGGTTTATGCCCGCCGGGCAGTATCTTGGCGCCGCCGTCGCCACGAGCAGCCGCAAATGGCTGCTGATCCCCACGGGGATGGTCATCGGCTATTTTATCGTGAAAGCGGAACCCGCCGTCCAGGTGCTGACCAAACAGGTGGAAGAAGTCACCAACGGCTCCGTTTCCCGCAGTTCCATTACGCTAAGCCTGTCGGTCGGCGTGGCGTTTTCGGTGGGGATTTCCATGCTCCGGATCCTGACCGGCTGGAATATCCTGTGGTTCCTGATCCCCGGATATGCGGTCGCCTTGCTGATGACTTTTTTCGTGCCGCAGCTTTTTACCGGTATCGCCTTTGACTCCGGCGGTGTGGCGAGCGGGCCGATGACAGCGGCTTTCCTGCTCCCTCTGGCTATGGGGGCCTGTAGTTCTTTGGGCGGCAACATCATGACGGACGCTTTCGGCATTGTCGCCATGGTCGCCATGACCCCTCTGCTGACTATCCAGATCCTGGGCATGGTGAGCAAAGTGAAACGTCAGGTGGAAAAAAGACGGCTTTCCCTGGAGCTGCGGGATCTGGAAGACAGTATCCTCTATTTTGACTGACAGATAGGAGCAACGATGGCGGACAAAAACGGCATAAGCATATTGATTGCTTTTGTAGAACGGGGACAGGGGAAATCCGTCTCCCGGATTTTTCTGGAAAATCAGATCTCGATCAGTTTCCAGTGCCTGGGCAGCGGCACTGCTTCTTCTGAGCTGATGGACGTGCTGGGACTGGGAACTTCGGAAAAGGACATTTTACTGGGGCTTGCCTCCGGAACGACGGCGGAACGCTTTATGCGGAAGCTGGCGCAGGATTCCGGCGCTTCCCCGGAAACACACGGGATCCTGTTTGATATGAAGCTGACTGGGTTAAACAGCAGGATCGCGACGCTTCTGCTGCATACCGGGGCAGAAGGACATGGAGGCGCTACGATGGAACAAGACCACACAAGGAACAGCCTGATCCTGGTCACGGTCAACCATGGATTTACGGACGAGGTAATGGATACCGCCAGGGCCGCCGGAGCCAGGGGCGGTACGATCGTACAGGCCCGCTGGACAGGGGGAGGGGGCAAAGAACCGGAACATTTTTACGGGATCCATGTACAGGCGGAAAAAGAGATTATCGCGATTGTCGCTCCCACGGAGAACCGCAACATCATCATGGAAACCATCAACCGCAAGCACGGCCTGAATACGAAAGCCGCCGCTATGATCTGTTCCTTGGGAATCGACCATCTGGTGCGGCTGTAACGCGGTGAACAAAGAGTTCGCTTTCATGAGCTGCGCCTGCGGCGGGACGCGTAAACGGCAGCTTCGGAAGAATTTCCGAGGAAACAAAAATTTAGGCTGGCCAAGGCGCGCAAACCGCGCGTTGGCCAGCCTGAACCCATCCATGCCTGTTGTTTGAGAAAGCTATCGTTTGAGAAAGCTTTTCAGGTATCGCAGCGCTTCCGCATAATCCGCTTCCCCCGTCATATGCTCCAACATCAGGCAGGTATCCCGGTTCAGCTTTTCCACGCAGGAGATATAGGTCTGATAATCCAGTTCCCCGGAACCGGGGCGGCATTCCTCCAGATGTACGGTCAGTTCGCCGGTGAGCCGGATGTCTTTGGCGTGACAGCTTACAATGTGGTCGCCAAGCTTTTCAAACCATTCCCGTATGATTTCGCCGTTACGGTAATATTTCTCCGGACTGTTGATGACGTTTACCATATCCACATGGACGCCGAAGTGTTTCCGGTTCACACATTGAAGCAGCCTCAGATAAGAATCCGCGGAATCCGGATACATCCAAGGCATTGGCTCCAGGGAATAACAGGCTGTTTTGGGACAGGCGGCGTCTATGATTTTCTGGGTGGTCAGGACGATTTCCTCAAACGCCCTTTGGGTCAGGTTGTCCTTATGGGGTCCGTCCCACTGTTCCCCATAGGAACCCGCCACGTTGACGCAGCACCGTACTCCTGCGTAATCCGCCAGTTCCAGCTGTCTGACCGCCTTTTGCACCGCTTTCTCGCGTTCCTGGGGATCCCGTGCCAACGTGTTGTTCCAGACGCCGATTTCCGCAATCACCAGCTCGTGTTCCTTTGCCGCTTTCACGTACCCGTCTATGACGGACACTTCCGCCGTATAGTCCACCGGAAAATATACCGCTTCATAACCCGCTTCCTTTGCCGCCAGCGCCCATTCTTCCGGGGTCGCCCTCTTCCCGAACAGCATTCCTCCCAGTCTCATCTATGCTCCTGTCTGCCCGCTTGAGCGGACGTGCCAATCACAACGCTCGCAGAGCCTTCTGGATCTGAACAACGACAGTGCGGCCGCTCAGCAGTCCTTGCCGGGCAGCAGCAGAGCGGGAACGACAGCTAGCTAAGCGTCGCCCGCGCCAAAAAACGGGAATCGCCTGTCCTGATGACCCAAGGATCCATCCGGCCAATATCCGGGATCCCGGTTCTTGCCATGACTCCCGCTAGTTCCGTCGTCATCCGGTTGATTTTTTCCGTCACTCCCGCCGCCCCGCTTTCCCGGAGGGCTTCCATCATGCCCCTGCCTACGGAAACCGCGTCCGCTCCCAGAGCCAGCGCCTTGAACACATCCATTCCGCTTTCTATGCCGCAGTCCACGAAGACGTCCAGCTTCCCCTGCACCGCCTTTTGGATTTCCGGCAGAACCATCAGCGGAGGAACCGCATACCGCAGGATTCCATGGTGATGGGATACCACGATCGCACTCACTCCGGCCTGGACACATTTCACCGCGTCCTGTACGCTCAAGACGCCTTTTACCACAAAAGGCAGTCCGGCGGCGCGGACGAACCCTTTCAGTTCCTCCGTGGAAACGGCTTTCATGGGCAGGCCCATCACATTGTCATACTGCCCGTCCGCGCCGAACTGGTGGTCGATGTCCATCCCCACCGCGACGGCTCCGCACTGTCTGGCGTGTTCCATCTTCCGGTACACCACTTCCCGGTTCGCGTAGGGTTTGATGATCTTCACCGTCTTGGCCCCGGTAGCGGCGACTTCCTCCAGTTCCTGTTCCTCCCCCATTCCGCACCACATACAGGCGCCCGCTGCCGCCGCGCCTTTTGCCAGTTCCGCCATCCCGTTTTCCCGCACGTTGGAAAGGTGGGAAAGCGCCGCCATCATGACGGGCGTCCGGAAGCGCTCCCGAAAGACCGTCACCGCCGTATCCGGCCGCACATTGTCGAGATGCCGCATTTCCACGAGCAGGGAATCAAAGTATTCCCTCGTGATCCGGTTGGAATCCCCAGCAGCATACCTCTCTTTGTCCATTGCAAAGTCCTCCTTCCATAATTATGGCTCTCTTTTCCTATCAAGAAAGCTCAGGAACTGTTCCGAAAGAAACGTACCTCTTGACGAAAACCGCTTGCTCATCCGTACCAGTGCTTCCGTAACAGTTCCTAAGCGCAGGCAAACCATAGCCATTTTAGGGCTTGTCCGCAGCCAGCATCCGTTCGCGGAACTGCCGCTGCAAGGTTCCGGAGACCCCCAGCGCTTCCAGCCACGCCCCGGCCCGATCCCCCGGCAGCGCCTGAAGCACTCTCCTGATGTTGCCCGGCGGGGAATGGAACATGGATTTTTCTCCTGTCCTTTCCGCATAGTCCTTCAAAAAGGGCAGCCGATCCATGACGCGGTTGACCCCTTTTTCGTTATAGGTATGGCTTACCTGATAGTCGGCGATAATATCTTCTTCGGAAACCCCCAGTACCAGCAGCAGAAGCGCCGCTAAAATTCCGGTACGGTCTTTGCCCGCCGTACAATGGAAAACCACCGCTCCTTGACCCGACTGCTCCATGACAGTCTGTACCGCTGTCCGGACCAGATCCGCGCCTTCCTCCAGAATCGTCACATAGTCCATTTCCATGCTTTTGAGGAAAGCTTCTTCCGCCGCCTTGTCCGCGCCGGAAAACCTCTCCGCCGTCTTTGTGACCGCCCTCGTGAGCGGGCAGGAAAAATGAGCCGCTCCCGGTACCGCCACATCGGGGCTTTCTTCCTGCTCTGCCGGGCTTCTCAGGTCTATGACCGCACGGATGTTCCTTGCCTGGATCGCGGAAAGATCCTTTTCCGATAAGGCGTCCAAACGGTCGGAACGGTACAGCCGATTCCATCTCACCGCTCTCCCGTCTTTGGCCAGGAAGCCTCCTAGATCCCGAAAGTTCTTAGGTCCGTCCAGCGGAATATGTTTCAGGTACATGTCTTTGTCCATTCCTTTCCTATCCGTCTCAATGAAATACCCCTGAATCAAATCTGCTTCACGATATTTTGAATCCATACTCCTTTTTTGACCAACCGGAATCCGATCACACATTTCACGACGTCAATCAGCTGACAGCACAGATACATCGTTACCATGGGCAGGGTGCTGTGCCTGCTCAGCAGATACGCGACCGGAATGTTGACGCACCATAGGAAGACGCTGTCAAACAGGAACGTGACCCCCGTTTTGCCGCCGCAGCGCAGGGTAAAATACGAGGCATTTGTGAAAGCGTTCAGGGGCAAGAGCAGCGCCGCAATGCTGATCAACTGCGACGCCAGTCCCTTCACGCCTTGCGTGGTGTGATACAGCAGAGGAAACAGCGGCGAACACAGAGCCATGATGGCGCCAGCCGCCACGCAGGAACCGACCGCAAACGTGATCAGCTTATAATCCGTTTCCTTTGCTTCCCGCATCTTCCCCGCGCCCAGCAGCTGCCCTACGATGATGGAGATCGCGCTTCCGCAAGCCAAGAACATCACCTGGAATACATTGGAAAGCGTGGTGGAGATGTTCAGCGCCGCCACGGCTGCTAAACCCCGGATCGAATAACACTGCATGATGGTCGCCATCCCCGCCGACCAGAACAGTTCATTGACCAGCAGAGGACTTCCCCGGAACAGGATGTTTTTCGCCAGCTGACCCGGTATTCCCAGCCTATGGTAAACTCCTTCCAGAAAGGGCATGGCTGTTTGATGCCTGTGCGCCCAGAACACCACAATGGACAGCTGCACCAGGCGGGAAATTACCGTTGCGACGGCGGCGCCCTCCACTCCAAGCTTCGGAAAGCCCAGAGAGCCGAAAATCAGCAGATAGTTCAGCGCCAAATTCACGAGAACCGCCGCCACTCCCGCTTTCATGGGTACCTTAGTTTCCCCGCATTCCCTTAAAGTGCTGCTGTAGACCTGTTCCACGCAAAAAGCCGGCAGACCCAGGAGCATGATCCATAGATACCGCTTTCCATAGGCCAGTGACGCGCCTAAAACAAACAGGCTTGCTCCGGAACCCCCGCTTGTTTCCGCCAGCGCGCTTGTCCCGGAAATCCCGCTTTCCCCGTGGAGATACAGCCGGATCAGACCTTCCCCGAAGGCCAGAAAAATCAGAACCCCTGCCACCAGCAACAGCAGGCAGGCATACATTTTGAAACGGAATGTATGCCTGACCCCGGCATGATCCTTGCAGCCAAAAAACTGTGCGGCAAAAATACCCGCGCCGGAGGTCGCGCCGAAAATACCGATATAGAATACGAAGAGCAGCTGATTGACAATGGCGATTCCGGACATCTGTTCCGTGCCGACCCGACCCACCATAATGTTGTCCAACATCCCCACAAAATTCGTGATTCCGTTCTGCACCATAATCGGTACCGCCACCGCCAGCACCGTCCGGTAAAATGCCCGATCTCCTATCAGCCTGCTTCTGATGTCTGCAACCTTCACTTGGTTCCCCGCCCCATTTCTTTCGGCCTGCCGTTTCTCTTGCCGTTATCTGTAGCCGTCTGCTCAGGCTGCCGTAGTGGTTCCTGCCATTTCCCTTTCGGTGTACTCTTGCCGTTTGCCTTTTTGGCCTTCTCTCGTTCCCCGCTGCCTTACCCTCGAATCCGCACGTTTTGGATATGTCTCCTCATGATCGCCGCGAAATTCTCCAGTTCTTCCCTCGGGAAGGCCGCCCCGCCCTCCCCGATCACATTTTCGTTTTCCCGGTAGGTCTGTAAAAAATACGCCCTGCTGCCCCGCAGCCAAGCCCCTATCTCTTCAAAATCCGCAGCCGAATGTATGCCCTTGACCGCAGTCGTGCGGAACTCATACGGCAGACCGCAGCCGCGAAGGATTTCCGCGCTCTCTTCCAGCCGTGGTTTCTCCAGGCTCCTCACTCCCGCCGCCCGTTCATAATGGCGCAGCGAGGATTTGACGTCCATTGCCACATAATCCAGCAGTCGCCGCTCCATCAGTCCGCGCAGCACCTCCGGCTGATAACCGTTTGTATCCAGTTTCACCAGATAGCCCAGTTCCTTGATCTTCTCCAAAAAAGAACCCAGATCCTCCTGTAAGGTAGGTTCTCCTCCAGTCACGCAGACACCCTCCAAGATCCCGCGTCTTTTTCTGAGCAGATCGAAAACCGCTTCCTCCGGAACCGGCGCTTGCCGCTCCGGATACAGCACCAGCGGAGCGTTATGGCAGAACGGACACCGGAAATTACAGCCGCCGGTAAACAAAACGGCGGCCACATGCTCCGGGTAATCCAGAAGGGTCGTCTTATTCAAACCGACTATTTTCATAGATGTGTTGACGCTTTCTCTTTCCGTCCTTATAATAAGGCTGAGAAGAAACGCGAGTTTTCTTCCCATGTATGGTTGCTTACAGGTTCGGCGTGAAAGGATGGGGCGGTTTATGGCTGCCATAAAAAGTATACACGAAAAATATATGCGGCTTGCCCTCCGGCAGGCGCAAAAGGCTTATGCGCTGGGGGAGGTTCCGATAGGCTGTATCCTTGTTTACGAGGGAGCCGTCATCGGGCGCGGGTACAACCGCCGCAACACCGACAAGAATACCCTCTCCCATGCGGAAATCACCGCCATCCGCAAGGCCAGCAAAAAAATCGGGGACTGGCGGCTGGAGGGCTGTACCCTCTATGTAACGCTGGAACCGTGCCAGATGTGCGCGGGCGCGATTGTCCAAGCGCGTATCCCCGAGGTGGTGATCGGCTGCATGAACCCCAAGGCCGGGTGCGGCGGCTCTGTCCTGAACATCCTGGAGATGCCGGAATTCAATCACCAAGCAGCCGTTACCCGCGGCGTCCTGGAAGAAGACTGTAGCCGGATGCTGAAAACATTCTTTACTCAGTTACGGCTCCGCAGCAAGGCGCAGGATTAGGATTTCTCTTGCCTCTCCGCTCCGGCATTGCGCGTGTCACTGTTCGGCAGGGTCAGCCGGACAGATCCGGCAGAGGCGGCCGACCACATGCATTCAGCAAAAGCAGCTGAACGTATTCAGCAAAAGCAGCTGAATACCTTATTTCTCCACGAACTTCGACTTGGGCTGGCTGCAGATCGGGCATACATAGTCTTCCGGCAGTTCCTCAAAAGGTACGTTCCCCTCGTATACATAACCGCAGATACCGCATACATACTTTTTCCCCACAGGAGCCTCGGTCTGCTCCGGCGCGATATAAGTCGGCGCATTCTTAGGACTCTTGCCCTTGATGACCTTATGATAATACGCGTAAGTCATGGCGGCGTCCGCTTTCAGCACGTCCGCGTCCAGCACCTTCCCTAAAAATACCGTGTGCGTGGAAGTTTCCATTTTGTCGATCACTTCGCACACGAGATAGGCGCAGGCATCGGCAACCACAGGCAGACAGGACTTCACTTCCTGCCGCACCTCTTCAAATTTATTGTGATCCTTGCCGCTTTTGAAGCCGAATACACCTATGATACCAGGGTCGGACCGCTCCCCTAAAATGGAGATCGCAAACTTCCCGGTTGCCTGGATACATTGGTTGGTGTAATTATCGTGGTTGATGCTGATGGCAATCGTGGCGGGTTCCGAGGTGATCTGCATGGCGCTGTTCGCCGTACAGCCTGTCGGCCTGCCCTCATCCCAGGTGCTGATCACATAGACCCCGTAGGACAGTTGATAAAAAGCGCTTTTGTTCATCGCTACCTCCTTCTGCTGTCTAGCTGCTTCACTGTTCTGCTGTTTCACCGTTCTGCTGTCTGGCCGCGCTGACCGTCTTTCCATAGGCGGCCTGTTCCGTCATGGCAGCCGGGCTTGTTCTTAGTATAGGTTTTCGGCTTGTTTCTGTCAACCGGAAAGTGATAAAGAAGTGCGGCGGCACTCTTCGGGTCAATTGCAGTATCAAATGCAGCTGACCGTCCGCCCGGAAATGTTTTCATTCCTTTGAGCTGTCCTGCAAGATTGTTTTTGTCACGAAACCATTGATCAGTAGCGGCACATCATTTCCTGAAACAGGACGCGGTACGATTCATTCGCTCTCCAGCCTCGTGAGTTCCCTCAAATCGATTACGAGGTTCTTCATATCTTGTATGGAGTGGTGCGGAAAAATGATGACGTGGACTCTATCCCCGCCATTCATATCTTGGAATTCCGAAAGCTGCCAACGGTCACATACCGCTTGATAACGTTCAGAATCCTTGTTCACTCGGAACACAAAAATGTTTCCATTCTTTGATCTGACACTTTTGATTCCGGAGTCATTGAGCATTTGCCCAAAACTCTTTATGTTTCTTATATAATCATCTTTCGATGAATGCACCAAAGTATCCCGAACCTGCTGTAACATGGAAAAAGGCTGTATATCTCGCGAACCCGCAACGGTATTATCAACTTGCCCCACATACTCAATCCGCTCGCCTGTCGGTCTTTGGACGCTTATGAGAACACTTTTGACATTAGGGTATCCGATGTATTTATGCAGGCTGACGCTTATAGAGTCGTAGCCCCAATCTTCGACGCTGCCGATAAGCGGCGCACAATCGGAATGTTTCGGTATGCCGCCGTAAAGGGCGGCGTCTATATGGAGATAGTGTGGAACGCCGATTTGGCGTAGCTGAGCTTTGATGGCAGCGACATCATCTATAGACCCGAAGCGCGTCGTCCCCGCTGTCAGAAGCAGAATCGCTGGTTTTTGATTGGTCTTCCATTGAGTTTCTATGCAATCCAGCAGTTCGCTGACGTTGATGCTTTCATCGTCAGCGGAATTTTGAGAAATCATTTGGCTCTCATAGCATTTCGCGGCTTTAGGAACACTGTAATGCGCCGCCCGGCAGAAGTAGAAAATTCCATTCTCGTACTTCTGAAAGCCTTGAGTAATCCCCCATGAATTGCTTTCCGAGCCTCCAGACGTAACGTATCCCCAGTATCCGTTCTCTTTGTCGCCGACAGTCAGATCGTCAAGGGAGGGCTGAGGGGGCAGAGACAGATTGTCCGCAACACACCGAACGATCTCCCATTCCATTCGTTTGGAATCCATTGCATAATGATTCCCGGGGTCAGACGACGTGCTGTAAATGTCGCCGCAGTTATTGGACAATACAAACAGACTCTCGACGCGCCGGAAAAAATCAGCGAAGTACGAGCGGTCGGCCAAGTTGCCCGGGTATCCAAACATATTCTTACGGCGCTCATGATTCAGAGTACAGAACCTTTCGCATTCACGCAATAGTCCTGCTACAGCCTCATAGCGGGATATGTCCTCCGCTTTTAGTCTATGTAGTTCCGCGATCAGAGCATGTTCGGCATTGCGGTGCAGTGCCTCGGTCAGCGAGGCAATTGCCTGTTCGTCGAAGTCGGCGCTGCTTTCCGCCTGCGAAAGCAGCGTGTCTGCGTCAGATGTGAACGGCCACATGCGGATACCCCCTTTACTTTTGGAAAGAGAAAAGCCAACTCAATCTTTGGTTAAGCTGACTATCTCTGCGTTAGAAATAGCGATCAAAGCGCTTGCTCCTATTTTCAGCGTTTTGTCTTTTACGGCCATCCCGACGTAGATATCCCCCATTTCCGGCGTTATGCCATCGAAATATACAGATATTCGATGATCAACATGCAGTGGGGATAAGCCGCCAGCTTGATAGCCAAGTTCTTCCACAATGTCTTGCGGCATCATAGAGATGCTTTTTCTGTCAACGCCAAGCGCCGTCGCGAGTTTCTTATAGTCCATGCGCTTGCCGCCTTGGATAACCACAAAGAAATATTTCCCATTGGCGACAAACGCAAGGGTCTTGAAAGCAGATTCAAGGGGTATACCGAGCGCGGCTATACCCTCTTGGGTGTTGCTGATGGCGATATGTTCCATGATTTCATAGCGAGCCTTATGATCCTCTAATAACTTGATGAATCTTTCATAAAGTCCCGACATCAGCCATCTCCCTTCTTGTTACGGAGCAAAACGGAAATATAATACCCCTTATTCTCGTCAGCGATACCTTGATCACATTGTTCCAAAAAGCTGCTAAGTGTCCCGACTTTCATGAAGCCGGGGTACACGAGCGGAGAAAGCGTTGGGAAAGTAGCCATCCGGAGAATCTCAAACGATTGGCCGAACAGTTCTGTGAGTTCTTGTTTCGTATAATACTTACAAGGAATCTCATAATAGGGTCTGCCATTCGTTTCTTCACACGGTTCAGCGAGAACCCTTAACAGGTCTTTCCCATATACCGGAATCGCGGAAACCCCTAATGCATTGAGCAGTTCCGCGGAAGCCTCGGCGCAAGCCTCATAAACAAACGACTCTTTGTTGTAGAAGGTTATGTGAACCTGTCCGCCTGGCGCAAGTATGGATTCCAGCTGAGCGGCCAAGCCGCTGATATTCTCTATGAAGCTTCCCATCCCAAAAGCAAAGTTGAAAAAATCAACATCGGATATTCTATCCGGCTTGACGCCATCTGCGTTGACATCTCTCTGTACAAAAGTTATGTTGGCGATTCCCTGATCGACAGCCTTCGCTTTGGCTTTGCTCACCATTTCAGGCGCAAAGTCAAAGCCGACAACCTTTTGGAACAGCGGGCTTAGAGAAAAGGCGCAGCGACCTGTACCGCTGCCGACATCGACGGCGGTTCGTTTACGCGGCAGACCCATCACGCCCTGCTCTATCACCCGCTTCTCATAGTCCATATATAGCACTGTAGCATTCCTGCCGTAGTCGATATCGTAGCTTTTCGCATAGTGCGAAGACAACGCTTTGTGTGTTTCTGATGACCACCCCATAGCCAGGCTCCTTTGAATTTCAACCCAAGGCAGACCGCCTTTCCCCAATCGCGTCCATGATAAGTCTGAGATTACGGTTAACGGGACAGACCGACTAACCGCGCTACCTCTTCATATTTTTTACGTGCCATTTCAACGGTAATGTCACGCCCTCTGTTCAGCACAGTGTCAATTTCATTGCTTTTTTGAATCTCGTCGTATTTCGCGCGAATTGGCCCTATGGTCGAAACGGCTAAGTCAGCAAGCTCATTCTTGAATTTTCCGTATGGCATTCCGGCGTATTGAGCTTCGGCCTCTTCGATAGAAATACCGGATAGTCCGGACGCGATCGTAAGTAAATTGGAAATGCCCGCCTTGTTTTCCGGGTCGAACCTGATCTCGCCGTCAGAATCAGTAACCGCCCTCTTAAACTTTTTGGCTATGGTATCGTTATCGTCAAGCAGATAGACGACTCCGTTCGCGTTCTCAGCAGACTTGCTCATCTTTTTATCAGGATCCTGCAAATCCATGATCCGAGCCGCATTCTCAGGGATTTTTGCTTCGGGTATCACAAAGATCCTGCCGTACCTGTTATTAAATCGCCCGGCAAGGTCACGAGCAAACTCAACGTGCTGTGTCTGATCCTCTCCGACAGGAACGTAATCCGCATCATACAGGATAATATCCGCCGCCATAAGGACGGGGTAAGTCAGCAGGCCTGCCATAAAACTCTCGTGACGTTTGCTCTTGTCTTTGAACTGCGTCATTCTGCCGAGTTCCCCATATGGCGTATGGCATTCCAAAATCCAAGAAAGGGCAGGATGATAGATGTTGTCGGACTGAACATAAATAATGTTCTTAGCCGGGTCAACTCCGCAAGCCAAATAGATACCTACTAAACTACGAACATTCGCACGAAGTTCATCGGGGTTCTGCGGTACTGTGATTGCGTGCAGATCGGCGACAAAGAGGAATGACTCATATTCATTTTGAATCGTCGCCATCTGCTTGATTGCGCCCAGATAATTTCCAAGCGTAATCTGCCCGCTTGGTTGGAGTCCTGTTAGTATTCGCTTCATTTTTCCTCCTATCTCTTGGATGGCCTTCTCAGGTGGCCGTGAAGTATTGGCAGGGCAGCAGGGGTAGCAGGAATCGAACCCGCGTCAACGGTTTTGGAGACCGTTGTCTTACCATTAGACCATACCCCCGTATTGCGTAAACAAAGCGATGTTCAGAGCCGGGATGTCAAAAAGGTACACTATTTTGAAAAAAAGGCTTGACAGGCAGTCAGCAATGTGGTATGATATGCGCAGATTAAATTGTTGTGAAGCAACTATTTGGCGAATGTACGCGAACCACGGTTTGCGAAGCAAATTGTGGGGAAACAACCACGAGTGCTTCTGATAATATGAGTGAGACTGTGAAAGGCTTGTGCCGTGCGGATTCGTGCTACTCACTTGTTACTAACAGTGAGATTTCTAGCGGTTTTCAGAGCTTCTTGAAATGCCCGAAACCCGCTAAAATAGCGGTATCATTGAGATTGTGAAACGGATAAAATCGTGGTACCATACACGCGTAAACAATGAGCCAAGTGTGCGAAGTACACTTTGTGCTGCGAAGCGTCCAAAACGGTTGCAGGGCAACTGTTAAGCGAATGTACGCGAACCACGGTTTGCGAAGCAAATTGTGGTATCACTGAAACAGCTAAATGGTTGTGTGGATCGGAAGCGTTTCAGGCGAACGCTCCACGGCTCCTCAGAAAAACAAGGCTAAACGTTCCGTCAAAATAGTGTAATTTTTTGACGGGCATTTATTTTTTATCGTACCAAGATTTGAACGTGTTCCGGGATACCCCTAACTGTGCCGCCGCTTGGCTGGCGCTTATTTTATTTTCGCGGTACTCCGAAGCCACAGAGACAAAGTCCCTGGGGCGTTTTTTCGGTGGCCGTCCGAACTTCACGCCGCGCCGTTTTGCGGCGGCTATGCCTTCTGACTGCCGCTGACGTATGAACTCACGCTCTTTTTGTGCGACGAACGAAAGAAGCTCCAGCACGATGTCGCTGATCACGCGCCCGGTAATGTCGCCGTCGCGGCTGCGTGTGTTAAGGACAGGCATATCGAGTACCTCAATATCCACGCCGCGTTCCTTGGTGATGAACCGCCAATGATCCATGATGTCTTCGTAGTTTCGGCCAAGCCGGTCTATGCTCTTGATTACAAGCAGATCCCCCGCTTTCAGCTTGCGGAGCATTCTTTTGTACTGCGGACGGTTAAAATCCTTGCCGCTTTGGCGGTCTGTGAATAGGTTCGCATCCGGAACGCCGCGTCCCCGCAGAGCGTCAAGCTGCCGACCGGTGTTCTGCTCTTTCGAGGACACGCGAATATAGCCGTAGATGGCTGACATAGTATACTTCCCTCTCCTGCTCGTCATCGGTTCAGCGATCGTCAGACAAAAAAGACCTGCCGGGGAACAAAAAAGCGGCCCGGCTGCTGATTGTGATCAGTCGGGCTGCTTGAACCTATGCGGCTGGCTTGGATCGTTCTGCGCTTCTCTGGTCGGGTTCCGGCGGCGTTTGTCCGCTTCAGGCCGTCCGATCTATCAGTTCACCATGTCATGCGGCGCGGACGACCCCGTCCATCCTATGCATGACGTAGGGCAGTTCATCCCGCGCAATGCCCTTTGCCACCTTGTTCCGGCACCACCAGAAATGATTGCAGCAGGAATCGTAATACCGTTCGTCCGGCTTTTTGACCCAGTTTCTCTTTTTTGTCTTTTCCTTTTTGTCTCTGTCCCTTTTCTCTTTTCCGGAACAGAAAAAGGCAGGAAGCCATTTGGCTGCCTTGCGTAACTATTTTGCGTACCTACTGAGTATACGTCAGCTTTTTGCGAAAGTCTATGGATTCGGACAAAAATCTGTATGAAAACGTTATCAAATGTTACGGGCCATACCACAAAAAATCCTGGCCTGCCTCTTGACAACTCCCTCGAAACCCGATACACTAAAGAAGCCATACATCCTTGGAACTGCCTGTAGATACGGGCATTGGGTCTTACGCAATGAAAATCTGTGAACCGTGTCAGGTTGGGAACAAAGCAGCACTAAACAGAATTTTTCATGTGCCGTAAGGAAGCCTGATGACTTCGTATTCACAGTCTAAGGATGTATGGTTTTTGTTGTTCAGATCTCCACCCGTGCCATGTAATACCCGAAATCGCCCTCCCTCGCCGGTTCACGCTTGCACTCAAAATTTTCAAACCCGAACATGACAGCGACCTGCTTTTCCCTCTCATAAAAATTCCCCGGCACTCCGATATAAAACCGTTCCTCTCCTTTCTTGGCTACACGCGCCAAGGCCAAATGCTCATAATTGTAATAGCCATGCAGCAGGAAACTGTTATTCACCAGTTTATGGAAGTTCCGATGGAGAATCACAAAATCGCTAGGACTTACGGAGAGGTATTCACGCTCGTCTTGAAAAGGAGCAATATGGGGATAAATAGAACATAGCTGTTTCCACTTATCCTCGGCAAACAGTCTTGCCATGTGAGTGACGCCCTGTTGATTGTTTCTTTCCGCTGTCTGCCCGATTTCCGCCGCCGCATTTGCGTTCTTTTCAGTACAGTTTCCATGTCTCGTCCGATTTCCCGGCGAAGTTTCTCCCGAATCCTCGTCTGATTCTTCAATCAGCACCTCAACCGTTTTTTCCATCGGTTCGGCTATCCACTCTTTACCGGATTCCCTTGTCCATTCTTTCTCGATTTTTTTTACTAGCTTTTCCCGGATTCCCTTGATCCGTTCTTCTTCTGCTTGCTGATCTGTTCTTTCCCGGACTTCTCCCCGGTCTCCGCCCTCAGCTTCTTCCCTCGCCCTTTCTCCTCTTTGTGCTTCTTCCTCAACCGCGCTTTCCGCTTTCTTCTCGACTTCCTTCCCTGTTCCTCTCAGGTTCCCTCTCCAGCCTTCCCTCTCGGCTTCCCACTCCCGCTCTTTCCTGATCCGTTCTTCCCCGATTTGCCTTTCCGTTCCCTCCCCGGCTTCTTCCCTCCCTGTTCCTCTCAGGTTCCCTCTCCAGCCTTCCCTCTCGGCTTCCCACTCCCGCTCTTTCCTGATCCGTTCTTCCCCGACTTGCCTTTCCGTTCCCTCTCCGGCTTCTTCCCATGCCCTTCCTACTCTTCCTTCTTCTGTGTTTCCCGCTTTCCTCTCAACACCTCGCCCCTCTTCCCCTTCCGTTACCTGCCTTTCCCCCCACTGACAGCGGAGTTCCCGGTTCCTGGAGAGCGGTATCCGGATCCCGTGCAGTTCCTGGTAAGGGATCCTGTCCTTCCCCAACCCGTCCGTGGGCTGCCCTTTTAACGCAAGGGTACCCTTACCCGCCGTGAGATGGATGTTCCCGATCACGGTTTCCCTTTCTCCGTCGCCGATCCACACTTCCCTTTGCAGGGTATCCGTGGACAGAAGCCCGTTGACGCACACCTGGAGGCCGCATTTCCCGTCCAGTGCTTCTATTTTTACAAACCCGGCATTGCGGATCTTGTCGCCGTTTTCCAGGTAATCCAGATATTTTATTTTTCGGTCATAGAACATAAAAAATCCCCCTGAACACAATTTTTATACATTGTATTCGGGAGATTGTCTTTAATATTCCAAATGGTCTAAATATTTCATATAGTTCACGACCATCAGGGCGATCTTGAACGTCAGAGCGTCGTCAAAGTTGCGTAAATCCAGTCCGGTACTCTTCTGGATCTTCTCGATCCGGTATACCAGTGTGTTCCTATGCACGAACAGCTGCCTGGAGGTCTCGGATACGTTCAGGTTATATTCAAAAAACTTCTGGATGGTGTTCAGGGTTTCTTCATCCAGGTCAAAAGGAAGATTGTCTCCGAAAATTTCCTCTATGAAGATCCGGCATAAGTTAATGGGAAGCTGATAAATCAGGCGCCCGATGCCAAGTTCGCTGTAGGAAGCCACGTTCCTCTCCGCGTAAAAGATCTTGCCCACGTCCAGCGCCATCTTCGCTTCCTTATAGGACTTGGAGACATCTTTCAGCTCTTGTACCACCGTTCCGAACGCTACCCGCACATTCAGCATGGCCTCCGCATTCATCATCCCCACGATCGTCTCGGAGATTCCCCGCAAGGTATCCTGATCCGTCTGCTGCGGCTCCAGGAGTTTGATCAGGATCACGCTGCTTTCGTCCACCGCCGTAATGTAATCCCCGTTCTGGGAAGAGAACATCCCTTTCAGCAGTTCCGTAACGATACTGTCTTTTTCCAGTTTCGTTTCCACCAGGAAGACCGCTCTCGGTACCGCTTCCTCAATGTGCAGCTTTTTGGCCCGGTTATAAATATCCACGAGGAGCAGATTATCCAGCAGCAGGTTCTGGAAAAAATTGTTGCGGTCAAACTTCACTTTGTAGGCAATCACCAGGTTCTGGAGCTGACAGACCGCAATTTTACCGACCATGTACACATCGTCGCTCATGCCTCTTGCCACCAGCACGTAGAGAAGCTCGCCCTCGTCCAAGATTTTCAGCAGATGATGGACGCCGATCACCTGGCTGTCCGCCGGGGAATGGACGAACCCCATGATCAGCTCCGGCGTAATATCCGCCATCTGTGCAGTGACGGCTATCTCCGTTCCTCCCAAATCATAGACGCTCAAGTCTACTTTCGTAATGGCCTTTAACTCGTCAATGCTTGTCTGTAGGATCTGACTCGAAATCATGCTTCCTCCCATTTTCTTATGATAGAACAACGCCTGCGGCGGGCCGGGTAAGCGGCATCTTCCTCCCTGCGGCGCGTCTCCGCCCGGCGGGCTTGTTGTTTTATAGGAATTCCGGCGGAATTTCCTGTTGAACCAAGAAAGGGTGCTGTATTCATATACAGCACCCCATAAGTATCGCCTATGATCAGCATACGGAGCGTCTTAGTTGGTGATAACCTGCTCTGTCTCCTTGTCGAATACATGGATCTTCTCAATGTCCAGAGCAAATTTGATGGTGTCGCCCGGCCTTGCGTTGGTACGGGAATCCACTCTCGCCGTAATCGGGAACTCCGCCAAGTCAAAATACAGATACACTTCCGCGCCCAACAGCTCGTATACCTTAACGGTGGACTCAAACACGCTCTGGGGCGAAGCTTCGATGTACATTTCGGAATCGTATACGTCCTCCGGACGAACGCCGAAAGTCACTTTTTTTCCGTTGTACTTGCCGTCGATCAGCTTTTTGGATTTAGCGGGAGGCAACGGAATGCTATGTCCTGCGATCTCTAAATGAGCCACATCGCCCTGCACCTTCACGGTAGCGTCCATGAAATTCATCTGAGGGGATCCCATAAATCCTGCCACGAACAGATTCTGGGGCTTCTCATACAGGTTCTGGGGAGTATCTACCTGCTGGATCAGGCCGTCTTTCATTACTACGATCCGCGTGCCAAGCGTCATTGCCTCGGTCTGGTCATGGGTAACGTAGATGATGGTGGTGCCTAATCTCTGGTGAAGCTTCGCGATCTCGATACGCATCTGTACACGCAGCTTGGCGTCCAAGTTGGAAAGCGGCTCATCCATCAGGAAGACTTTCGGGTTACGGACGATGGCACGACCCATTGCCACACGCTGTCTCTGCCCGCCGGACAGAGCCTTCGGCCTGCGGTCAAGCAGCGGAGTCAGGTCAAGGATCTTGGCGGCTTCTTTCACCATCTTGTCGATCTGGTCTTTGGGAACCTTACGCAGCTTCAAGCCGAACGCCATGTTGTCATACACGGACATATGCGGATACAGAGCGTAGTTCTGGAATACCATGGCAATATCCCTGTCTTTCGGCTCCACGTCGTTTACCAGCCTGTCTCCGATTTTCAGTTCACCGGAAGAAATGTCTTCCAGGCCCGCGATCATACGAAGCGTGGTGGATTTCCCGCAGCCGGACGGCCCTACGAAGATAATGAACTCCTGGTCTGAAATCTCCAGATTGAAATCTTTTACCGCTTCAAAACCGTTGGGATAGACTTTACAGATGTTTTTTAATGATAGACTAGCCATAACAACTCCTTTCATTCTTGCAATGATTTTCTTTGATTCTGCTTCTCTGTCCGGTTCAGCACCGTTGAGATAGATGGTACATCCAGTATACCGAAAACCGCTTCTCCGCGCCATACCATTATTTCACAAAGATTTTAGGTAAGATTGTTGGAATTGTTCAAAATCTATCTTGCTTTTGCAATGTATTGTCATTTTGAACAAAAAGTCTTTTCCGGCTTAGATATTTTCTACAAAATATAAGTACTCGAGAACAAACTGCTTCTTTTCTGCCATCTGATCCAGTCGTACCCTCCGCCGTCTCCGGCTCTTTTCCGCAAGCTCCCTCCCGCGTTTTCCTCCGGCTCGTCCTGAAAGATCCCCCCCCGCCCTCCGCTGAGGCGCCGTCATGATTTTGAGATCGCGCAAACGCGGCGGACAAAGCCAAGAGCGCATGACCGCCGAAGCAGCCATACGCTCATCCATGATCATGGGGTCTGGCTGGATTCAGTCTGCC
>JAISOV010000012.1 GCA_031275405.1 Clostridium sp. | reverse complement strand
CCCGTTTTTCTTTCTGCGGCAGCCATGGAATGCCATCGCCTGCCAATGCCCCCTCTTCTCGGCCCCTCCCCTTGCTTTTCCGGCGGCGTAGCGGCAGCCGCGCTTTTTGAGAAATCCCTTATCTGGAAAAGATAGCTTTACATCATCGCATGACGCCGCCTGATCCCCCTCTCATCCGAGTGCATCCTCCGCCTTTTTGCTCCGTATTTTAGCTGCAGTCCCGGTTTGCGTGCCCATTGCGTCGATCGTTACGGTTTGTCCTTGGGCATTCGGACCGTCCGGCAGTTCCGGAATTGCTGTAATTCCACTGGATCTTTCCTGCGCCGGCGTTTCTCCCGGACAGATCCCGTTTTCATCCGCGGCGCCGGCTGTATGGTTGGCGCTCTGTTTCTTACTCTGCGTTTCCGCATCTCGTTCTACCGTCTGCCGCAAGAATTTTTTGCAGTTTCTGCCTTTCGCCGCCTGACAGCATTCCACTGGACTTCGTTTGAAATGTCTGCAGATATTCCGGCTGTACCACGGCAAGGTTCCGCCCTACGGCATCCTGTCCGCAGGATATGATACGGCCGGATGGCCATGCCCTTGCCGTGGCTGCGGAGCAGCCATGGCACCGGTGACTTGGCGCGCCATTTTGAAGTTCAATATATTCGCGCAGAAGGGATTCGTGAATCACCGCGAATGGATGGGGTCCTGCCGGCCATCAGCGTTTGCAAGCTTTGCAAACAACACAGTCAAAATGGTATCTTCCAAATGACGCAGTACTTTCCATTCTTGCCGCTTGTCCGGTATGATGCTGATATAGCTCCATATCTCTTCGGTTTTGTGGTATAGCCTTTTGGCTTTCCCTGTATCACATTTGACAGAAAAGTTGTCTTACATTTTCTTTCATTTTTTTCATGCGTTTGATGTGAATGTCGGAACAGGGCAACAGCATTTACTTTTTTGAAAACAGGATTTGTAAAAGCTTATCAGGGTTAAGTGCGGCGATGAACATCTTCTTTTTCAGGCCGATTCTGCCCCAGTCAGCCTCTTTTAACAAAGTCAAAGCAGTTTTTCGCAGAACGTTGAGGTTCAGCGGTAAGTTATCTTTTTTCGCACGGGAACCGTCCTCTCCAAAGGCTACATCAAGCCGCCAGTGTAACTGATTTTCAATTGGCCGATGCTTACGGACAGCATCCGCGAATAGGTTCACGTCACACAGCGAAGTGATAAAAAAACGTGTTTCCGTGTGGGTTTCCGCTTTCTCAAAAACAGTGGATTTCACCGCGCCAATCGCGTTCAGCTTCGCCCAATTTGCCTTTTGCGGCAACCAGTCAGTATCGGTTTCCAAGAAATATTCCCGTTTTTCAATCCGCCCGTGTCCTTTTTCTTTTGTAACGGCGGTTTGTTCAGCGGGCAGATTCTCAAAATACAGTCTCACATCTTCATGCAGGCTTGTCTGATTCCCCTTTAACGCAATGCAGCAGCTCGCTTTGTTTCCCGCAATTTTTTTTTGCAATGTCGGTTTGACAGCCCATCGCATCAATCGTAACAGTTGCGCCCGCTGTATCGATCAAATCCAACAACTGCGGTATCGCCGTAATTTCGCCCAGTGTCATTTGGTTTTCCGCCACAAACGCCGATACGACGTGATATGCTTTGTGGCCTGCATTCCCGCTCCCGCAAATTGTTTTTCCGTCGATAGCGATTACGCCACGTTTTGTGCGCTCCACGCCAAGCCATCCGTACAGCGCGTCTGACAACTCAGCCGGTTTGATCTTCTCAAACACACGCCGGAATGTGTCGCTGTCCGGTATTCCGTTTGGCAGCTCAAGAAATGTTTTCAGCCATGCTTCCCGCTCGTTTCCAAAGTCCTCCATGTCGGTGAAATCTTCACCCTTGCACATGATTGTGCAGAGACCTATGACTAAAATATCTACCAGTTTGTGCCGTATATTTCCGTAGTTCCGGCGCGGGTCGCTTATTTCGTTTATGCTTTCGAGTAATGTTTGTATCTTCATCAACCTATTTTACTGCATTCTTTCAAAAAAGTAAATGCTGTTGCCCTGATGTCGGAACGTGGAGTATTGACAGATACATAAATATATGGTATGTTTGGATAAAATAAACAGCTCGATAAGAATAATGTATTGATAATATTCCGGATCAAAGCACTGATCAGAAACCAGACGCTGGTGGGTGGCGGAGAGCAAAATAAAACATCAGTCAGCATGCGTACACACAAGGCTCTGCATCGCGTGTAAAACGGATGATACCCGGATTTGCTTACCCCATCCATGCTGCTGGGCGTGGAAAAAACGGTGGAGGAAAAACGGTTCTCAA
This sequence comes from Clostridium sp., assembly GCA_031275405.1. GTDB lineage: Bacteria > Bacillota > Clostridia > Lachnospirales > Lachnospiraceae > JAISOV01. The sequence goes on along the minus strand of JAISOV010000012.1, from coordinate 27,757 downwards.
GAGGTATAGGGTCCTACGAACAGTATTTGTCCGACAAGATGACAATGCCAGCCAAAAGATTCTGGAAGAAGTGGGTTTCCGGCTGGAGGCCAGGCGGATTCAGGAACAGGAAAGTCGGGTTTGCTGTCGTCAGTCCGTTTGCTCCTTTGACTTATAAAAAGGGTTCTTGTTGTGCTGCTGTCTGATAAAAGCAAGCAATACGGTTTCCTATCGGCTGGCGGGTCTGTATCATTTTATAATGGACTTGATTTCTGTCTATTGAGTGAAGCCCCAGGAAAGCGGAGAGAGGAATCAGCTGACCGGAGCGACAAGGAGGAAACGGACTATGAAAAGAATACTTGAAGCAAAGACGGATATTTTAACAAAAGGTCATCAGTATGTGGGTTTTGCCGCCAGTATCGCTTCCACGCATCCCGACTATGAAGCTTGGCTGGCGGATAACTACATACAGTTATCCTTTGATAAGGATAATATCGGCAGGAATATCGTCTTAGATTTTGTTGGGGGAACGATTTTTGACTCACTGCGGCTATTGGGCTATGAAGATTATCCGATCAAAAAGAACCGTATGCGGAAAAATGAAAAAGAGATCATAAAGCTGGTCAGGAGCAGTATCGATGAGAGCCGCTGTATCTGTACCTATTTGGATGAGTATTATGTTCCAGACCGTCAGGCGTACAAAAATCATCATTTTGAACATGATGCACTTATCTATGGTTATGACTTCGAGAAAAACGTTATCCATATCCTGGGATATGACGATAAAGGAAAGTACCAGAAGGGCAGCTTGGATCTGGCGGAGTTTCTGGACGCATTTCAGACGGAAGATACCCTCCTGAAACAAGTGTGGCTGAAAAAGGAAGGCTATACATTCGATAGAAAAAGACTGTTGAGAATGCTGGCCGAGTATGCGTATTCTGTAGATATCAGAAAAGATCTGGGCTTTTATGTAGATATAGATGAAAAGTCATTTTTCAGGAATAAATATGAAAGGCATCCGAACATCTTATTTGGTATGGACATATACCATGGGTTTACACAACTGCTAGACTATGCGCAAAAGACAGATTCCGTCCTAGATGCAAGAGCGTTCTGTACATTATATGAGCATAAGAAATGCATGATTCGTCGGCTGGAAACGCTTAGGAAGTACTACCGCATCGACTTGGCTGCGGAAATAAGGATCTATCAGGAACTGGAAGAGCTGACACATGGGATGCTTTATTCCACCATTAAGTATCGTTTCACGAAGAGAGCCAGCATTTTAGATAGTATAAGGGGAAATTTAGATACTGTAAAAGAGCTGGAAGCGTCTTGTATGAAGACGCTTCTTGGTATCCTTTCATAAAAGATCTTTCGTTGTCTGCCGTGCAGAAGCGTGCGCGCCAGAGCTTGCAAAAGGGCGGGAACTGTGTTATTGTTTTGGCACGGCCCTATACAGACGTTTGGACGGTCTTGCAAGGCTAAGATTTTTGGAGGGCAAAATTTTTTGGGAGGACAAAAGTTGTGAAGATCACGCTAAAAGACGGTTCGGTAAAGGAATACGAGAGCGGCAGAAGCGTATATGAGATTGCCAAAGACCTGAGAGAAGGCTTGGCGCGTGCGGCCTGCTGTGCGGAAGCGGACGGGAAGCTCGTGGACTTACGGGAGGTTCTGGATCAGGATACTACGCTGAATATCCTGACGGCAGACGACAGGCAAGGGCTGGGAACCATGCGGCACACCGCCGCCCACGTGCTGGCGGAGGCGGTCAAGAACCTGTTTCCTGCGGCAAAGCTTGCCATTGGCCCCCGGATTGAAAACGGCTTTTATTATGATTTTGACCATGAGCCTTTTTCCAGGGAAGATCTGGACAGACTGGAAGCCGAGATGAAAAAGATCATCAAGAAAGGCGAAAGGCTGGAAAAATTCACGCTTCCCCGAGAAGAAGCGGTGCGGCTGATGGAAGAACGGGGAGAACCCTACAAAGTGGAGCTGATCCGGGATCTTCCGCAGGCTGCCGTGATTTCTTTTTACCGCCAAGGGGAGTTTGTGGACTTGTGCGCCGGGCCGCACCTGATGAGTACCGCCGGGGTGAAAGCCTATAAGCTGACCTCTTCTTCCGGCGCTTACTGGCGGGGCAAATCGGAAAATCCCATGCTGCAGCGGATTTATGGAACGGTTTTTCCCAAGAAAGAGGAACTGGAGGAGTACCTTGCTTATCTGGACAATATTAAGAACCGTGACCACAATAAACTGGGCAGGGAAATGGAGCTTTTCACTACGGCGGACGTGATCGGACAGGGGCTTCCCCTTTTTATGCCAAAAGGCACGAAGATGATCCAGATCTTACAGCGCTGGATCGAGGACGAAGAGGAAAAAAGGGGTTATGTGCGCACCCGGACTCCGCTGATGGCGAAAAGCGATCTCTATAAGATTTCCGGACATTGGGATCATTATAAAGAGGGCATGTTCGTACTGGGCGACGAGAAGAAGGACAAGGAAGTGCTGGCCCTGCGCCCCATGACCTGTCCGTTCCAGTATTATGTATACAAAGCCAGCCAGAAATCCTACCGCGACCTGCCCCTGCGCTACGGCGAGACGTCCACAATGTTCCGCAATGAGGACTCCGGAGAGATGCACGGGCTGACCCGTGTGCGCCAGTTCACCATTTCCGAGGGGCATCTGATCGTAAGGCCGGATCAGATGGTCAAGGAGTTCAAGGACTGCCTGGCACTGGCAAAATACTGTCTGGATACGTTGGGCGTGGGAGGGGACGTGACCTACCGCCTGTCAAAATGGGATCCGAGCAACCCGGAAAAATACATCGGCTCCGCCGCCGTATGGGAAGAGACTCAAGGGCATATCCGCCGGATCCTGACAGAGCTGGACATTCCGTTTTATGAAAAAGAAGGCGAGGCCGCTTTTTACGGGCCAAAGGTGGATCTCGAAGCGAAAAACGTGTACGGCAAGGAAGACACCATGATCACCATCCAGTGGGATGCCGTGCTGGCAGAGCAGTTTGACATGTACTATATCGACCAGAACGGGGAAAAAGTGCGTCCGTATATTATCCACAGGACTTCCCTGGGGTGCTATGAAAGGACGCTTGCATGGCTCATTGAAAAATATGAGGGGAAATTCCCTACCTGGCTCTGCCCGGAGCAGGTGCGGATCCTGCCGATTTCTGATAAATTCTCCGCCTACGCGCAAAAAGTGGAGGAAACCTTAAAAGAAAGCGGTATTTTGGCGACGACGGATCACCGTTCGGAGAAGATCGGCTATAAGATCCGGGAAAGCAGACTGGACAAAGTGCCTTATATGTTGGTAGTGGGGCAGAAAGAGGAAGAAGAAGGACTGGTGTCCGTCAGAAGCCGTTTCGCCGGGGACGAAGGGCAGAAGCCGCTGCCGGAGTTTATCGGGCAGATTTCCAGGGAGATCCGTACCAAGGAGATCCGCAAGACGGTCTGAAGAATAGATTTTAGAATTCTGTATATTATTTTCTTTTCCGGTTCATGCTATGACAGAAAGTGGCTGTTCGGTTACTGGCCGGCAGAATGGCCGAATGGCGGCAGCTTATTATGTGGAAGAAGCAGCCATGGCGGTCGCGTCATCGCTGCGGCATGGCAGAAGGAGGAAGAAAATGGCGGAATTACAATGCAGAGTGGAGAACTGTACCTACAACCAGGAGACGTTTTGCTGCAAAGGGGATATTATGGTAGGCGGAAAAGAGGCCGACCACGACGATGATACTTGCTGTGAGAGTTTTGCCCAGAGAAGGGAAGGCTATGATTCCTATACCAGCGGTCTGTCCCGTCCGAGCAAGACTATCAGCATTGACTGCGAGGCGGAAAAATGTATCTATAACAGCAACTGCCGGTGCGTGGCCGACCATGTGGACATCAAAGGCTGCGGGGCAAGCGACTGTATGGAAACGGCATGTGCCACTTTTCAGGAAGCATAAGGAACGGATCAGGAACACAGAAGCGGTAGAACAGGCGGCGGCCTCCTGTTTCTACCGCTTTTTCCATAAGAACAGCAGGCAGAAAGCCATTCCAAAAGCTCCGCCGGATGTGTCCAGCAGGACATCGGCAAAACTGCCGTACCGGCCCGGCACAAAAAGCTGATGAAGTTCGTCCAATCCCGCCGATACGAAGACCCAGCAAACGGTCAGGAAATAAAACTTTCGCCCCCGTTTCATCCAGGGAGCCAGAAAGAGCGCCACCAAGGTTCCCATACAGGCATATTCACCGAAATGCGCCAGTTTACGCAGGGGGTGTTCCAGATACCGCGCCATGTTTTCCACGAGGGCGTCCGTCCAGGATCCTCCGGTCAGTGAACGGAGAAGCTCCGCGCATTTTTCGGAAAGATAATAACTGAAACTGCTGGATGTTTCCCCGTCCTGCTCGGAAAAGCCGAAGATCAGGAGATATAAAAGAAGCAGGAGAAAGGCGGATACGCCGCTGACGGCAATCTTTTTGTTCCGGTCTGTAAATTGTGTGTCTCGTGTTTTCATACATCTCTCTATTCTGCTGCCATCTGGCAGATGGAACCTCTTTGACAAGGATCGCTGGACTTATTCGGCAAAATCTTTGAATATCCTATTTCCTTCCATACAGACGGTAGCCTTTGGCACGTAAGATATACCCTGCTTTTTCCATGGCTTCCTTTTCATAAAATTCGATCAGCAGGACGCCTTCTTCCGCCTCCCGGTTGTGGGTAATACCGATATTTTTAATGCTGATCTGGTTCAGCGCGAGGATGGTGGCAATGGAAGCCAAAGCCCCCGGCTCGTCCGCGATGTCCACAGAGAGGGAGTAGGAAGTTTTGATAGGCCCGCTGGAAACGTCCAGGAAGGATTCCCGGTAGACGCGGGCGCTGTCAAACAGCCAGTACAGCTCCTGGCTCTGGCGGCGCTCCAGCTGCTCTTTGATGGAAGCAAGGGTTTCCATATAATGCCCTAGCAGAGCGGAAATATGTTCCGCGTTTGTCAGGCAGATCTGCTCCCACATGGAAGCGGAGGAAGACGCGATCCGGGTAATATCTTTGAAGCCCCCCGCGGCGATCAGCTTCATGAGTTCTTCCTTGGTATCGGAATCCCGTACCAGATTCACCAGTGAAGCGGCAATAATGTGGGGCAGATGGCTCACGGCGGCGGTCGCATAGTCATGCTCCGCCTGCGTCAGTATCAGAGGGAGCGCCTTTATTTTCAGTACCAGTTCCCGGTAGGCGGCTGTCTTTTCCGGCGGGGTTCGGTCGGTGGGCGTGAGGATGTAGTAGGCGTTTTCCAGAAGGACGGCCTTGGAGTTCTGATAGCCGCAGCGTTCGCTGCCCGCCATCGGATGGCCGCCGATGAACTGGCCGGAAAGCCCCAGTGCTTCCACGTGTCTATGAATGTCCGCTTTGACGCTCCCTACGTCGGTCAGAAGGCAGTTCGGAGAAAGGTATTTTTTGAGCCGCGTCAAGTTCTCCGCGTTTTTTGGCGCCGGCGCGCTCAGGAACAGATAGTCACAGGAAGAAAAGCCCTCGCCGACGGCAGGCAGGGCCTGGTCGATGACCTGTTCGGAAAGGGCGGCCTGTAAAGCGGTCTGATTTACGTCATGAGCCACAATGCGGATTCCGGGGATATTCTGTTTCAGGGCTTTGGCGATGGAGCCGCCGATCAAGCCAAGGCCGACAAAACCACAAGTAAAAAACGACATGTTATGTTTCCTCCATTTTTCTTCCCGTCTGTCCGCTTTCGCACTTGATATGCTCACAGCTTGATCAAGGGCGCCGTATACTCGTTCTGCATAGGCTGCCCGGACTTTGCGGCGGCAATGCTGCCGTAGATATTCGCGGCGGCAATGTCGTTCTTCAACATTTCCAGCCCCTCGCCCGACAGTCTCTTGTCGGCGTCCGCCAGTTTTCCGATGAGGGGAACAGAAGATTTTTCCTTGATCATGCGCAGCAGTCCGGCAGCCTGTTCGCGGAAGCCAAGCACCCGTGCGTAAGGAACATAGTCCAGCGTCTGATAGCTTCTTGCGGTCTCGCCTTTCAGGTTGCATAAGATATGCAGCAGACACCGGCTGATACGGGTATAAGTCAGATCCCTGCACTTGAGCAGTTCGCAAAAATCACTAAATTTAGTATATTTATAGAGATTTTTACGAATGCGATCGGACAGGGCGGGCGTGACGTCCCAATAGCTCTCGTAGCCGCTCTGCGCTTCATTCAGAAGCTTATAATGAAGCAAGAGGGAAAAATCATCCGTATGGATAGGCCGGGCCGTCTCCAGAAGCTTTTTGATGATTCCGTAAGCACTGTCGGGTACCTGGCCCTGCAGGAACCCGATGTCCTGCCTGCCAAAAATCGCCTGGCGCAAAGCCAGGGCGGAACTCTGATATTCTCCCATGAGCTTGTCATGGTAGTCGGAATCCATGCGCCGGAGGGTGAATGGTTTCATGGGACTGCGGCGGCGCAGGAGGCATTTCAGGTATTCGATCCCGAGGATGTTGTTCGGCGTTTCCGGGACGGTTCTCATCATGGGCGAAGTCGGGAAACATTCCGTCAAGGCGCGCGAGCGGGCGGCGGGGTAGGAATTTCCCTTTCTCAGTTCCTCTTTCAGCGTGACCCGGTAGTCTTTTGGCTCTTCCAGGAGAATCCGTGCGATCTGCTCCAGCCAGTCGATCCGTCCGCATTCGCTTCCGAAACATAAGGAATCGACCACGTTCAGCCTGTCCAGTAAAGTCACGCCCCCGGCGGCGAAAAATTCCGCGCTTCCCACCGAATAACAGAAAGGAAGCTCCAGTACCAGATCCGCGCCGTTTTGCAGGGCCATCTCCGCCCGCGCGAACTTGTTCAGGATGGCTGGCTCGCCCCGCTGCGTGAAGTTCCCGCTCATGACGATCACCATATAGTCTGCGGAAGTGGCTTTCTTGGATTCCTGTAGGTGATATTTATGTCCGTTGTGGAAAGGATTGTATTCCGCGATAATGCCGCTGACGTTCATCCGGTTTGGCTCCTTTCTGAAAAATAGACGGTATAACGTACATGAGTTTCAATTGTTCCTGTGAAAAAAATAACAGGGAATGGAGCATTTACACGCGTCACAGAATGGAATTCGGAGGGACGCCACGGGAAGTTTGTACGTTAAAATATACAATTTTTCGCATATTTTATCTTGTACCTTCTTCTTATCTCTAGTATAATATAAACAGTACAATTTGTTAAGCGGAAAATGAATCGTGTGCAAGAAATTCAGCCATAAGGCGGGAACCGTGGCCGATGTGCGAGAAATCTGGACACACGGCGGGAACCGCGTCCGAGGCTGCCGGAATCCAGCCTTCGGGAGCGGAACGTGACGGAAGGAGAGTGCTTATGTCATATATTGACAGGATCAAAGAGAGGGCGAGGCTCGACAAAAAGACCATCGTACTGCCGGAGACCACGGATAAAAGAACCCTGATCGCGACGGCCAAGATCGTAGAGGAAGGGATTGCCGACATCATCCTGGTCGGGAACGAGGAAAAGATCATGGACGGCGCGGGCTGGCTGGAATTGGATCTGACCAAGGTTCGGATGATCGACCCGACCAGGACGGACAGACTGGAAGCCTATACGGATCTGCTGTATGAAACCAGGAAAGAGAAAGGAATGACGCCCGAGAAAGCCAAAGAAATCCTGTTAACCGATCCCCTGACTTTCGGGATCGTGATGGTAAAGGCAGGACACGCCCATGGGATGGTCGCCGGGGCCTGCCATCCCACCGCCGATACGTTGAGACCCGCTCTGCAGATCCTGAAGACCGCGCCCGGCGTCAGCCTGGTCTCCGCTTTTTTCGTCGTGGATACGAACGCCAGGGAGCTTGGCGAGAACGGAACTTTTATTTTCGCGGACTGCGGGCTGAATCAGGATCCTAGCTCGGAGCAGCTGGCGACTATCGCGGAATCCTCCGCCAGAAGCTTCAAGGCGCTGATCGGACCCAAGCCGGTTATTGCCATGCTCAGCCATTCTTCCAAAGGCAGCGCGAGGCATCCCTTGGTGGATAAAGTGGCGGAAGCTACCAGAATCGCGCAGGAACGCTATCCGCATCTGATCATAGACGGGGAGCTGCAGCCGGATGCGGCGCTGGTACCCGGCGTCGCCAAGACCAAAGCGCCCGGCAGTCCGCTCGGCGGCAAGGCGAACGTCATGGTCTTCCCCAACCTGGACGCCGGAAACATAGGCTATAAACTGGTACAGAGGTTAGGCGGCGCCCAAGCATACGGACCCATGCTCCAAGGGATCGCCAAGCCGGTGAACGATCTGTCAAGGGGCTGTTCGTGGCAGGACATCGTGGGTGTCGTGGCGCTGACGGCGGTTCAGTCGCAGCTGTCGTAGCGGCGGGAGGAAACTTTCAGCCGCCCGGATTTGTATGCCCGCTGGTGACGCTTTACAGACCCAAGCGGGCGGATGGGAGCAAGTATGAATATCTTGGTCATTAACTGTGGCAGTTCTTCTATCAAATTTCAGCTGATCCGTCCGGAGTCGGAACAGTGCGTCGCAAAGGGGCTGTGCGAGCGTATCGGCTTGGACGGCAGCCGGCTCGTCTACGCCCCGGCGGACGGGGAAAAAGAAACGGTGCCTGCGCCTATGCCGGATCATACACAGGCGATCCGTTACGTGCTGGAAGCCCTTATGAATCCCAAGACAGGCGTCGTGAAGCGGCTGGATGAAATCGGAGCCGTCGGCCACCGTGTGGTACACGGGGGAGAAAAATTCGCCCGCTCCGCAGTGATTGGGGAAGAAGTATTGAACGCGGTGGAAGAGTGCGGCAGGCTGGCGCCGCTCCACAATCCCGCGAACCTGGTCGGTATCCATGCCTGTCGGGAGCTGATGCCCGATACCCCTATGGTGGCGGTATTCGACACCGCTTTCCACCAGACCATGCCGGAAGAAGCCTATCTGTACGGCATTCCGTATGAATATTATCAGAAGCACAGGATCCGCCGTTACGGCTTCCACGGGACAAGCCATTCCTATGTGTCCGCGCGGGCGGCTCAGGTACTTGGGCAGGCCTGCGAAACCTTGAAGATCATCGTCTGCCATCTGGGGAACGGAGCCAGCGTCTCCGCCGTAAAAGGCGGGAAATGCGTGGACACCTCCATGGGGCTTACCCCTCTGGAAGGGCTGATCATGGGAACCCGCTGTGGAGACATAGACCCTGCCATTATTGAGTTTCTCGTCCGTGCCGAGGGCAAGGACGTGGACGGGATCATGAGTATCCTGAATAAGAAGTCCGGAGTGCTTGGGCTTTCCGAGAATCTTTCCTCTGATTTCCGGGATCTGGAAGACGGTTTCGTGAAGGGAGCGGAGAATGCCGTTCGCGCCATGAAGACCTACTGCTACCGCGTGGCGAAATACGTGGGAGCCTACGCAGCCGCCATGAACGGCGTGGATGTGGTCTGTTTTACAGCCGGAGTGGGCGAGAACGCTCCTCTGGTGCGGAGCATGGTCTGCGACTACCTGGGTTATCTGGGGATCACCCTTGATCAGGTTGCCAACCGGAAACGAGGGGAGGACGTCGTGATCACTACGGAAGATTCCGCCGCGAAAGTCATGGTCATTTCTACCAATGAGGAACTGGCCATCGCAAGGGAAACCTATCATCTGGTGACATGCGCGTAAACACAAAAGGCTGCTCCGCAGCCTTTGGCCAAGTGTGCGAAGTACACTTTGTGCCGCGAAGCGGCCTTGACGAGTGGAGCCGGTTCAGATTGCCTGCAAATAGGAATCGGCTTCACGAAGCCAGGCGGCTGCGAAGCAACCGTTTGGCGAATGCCCGCGAACCATGAGTCCGCGAAGCGGATTCATGGTGACATGCGCGGAGTTTTTCCGGTAAGCTTGATACCAGGGCGGCAAGCAGAACGGAAACTAGGAAAGAACGGACATCGATAGGTGGACCTATAAAGATATTTTTCCGCATTTTTTGCGAAAAAGGTCTTTACAGGTCTTTGTTTTTATGCGATAATATCATCATATAAAAAAAGTAAATATTTAACAAATATTATATTATTTACCAAAAAAATCAATTGCGAGAGAATGCGTCTCGTGAGAAAGGATGGGAGTATCTATGAAAGAAATGCTGATCCAAGCCCAGGTCGAGAACCTTGACCGGGTACTGGAGTTTGTGGAGACGGAAGCCGGGGAGCTTTCGGCGAAGGAACGGAGCCAGATCGCGATTGCGGCCGAGGAGATTTTTGTAAACATTGCCCGGTACGCATATGAGGGAGAGTCGGGCGAAGCGACGGTACGTATCGTTGCGGACGGCGGAATCACCATTGAATTTGAGGACAGTGGCACGCCCTATGATCCCCTCGCCAAGGAGGATCCCGATGTCACCTTGCCGGCGGAGGAACGGCAGATAGGGGGTCTGGGCGTCTTTATGGTCAAAAAGATGATGGATTCTGTAGACTACCGCCGCGAAGGCAACAAGAACATCATGACGATCCGGAAAGGATGCTCCTGACCATGGAAAAGCAAGCACCACTGTCTTCCAATGAACGGCTGACCGCGCAGGTCGTGCGCAGATACCTTCTGCCGGGCATACTGGCCCAGCTTGGCGCGAGGGTCAGCCTGCTGATCGACTCCGTCATCATCGGATGGCTGCTCGGCGGCGAAGGCCTGACGGTCATGGGGCTGGTCGCCCCCGTGGATCTGGTGTTCATGTCGGTCGGCTCTCTGATCGGCGTGGGGGCGAGCGTGAACGCGGGGCTTTCTTTCGGCGCGGGCGACAAAGAAAAAGCAAGCGGCTTCTACACGCTGGCGGTGTTTCTGTCAGCCGGCCTGGGCGTCCTGCTGTCGCTGTCTGGCCTGGTGTTTACCGGTTCGCTGGCAAGTCTGCTGGGTGTCGGCGGATCCGTGGCGGTACTGGTGACAGACTACCTTCATTTCTATATGTTCGGCGGCGCGTTTGCGGTGCTGGTGTATCTGCCGCTGAACTTCCTGCGGCTTGTGGGCAGGCCCGGTGCGGCGATGACTATGCTTCTGCTGATGAGCGGGGTGAACACCGCGTTCTCCCTGCTGTTTGCGGTAGGGCTTGGACTGGGGGTCGCGGGGATCGCCCTCGGGACTGCCGCCGCTTATATCGTCACCTTTGTTTATGGGCAGATGGCCTATGCGAGGGCAAAGTCCGGCATAAGGCTCCGCAGGTTCGGAAAATGGCTGCCGCAGCTGCGCGTGATCGCCGTTTCCGGCAGCCCTTCCGCGCTCAATAACGTACTGAGGGCGGGTCAGACCGCGCTGATCAATCTGCTGTTTGTCAGCTATGGCGCGGTGCGGTTCCTTCCTGCGTATTCGCTTTATAATACGGTGCTGGGCCTGATCAGCGCGGCGATCTTTGGCATTTCGCAGTCCGTGCTGCCACTTGCCGGGATCGCTTACGGCGAACGCGATTTCAGGATGGTAACGGACGTTGTGAAAAAAGTACTCCGAACAGGGAGCGTGATCATCGCGGCTCTTGCGCTCCTGCTGATTGCCGTGCGCAACCGGATAGGGTATCTGTTCGGGCTGTCCGATCCCGAAACCCTGATGAACGCGGGAACGGCGTTCCTGTTCCTTGCGTTTTGCATGAACCTTTATTTGGTCAACAATATCGCCTCCAACTTTTTCGTGGCGACGAAACGCCCCAGGCTTGCGATCCTGATCGTAGTCTGTAGGCTGTTCCTGTTTTCTGTCCTGCCTGCCTTTTTCCTGTATGGCTTCCTCGGGGAAAACGGCGTGTGGGCAGGTTTTGTGACCGGTGAGGTTCTCACGCTGGCTGTGCTTTTTGCCGTGACGCGAATCCTGCGGAAACGCCGCCCCAGCCTTTCGCCGCTTTCGCTGCTGGATGGCTCCCTGGTAGAAAACAGGAAGGTCATTGACTTCTCCGTGCAGAATACCTTGCGGGCGGCTTCAGAGGCTGCGGAACGTATCGGTACGTTCTACGGAACGGAGGAACAAAATTCCGGGCGGACTATGGTCGGGCAGGCCATGGCCATCAGCCTTGCGGTTGAGGAAATTGTCGTGCTGGTGGGCAAATATGCCCTTGCTTCATCTGAAAAAGAATATATCGACATCCGTATCGTGAGCGTAGACGAAAATACGGTTATGCGGATACGTTACGGTGGCAAGGAGTTCAATCCCCTGCTGTACTGCCGGACGGGCGCCGCCGCAAGCGACGATTATATGGGTATCGGAATGATTGCCAAAATGGCAAAGACGACGGAGTACAGCCGGACTTTCGGGATCAATAACCTGTTGGTCGGAATCTAGCGCCCTTTGGTTCTGTCCGCACAAAAATTTTACATTTCATGCCCAAAAAGCAAAAACGTCTTGACAACTGACTCGTGTAAAGAGTAGTTTGAGTATGCGGCACGGAAATGATGAGAGGAAGCCGCAGCCGTTGTGTGAGCGAGAACAGATTCTGTGTGAAGTGCAAAAGAACTTGTCATATCAGAATTCAAGTGCGGAAGAAAGCGGGTGATGACAATCATCTAAGAAGTTTCTGTTTCCAAGAGAAGCGGAATGATGCAAATGTTTATGGTCGGAGAAATTAATTTCATAGCGCAATTTGTGCGGAAAGGAAATGTAATGAAACGAAAAATGAACGGAATGGTATACAAAGCAGTATTGTATTTTAATTAAGAGAGGGATGATCACTTCGGTTTTCAAAAACTTTAGGTTGATGGAAGTGATAAGCCAGGCAACTTTAAGAGATGCGCGACTTTTTTCCCGAAAAGACAGTCGCGCATCTCTTAAAACTTAACGTAGCTTTTAGGAGAGTGAATCATGTCGTATTGGAGTGGTGCTTTCACTGGTAATGGCAGGAAAATCTTATCTATAGCCATCCTGTTCTTATTGGCGGTTATGGATTTGGCTGCATTCCTGATTATGTTAAAGCTAAAAAAAGAGGCTAAGGCACCTGTAGTGATCAAAGTCATATTTCTTGTATTATCGCTCTTGTTGTTGTCCTTGATTTTTCTTGTTTTATCCTTCGGGAATCATCATCCGATTTCTCCACCCAGAAATCTGCAAGCCAGCGCCCTTTCAAATTGCCGGTTGACGCAAGATGACGAAGGTTAGGGTTCTCCCCGTATCCCTATGCCAAATTTATCAAGGGCGCTCCGACTGGAAGACCTGCGTCTGCCCATCATTGTCTTTTTTCCACACGTCATCATGCCATGCCCGAATCATCGTCAGCCGAACGGCACATCATGATATGAGCGGCGCGTTGTCCAGGCAGCCGGCTACGCGATAAGCGTCCCTGGTTTCTGATGCCGCGGATCATCAGTCCGGACGAATTTCCGTGAGTATAGTGAAAATAATTGTTAAAAAAAGCCTTGACAAACACTCTGTGGTATGATACTTTGATCCTATCAAAGGGGTATCGGTGATGTCTGATCTAGTCAAGCCCCTTAAGTAAGGTAGCTTTGATGTGTTATAAGTATTATTTTAAATCCATAGGACACTGGATTGGCTTGATTTTGATCAAAAAGTAGCTAAATGAAAATTTTTTTTATCTAATGATATGGTCTATTCATAATTATATTGATTGGTTTTGGACGAAATGTTGTAATTTTTTATTATTGAAAGAAGGAATGATAATAATTGTGACAAATGAATAAATAAAGTTGTTTCATTTTATATAAGGAGGTGTATGAATGGAAAAATCTAAAATTGAATCTTTACTCCCGAACTATCCATGTAATTATGATCAGTATGAAAGCTTATTCAAAACCATCATACATATAGCTAAAACTTTTAGCAAAAAAGGATGTTTGATAGAATTTATAAAAAACGATGATATAAAAACAAATTTTGAGTCTACTAAAACATTGATTGTTTATGTGGTTTACTTAATTTGTGATGCCAGAGACCCTGATGTTATGAGTACAATCGTCGAGCTGGAAGTAAGTAAAATGCTGCATAAAGCGGATCTAACAGAGTCAGAAATAGAAGAGCTGATCTTAGCGAAGCGGCTTCTTTATTTCTTACATGAATCGAATCATTTTGCCATTTACCAAATTATTACTATTTTATGCAGTAATACCTTATGTAATAAATTATTACCTAATGGTTGCAATTGTAAGCGTTTTGTCAAGGGAGATTGTCCAAGTTTCTAAAAATATCTGCAAAAAAACAACCAGGATCTTGATTTTGCAACCAAAAGCAGGGTTGTTTTCTTTCTGCACTGACCTGTCTTGAATAGTCCGAATCGCCACTGACACCCTACCGTCGAGGGCGTCCGCCTCCGGGCATTCCGCCGTTTCCGCCCCAGTTTCCACGCCCGCCGCCACTGCCTCCGTTATAAGTGCCGCCGTCATCCCCGATGCTGGTAACATTGCCGTTTAGTTTAACATCAGTTCGCTTTTCTCCGCCTATAAACAACGAATAGGTCTCTCCCTGCTTGAATGAAGGGGAAGTAAATCCCGACAGCGTACAAGCGGCTTGGCTCTCATAACTAAGCAAGACATTTCCTTTTTCATCTTTCATTTCAATCGTGCTGCCGGATGCTATCTGCGCACTGTAAGAAACAAGCAGCACTGGCTGTGTAGATTCAGATGAGACATTCAGGACGCTGCCCGCCGTAATCAGTTCGCCGCCGGTAACCAGCATCGTGCCGTCCAAATCAATCGCGCCCTCCATACCTTGTGACGGGCCGCTGATTTTCGCTAAGCCGCCTTCAAGGAAGATGTCTCCGTTTGCGTCAAGGCCATCACGCAGTGCGTATAAATCTAAAGTGCCTCCCGAAATCCGAATAAATATATCTCCATTTGAAGAAAATTGATCGCCGCCCATCGGCCCGCCCGCGCTGGCCGCGTTGTCCACGCCGCCGGCCGCATTGATTGCGTCGTCGCTTGCGGTAACATAAATATCGCCGCCGCTGATTGTTACGCTAAGTCCCTCGATGCCCTCATAACAGATTGACAATTCAATTTTTCCGCCGGATATGCTAAGTGCCGCGTCGGCGTGAAACCCGTCGTCTCCTGTTTTGATGTTGAAATTGCCCGCCGAGATAATGACCGTATTATTCGAGTGAACTGCGTCGTCCTCTGCGTCGATTGTAAAATCGCCGCCGGTTACCGCAAGCTGTTTCCCGGCTTTCAGAGCCTTCATGCTCACGGATTCTTCCGCCGTGGCGGTCGTTTCGTTCCCGCGACCCCATCCGCCGCGAAAATCCTCTTCCTGCGTCGGTGCATTGGCGCTACCTCCGCCGGTCTTAATTTGCAGCGTTCCACCTGTTACGGTTAATGCGCTCATCGCCTGAATGCCGTCCTGCGCGGACTGAATGTCGAGCGTGCCCCCATCTATAATCACAAAGCCTTTTTTATCGTCCTCATCATTGTTGGACTGAATCCCGTCGCCTTCGGCATTAAGACTGATGCTGCCGTTTTGAACAGCAACGCCGTCCCGCCCGCGCAGCGCGTCGCCTTTGGCATTCACCGTCAGCGTACCGCCCGTTACGGCGAGAATATCCTGCGCCCGAATCCCATGATTATAGCTGCCTGTAACAGCGAGAGAGCCGCTTCCAGTGACGCTTAGGCTATCCTGCGCGTAAATCGCCGCGTCCGGGTCGTCTGTTCCGGTTGCTTGATAACCCGCCCCGTCCGATACGGAATTTTTGCTTCCGTCCGCTAAAACCAGGACGACCTTTTCCGATTGAGCGGCGTAGATCGCGGGGGCGGTTTCATTGTGTAGCGTTACGTCCTGCAAAACCAGCCGCACAATGTCGTCTTTACCGGCGTCTATGAAGATTTGACCATTTGTGAACGTCCCGGAAATGACATAGGTTCCCGCTTGCTTGATGGTCAATTGACTGCCCGAAAAGCTTGCGCCCGAACCGCTTATCTGCGCCGTGCTTCCGTTTAGCGCGATTGTCGCCGCGCTCCCGCCCCATGATGTGTCTGTATCTTCCGAGGCATATGTGTAAACGGTCGTGTATTCCCCCGCATTAAGCACGGCGGCGGTATCGGCGCTGTCGCTACCCTCGCCGCTTGGTGTGGGTGTCTGCGCTGACGTTGTTCCAGAGGGCGCGGGGGATGAATTACCGCCGAAAAATTCACAGCCGGTTAGCGACAAAGCCAACAGCAAGCTTACCCCTATCAATAACACTTTCGATTTTCGCTTTTTCATCATCTACAACTCCTCTCCGTTTTGCTGCTCGCGGCTCAGCATGATGTTCAGATTTCCGTTCCGGCAACGCAACTCATCTAAAAACGCCTTGGGCATGGATGCCGATTTCATACGCACAAGATAGGTTAGCTCATAAAGGCTGCCCATGTTGGTGGTTTTCACCGTGTCAAGCTCCGCGCTTACCGTATACTTCTGCATAACCTCGTCAAACAAATCTTCATAATCCAAATTTTCCGGAATGGTAATGCGAAGCACCCGCATATCGCCCACAGTCTGACCGAACCGCACCTTCATGAGAATTAGGTTGAATCCGCCAATCAAGATAAAGAAAAGAAAAGCGTAGAACAGATACCCCATCCCCGTCACAAACCCAAGCGACATGGCGAAAAACAGACTGCCGATGTCCCGCGCGTTTCCCGGCACGCTGCGGAAACGCACCAAACTGAACGCCCCGGCCACCGCCACGCCTGCGCCAATGTTTCCGTTGACAAGCATGATGATAATCTGAACAATGGCGGGCATAAGTGCCAGCGTAACGGCAAGGCTTTTGCTGAACTTATTTTTGTACATATACATAGCGGCGACGGCGACGCCCAAAATCATGGAACAAGCCGTGCTGAGCAGCAGTCCGCCAAGCGACAGCGTTCCGTTTGTAACGCTTTGTGTAATCAAATCAAGCACTGACCTTCACCTGCCCTTTCTGCTGTGACTCCGTTAGGATAAAATTGGTGTAGCACTGTCCGAATTTGGAAAACGAAGCCGGGAACACGCCGTTTTCACATAAAGCGTGCGACAGCCACAACGGCATCCCGCCGAGAGTTTTAACCTCCATCAGCATTTTATCTTGCGGCAGAATGGAAAGCCCGCTGCCGGGATGGATGAAATCCAAGTTTTCTAAGCGAAAATGCGCGTTTGCGTCAAAGGTCACACGCAAGCCTTCGTCGTCCCGTCCGGCAAAGGCAATTCTGTGATAGGAAATATACACCCGTTCGGAAATCCCGTTCGCGCGCAGATGAAACGCAAGCTCGTCGGCAATTTGACCGCCGTCTCTTTGTAAGATGCCACTTATCGTATTCGCGTGCAACTCAGCAACCGGAAAAGCGACCCTCCGCTTGTAAACAATGCCCTTATACTTCTTTTTGAGTTCCAAAAACGCCTTGTCGCCTTTATCAGGAACGCCATAACAGCGCAGGCGCATTTTTTCTTTATACAAGGGCTTTTCAATGGAAGCGCGTACGACATTCCAATTTTCGGTATCAAAATAAAGATTCTGAACCAGATATTCCCCGAAAGAATCCCGCTCCATATGCCGGAATAGCACTCTTTGCAACGCGTCGTACTGCTCCCGCGTGATGAGATACTTTTTCTCATATCTCTTAAAAATACTTTGCATGACAGTTCCTCCTACGGATGTTTTGCGTGGCCTATTTTTCAAGCTGTAGTTTGATTTTACACGCCTTAGCTTTAAGAAAGCTTGAAGCAACCGCTAAATTTCAGAAGTTTTTTCAGTTAATTGAACAATTCCTTCCTGTGTGTCGCTTATGATGTCAACGTTACCTCCAATAGCGGCTAACTTCTTTTGCAAATAAGATAGATACACCCATACCGCCTTGCTTTCCGTATGCCGCTCGTTTTCCCAGACCCGTTCTAAAAACTGATCCTCCGAAACACCCTTTCCGGCGGCAGTCATCAGGATTTCCATCAGTTTGCATTCCTTGCCGCTTAGACGAACGGAAGCGTTTCCACTGGATAATTCAAGGGATGATGTGTCCAGCGTAACATTGCCAAAGGCGATTTCATGCGGTTTTTTCTCGTCGGCACGGCGTGTCATGGTGCGAATGCGCGCCAATAGTTCATTGGTCGCAAAAGGCTTAGGCAGATAATCGTTCGCGCCTAAATCCAAGCCCTTCACCCTGTCCTCAACCTCTGACTTTGCGGAAAGGATTAAAAGCGGCGTATCCACACCTCGCTCGCGCAAGGCTTTCAGCGTCTCCAACCCATTCCTTTTCGGCATCATCACATCCATAATAATGCCGTCATATTCATGCTTTGCGCCGTATTCAAGCGCGCTTTCACCGTCATATACCGCGTCTACCACATATTGGTTTCTGCTTAAAATAGAAACCAGCACATCGGATAATTCCCGCTCATCTTCCGCCAATAACAGCCGCATCGTTTTTCCTCCTTCGCTTGAAAACAATTCCAATTGCTCCGAACAGGGTTAAAAGACCTCCTGCGAGTGTGAAATATTTCGTATACGCAGAGCTTGTTCCCGCGATTTCAAGAATACCGCGAAGCAGCGAGCCGACTGTCAGAGCGGCCAGCCCGGCATGATAAAGGTTAGCGGCAAAGCGTGGCAATCTGCCCAAAACAAGTCCAAGCGCAATAAACACCACTCCGCCGAACAGCGGATACAAAAACATCCAATCCATAGAATCGGAACGGATGCCGTGTCCGAACAAGGCATACACGTTTGTGACGACAACGCATAAAACGCAAAGCAAAAGATAAACAACGGCCGTCTTTAAGGGCGCTTTGTTTTTATTCATACCCGATATAGACAATGTCGCTCACCTCCCGTTCCTGTACCCGTCTTCCGTTCGTAGTGGGATTGTTGATGATTTTTCCGTTCAATACCATGGTGGACGAACCGCCGCCGTCCAGGTTATAGGCGATATTACAGCCGCGCTCCGCGAACACCTCCGCAAGCTGATAGAGCGACAAGCCTTCATTGTCGGAGGTGCGCCCTTCCGACACCACGGCGATATAGTGGAGCGGCTCAATCTGCCCGATTGCCGTGCGCGGGTTGCTGTTCGAGGAACGTCCCGATATTTCGCTGTTCGGTCCAACGGCGATGCCCTCGTCCTCAATTAATGCGGGGCCAAAAGACCAAATCTGCCACGCCGATTTCAAGGTATCTGCCGATAGTGTGTTCTCGCTCACGCTTGACAGATTCCCCGAAGCATCCAAAACCAACGCCTCGCCACTTCCACTTTGTCGATATAGCGTTCCGTTTCGCAGCACATACCCGTCATCCCGAAAGCCGTAATAGTCGCCGTTGATGGCAAAGATCGCATTGTGTATGCTTGCTATTGCTGAGGTGGTGTCGTTGATGTTGCGTCCGTATTGGTTATCGGCAAGCGCCGTTTTCAAATAACGAATATCATTGATTTTTATATCCGCGATGTGAACAGTCGTATCGTATACACGTACCGTTTCAATTTGTATCGAAATGTTCTCATCCTCATAGGATGTGTCGGTCAAGAGTGTTTCGGAAGCGTACTTTTGGTCTGTGTCCAGTTCGCCGTTCGAGCTTGATTCAGAGGAAGCGTTTTCCTCCCCCGATAAAACAGTACCTCCTCCGGGTAGGCTATCGGCGATGTTACTATATACTTTGGGAATGACAAAGGCGTCAAGCAGTACATACACAAAAGCGGCGGTCAGGAGAAGTGCATATGCCAATCCAAAGCGATAGGGTTTTGCGAAAAACCGTTTGATCATGTCTGAACACCTCTTTTCTTGCCGAAAACATACCGTTTCTGTACTATAAAGCTCATGAAAAACAGCGTCACATCGGCGATAAGTTTTGCCGCAAGCTCCGCCATCCCCAGTACGGCTAAGCCCCCGGTCAACATCCCGCTTGCCAGCATGACAAGGACAAACAGAATGCCATATTTCATCCACATACTCTTCGACCTTCCCTTTTCTTTGAAAACCACATTTTTGTTGAAAAGAAAGTTGCATATCCCGGAACATAATCGTGCGGTGACGGTCGAAAGAAGAATGGCGTTATCGCTCCGGAATACAAGCAGCCGAATGAGCGCAAACAACGCGATGTCGATTCCGGCGCAAATCACTGACGACAAGCTGAATTTGAGAATTTCCCAATAGATATGCGCGGAATCACGAACCGGACGAAAGTGTGAGGAACGGTTTTTCTCTATATACAGGGTTTGAATGGGGACACGCACAAACGGAACGCCGGATTTCGCCATTTCCAGCAGTACATTCATTTCGTACTCAAAGCGTTCGCCTGTGATCTGCGCTAAGCGGGGAATTTGATTTTTCGGAACGCCGCGCAGACCCGTCTGCGTATCCAGCCCCTTTATGCCGGTTTGAAGGTAAAACACAGTCGAGGTGATGCGGTTTCCCCACCTGCTTTTGGCGGGAACATCCTGCTCCCCGAAATCCCGTACACCTAAAACCAGGCTGTCTGGATTTTCCGCAAGCGCCGCCGCCACGCGGGCAATATCCCCAGGGTGGTGCTGACGGTCCGCGTCCGCTGTGACGCAGCCGACGATATGAGGCATATTTTCTGCAACGTACCCAAAGGCGGTTTTCAACGCCGCGCCTTTTCCACGATTTTCCGTATGCCGCAAAACCGCGCAGTCGTCTGTTTTCAGCGTGTCAAAAATCGCTCGCACATTTATTTCGCTTCCATCGTCCACAACGATAAAAAACGGGTCAAACAAAGCACGGATTTCCCGCAAGAGCCAGATTAGCCGCTCGTCCGGATTCAGCGCCGGAATGACAATCGCTATTTTTTTGCTCATTAAATTTGCCCTCCTTAATCGCTTTGCTGAATCCATTCGTATATGGTCTGCATAGACAAATCCACAGAGGCGATTTCGTCCGCGCAGCGTTTCAATTCGGCAAACATCAATTCAACATCCGCAATGTTCTTTTTGTATTTCAGCTCATGCTCCAGACTCGCCCAGAAATCCATTGCGATAGTTCTCATCTGCACCTCGATGGGAACCATATGGATTGCGCACGACTGCGGGATGGAAAGGCGGAGAATGAGATGCAGACTTCGGTAACCGTTGGGCTTTGGATTTTTAATATAGTCCTTCTGTGCGACAACCTCCATCTCGCCGCTTTCACATATAGCCTGCGCCAAAGCATATATATCGCTTACAAACTGGCAGACGATACGTATTCCCACAAGGTCAAAAAGATTGCTTGCCGCCGCTTCCGGTGTCTGCGGAAGCCCAAGCCTTGCAAGCTTTTCCTTCGCGCTCTCGGCTGATTTGATTCTGGTTTTATAATGCTCTACTGGCACGCGGCGGTTGGTGTCACGATAGTATGTCTCTGCCCGGGACAGCAATTGTGTAAATGCTGCTTCCGCCTGAATAAACAGGGAATAACGCTCCCCGTAAAACCCGTGATTCTCGCACTCTTGCAATTCAGACACCGTTTCGTACCCTCCCTTCGGTATTTCGTGATCAGTATAGAGCGCTTAGCTTTAAGAAACATTGAAAAAATAACGCAATGAAATTTTATTTTTTCAAGAAATTTTCAAGCATTTGATGTATAATAGAATTGTAGAAACGTACAAGGAAGGCGTGGCGATGAAGATTTTGGTCGTGGAGGATGAGCGAGAGCTGTCCGAGGTTCTTGTTACCTTACTTAAACAAAATAAATACGACGCCGACGCCGTGTATGACGGCTTGTCGGGAGAGGACTACGCCCTGTGCGGCGTTTATGACCTTATATTGCTCGACATTATGCTTCCGGGGAAAAACGGGGTGGAGGTTTTACGTTCGTTGCGAAGGCAGGGGCTATCGACTCCGGTTCTGCTTTTGACTGCAAAATCGGAGGTGGACGACAAAATATTGGGGCTGGACGCCGGGGCGGACGACTACTTGGCAAAGCCCTTCGCCAGCGGAGAGCTTTTGGCGAGAATCCGCGCGATGACGCGCAGAAAAGGCGAGTATGTGGGAGACACACTCGCCTTTATGGAAACAACCCTGGATAAAAACACACACGAATTGTCTTGCGGCGGAAATAAGGTCAACTTGCCGTTAAAGGAGTACCAGATTCTTGAAATGCTGATGCAAAACAGCCATCAAATCATTCCCAAGGAGCGGTTCATCGAGAAAATATGGGGATATGATTCCGACTCGGAATATAACGCAATTGAGGTCTACATCTCCTTTCTGCGAAAAAAACTGTTTGCGATAGGCTCCGGTATGCAGATTAAGGCTGTCAGAGGCGTGGGATACGCATTGGAGGAACCGCAATGATTAAAAAACTGCGAATCAAGCTGATTCTTGTCATCACCTTTTCGGCTTTGCTTATATTTACGTTTGTGCTTGTGTCGCTTAATTTTTTCGTTTACAGCGACAGCGAGCGGGAAACCGAGCGCTTTTTGCATATGATTGTCGAAAATGACGGTTTTTTCTCGGGAGAAGGCACAAGCCGGAAGAAGTCCCGGACGCAATGGGGCAGGCCTGGATTCAATCAGGACGACATGCGGGCGAGACGCTTCTTTTTTGTCAAGGTGGATGAAAGCGGAAACGTTTTTGAATCCAATTATGAGATGATGTTTGATTTTGCCGATGTTGACGCCGCCGAATACATTGACAGCGTTTCAAAAAGCGGGGAAACCAGCGGCAGGGTGGACAGCTTTACCTATCTGTCGGAAGAAAAAAGCTATGGAAAAATGATTGCTTTCGCCGAACGCAGCGTTGAAATAGGTCTACTCACGCGGCTGACGGAATGGTCGCTCGTCACGGCGGGAATATCCTGCGCGCTTTTGCTGCTGCTTTCCTTTCTGCTTTCCAAATGGATGGTCGCCCCCATTAAAAACGCGTTCGCCAAGCAGCGGCGCTTTGTCTCTGACGCGAACCACGAGTTAAAAACGCCGCTTACGATTATATCCGCTAACGTTGACGTTCTGCAAAATGAAGTCGGCGACAATACGTGGATCGCTCATATTCGGACACAACTTATACGAATGAATAAGCTGATTCATCATCTGCTGACTCTTTCAAAAGCCGAAGATGCCGCGCCTGAAATGATTCATGCAAAATTTGATTTAAGCAAGGCGATGCTTAGCACCGCGTTGGAGTTTGAGAGCCACGCCTTTGAGGAAAACAAAGAATATACGTGTGAAATCCAAAACAGAATCACCTATACCGGAGATGAGGAACGGCTCAAGCAGCTCCTTGGTATCTTGATTGACAACGCCATTACACATTCCGGCAAGCAGAGTAAAATCAAGGTTTCGTTGAAAATGGAGGCGGGTCGCCCTCGTCTTTCGGTGTACAATACAGGCATGGGCATCAAGGAGAGCGAGCGGGATAAAATCTTCGACCGCTTTTACCGCAGCGACGATTCACGCGCGCGGGAAACCGGCGGATATGGGCTTGGACTTTCTATCGCAAAGGCCATTGTAGACGCGCACAAGGGAAAAATTAGGATTATTGGCGAGCATGGGAAATGGGTGGAATTTGTCGTTACTTTGTAAGCGGAAAGTTTTTCCTGCCTCTCCTTTCCCCTATTCCTTGCATCTCTCTGTTGCTGCGGCCTGTTCAACTCCCTCACAATCTTCTCTGCGGCCTTGAGAATATTCAGCGCTTCAAGTTTTCTCTTGATACTGCCCGCCTTTTCTCGCCGTTCGGAAACCCTCTTCCGCAGCTCCGACATTTTCTCATGTTCAAGCTGACTAATTTTAGCCTTTACGCTTTCGATTTGCTCCGCTCTTGTCTTTGCCATAGTGAAAAATCCTCCCTTCGATTTTGGCGCGCAAAAAAGCGGCTACGATTGCTCATAGCCGCCCTTGCGCGTAATGATATTTTGTTGTGGTCACGCCGTTTTGGTTTGCGGTGGATTCTGCTCCGCCGCCGCTTGCTTTGCCAATATCTCGGCGCGTTTCCTGCGCTTGTACTCGCGCTGATATTCGCGCTCCTTTTCCTTTGCCGGGCCTTCGATTGGTTCGCTGTCATCCGGCGTGATGAACTGCCCGATATAGTTAAGGTAAATATCCACCTGCTGAACGCGCCTACCGCTTGATTTATCGCCTTCGTGAACGACTACCCTGTCTACAAATTCATTGAGAATAGCGGGGTAAGCTCCGAAAACTCGGAATACTTTTTCGCCAGTTCCAAAAAAGAGTCGGAGCGGAGGGTGTCGCTCTCAAACTGCGCCAGTTCCGCTTTGAGTTTGGCGGTCTGCTGTTCCAATTCTCCTTGCTCGGACTCATAGCCCTGCGACAACTGTTCAAAGCGTTTTTCTGTGAGCCGCCCGGCGGCGTAATCCTCGTAGGTTTTGCGGAAAAGCAAATCCAACTCCGCAATGCGCTTTTCATTTTTGGCAAGCTGTTTTTTGCCCGCCTTGGCCGATTCGCTCTGCCGCAAAGCCGAAGCCTCGCGTATCATTTTGCTAATTAACGCCGTCACGAACTTCAAAATGTCCTTTTCGGACTTGATATACGCGAACGGGTTGTAGTGCATACTCTTTTTGAAGTCTATCGTGTTCAGAACCTTGATTTCGTAAGGCTCGTACACGATTTTGCCGTTTTTGCGGACAACTTCGCTAATGACATTCCCTCGCTTGTCTTTCAGCGGCTTGCCGTCTTTGCCGAGTTTGGTTCTCATCTTAGGCGCACCGCGCTTTAAGAGCTTGCCCACCTCGACCAGAATTTGGCCTTTCGGGTCGGTCACGACGTAGGAGCTGTGCAGCTGCATCAGGGAGGGCTTGATCTCCGAGAAGGTCTTGCCCGATCCGGAGCCGCCCACCACGATGATGTTTTTGTTCCGGTCGGCCTCGAAGGTCCTTGCCTTCCTTACGCTGATCTGCTCCGTGGCGGAGAGCGGGATGTTCATGTCCGGCACGGGATCCGTCAGGGGCCGGATGTCTCCCGGGCCGCCCCACCTTGCGGTGCCGTGTTCCGCGCCCCTCATGGGGTTCCTCCAGGCCGCGGCGTGGTAGAGGAAGGCCAGCCAGACGGCCCCGGCCCCGGCCAGCCCCGACAGCAGGCAGGCCCTGCTTGTGCCCAGCAGGAGCGGCGAGGCCCTGATCGCCGGCAGGAGCCTGTCCAGGGCCGTGCTGGCCTTCTCAAGGATGTTTCCGGGCAGGCCCTCGGCCGCCAGGGCGGCCCTGTTCAGGAGGTAGAACGCCGGCAGGGACGCTGCCAGGCCCAGGGCCAGCGCCTGTCCCGTGCCCCGCCTCATCTCGCCCCGCGGCTCCTGTCCGCGCTTTTCTCCCTGCCGGGGGCTTCCCGGCGTTCCGCGGCCCTCTGCGCCGCTCTTTCCGCTGCGTCTTTCAGGGCTTCCCTCACCGGCCTCCTGCCGGCCGGCGGGAGCCACTGGGCGCATTTCTGCAGCCCCGCATAGACCCGGTCCACGTCCTGCCCTTTGAAGAAGACGGTGCGGTTCCCGGAAGCGCGGTCCTGCATGACGCTGAAATCCACAGCGTACCGGTTCAGCTCCCGCCGGAAGCTCTTCATGTCCTCGCCGGCCAGCTCCAGCTGCTCCAGCTGCTTCCCCTGGAGGTTGAGCCTGGACAGGCTCTGCCGGCCGTGCCGGATCCGGCCTCTGTTCTCGGTCATCTGCCGGATCAGGGCTAGCAGGGCTTTTACGGTGATCTCTCCCCCCTTCCATGCGATCCTGACGGCCTGTTCGCTCAGTTCTGCTGCCATTTCGTTCCCTCCTTGTCTTTTTGGTCTGTCCGTCTGCCCCGGCCCTCGGCCTCCCTGCGGGGGATGGCGGCAGCCAGATTCTATTTATTATCCTGATAGGTACGCTGATGGCCTCCATGACGGCGAAGGCGGAGCAGATCCTGGGGACGTGACGGCGCAGCCCCATAGGGGCAGGAAGGAAGGCATGGGTATGGGACGCTGGATGAGGAAGCGGCAAGGGTCTGCCATGGACGTGCTGCCGCCGGTGGTCTGCATGCTGGCGCTGAGCATCGTCATGCTGGCCTACCTGAATATCATGGAGCTGGTGAACCGCAGGGAGGACGTCGGACAGATCGCCAGGCAGTATATCCTGCGCATGGAGACGGCCGGCTGCCTGGGCCCGCAGGACCGGGCCGCGATGCTGCATGCGCTGGCAGAGGCGGGGCTGGAGTCCGTCACGCTGGACGGCACCACGCTCTCCGGCGCGGGCTACGGGAACCCTGTGGTGCTGTGCATCTCGGGCGAGCTGGCGGCGGAGGGCGTGGCGGGCGGCAGCCTGTTCCGGATGGCGTTCGCCAGGCAGGCCTTCCGGGTGCGGGTGACGAAGATGTCCACCGCGAAGAACTAGGAGGGGATGGGGATGAGAGGGCTGAAAAAGAGGGAGGGGAAGGCGGAGGCTGTCCTGTCCGTGGCGATGCTGCTCTTCCTTGTCCCGGCTGTCGCCGTGGGCCTGCAGGCCGCCCAGTTCCGGGCGACGGGGGCTTTTGTGGAGGATGCGCTGGCCGCTTCCTGCCTGGCTTCCGCCGTCATCGACATCAGGGAGTACGGGGGCAGCGGAAACCTGGTCATAAAGGATCCGGAGGCGGCGTATGCCCTTTACCGGCAGGCGCTCCAGGCCAACCTGGACCTGGACGCTTCCTGGCGCTGCCGCAGCAGGGCGGCCATATCCGGGGAGGTGGAGGCCCTGGCCTATGCCGTCTATAACGTATGGGAGCATGGGCCTCTGGACGGCGCCGGGGATCCGGGCGGGCCGGGGCCGGGCGACGTGGAGGTGTTCTCGTTCGACAGCCGGGGGATGTGCAGCCGCCTCCTGGTCCGGGGCGGGCTGGGGAGCGTGTCCGCGCCGGACGGGACCGTGGTCCGGGCCACCAGCGTCTACGGGCGGATCGGCTTCCCCGTGGAAGGGGCGTTCGGGGTCTCCCTGTATGCCCGCAGGGAGCAGCTGGCGGACATCTGCGGCCCTGCCGCCGGGGGCGGGTGAGCGCGCGCCGGGGGCGGGCCGGCGGGCGGGAGGCCCGGAAGGAAGGATGGAGGAAAGGATGAAGGAAGGGAAGGATGGAGGAAAGGATGAAGGAAAGGATGGAGGGAAGGGCATCCGGCCGTGGGCTGTCCTGCTGGCGTTTGCGGCGGCCGTGGCGCTCTTCCTGATGATGCTGCGTATGGAGCGGGCGCTCCTGGACGGCTACGAGAAGGGGACCGTCTATGCCGCCGCGGCGGCGATCCCGGAAGGGCTGGCCATCACGGAGGAGACGGCAGGGGCCTGGCTGGTGGCCCGGGAAGTCGAAAAGGGGCTGATCCCCGGGACGGCCCTGTCCGACCCGGCGCAGGCCTACGGGCTGGCCGCCGCGGCGCGCATCGATGCGGGCACGCTGCTCACCCTCGGGATGTTCGAGGACGTGGACGGGGCTGCCCGCGCCATGGACCGGCCGGTCATCGTGGGGCTCAGGGCGGAGGACATCTACCAGGTGGCCAGCGGCACGCTCCGGCCGGGGGACAGGATAGACATCTGCGTGGTCGATGAGGAGACGCGGGAGGTGGTCGCGGCCTGGCAGGATGTCTCCGTGCATCAGGTGTTCGACCTGAGCGGGAACGAGATCCCCGGCTGGGACGCCGCCACGCCGGCCCAGCGGCTGAACATCCTCCTGGAGCAGGACAGCATCGGGCCGTTCTGGCGTGCCCTGGCGGCTGGCTCGCTGCGGGTGGCCAGGGCGGTCGACTGATGGAGGGGCCGGAGGAAAGGCAGGAAAGGAGGACGTATGGGGAAAAGGACGGGGATCCTGGCGGGCGCAGCCCTGCTTGGCGCGGCGCTGCTGTGGCCTGCGCAGGCGGCCTGCGCGGGGAGCATCTATGACAGCCCCTATGTGACGTGGAGCCCGGACGGGCAGGCGTTCACGACGAACGCGGGGGAGAAGCCCGCGGCGCAGGAGCCGCCGGGGAAGCGGGTGGCGACGGGGGCGGCGT
>JAISOV010000022.1 GCA_031275405.1 Clostridium sp. | reverse complement strand
CAGGAATCCGCGTTTCACGTCCGTATTCCTGTTCGGGTTTCCCGGCGGTCTGACGTGTCGGAGCCGGCAGGCTTCTTCGCCGGTCTGATCCATCTGCCTCAGACGGTTCAAAAAATTGCGTATCTATTTTCAGAAAAGCGATTGACCTTGACGTTGCGTAAAGGTTTATACTGAGGTTCCTAGGAGGAAACATCCATGGAATACACCATCAACCAACTTGCAAAGCTGGCGGGGGTAAGCACCCGGACACTCCGCTACTACGACCAGTGCGGACTTTTGCCGCCCAAGGCCGTCCGCTCCAGCGGATACCGGATTTACGGGCAGGCCCAGGTGGACCGCCTCCAGCAGATCCTGTTTTACCGGGAGCTGGGCATGGGGCTGACGGAAATCGGGCGCAGCTTGGCGGAAAAGGATTTTGACCGGCAGGCCGCCCTGCAAAACCATCTTGCCGCTCTGCTTGAAAAGCGTCAACGGCTGGATTCGCTGATTGACAATGTGAAAAGAAGCATTCAGACCATGAAAGGAGAAATCAAAATGACAGACGAAGAAAAATTTGAAGGCTTCAAACAGAAACTGCTTGCGGACAATGAGCGGAATTTTGGCGACGAAATCCGCAGGAAGTATGGAAACGAGGCCATAGACCGCTCCAATGCCAAGCTCAGACGCATGACAGAAGAGCGGTACGCCGAACTCGAGAAGCTGACGCAGGAGATGAACGACACCTGGAAAGCGGCTTTCGAGCAGGGGGATCCCCATAGCCAGCTGGCACAAAAAGCCTGTGAGCTGCACAAACAGTGGCTTTCCTTTTCTTGGGCTGCATACAGTAAAGAAGCCCATATCGGCGTTACGCAGATGTATGTGGAGGATCCGCGTTTTACGGCCTACTACGACAGAATAGCGCCCGGCTGCGCGAAGTTTCTGCGGGCTGCGGTTCAGATTTTCTGCTCATAAAGATATGTCTGCCGAGAAGGGACAAAGGTGACGGAATTCCAGCTCCGCCGCCTTTTCTTTTGTACGCCTTGGCACACGGCGGACTATGGCTCCCTGGTCGTCTTCCTGATCTGGCTGCCGGAGCGGTTCCGTATCCGTAAAATCGCCTGTGACCGCTGCGGCGCGGAAAAATCCGCCGCGGCCTGGAGGAACCGGGCGCGGGGCTTGGTCGTCTGCCTGTTCGGACAGCGTGTACGCGGGAAAAGGAGGGTTCTTGATAGGAACCGCTCCCTGTTATTTTGCAAGCAAAAGCCCCGCAGACACGGACAAGAAGCTCAGCACGAGGTTCAGCAATATGTTTACGCCCGCTTTCAGATACTGGGCGTTTTCGAGATAGCTTACGGTCTCCATACTAAAGGCGGAGAAAGTACTCAGACCGCCAAGAACGCCGACAGCCAGGAACAGTCTGGTGTGCTGGGGCAAAGCGGCGGCCTGGCGTTCGATTCCAGTAATCAGGCCCATCAGGAATCCCGCCATCACGTTTGACAGCAACGTTCCAAACGGCAGCAATGCAGGATAACGGCCCATCAGCTTCGTGATGGCGAATCTTGCGCAAGCGCCGATAAACCCGCCGAACCCGACGGCAAGAAACTGTGACATCTCTATCCTCCCGAAAGCGCAATATCGCGGAAGCCATCAGCTGGGGCGCAGATAAGCATTCTCCCGTTTCCGGCACACAAAGGGCTAAGCGGCGGGCAGCGCTTTCTTCTCTCATGGACTTTCAGGATAGCACAAAAAGCCTGAAACTTCAACGGGCGCTTGGAAAATCCCAGAAATCAAAAGATCGTTTTTGGGGTGTCCTCACCTATTCTTACGGAAGTATGCCTGCCATTCAACCAATCTCTGATTTGAGGAAGCATGGCGAAGTTTTGCAAGATGTTGTCGTTGGTGCGCCCGTCTTTCTGACGAAAAACGTTCACGGTCGATATGTTGTTTTGGATCTGGAAGAGTACAAAGAATTTTTTTACGCTTGATCAATCATTTGCCCTATTTTGAAATGTGGCGCATAAAACCGCTTGTCGGCGGCGGTATCAAGCAAATGCCGCTCAATATCATAACTTATGCCGCGACGCATACGCCACAGCAAAGACGAGGCTTTCAGCCAATCCCCGGAAAAACCGTTAAAGACGACGGCAACATCCATGTCGCTCTCGTCGTTTGCTTCGCTCTTTGCGTAAGAACCAAGAAGCATAGCCGCCGGTGAAAACTGTTTTGTCACTACATCGGCGTATTTGGATACGGTATTTATGACGGTTGGATCCGGCCTCATAGTCCCTCCGTTTTCTCAATGAGCGCGGCGCACGTTCCACGATGAAGCATTTGCGCCATGCGCTCTTTGTATTCGGGATACCTTGCTTCTATGTTCAAGGGTTTCAGTCCTCCATGGAATTTTGTTGTTCCTTGCTCATCACATCCAAAAGCTCTGCCCGTATGGCAAGCTTCGTCAGATCGTGAATTTTCGGCGGTATTTCATCAGCGGTGCAGTGGCGGGAAATAATGGCTTTGACTGCTTTTTGATTGTCTGGTAATACAGCAATGACGTAAAGAACCGCTTTGCCTGTAACAACTTTCGCGGTTTCAAAATCGTATTCGGCTATCCCCAACCAGTCTTCAACGAGATGATCCATTGACGCTCCCCTCTATCGGATATAAAACTACACTTTGAATTTCACCACAAGCCCTGCCAAAGTTCATGGGAGATTCAGAATGATTTGCCTTTTGGCAAACTGTAAAATGATGGGCATTTAGCGCAACGGAATGCAAATAAACGCTTTACATGGTGGACTTTATGAACATGATAACAAATTACGGAGGCTATCTGACAGGGAACTCAAAGACCAGAAGATTGAAATTTTGGCGACCGAGGAAATTTTTTTATGATAAACTGCTGCGGTGACATCGGCACGCGCTTTCGCGGCGTGGATAACGATCATGCCCGTATGGACACGTTGGAGGGGTGCAAAGGCATTTGACGTTGTATCCAAAAAAGAGGGCGTAGTTATGCTTAGCGGTTGCCGGAAAGAACCTTTGCAATAGGACGTAAATACTGGAACTGAGTCAGAAACCAATATATGCCTACGCAAACAAGAGTGGTCGTGACCGTTACAAAGGGGAAGCGAATTGTGTCTGCAAGCCAAAAATCAGAATGACGTGTAATGGTGCTAAAAATGAAGTCAGCCGCAGGCAGCACAATGATTGTATGTAATGCATACACGAAAAATATGGACTTTGTTAAAAGTTGATTTGCTTTTATTTTCTGGCTCTCTACCCAATATGACGCAAGTACCATTGACGAAAGAGTACAGGAAAATTTGAAAATATGGCCTATGTAGTCAGCGCAGCCTGATTTGTCCGCAAAGAAAATGGATATGGTCAAGCTACATAAGAAAGTTGTTAAGGTAACGAAATACAATGCAGTTTTATATTTCCGCAACTCCAAAATAAGATTTTTGTTAAAAACACCAAAGTATGCGCCAAAAGCGAAGAAAAAGACAGCTGATAATTGTGGTATGGGAACAAACCAAATGCCGGTCAGATAAAGCGCGCCAAGGATTGCTAAGGAAAAGGCCTTGAGATTTTTTATAAAAATGTAAAACAGAGGCGCCAGCAGCGAAACCATGATCAAATTCTGCAAAAACCAAAAAGGATACAGATATGGGCTAAAAGAAGCCGGCGTTGGCTGCCCAAAGATATTGGAAGCGGCCGTGTCCATGTTGTAATCCCAGAAAATCGACAAAACCCCTTTGCCCTTTAACTCAACAAACCATTCGGCAAGCGTCATTTTTTGTGCGCTGCCTTTCAGAATAGCACCGGCGATTTTTTGTGGAACTCCTAAGCCGACGGCGATAATTTGCCATAAAAAATAAGGGATCATAAGCGTAAAAAAGCGAGTTTTTATTTTGGAAGTATAGGTACTCCTGTTAAATGTCTGAATATTACGAAAGAAAAGATAGCCTGAGAACACAAAAAAACCGTTATTACATATGCTGGCAATGCTCTCTATAACGCTATAGAGCAATGTGTTAAAATCGTTCCCTGTAAACCTGCTGAAATCAATGCTGGAAACATCAAAGACTTCCGGAGTGGCGTGAATAAAAACCACAAAGAGTATAAAAAGAAAGCGCAGCCAGTCAATGGTTTGCGACTGGATAGTGAATGCGCTGTTGCCTGTTGCCTGTTGCCTGTTGCCTGTTGCCTGTTGCCTGTTGCCTGTTGCCTGTTGCCTGTTGCCTGTTGCCTGTTGCCTGTTGCCTGTTGCCTGTTGCCTGTTGCCATCCATTATTATACCGCCATCTTCCTGAAAAGTCAAGCCTTTTTGTCTTTGTCGTGCAAACTTTAGGATCTCATGATAGCAAAACCAGTCGAGCCTGTCAATAGGGTATTTTTGTGTTTTTGAGCTTTCACGGATTTCCGCTGCCGTGGATAGAAAGACGGTTAGCCCTTTACAAAACCGCTGTGCGGCTTTATAATATCATATAGCGGCCAAGCGGCTTCCGATCAAAGGCGCGTCCTGTGCGCCGCGATACGCTTATGCGGATTCCGGCTCTGGAACGGCGCGGAACGCGCCCTGCGGAGGAAGCCTATGGAAAAGAAAGTGGATAGGAAGCGGAAGATGATGGAAATAGAGCGCAAATACACGGTGCGGTCCATCCCGGAGGATCTGTCACAGTATCCCTGCCGCCGGATGGAGCAGGCTTATTTATGTACCAATCCGGTCGTGCGGGTTCGGAAAGAGGATTCCGAATATCACCTGACCTGCAAAGGCTCCGGTATGCTGGTCAGGGAAGAGACCAGCGTACCGATTAGCGAGGAGGCTTACTGTCATCTCAGGGAAAAAGCGGACGGACGGATCATTTCCAAAAAAAGATATTTGATTCCCTTGGAGCCGGACTTCCGGGAAGGCGTTCCGCTGACCATCGAATTGGATGTCTTTGACCCTCCGCTCGCGCCTTTGGTGATGGCGGAGGTGGAATTTCCCAGCCTGGAAGCCGCCGAAGCCTTCCTTCCTCCGGACTGGTTCGCCGAAGAGGTCACTTATCGGGAAGAATACCACAATTCCCATATGGCGCTCGGGTATGCCGACAGAGATGCGGGATTTTTCCGACAGAAAGGAGTTCATAATGAGTAAGCTGGCGGTTTTTCTTGCGGAGGGGTTTGAAGAAATCGAAGCCTTGACCGTAGTGGACGTCTGCCGCCGCGCGGAGCTGGAGGTAAGCGTGGTGTCGGTGCGCGGCGGCGGAGAGCCGCGGGAAAGAAAACTTGTGGAAGGCGCGCATGGGATCGTCGTCCGGGCAGATACCGTATTTGAGGAAGTGGATTTTACGCGGCTGGACATGATCGTTCTGCCGGGGGGCGGCTTGGGTACGAAGAATCTGGAGGCGCATGGGGGGCTGATGGAACGGCTGGAAGAATTTTACCGGGCGGGAAAATATGTGGCGGCCATCTGCGCCGCTCCCAGTATCCTGGGACACCGGGGAATGCTGAAAGGCAGGAAGGCCTGTTCTTACCCGGCCTTGGAAAGCCACCTGGAGGGCGCGCAGGTGTCCCGGGAAGCAGTGGCGGTGTCCGGAACCGTGGTCACTTCCAGGGGTATGGGAACAGCCATTCCGTTCTCCCTGGCGATTACGGAAATCTTCTGCGGCAGGGAAAAAGCCCGGAGCCTGGCGGAGGGGATCGTATATCACGATGGAGAGGAAGCGCGGACGCGGTGAACATCATCTTATTGTCGGGGGGGAGCGGGAAGCGTCTTTGGCCTCTGTCCAATGACATACGCTCCAAGCAGTTTGTGCGGATGTTCCGCAGTGACGCCGGAGAACTGGAATCCATGGTTCAGCGGGTATACCGCCAGATCATCGCGGCGGATCCCGGGGCAAACATTACGATTGCCGCCAGTAAGAAACAGGTCAGCCAGATCCGGAACCAGCTTGGGGATAAGGTACGTGTGTGCGTGGAACCGGAACGCAGGGATACTTTTCCAGCCATCTGTCTGACGGCGCTCTATCTGCGGGAAGAACAGAAATTAAGGGAAGACGAGCCGGTGGTGGTCTGTCCGGTGGATCCTTATGTGGAGGCCGCTTATTTTGAATCCTTGAAAGAACTGTCCGGCCTCGCCGCGAAAGGGGAGACAAGCCTGTTCCTGATGGGGATCGAGCCGACTTATCCCAGTGAGAAATACGGCTATATCCTCCCGGTGGATCCTGCGCGTATCAGCCGGGTCGATGCTTTCCGGGAAAAGCCGGATATGGAAACGGCCAGGTCTTATCTGCGGCGGGGAGCCTTGTGGAACGGGGGGGTCTTTGCCGCCAGGCTGGGGTATCTGCTGAAATGCGCGCGTGAAAAGATCGGCTTTGACGATTACCGGGATTTCTTCCGTCGTTATCCGGAACAGCAAGCGATCAGCTTTGATTACGCGGTGGCGGAAAAAGAGCCGGACATCCGGGTGCTGCGGTACGCCGGAGAATGGAAAGATCTGGGTACCTGGAATACCTTTACGGAGGCGATGGCCACGCGGAGTTTAGGGAAAGTGTTCCGGAATGAGTCCTGTGAAAATACCCATGTGGTCAACGAACTGAACATTCCCGTCCTTGGCATGGGTTGCCGGAACCTGGTCATCGCCGCCAGCAAT
This sequence comes from Clostridium sp., assembly GCA_031275405.1. Lineage (GTDB taxonomy): Bacteria > Bacillota > Clostridia > Lachnospirales > Lachnospiraceae > JAISOV01. The sequence continues at coordinate 58,885 of JAISOV010000022.1, read as the reverse complement.
GACGGCATCCTCATAGCGGACAAGGAGCAGAGTTCCTATATCAAGCCCTTTGTGGAGCAGATGGAAAAACAGGTGCGGTATGCGGAAAAATCCTGGGGAAGCTTTCGCGTGCTGGACGTCCAGGAGGACAGTATGACGATCAAAATCGTCTTACTGCCCGGAAACAGCCTCCATTACCATAGCCATGAACAGCGGGACGAGGTATGGACGGTGGTCGGCGGCCGCGGCCGCGCCATTCTGGACGGGAAAGAAAAAGCGGTTCGGCCCGGAGACGTCGTCGCCATGAAAGCCGGGTGCAGACATACCCTGATCGCGGACAGCGAGTTAAGGGTCATTGAAGTCCAGCTGGGAAAAGAGATTACGGTGGAAGATAAGGTAAAGTATGAAATGCCGGAAACGGCAGGCTAGAGACAGGCCGGAAGCCGTCCCTGCGGCTCGGCTGTGCCGGGAGCCTGTCTCTGCGGCCATGCCCGGAAGCCGCCCCTACTCTTGCGTCCGGAAGCCGTCGCCGCGCGCCTGCGCGAGTTCGGCATAGGGCTCGCGCCGGATACTGTTTCTGCGCCGGTATTCCAGCGGCGTGCAATGCACATATTTTCGGAACAGCTTGCTGTAATAGCTGGCGCTGTTAAATCCCACGGAAAAAGCCAGGTCGGAAATGCTTTCCTTTTCCATAGACCTTGCCTGTATTCTGCGGATGGATTCAAAAATCCGGTATTTTGTCAGATATTCAAAGGGAGTGATCCCGAGCGAGCGCCGGAAGCAGCGGCAGCATTCGCTTTTGCTCAGATGGATGGAATTAGAAATATCCTCCAGTGACAGAGTGTCCATATAATGCTCTTCGATAAACCGGATGGCCTGACGGATCCGGGAGTCGTCATACAGAAAAGTATGGAGCGCCTTTTCTAAGCCAGGTTCCCGGACAGGAACCTGGCTTTCTTCCGCCAGCGGGAGCAGGAGGCGGAAGAAACGGCATAAAAGCTCCTTCACTTCCAGTTCATAAGCAGCTGGCCGGTTCTGGTCGGTCTCCCAGATCTGCCTGACGGTGGAAAGCAGGAGAGCATGGGTGTCCTGATCCGGATCCAGCGGCAGGCAGGCAAGCTGCGGAGAAGTGATCAGGGGAATCAGGTATTTCAGGCTAAGGGAAGTTCCGATATGCCCGAACAGGAAAGAGGGGTGGAATCTCAGGAAATGCAGCAAGGTTTCCTGTCCGTTGGCAGGGCAAAGCTCAGGGAACTGGCCCCGGCTCAGAAAAATCCCCTGTCCGGACCGCAATAGGAAAGCTTTCTGCGGCGTCCGGACGTCGAGCTGGCCGCTTTGCACCAGCAGGATCTCCAGGCCGTCCTGCCGCCAGCCGTCGCCGTCGGTCGGGGATTCTGCCGGATCTTCGGGCAAAGGCGGTTTAGGCAACCGCAGACAGCCGGTTTCCACCGGATACTCCTGCTCCGGCGGAGAGTAAAGGGATTTTTTTGGTTTCATCTTCCTGTTCCTGCCTTTCTTTGCCTGCGCTACGCCCTTACGTCGCGCCGCCGGTAGCCCGCCAGATAACCGGCTGCGGACAGCGCGGCTGCGGCCACGCACAATACGGTCAGCGGCGCGGCGGCAAGCTCCTGCACCGGGTATCCGGGCACATTGCCGAACGGCGAAATTTTTGCCGCCCATTCCGGCACGTCGAACAGCCGCTCAAAATACAGCAGGAAGAACGAGTACCCGAACAACGCCCATACGAACGCGGTCAGTTTCGGAAAGCAGCCGACAAGGAACGCGGTCAGGCCCGCAAGCGTAAAGATCGCCGGGACATAGACGAACGAAGCGCCCATGATCGTGCCGAACGACAGGCAGCCCGTGCCTTGTGACGTGACGTACAGTCCGAACGCGCTTAAAAAGGAAAAGAGGATGGCTTCGGCCGCCGCGATTGCCACGAAACTGCCGAAGATTGAGGCTCTCGGTACCGCACAGGCGAAAATCTGCTCTATTCTGCCGCGCTTTTCCTCGGAGCGCAACCGGCTCACCGTGCCGATCACGGGAACGGACGCTAAAAGTGCCATGGTACCGCACAGCATGGGCAGATACGCCTCCGCGAGCGAGCCGGCTCCCCCTCCCTGGGCCGTCAGCAGCTGTCTGATCATATCGTTGCCTTCGGCGAACGAGTCGATTTCTCCGACGACCGTGCCGTACATCGCGCCAAGGACGGTGAACGCGATCGCCCACGCCAGGAAACTGCCCCGGCTTAACCGCCAGGCGAAACCAAACGGGCTTTGCAGCAGACGCGACGCGCCTGTCCTGCCTTTGCGGGCGGCGAACACGCCCGCGCCGACGTCGCGCTTCGCGTGGAGGATCAGCGCCGCTGCCGTGATGACGACAGCTTCCAGGAACAGCGCGGCCACAGGCCAGAAAGCGTCGGTGTAGAACGCCTGTACTTTTAGTCCCAGTCCCATCGGCGAGATAACGGACAGCGCGTTGCCGGCCATATCCCCGGCTGCGCGGAGGACATACGACACCCCCAGCACGGAGAATGCCGCGCCCATACTGCCGCGGGCCGTAGAGAACAGCTGCGCCGTAAGAAGCGTGACGGCCGCGAACAGGAAGCCCTGCGTACCTATGGAAAAAGCGTAGCAGAAAGCGCCCGCAGCCGTTATGCCTTCGATATTTACAGCCAGTATCCCGAGCGCGGCGAATAGAGAGATCGCGGCGTCCAGCGCAAACGCGCAGGCCAGCGTCGCCGCGCTGCCCGCGAGCCGGCCGACCGGGAGCGCCGCGAGCATTTCCTGCCGCCCAAGTTCCTCGTCCGCGCGCGTGTGGCGGTTCACAAACAAGATATTCATCACCATCGCGGCAACCGCGGTCCACAGCAGACATTCCTGCGCCATAGCAATCGCGGGGCTGATTCGGTCCAGTCCATAGACCGGCCCTATCATCGCGGCCATCGCCGGCGTGTCCAGTGTCGCCGCCATGCTGACGAGGGCTTCTTGGGTCGGGAACAGACCCGGGAATATCGCCGCCATTGCCGTCAGGAACAGCACGAGCGCGGCCATCCAGACCAGACCGGCGACGCGCTCCCGCCGTGCGATAAAGCGCATGTATTTACCGAAATTTGCGGCCATCGTCACGCCCTCCCCTCATATTCCGACAAGAACAGCTCTTCCAGCGTAGAGCCTTTCTTCCGAAGCTCGCCCATCGTGCCGTTCAGGACGATTTCCCCCTCCCGGATCATGCTGATGCTGTCCGCCAGCTTCTCCACCTCGCCCATAATATGGCTGGACAGCAGAACGCTCTTGCCCTGTGTCCGGATCTCGCCCAGACAGTCTTGGAAAACCTTTTCCAGCAGAGGATCCAGCCCGCTGGTCGGCTCATCCAGGACAAACAGCTCCGCCTCCGAAGCGAACGCCGCCACCAGCGCGACTTTCTGACGGTTGCCTTTGCTGTAGGCGCGGCATTTCTTGGACGGGTCGAGTTCAAAACGGGCAAGGTATTTGTCACGTTTTCTATGATCGGGCTTCGTTCCGCGCAGAGAAAGAAAAAGGTCGATGACTTCCCCGCCGGTGAAATTGTCCCACAGATTGACGTCGCCGGGGACATAGGCAAGCCGCTTATGCAGCGCGACAGCGTCCGTCCACGCGTCCTGCCCGAACAGGAGCAGTTTTCCGCTTGTCGCCCGGAGGATCCCCAGCAGGCAGCGGATCGTAGTGGACTTCCCCGCTCCGTTTGGCCCGAGGAACGCGTGGACCTCGCCCGGTTTTACCGTCAGGTTCACGCCGTTCAGCGCCGCGCATTTTCCAAAATGTTTTACCAGGTTGCTGATCTGAATGACTGACATTTACTGGCCCTCCTTATAAAATAACCTGCGCAGGTCTTTGGTGAACGTGTCGAACTGCCGCCACTCGGCCTCCATGGCCGCCTGATCAGAGGTTTTGAGTTCGCCGCTTCGGAACCTCTCGGCGACTTCCTGCTGGTATGCGTCGAACAGCCATTTGATGTAGATGACGGCGGCTTTCCCGTCAATGTCGCCGCGGAACAGCGAGTAGTCAATGCCTGCGTAGATGCTGCCGACGACCCGCTCGCGCAGGGCGTCCCTGTCCCTGATGTACTTGGCGTAGGGTTCCTCGTCGCCCTCTCGGTAGAAACTTTCCAAGAGAGCGATGTGGAGAGGGTACTCTTCCATAGCCCTGCGTTTGGTTTCCGTCAGCTTTCGATAGCGCTCGAGAAAGTCGCCCGTGTCCGGTTCATGCCGGGGGGGGGAAGGTAGGTGTTTCTCGCAAATTCCATCGTGTACTCGCACAGGAAGTCAAACAGCTCCTCCTTGCTGCCGAAGTAATAGAACAGCATACCTTTCCCGATCCGCGCCGCGTTCGTGGAAGCCCGCTTGAACCCCTTGTCCGCGAACTCCCGCAAAGCGGCGTCCAGGATACGTTTTTGTTTCTCCGGCTCCAAGGAGTGGAACACATCGAATCGACCGCTCAATTTAAGCACCTCGTTTCTTGATCGACCATGATATTTACCTTATCAATATCATCATAGACCATAACGGTCGATTTGACAACAGGAAATTTTCGGAAAATAAATCTGCCGCCGTGCGCGCATGGCGGCAGATGATGTTCCGAACTCTTAGATCACGTAGTCGTTTCCCAGATTCACTCTTGACAGAAACTGACGCGCCCGTTCCGTTTTCGGGGAGCCGAACACTTCACGTGGCGTACCCTCTTCAATAATTTCCCCGCCGTCCAGGAAGACGACCTTGTCGGAGATGTCGTAGATAAAGTTCATCTCGTGCGACACGATGATCATGGTATGTTCCTCTTGCGCGATCCCGCGTATGACGGGCAGAACCTCCGCGATCATCTCCGGGTCAAGGGCGCTCGTCGGCTCGTCGAGCAGCATGACCTTAGGGTTCATCGCAAGGGAGCGGGCGATGGCGACGCGCTGCTGCTGGCCGCCGGACAGCTTGTTGGGATAGTAGCTCATTCTGTCGGCAAGCCCGACGCGGGTCAGAAGCGTCTCCCCCGTCGCCCGCGCCTCGGCGGCGGGGATTCCGCGTACAGTCGTCAGGCCCTCCGTCACGTTTTCCAGAGCGGTTTTGTATTTGAACAGATGAAAGCTCTGGAACACCATGGACGTCGAGCGCCGCAGATACAGAATATCGTCTTTTTTCGCCCGCGCCGCGTCGATGGTCCGTCCGTCGAGGGTGATTTCTCCCGCGTTCGGCTTTTCGATAAAGTTCAGGCAGCGCAGCAGCGTGCTTTTCCCCGAACCCGATACGCCGATGACCCCGACGACCTGACCCGCGCTGACCTCAAGGTCTATGCCTTTCAGAACCTCGTTTTTGTTAAACTTTTTCCGCAAGCCTCGCAATGCCAGCATCCTGCCCCTCCATTTCCCGCTCGTTGCATTTCAGGCGGCGTTCCCATAGGAAGAGCAGCCGCGAAACGACCATCGTAATAACCCAGTAGATCATCGCCAGCGACACGTACATCTCAAAGTAGCGGAAATTCCGCGATGCGAGCAGCTTCCCCGCCGCCGTCATCTCCACGACCGCCGTCGCGAACACGAGCGACGTACCCTTGATCATGCCGATGAACGCGTTGCCCAGCGACGGCAGCGCGACGACAAGCGCTTCGGGAATCACGATCCGCCGCAGTGTCTGCCCTGTCGTCATGCCGATCGACTGCGCCGCTTCCGTCTGCCCCTTGTCAACCGCCTCAAGCGCGGCGCGTATACTCTCCGAAGTGTATGCCGCCTCGTTCAGCGACAGCGCGACAAGTGAGAAAACGATCGGCGGCACCCCGCTTGCGTTCAGGCTCCAGCCGTAGGTTTCATTCAGAAACGAGAACAGGAACGGTATGCCGTAGTATGTCGCGTATAGCTGTACGATCACCGGCGTTCCCCGTGTGAACGAAACGTAGAATGACGCAAGCTGCGACAGCACGGGTATTTTCCGCATTTTGATCAGCGCGACGAGAAAACCGACCACCAGCGCGAAAAACATGGACACGACGGCGATTTCCAGCGTAACCGGCAGGTATTTCAGGATTTTCGGTATCTGCTTAAATACTAACCAGAAGTCAAAAAGCATCACGTTCCACCTCGCCATGGAACCGCCGTGTACCGAACGATACGCCCGGCGGTTCAAAAAGTCAGGCAGCCAGCCCATGGCTGCCCTGCTGCCTGATTTACCGTCCCGTCGAGTCGAAGCCGAAATACTGCTCCGACAATTCTTTCAGCCTGCCGCTTGCCGCAAGCTCGCGTATCGCGCCGTCAACCGCGTCGGCGAGCTTTTGCCCCTCGTCCGTCCTGGCGAAGAGGAACCACCCGTAAGGATCCTGTATGCTCTGCGTTTCCTCGTCGGTAAACGTCACGTACTCCAGCTTCTCTTTCAGATCGGGAAATTCTCCCAGATACGCGTCGAACATCGCCGCCTCCAGGAACGTGAAGTCAATCCCTCCGTCCGCCACGTCCTGTAGGCTCTTGATAATTTCCACGTCGGCGTATACGCCGTTGATGGGGTTATCGGAATGCGTCTCGTTGAAATTCTCGATAAATATCTGCGCGAAGCCTCCGTCCGAGCCGATGTACGTCTTTTTGCCGCCTAGATCCTCCAGCGCCTTGATTTCCGCATAGCCTTTCCGCACGACTGCCACGGTGGAGTTATACACATAGTATTCGTTGCCGAACAAATATTTCTCTTCGCGCTCGGGCTTGCGCGTGAAGTTGTTGTCCCCCATCTGGTACCGCCCGGAGTCGATTCCGCCGAAAATGCTCGCGAAGTCGGTCAGCTCGTACTCAAACTCATACTGCGGCAGCAGCGAATCAATCTCGCGCACCACCGCGGCGTCGTAGCCGTCAAGGTTATCGTTCTCGTCGGTGAATAGGTACGGTCTGGGGCTGCCGTGAGTGCCGACGAGGATTTTGGTCACGGTCTCGGCGGGAGGCGCGGAAGCTTCGGCGGACTGGCTGTTCGCGGATGTATCGGCTGCCGCGCTTTTGCCGCCGGTCGCGGAGCTTTGGCAGCCGGCGAGCAGCAGAGCCGCCGCGAGGGAAAGGAACGTGATGGATGAGTACGGTTTCCACTTTTTCATGGTATGGTTTCCTCCGAATCTGAATGTTGTTATGGATTTCCGGTTTTGGCGGGTCAGGTTCCGCTCTTTTGTGGAATCTCGTTTCTATCAGTGCTTGTCGAGGCGTTTCTTGTGCGGATCTTAACGCGGTCGGGTCAGCTTCCCGCGCGGATTCCGCGTTCTGTGGTGTCTGCGGGTTTTCAGCCGTGCGCCGCGTCGGCGCCCTGGCCCGCGCCCCGCCGCACATCCGCGGGCGGAACGCGGACGGCGGCCGCCTTGCGGCCCCGATCGGTGCCAAACAGGCGGCGCGGCACGTGGTCTGGTAAAGATCAGACATTTTTCAAAGCCTCCTCCATTCGGTTCAGCGTCTCCGTCAGCATCTCTCGCGGACAGGCGAAGTTGAGCCGTACCTCATCTTCCGTTCCGCCGAAGCCCGCGCCGTCCGTGAGCGCGACGCGGGCGTTTTTCAGCAGGAAATCCGCCGCGCCGCCGAGATGGTACGCGGACAAGTCTATCCATTGCAGATAGGTTCCTTCCGTGACGGTACACCGCGCTTTCGGCAGGCGCCGCCGGAGAGCCGCCGCCAGTTCGTCGCGGCTGCCGCGCAGGTACGCGACGGCCTCGCGCTTCCATTCGTCGCACGCCGGCGAGTATGCGCCCACGCCCGCCGCCATGTTCAGTTCCCCGGGGAAACCGAGACGGAACGCGATGCGTTTCACCCTTTCGCGAAGCCCCGCGTCAGGCACGACGGCGGCAGCGACGGGGATTCCAGACATGTTGCAGATTTTGCCTGGTGAGGTCAGCGTCACGGAACGATACGGCGCGGCGGCGAAGAAGGGCGTATGCGGCCTGTCGTATACGATTTCGCAGTGAATCTCGTCAGACACGGCGATTAGCCCGCGTTCCTCCGCAAAATCCGCGATACGGCGCAGCTCGGCTTTTGGATAGACCTTGCCGATGGGGTTGTGCGGATTGCAGAAATAATACAGTCCCGCGTGAGCCGATTTGCGTTCCAGGTCTCCGTAGTCGGCTTCATAGGTCAGCGAAGATCCGGAGGTCCTGCGGGTTGCCGGCGAGAGGATGGTTCGCTTGCCGGCGCGTTCCGCGGCGGTAAGCAGCAGCCCATAGTTCGGCGCGTTCGCCAGAACGTCCCCGTCCGCGAGAGCGGTCAGCGCCGACAGCGCGGGAACGATACCCGTCAGCGGCACGACCCATTCGGGATCGGTCTCCAAGCCGTATACCCTCTGGTACCACGCCGCGACCGCGCAGCGCAGCGCCGCCCCGCCGAACGAATAACCGTAGACCGCGTGGCCGTTGAGACGCTTCTGAACGGCGTCCAGCACGGCGGGCGCGGTCGCCCACTCCGCGTCGGCGATGGACAGCGGCAGCACGCCGTCGGGTATGCTCCACTTTGCGCTGCCCGTTCCGCGCCGCGCAACGGCAAGATGGAAGTCCGTCATGGGGCAAACACCTCCTTTTCATACATCTATGTATTATATAGTATGATATACAGATAAAACATATATGTCAAGTACTTTTTAATCGGATGGAAAATTTTTTGGAAAGTGTCTGGACTGCGCCAGGAAAAAATCTCCTGTTTGTTTCGGCGCGTGAAAAAGAGTCCGCGAAAGCGGACTCTTTTTCATGCGTCTGCGGCGGGCCGCGTTTTACCGCAGCCGTTTCCTGTAAAATGGCTGCGGTTTTCTGCGCTTTGCCGTTAGGAAGAGGTTCCTTAAAACCGATAGTTCAGCATGAATTGCAGCAGTTCCGCGATTTCGCCTGCGGGAGCGCGTATGTCGTCATTCAGCCATTGGCGGATCACGGCATAGCAGCCTTGGCAGACAAAAATATAGATGTAGTTCCTCAGATGTTCCGGACGGTCTTCCAGAAAACGCAGGTTCAGCGTGCTGACCACTGTCGGCAGGTTGAACAGCTTGAGCGAGAATTCTTTTTCCAGGGAGGAGTTGAACAGGACGCGGAACTTGTCGCGCTCGGACTCCAGATATTCCAGCACGTTTGTCAGGGCCACCAGATCCTGAGCCTGTCCGAAACTGAAATGCCGCTCCAATGCCAAAAGCCAGTCGTTTTCAATGTCCTCAAGCAGGGCGTACTGGTCGCCGTAGTATTTATAAAAGGTCGTGCGGTTGATCTGCGCCCTGTCGCACAATTCATAAATCGAAATCTTTTCGATATTTTTTTCCCAGAGAAGTTCGATGAGGGCATTCTTGAGCAGGGCCTTGCTTAGGCGAATCCGCTGATTTTCGGGCTTTGTGTTCATTTGGCGCCTCCTACTCAACTAATTCAATCAAAGTGTTGAGCTTAGAACAGATTGTATTCATTTTGTTTACTTGGATTCTATTTATAAGTAAACAGTCGGTTGACTTTAAGTCCATACTTGTATCATAATACTGATAGTCGAAAAAGTCAATGGCTGGGTTTTGGTGACCCACGGCAACAGCATTTACTTTTCAGAAAAAAGGACTTATAAAAGTTTATCGGGATGGAGCGCAGCAAGGAGCATTTTCTTTTTAAGGCCAATTCTGCTCCAGTCAACAGCCTTGAGCAATGCCAAAGATGTTTTTCGCAACACATTCAGGTTCGGCGGGGCGTTATCCTTACTTCGCGGGATCTTCCTGCCGAGCGGTAACGGGCGCGCCCGCCAAAGCGGGCAGTAGGGAGCAAATTTTTGGGAGGACAGGATTCATGAAAAAACTGGCAAACTTTGTAGTGGACAAGCGGTACTTCGTTCTTGCGGTGATGCTTTTGCTTACCGCAGTCTGCGCGGTGCTGATACCGCAGGTTGAAGTCGTCACGGACACGACGGAATATCTGCCGGATGATTCTTCTATGAGGGCGGGGCTTGATCAAATGGACGCCGAATTTCCCCAAGCGGAAACGGCACAGACCATCCGCGTGATGTTCGGCGGCCTGGATGTGGGGCAGGCCGCCGACGTTCAGGCGCTGCTGGCAACGCTGCCCTATGTTGACGGCGTGGAGTATGACGCGGACAGCGCGGACTATCGCAAGGACGGCTATACCCTGTTCGTACTGAACACCGCTTACGCATATGATTCTGCCGAAGAAAAGTCCATCGAAGCTTCGGTGAAGGACATTTTTTCGGCCTATGACGTGACGGTTGCGAACGACAGCACCGGCGTTCTGGAAATCCCCCTGTGGGTGATCGCCATCGCGCTCGCGATCCTGCTCGTGATCATGCTGGCAATGTGCGGCTCCTGGGTGGAGCCGTTTCTGTTCCTGGCCGCTATCGGCTGCGCGATTGTGATCAATATGGGTACGAACCTCATGCAGGGCAGGGTATCCAGCACCACATTTTCCATCGCGGCGATCCTGCAGCTGGTGCTTTCTATGGACTACTCGATCATGCTGATGAACCGTTACCGCCAGGAGGCTCAGCTTGCCGGCAGCAGGCTGGACGCCATGAAGACCGCTCTGCGCAACGCTTTCCTGTCCATCAGCAGCAGCGCGGCGACGACGATGGTCGGCTTGCTGATGCTTGTGTTTATGAGCTTCAAAATCGGGGCGGACGTCGGAATCGTGCTGGCGAAAGGCGTCGCGATCAGCCTGCTCTGCATCTTCACCATCCTGCCGGGGCTGATCCTCCTGTTCGACAAAGCGATCCGGAAGACCGCGAAGCCGGTTCCGCATATCCCTCTGGGCGGCCTGGCGAAGTTCAGCTTTCGCGGCAGGCACATCCTTGCCTGCGCTTTTGTCGTCACGCTGGTCGGAACCTTTTTCCTGCAAAGGGCGACGGAGCTTACCTATTCACTGACCGCCGAGGATCCGATTGCCGACGTGTTCCCGAAAAAGAATACCATCCTCATGCTGTACCGGAACGCGGACGAGGAACGGGTCGCGGAAATCGCGGAACAGCTCGAAAAGGATCCGCACGTCAAGAGTTCCTCCGGTTACGCGTCCACGCTCGGCAGGCCGTACACGGCGGAGGAGCTTACCGATGTCCTGGAGGATATGGGTTCTGATCTGGCTCTCGACCCGGCTATGCTGCGGATTCTCTACTACGACTATTATACGCACGGAAAGATCGATCCGGTGGAAGCCGGGGAGTTCCTGCGGTTTGTCGCCGACGAGGTGGCTGCCGATGAAACCTTTGCCGGCCAGATCCCGGACGACCTCAAAGAGCATAGCGACAGTCTTTCTAAGTTCTCGGACGCGGCGGCCCTTACCCGCCCGATGAGCGCGGCGGAGCTTGCCGGCTTTTTCGGTATGGAGCCTGATCAGGCGGAAAAGCTGCTGCTGTATTACTATACGCAAAACGGGGGTGTGGATACGGGAACCATGACCCTGCCGCAGTTTTCGGATTTTGTCGTGAAAGATGTGGCGGCCAGCCCCGAATATGCCGGAATGCTTGACGCAGGCGCATTGGCGCGGCTTGGCAGGCTTGCCGATTTTACCGATGCGGAAAAAATGACGGCACGCGAATCCTACACGTCGCTGGCGCGGATCCTGGGAATGGAAGAGGAACAGATGAGACTGCTGTTTGTCTACTGCTACGCCTCGTCTGACCGTTATACGCCGGAGCCTATGGCTGTTCCCGAGTTCCTGGATTTCCTGCTGCATGACGTGGCGGGGAATCCGATGTTTGCCGGATGGCTTGACGCGGCGCTGCTGGGGCAGATACAGGCTATGCTGCCCTATACCGACGCGGCGCTCCTTCAGAAACAGATGACCGGCGCGGAGCTTGCCGCATTTCTCGGGGAGGATGCAGACCAGGTCTCACAGATCTATCTGATGAGGTCTGCGGGCGATCCGTCCGCCACCATGTCCCCTATGGAATATATCGATTACACCCTGACGGCGCTCGTGCCGAACCCCGCGTTTTCGGCACAGTTTACCGAAGAGAAGATCGCGCGGCTTGCTTTCCTGCAGTCGCTGATGCAGGCGTCCACATCAGGCGCGGCGCTGGATCACGCTCAGATGGCGCAGATGTTCGGGATGGAAAGCGCCGCCGCGAAAATGATCTACACGCTGAGGGATTCCGGAACGAAACTGGACTCGTGGAGGCTGTCCGTCCAGACGGTCGTCAATTTCCTGGTCGGCAACCGGGAAGCCTTCGGTTCCCTGCTTGCCGCGGATCGGCTGGCGGAGTTGAAAACGGCTCAGAAGCTCATAAACGGTTCTGTCGAGGGTACGGAATATTCCGCAGACGACTTATCGTCCCTTGTGGGTATGGACGCGGAGCAGACGGAGCAGCTGTATCTGCTCTACCGCAGCGAACACGGCGACACGGGCGGCTGGGTTCTGTCGGTTGGGGCTTTCGTTGACTTTATCATCGACGCTGTCCTCACGGATAAAGATCTTGCGGAGCAGTTTGACGCGGTTTCCGCCGATGAACTGATCTTGGCGCAGACCGTTATTGACGCGGTCGTGTCGGGAAAGACCTACACGCCAGATGAACTTGCCGATCTGATAGACGGACTGAGCGGCGACTTGAGTGAAGACACCCTCCGGCTGCTCTTTCTGTACTACGCAAGCGTGAAGAGCGGCGATCCGTCGTGGACTCTTTCCATCCGGACGCTCTTCGATTATCTGACGGACGTTATGATGGAGGATCCGCGTTTTGAAAAAATGATAGACGCTGACCTGCGCGCGGAAATCACCGAGATGGAATCCGAACTGGACGCTGCCGTCCTGCAGCTGAAAGGAGCTGATTACTCACGGTGGATCCTGGAAACGGATCTGCCGGATGAGTCCGATGAGACCAGCGAATTCCTTTCCAGCCTTGAACGTATGTGCGAGGAAAAGCTCACGGGCGATTATTATCTGATTGGAAGCTCGCCGATGAACTATGAGATGTCAAAAACTTTCAGGAACGAAATGCTCTTCATCACCGTACTGACGGCGCTGGCCATTTTCGTCGTCGTGGCGGTCGCTTTCCGCTCCCTCGCGGTGTCCATGATCCTTGTGCTGATCGTACAGTGCGGTGTGTTCCTGACGATTTCGGTCAGCGGCCTGCTCGGGTATAGCATGTACTATTTGTCGTGTCTGATCGTGCAAGGTATCTTGATGGGCGCGACGATTGACTACGGCATCCTGTTCACAAATTACTATCGGGAAAAACGGCGGACAATGGAAGTGCAGGAGGCTCTGACCGCCGCTTATGACGGTTCGATTCATACCATTATGACTTCCGGTTCGATTATGGTCTTCGCGCTTGGAGTGTTAGGTACGCTGCCCTGCGACCCGGCAATCGGAACCATCTGCCAGACGCTTTCCGCGGGTACGCTGTCGGCCACCCTGCTGATCCTGTTCGTCCTGCCCGGTATGCTTGCGACCTTTGACAAATGGGCGGCAGGACGGCGGCCCGCTCCCTGACCGTCCTCCGCGGCTGCCCGGAACAGATCGGACGCGCCGGAACCGCGAAATGGCGGCTTGTGCGCGGAAAGTCCGGGCGCGGGCGCGGCAATCCTGCTGAACTTCGCGCCGCGAAATAGCGGCTTGCACGTAGAAAGTCCCTCCGGCAGTTTCCGCCGGAGGTCGTCAGCTGCTCTTGCGGAATCCGGGCGGCTGTTCTTGCGGTATTTTGGGTAATATCAGGAAGAAGCGAAATAGGGGTTGAACCGGAAGCGAAATGATGATAAATTAATCTTGTGGCAAAGTGGAAAGACTTGCATTCTTTCAACCGGAGCTTTGTGCTACGCACAAAGTCTCCAGACCTTGGAAGGAGCATGGTGATCAAAATGAGCAGAAGCGACAGCTTCCACTGGAAACGCTGCGCTTCCGGCGGAGACTTTCCTTTTGATTTCGGATAGCAGCGGAAAGGATGGTTTTCATGAGTACGATGCGGGGAATTGACACGCCCGTGCGCAAGAACCGAAGACGGGTTTTCAAAGAAGTAGCGGATCTGGCTTACCATTCCAAGAACTTGAAGGACGATATGGAAGCCCTGCCTTATAAAATCGTGGATTATGAAGATTCCGTTTACCGGGAGAGCGTGTACCGTGACCGCGCGATCATCCGGGAGCGGATCCGCCTGGCGATGGGTATGAGCCTGCGCCCGGAGAACCGCAGCCGCCCCGGACACCTGACGGAGGGCGTGGAAGAGAGCAACATTGAGGAAAAATACTATGAGCCGCCCCTCATGCAGGTGATCCCTTCCGCCTGCAATGCCTGTCCGGAAAACCGGTATGACGTGACGGACGTCTGCATGGGGTGCGTGGCCCATCCCTGCCGGGAGGTCTGCCCCACGGGCGCGATGCAGATGGTGAACGGAAAATCGTATATTGATCAGGAAAAATGCGTGAAATGCGGGAAATGTATCCAGGTCTGTCCTTACGATGCCATTTCCCACCGGGAACGCCCCTGCAAGGTGGCCTGCGGAGTGGACGCCATCAAAAGCGACTTAAGGAGCCGCGCCGTCATCGACAACGAGGTCTGCGTATCCTGCGGACAGTGCATGGTAAGCTGCCCTTTTGGCGCCATCGCGGACAAATCCCAGATTTTCCAGCTGATCCGCGCCCTCCAGTCCGGCAGGGAAATCATCGCCCAGGTGGCGCCCGCTTTCGTCGGGCAGTTCGGGCCGAAAGTGACCCCGGACGTGTTCAAGTCCGCGTTGAAAGAACTGGGCTTCGCGGATGTGTACGAAACCGCTATCGGAGCCGACCACGGCTGTATGAAAGAAGCGGAGAATTACGTGAAAGAAGTGGCGGGCGGCAAGCTGCCGTTTAGCCTGACCTCCTGCTGTCCGTCCTGGGCGATGATGGCGAAAAGCCTGTTCCCGGAAACCATCGACAAGATCAGCAACGAGCTGACCCCTATGGTGGCTACCGCCCGCCTGATCAAAAAGGAACATCCCGAGGCTTCGGTGGTGTTCATCGGTCCCTGCGCTTCCAAGAAACTGGAAGCTTCCCGGCGCACTGTGCGGTCGGACGTGGATTTCGTGATCACCTTTGAGGAACTGACCGGGATGTTTGAAGCCAAGGGGATCCTTTTGGAAGAAATCAAGGCGCTGGATGAAATGCGGGACGCCACCGGAGCCGGACGCGGATACGGCGTGGCGGGAGGCGTGGCGAGCGCGATCGAGGAGTGTATCAAGAAATACTATCCGGGTACGAAGGTACAGATAGAACACGCGGAGGGTCTGTCGGAGTGCCGGAAAATGCTTCTTCTGGCAAAAGCCGGGCGCAAGAACGGCTGCCTGATCGAGGGCATGGCCTGTCCGGGCGGCTGTGTCGCCGGAGCGGGTACGAATATCGCGATTCCCCAGGCATTCAAGGCAGTCACGCAGTTCAAGCAGGCTTCCGGTCGGAAAGTACCCGACGAGGAACAGTTGAAAAAGCTGGACGCCTGCATGAACTCGTAGCGGCGCGGGCGGGGAACGGCGCGAACGATACGGTTCGAGAAGTCAGGCGGCGGCATGGACGATACCGCCTGCGGAGCGCTGCGGACCACGCAACGGCATGGAGCAGACGTCTTTTGCCCCCCCGAAAATCCCATGAATTGGAGGACAGAGCAATGACCAAGATCAGAACCCGGTTCGCCCCTAGCCCTACCGGAAAAATGCATGTGGGGAACCTGCGTTCCGCTTTATATGAATTCCTGATTGCGAAACACGGGGGAGGGGATTTTATCCTCCGTATCGAGGACACGGATCAGGAGCGTTTCGTGGAGGACGCGACTCAGATCATCTATCGCACTCTTGCGAGGGCGGGGCTTCTTTATGATGAAGGCCCGGACAAAGACGGCGGTTACGGCCCATACGTGCAGAGCGAGCGGGCAAAGGCCGGGATTTACTGGAAATACGCCCGGGAGCTGATCCGGAAGGGGGAGGCTTATTACTGTTTCTGCGGGAAAGAAAGGCTTGCGGCCTTAAAGACGGAAGTCGTGGAAGGCAAGGAAATCATGGTTTACGATAAGCACTGCCTTTCTTTGGGAAAAGAAGAGATCGAAGCGAACCTTGCGTCCGGAAAGCCCTATGTCGTCCGCCAGAAGAATCCGGCGGAAGGAACGACGACTTTCCAGGATGAACTTTATGGGGAGATCACCGTAAACAACGCGGAACTGGACGATATGGTCCTGATGAAATCGGACGGCTACCCCACTTATAATTTTGCGAATGTGGTGGACGACCATACCATGGACATTACCCACGTGGTCAGAGGGAACGAATATCTGTCTTCCTCGCCGAAATACGTGCGCCTGTACCAGGCTTTTGGCTGGAAAATCCCAGAATATGTCCACCTGCCCCTGCTTACGGACGAGAACCATAAAAAACTGAGCAAGCGCAGCGGGCATTCTTCTTTCGAGGATCTGCTGGAGCAAGGCTTCCTGCCGGAAGCGGTGGTGAATTACATTGCGCTTCTGGGATGGAGCGCGCCGGATTCCCGGGAGATTTTTTCCCTGGAGGAACTGATCCGGGAGTTCGATTACCGTAGGATCGGCAGATCCCCGGCGGTCTTCGATATGGTAAAACTGAAATGGATGAACGGGGAATATCTCAAAGCGATGGAGCCGGAACGGTTTTATCAGATGGCGCTTCCGTATCTGAAAGCCGCGTTAAGCCAGGGAGAGGAGCGGGCGGCCCAAGGGTTCGGCGAGGCGGCTTTCCGCAGCATTGCCGCGATGGTCAAGACCCGCATAGAAATCTTTCCGGATATTGCGCCGTTGGTCGATTTCTTTGTATGCCTGCCGGAATATGATTCCGCCCTGTATGCCCATAAAAAAATGAAGACTGATACCGCCGCTTCCCTGCAAGTCCTGCGGGAGGTACTGCCGATGTTAGAAAAACAGGAAGATTATAGAAATGACGCTCTGTACCAAAGGCTCCTGCAATATATCAAGGAGAAAGGCTATCAGAACGGCTATGTGATGTGGCCCGTCCGGACGGCCGTGTCCGGGAAGCAGGTGACTCCTGCCGGAGCCACACAGATCATGGAGATCCTGGGGAAAGAAGAGAGTCTCCGGAGAATCCGGAAAGGAATCGAGAAGCTGACAAGTGTCTGATGTTACCCGATGGAACGAAGAACAGCGCGAAGCCGTGACCTGTGGAGAGGGTCCGGTACTGGTACTGGCAGGGCCAGGCTCCGGCAAGACGTTCACGATGGTCGGCCGCATTTCCTGGCTGCTGCACCGGTGCGCCGTGCCGCCGGAAAAGATTCTGGCAGTCACCTTTACGAAAGACGCCGCCCGCTCCATGAAGGAGCGGTTCCTGCGAAAAGAACCGGCGCCGATGGCGGCCGCAGTGAATTTCAGCACTTTCCACGCATTGTTTTATACCATGCTGCGGCAATCCGGTTATCGTCCGCACGGCGGAAGAACGCCGGATGAAACCGCGCCTGGTTCCGGTCTTTCCGGTTCCCCCGTCTTGTCTTACCGCAGTCACAGCCTCCTGCTTTCCCCGTATGAAAAAAAGAAGATCCTCCTGCCTGTTCTGAACCGTATCCGGCAGGAAACCGGTATTCGAGAGGAAGCCGGTATCCGAAAGGAAACCGAAGCTTTTCACAGGAACGGCGGGCGGGAAGCCGATCCGGACGCCCTGCCGCAGTCCTGCCAGGAATCCGCCGATGACTGGGGAGAAGCGGACGGCATACTGTCCGCGTTTGCCTATTATAAGAACACCGGAAACTGGGGAAAATCCACAGAACAGCTGACGGAGCCTTGGAAAGCCCAGTTCGGGCGGCTGTTTGCGGAATATGAAAAGGCTCGGGCGGCAGCGGGGAAAATGGATTTTGACGATATGGCATATGACTGCCTGAAGCTGCTTAGGAGGGAAGACCGGAATTTCCTGCAAAGATGGCGGGGCCGCTTTTCTTATTTTTGCATTGATGAGTTTCAGGACATCAATCCCGTCCAATACCAGATCTTGCGGCTTTTATGCGAGGAACCGTACAACATCTTCGCGGTAGGAGACGACGACCAGTCCATTTATGGCTTCCGGGGTTCCGATCCCGGCCTTATGCGGCAGTTCCTCCTGGATTATCCTGCCGCCAGACAGATCGAGCTGCACAGGAATTACCGCAGCCACGGTGAAATCGTACAGGCTTCCCGCAGGGTCATTGAACAGAACCGGAACCGTTTCCAGAAACGCTTCGTCGCGGAGGAAGGAGCGGCCTGCGCGAACCGATCCGCGAAAGCGGGAGCGGAACCGGCCGGTATCGCTCCTGTTTCCCTGTGTTCTTTTCCGGGCAGGGAAGAAGAAAGCCGATATTTGATCAGGCGTATCCAGGAGGAAACGCGCGGCGGGAACGGGGAGGACTGCGCCGTCCTCTTCCGCACCAACCTCCAGCTCCAGTGCCTGGCGGCCCAGCTTTGCGGAGCCGGGATCCCATACCAGGTCAAGGAAAAAGGAACCTGTATTTACGACCATTTCATCGCGGCGGATGTGAGTTCTTATGTCCGCCTTGCTCTGGGGGAGCAAAGGCGCAGCCATTGGCTGGCGGTCATGAACAAGCCGAACCGCTTCCTCAGCCGAGAGGCGCTGGCGGGAGAAGAGGTCACACTGGAAGAACTCAAGAGGTTCTACCGGGAAAAACCTCAGATCCTTCATCAGCTTGAAAAAATGGAAACGGGGCTTTCACGGCTAAGATCCATGAAACCCTATCTGGGCCTGCAGTTCCTGCGTAAGGGAATGGGCTATGAAACTTATCTCACCCGGAAAGCCGCGGGGGAGCAGATGAAACAGCGGGAATGGGAGGAAGTATGGGAATGGCTCCTGAAAGAAGCGGCGCTCTGCCCGAATTATGGGGCGTGGTTGGAGCGTCAGGAGATCGTCCGCCGGGGGTGGAAAGAGAACGGAGACGGAACGGGGAAATTACAAGGCGGAGTACGGCTCATGACCGTCCATGCGGCAAAAGGACTGGAATTTTCCAAAGTCTTCCTTTTGGATGTGAATGAGGGAGTGTATCCCCACGGGGGAATCGCGCAGACTGCGGCTCCGCAGCCAGAGCCGCCGGTTCTGTGGCCAAAGCCGCCGCAGCCGCAGGCAGCGGAGCCGCAGTCTGCGGAGGAAGAATGCCGGCTGCTCTATGTGGCGATGACGAGGGCAAAAGAAGCCTTGGAACTGCTCTTCCTTACAGGGAGCAAGGAGCGTCCAAAGCTTCCGTCCAGATTTTTACATCCTTTGCTGACGGCTCATTCCGCTTCCGGCACAAGTTCATCAAATTCACAGGAATCCAGATATTCGTCGAAAGCCTCCGACACTCTTTCATATTCTTCGTCATCGTCAATGTGGTTTAGCACCGGCTCCTCACCGGGTTCGTCCGGATTCTCGGAATATTGATAAATCCAGACTTCGCCGTCCTGGTTCCCGCCGTCTTGGTCTAACGGCAGGAGGACGATATAATCCTGCCCGTCTACCGGCAGTATGGTGACGACGCTGCAATGTACCAGTGTGCCGTCTTCCAGTTCCAGATCTACGGTCATCTCTTCTTCCGCGTGGTTCATCTACAGTACCTCCTGTCTGCGCGGACGCCGCGCGTCTGCGGATCTATCTATCCGCGATCCTTCTGTTACGGTCTACGATACCACCTTTCCATGTGACTGTCCAGCAGAGAACGCCGGCCATATCCGGCAGAGGACGCGCCGGCCATATCCGGCAAAAGACGCGCCGGATAATAATAGATCATGCACACAGATCACAAAAAACGTGGTTTCCCCGAAAAAGGCTTATGGTTCCTGTAACATTATCTATAGGCAGCTTCCGCATCTTGTTCCAATTCTCTCCACAGACCTCTTCCGTTCTCGTCATATCCATATTTTTCTTTCGCTAAAAGAATCACACCGCTTTCTGCGTCAACAATGATATTAGCCAAATTGCCTTCCTCGGAAATTCCATAAAAAATATAATACAAGATATCTTCCGTCATGTCAGCCAAACGGCCATATTGCAGCATATATTGGAAGCCATGAATCCATTCGTCGCCGCCCTTACCAATACGGAGATGATAAGAACTGAGTACATATGTCGTCAATTCCGGAGAGTCATATACCAGGTTGTCTGCATCAATATATTGCAGATGAGTACCGAACAAAGTCTGAACACCTGGCCTTACTATGCCACCAAAAACATTACTGATATAGCTGGCCTGCTTCGATTCACTATAGTAATTCACAGACCAATTCTCTTTTTTCCCCTCTATGCTTCGTTCTTCCAGCGGAGCTTCCACTGTGTCTACACTATGAACCATATAAGGTTTTGCATCCGGAGCCCATTCACGAGCGCTATGCAATGACATTTTTAAACTTTCTATGAGTGTGACCTGATCCGGCAGTTCCTGCTTGGCGGCATCTGCGATAGCAGCCTCTGGCTGTTCCTGCTCTGTCGCACTCGGAACCGGCTGTTCTCCGGTCATCCTTACCTCATCAGATTCAACCGGCTGTTCTTCAGCAATCCTTACCTCATCAGATTCCAGCGATTTGAAATTTCCGTACAGGATAGTACTCGTCAAAATACACGCAATGCCAATGAATAATACTACTATGACAGGAATCTTTTTTTTCATTTTTATGACCATCCTCTCCAAATCGACTGAGAGTTTTGTCCTTTCGGACAAAACTCTCTACCGTAGCTCAAGGTGTTTCATAGCGATAACTTCTCTGTATCACACCATACTGAATTGCTGCATGATAATTTGCCGTATTGTTGACCCCAAAGAAAATGTCAAACCAGTAATCAGTCCGCCCACTCCCGGAACCGCAATCTTGAACCACAAATGAGCTATATGTGTTTCCTTGAATGGTCACACTCCCTGTATTTAGGAAAAGCTTAGTACCATACGGTATATAGGGAATGCCGTTGGTGTGTTTCACCGCACACATCCCCACTTGCGGCGTCACGCCTGTAGATGTTATTGCTGTACTGCTAGCCACATAAGCTGTGGTGTCTTGATTGGACTTGTATGTATAGCCTATCGCAAATGGTATGATTCCTGGAGACTCTTCGTTCTCCTCACTTTTCCTTTGCCCTACACCCTCATAAGGTGAAAATTGATCACGATTCACATCAAAGGATTCAATATTCTCCCGGAGTAAATCAATATCAACAGAAAATTCTTCTGCCAGTTCCTGAAGCTTTTCATCGCTTATGTCATATTCTGCCGCCTGAACTGCCTGTGGTACAGACATCATTGCACAAATTAAGAATGCCGTTATTTTTTTCCTCATTTCGTAGTTCCTCCTTTTCAGTCATCACAAAAATTACTGTTTCATAAAATTACTGCTTTATAGATGTATGAACTAAAAATAGTATACATTATTTCAAAGTGTTTCTGCAAGTACTGTTGGAAAAAAATTCAAGACTGGAAGATTGCAAGGCGACTGTCCGGCGCAGGACACTGGGCGGTCGCCTTGCAATCTTCCATCCGGTTAAAAAAAACATTTATGCAATATTTACATTCCACTCAAAAAAAAGTATAATACGCGTAGGCAAAACGGTTGCCAAGCAATCTTTTGCCGGTTACGGTCCGACAGAGAACACTGGCCATATCCGGCAAAGGACGTGCCGGACAGCCACTTTCGCCGCCCGCTATGTGCGGTCACAGGCGTTTGCGCGAGTGCTTAAAGCAGGATTCCTGAAATCATAGTGTGGAAATGACAGCCGGTCACGTGTCTGTGCATTTCCCGTAGGGGGGCTTATGCAGGATGGAGGCAGGATGACAGACAGAGGGCTAGGAGGGGCGTATCCCTTGGGGGCGCGCCGCGTGGACGGGGGAATGTATCTTTCCTTTGTTTCGGAAGCGGACGACTGCGGCGTGCTGCTCTATGAGCGAAAGACGGGGAAGCTGCTCCGGAAGCTGCCTTTTTCCCAGGAGGAAAGAACCGGAAACATTTATGGCAAATATCTTCCGCAGACAGAACCATCCCAGGTTTCGTACTCCTTTTATGAGGGGAATCAAATAACACCGGATCCTTATGGGAAGGCCTTTGCCCAGAGGAAAGCCTACGGACAGCGGCAGGAGGAAACGGAGCTGAAAGCTTATCTGCCGGATGAGGGCTACGACTGGGAAGCCGACCGTGGCCCGCAGCTTCCCTACGAGGACTGTATCTGCTATTTACTGCATATCCGGGGCTTCACCAAGCATTCCTCTTCCGGCGTGAAGCACAAGGGTACTTTCCTGGGGCTGACCGAAAAGCTTCCGTATCTGAAAGGACTGGGGATTACGACCTTGGAGTTACAGCCGTCTTATGAATTTCTGGAATGCTCTCCGGAGGAAGAACTGAAAAAGGAAAGCCCGTCGCTGTTCCTCCCGGAGCCGGAGAAGGCGGCGCGGGGCGGCACGGCACAGGGCAGGATGGCGCAGGGCGGAGCGGCACAGGGCAGGATGGCGCAGGGCGGAGCGGCAGGCACGGCGCAGGGCGGCGAACAGCAAAGGCCGGATATACGGCATTTGAATTACTGGGGCTATAAAAAAGGCTTTTACTATGCCCCCAAGGCAGGCTACGCGGCGGGAAAGGCGCCATCTGCGGAGTTTAAGGACATGATAAAGAACTTCCATAAGAACGGGATGGAAATCGTCATGCAGTTTTATTTTCCGAAAGAAATTCCGGCCTGCGAAATGTTCGACATCCTGCGTTTCTGGGTGACGGAGTATCATGTGGACGGGTTCCGCCTGATCGGCCAGGAGATTCCGGCGGATCTCCTGGCGCAGGACGCCTTGTTTTCCCGCACGAAGCTTTGGAGCGCGGATTTTGAAGCCGATCGCGTTTATCGGGGCCGCGTGCCGAAATACCGTAACCTTGCCCTGTACCGGGATGATTTCATGTATGATATGCGCCGTTTCCTGAAAGGGGATGAAAATATGCTGGGAAATGTCCTGTACCACATGCGGCGCAATCCGGAAAAGACAGGACAGATTAATTATTTCACCAATTATTATGGTTTTACGATGATGGACATGGTATCTTTCGAGCGCAAGCACAACGAGGAAAACGGCGAGGAAAACCGGGACGGAAAGGACGATAACCATACCTGGAACTGCGGGGAAGAGGGCGGCAGCCGCAAGCAGAAGATCATGGCGCTTCGGATGAAGCAGATCCGGAACGCTTTGAGTATGCTGTTCCTGTCCCAGGGAACGCCGCTTCTCGTCATGGGGGATGAGTTTGGGCATTCTCAAAAGGGAAATAACAATCCTTACTGTCAGGATAATGAAACCACCTGGCTGAACTGGAAGAAAAAAGATAAAAATAAGAGCCTGTATGAATTTGCGGCACGGCTGATCCGGCTCCGGCGGGAACATCCCATCCTGCATAGGCAGGAAGAGCTGCGGATCATGGACACTCTTTCCTGCGGCTATCCGGATCTGTCCTACCACGGCGAAGCGCCGTGGCGTCCGGTGACGGAGCCTTGCAGCAGACAGATCGGGGTCATGTACTGCGGAAAGTACGCCTTGGACAAGGGAGAAGAAGACGCTTATTTTTACGTTGCCTTGAATATGCACTGGGAAGCGCATACCTTCGCCCTGCCTAAGCTGCCCAGAGGAAAAGAATGGGAATCCCTGATTCGGACAGCCCTTGACCCGGCGGCGCAGGAGGCCGGAGGAAACAAAGCGGTTCTTTCCGATCCATGGAGGGACCGGAGCCGTGAGGTTCCGGCGCGGAGCGTGGAGGTCTTTATCAGCAGAGGGTGATGACCTTTCCATTTTCCCTGGGACTGGCACATCTGTGGAAGCGCGGAATAAAATACAGTAAAGATGGGAAAATATACATTCCTAGGGAGAAATGTATTTCTGAGAAGAGAGGAATTTAACCTATGAATTGTCTTGTTTTACTGTTGTTACTGTGTTGCGGAGGGAGCTTCGGCGGCGGTGGCAGAGGCGCCTGCGGCAGAAGTTCCGGAGGCTATGGCGGTCGTGGCGGCTGTAATGACGGCTGCGGCTGTAACGATGGCTGTAATGACGGCTGCGGCTGTAACGATAGCTGCGGCGACGGCTGTAATGATGGCTGCGGCGACGGCTGTAATGATGGCTGCGACGATAACTGCGGCTGTGACGGAAACGAAGGGACGTTTCACCAGCGCGCCAGATATGGCGAGGATTATGACCTTCCGAACTGGAGGGGCGACATCCCGAGACCGGAACACAGGCCGCGTGGCGTCAGACCGACTTATTCCGCCGACACCTGCGGATGCAGTGAGGACTAGAAGCCGGGCGCGCAACTAGAGAGATTACTATCGAAGAGACGACTATCAGAGAGATGACTGCCAAGCGGGAGTATCCCGTGAAGTATCAGAAGCTGCGAAGCAGTTTCCGATCAATGATCATATACCATGAATCCGCTTTGCGGACTCATGGTATATTCAGCTGTTCTTGGTGAATCTGTTCCGCAGACCCTGCCGAATCCGTTCCGCTTTCGTTCAGTCGGAAGACATGACCTCTTTCCAGAAGCGGTTGTACAGTTCATCCCCTGCTTCGCCGAGATAATGGAAGGTTTCCAGCTGGTACAAGGACAGATCCGGGAAAGCGATGGGCGAATTGCGAATCTCTTCCTCTTCAATCAGATCCCTGGCGGCGGTGTTGGGGGTGGAATAGGTGATGTATTCAAAGTTCATCAAGGCAATGTCCGCCCGGCACATGAAATCAATGAACTTCTCTCCGTTCTCTTGATTCGGCGCGTTTTTCGGGATGACCCAGCAGTCGATCCAGACGTTGGTACCCTCGTCCGGAATGACGTACTCCAGATCCGGGTTCTCCCTCTGGGTATAGATGGCTTCTCCGGAATAAATCACGCCGAGGGCGGCTTCCCCGCCGATCATCTTGTCGCGTACCTGGTCGATCACGTAAGCCTGTACCAGAGGTTTCTGGGCGATCAGGTCGTCCCTGGCTATGCGCAGTTCTTCTTCCTCTAGGGTATTGGCGGAAAAGCCGTTGCGTTTCAGGGCGACCATGAAAGCATCCCGCACGGAATCCTGCATAAGGATATTGTCCTTGTACTTCTCATCCCAGAGGATAGACCAGCTGGTGACAGGATCCTCGACCATGGTGCGGTTGTAAAGGATCCCGACCGTTCCCCAGCAGTAGGGGACGCAGTATTTGTTGCCCGGGTCAAAAGAAGCGGTCTGTGCAAAATACTCCTCGCCGATGTTCTTGGCATTGGGGATATTGTCATAGTCCAGTTCCGCCAGCAGCCTTTTTTCCATCATCTTCTGCACCATGTAGTCGGAGGGGCAGATCACGTCGTAGACGGAAGCCCCGGTCTCCACTTTGGGGTACATGGCTTCGTTGGTCTCGAACTCGTCGTAGATCACCCGGATACCGGTTTCCTCTTCAAACATCTTGATCGCGTCCGGGTCTACGTACTCGCCCCAGTTGTACACGTAGACTTCGCCGTTTTCGGCTGTGGATCCGGTGCTGCCGCAGCCGCAGAAAAACGCTGCGGCACTTAAGAAACAGCCCGTTGCAGCCATCCATTTTTTCATCCCTTGCTCCCATCCGCCCGCTTTGTCCGATCAGACGTCTTTTACGGGCATACCAAACGTTTCGTTCAACCTGCTTTCCGTTCCTCCCTTGCGAAAAAAACATCACGGAAGTTATTCTAATGGATTCCCATCGCGGTGTCAAGCCCCAGTTTACAAGACGGGCGACTCCCCCTTTCCTTTTGAGGAATAATTTACCAGAACCAGGAGCGCCAGCACCGCGATAAAGATGATGGTGGACAGGGCGTACATTTCCGGCTTGATCCCTTTCTTGACTTCCGTGTAGATCTTGGTGGACAGCGTGTCGATCCCCGGCCCTTTGGTAAAATGGGTGATGATGAAATCATCCAGCGACATCGTGAACGCCATCAAAAAGCCCGAAAAGATCCCCGGCAGGATGTCGGGAAACGTTACCTTGAAAAATGCCTGGATCTGCGAGGCTCCCAGATCCAGAGCGGCTTCGTAGGTACTCGGGTTCAGCAGGCGCAGCCGGGGCAGGACGCTCAGGATCACATAAGGGATGTTGAAGGTAATGTGCGCCAGCAGGATGGTGAGGAAACCGAACCTGATCCCCAGGCTGATGAACAGGAGCATGAGGGAAATCCCTGTCACGATCTCCGCGTTCAGCATAGGGATGTTCGTAATCCCGATGATGATGGAACGGTTACGCTTCTTCATGCTGACGATGGAAATACAGGCGACTGTTCCGATCAGCGTCGCGATGAGCGCGGACAGGAGCGCGATAGACAAAGTATTCCATAGGGAGCGCAGGATCGCTTCATCCTGAAACAGGCTGCGGTACCATTTCAGCGTGAAGCCGCCCCATTTCGCCCGTGTCTTGCTGGCGTTAAAGGAAAGCACCATCAGCGTAAAAATAGGGGCGTACAGGAAAATGAAGATCAAGGCGACATAAACTCGCTGCAGCGTCGTCTTGACGGGGAAAAGAGAGCGGTCGCGCGCGGACTGCCTGAAATATCTCATAACACGTTCACCTCCCCGTCTTTGTCCGTCACCGCGCTGATCACCATATTGAAGATGATGAACATCATCAGCACGATGGAAAGGCCGCTGCCCAGATGCCAGTTCCCGGTCTGCGTGAACTCCTGCTCGATGACGTTCCCGATCAGCAGGATCTTGCCTCCTCCTAGGATCTTGGAGATGACGAAGGTCGTCAGCGCGGGAACGAACACCATCGTGACACCGCTGATGACGCCGGGAACGCTCAGCGGGAGCGTGATTTTCCAGAAGGTCTGGAATCCGTTGGCGCCAAGGTCGCGCGCGGCGTTGAGGACATTTTTGTCTATCTTGAGCAGGACGTTATAAATCGGCAGCACCATGAACGGGAGAAAGTTATAGACCATGCCCAGGATGATCGCGGCGGGCGTGTTCATGATGGTCAGCGGCGGCAGCTTTATCATGGACAGCAGGCTGTTGATGACGCCGGTCTTTTCTAAAAGCGTCTGCCACGCAAGGGTGCGCAGCAGGAAATTCATCCACATGGGGAGAATGAAAATGAGGACGACGTAAGAGTTCTGCTGCACGTTCAGGCCGCATAAGATCAGCGCCAGGGGGTAAGCCAGCACGAAACAGAGCAGGGTGCTGACCAAGGACAGGCGCACTGCCGCCCACAGCGACTTGGAGTGTTCCGGGGTCGCGATGGCCCGGATGTTTTCCAGCGTGAAAGCGCCTGTCGCCCGGTCGGTCAGCCCGTAGTAGCACACGATCCCCAGAGGGATCAAAATGAATAAGGCGGACCAGAAAAGATACGGCACGGACAATACTTTTTTATTCATTCACCCCCACAGCCTCCTCGTCTTCGGATTCCGGTTTGTTCATGATCTGGATGTCATAAGGATCCACGCGGATGCCGACCTGGGAGCCGACTTCCCACATTCTGGTGGAATGTACCAGCCATTCAAAGCCCTCCGCCATGACCGCCATCTCGTAATGGACGCCCTTGAAGATCAGGTGCGTGACCTGTCCCCCGATGGCGCCGTCTTTAGGCGCCACCAGTTCCACATCCTCCGGGCGGATTACCACGTCCACCGGTTTGTTGCGCCCGAAGCCCTCGTCCACGCAGGCGAACTGTGTGCCGAGGATCTCCACCAGACGATCCTCCAGCATGGTCGCGCCGATGATGTTGCTGTCGCCGATAAAGTCCGCCACGAACGCGTTCTCCGGCTCGTTGTAGATACGCTCCGGGGTGCCGATCTGCTGGATGTAGCCTTGGTTCATGACCACGATGGTATCGGACATCGTAAGCGCTTCCTCCTGGTCATGGGTAACGTAGAGGAACGTAATGCCCAGTTCGTTTTTCAGGCGGATCAGCTCGTACTGCATGTCCTGGCGAAGTTTCAGATCCAGCGCCCCCAAGGGTTCGTCCAGAAGCAGGAGCTTCGGCTCGTTGACGATCGCCCGGGCGATGGCGATCCGCTGCTGCTGTCCGCCGCTTAAAGAATCCGGCATCCGGTTCTCGAAATCGTCCAGGTTCACCAGTTTCAGGGCGTACCTGATTTTATCTTGAATATAGGTCTTGCTTTTATTCTTGATTTTCAGCCCGAACGCGATGTTTTCCGCCACGTTCATATGGGTGAACAAGGCATACTTCTGGAATACGGTGTTCAGCTGCCTTTTGTTCGGGGGGAAAAAAGTGATGTCGTTCCCGTCAAAAATGACCTGCCCCTTATCCGGCTTCTCGAAGCCGCCGAGGATACGCAGGATCGTGGTCTTTCCACAGCCGCTTGGCCCGAGCAGGGTCAGGAATTCATTTTCGCGGATATAGAGGTTCAGGTCGTCCAGAACCAGCTGTCCGTCGAAAGACTTGGAAATATTCACCAAGTTCACGAGCGCTTTTTTCATCAATAGGCTCCCCTTTCTCATGTGCGCAAAAACCAGAATTATGATCATTCTATACATTATCATGGGGAAAGTCAACGTATATTTTGAAGGATTTTGGAGGGATTTTAGAGGGATTTTGTACAAACTTGCGGGGACAGCGCGTGTGCATAACATCCATTCGGCTGCCCTTGCCGAGCGGCAACGATTGCCCGGCGCTTTCGCCTCGTGGCAGTTACAGGAGGAGTCGGGCATTCTGTGAAAAAGTATTTTATAACATCCGGAGTTGTGTTATATTACAAGAAGCAAGGTCAGCTTCTTGTAATCCATTTACGGCGCGCAGGGCGCGCCTTTGATCAGGAGCCGCTTCGCAGCTTCTGATCAGCGATATTACAAGAAGCAAGGTCAGCTTCTTGTCATCCATTTACGGCGCACAGGGCGCGCCTTTGATCAGAAGCCGCCGGGCGGCTTCTGATCAGCGATATTTTTAGAAGGGGCAGGCATTCTATACGAAAGGACGGTCGTCATCATGGAAAGTTTGGGGCTTAGGGAAGAAAAGAGGAAAGAGGCGGAGAAAAAATATGTCGCCTATGTGTCCAGCTATACGATGGGAGACAAGCACGGCATCCGGATCTATGACGTGGACATGGAGAAAGGGAGGTTTCGGGAAAAAGGAGAGGTGACCATCACCAATTCTTCCTATGTAACGCTCTCCAAGCGGGGGAAGTGTCTGTATTCCATAACGGATTTCGGGGTGGAAGCCTACCGGATCAAGAAAGACGGCGGACTGGAGCTGCTCAACCATGCCCCGATCAACGGGATGCGCGGCTGCTACCTGGCCACGGATTATGGGGATCAGTATCTGTTCGTCGCCGGCTACCATGACGGGAAGCTGACGGTATTGCGGCTTCGGGAAAACGGCGAGGTAGGGGAGATCACGGACGAGATCTACCACAAGGGCTTAGGAAGCATTGCCGAGCGCAATTTCAGGCCCCACATCACCTGCGCCCGGATCACCCATGACAACCGCTATCTGCTGGTTGCCGACCAAGGGATGGATCACGTGAACATCTACCGGATGGATCCCGAGAGAGGGAAGCTGAAACTGGCGGACATCCTCCGCAGCGATTTAGAATCCGCGCCAAGGCATATCCGGATCTCCCAGGACGGGCGATTCCTTTATATCCTTCACGAGTGGAAGTGCTACATCGACGTCTACTCTTACGAAGAAAGGGGCGGCCTCCCGTACTGTGAAAAGATACAGAGCATCTCCACCTTAAATGAAAACCACGCCCACAGCACCACCGCCTGTGCCTTGAAATTTTCCATGGATTACTGCTATCTGTTAAGTTCTAATGCGTCCGACAACACGGTCATCGTATATGACGTGGATCCCCAGGATGGGAAGCTGACGAAGAATTTCTGTCTGCCCATCAGCGGGGAGTACCCCAAGGACGCGGCCCTGTTTCCGGGGAACCGCTTCCTCGTGTCGCTGAACCATGAGTCCGGGCATATGACTTTCTTTACCGCGGATCTGGAAAAAGGGGTGATCGTGATGAACGGGCCGAAAGAGGAGGTTCCCGCGCCCAACTGCATTATCTTCTGCGAGCTGGGGGCGTAGCCGCGCCGCCGCCAGCGGTTGGTTTGGCCGGAAAGCACTCCATGGAACAAGGGGCCGGTGAACGGCATAGACAGCACCCTGCCGGTCAGGATCCCAAAAGCTGACCGGTGAACGGCACGGGCAGAACCAGGCGGCTACCGGTAAAACTTCCTGACCGAGTCGAGCCTCGCGGTCATATTCAGGAGCAGGGCATCCAGAACGGTGAGGGCGGCCATGGCTTCCACCACGACGACGGCGCGGGGAACGATGACGGGATCGTGGCGGCCTCTGATCCGGAGAGTGATTTCTCCGGAAACACTGTGGGTACCGTGAACGACGTCCAAAGGGGGGACTTTGTTCACGGTCTGCTGCGGGCGGCAGATGGAGGGCGTGGGCTTCACATAGGCCCGCAGGATCAGGGGGGAGCCGTCGCTGATGCCCCCCAGGACGCCGCCCGCGTGGTTGGTGGCCTTACGGATCTCGCCGTCCTCCAGGTAATAGCAGTCGTTATTTGCGCTTCCGGCGGCTTGGGCGGAGCGGCAGCCGTCGCCGAACTCCACCGCCTTTACCGCGCCGATGGACAGGACGGCTTTCGCAAGGTTGGCGTCCAGTTTTTCAAACACCGGATCGCCGATCCCGGCGGGAAGCCCCAGGACGGCGCACTCAATGCACCCTCCCACGGAATCCCCCCGCGCCATGGCGTTTTCCAGGAAGGAAAGGGCTTCTTCGTCGGCTTTCCGGTCAGGCATGGCGGTTGGAGTGGAAAGGACGGCTTCCCGGTCGAACCATGAGGGGAGGGCGCCGCAAGCCCCGGCGTTTCCGTGGCCAGTTTCTGCGTGTCCTGGAGGAACCTGCGGGCAGCTGCCGCGAGATCCGGCTTCCCTGCCGCTCAGCAGGCAGGAAGGGTCGGCTTCGACCGGCCCGATGGAACGGGTATAGGCGCAGACGGAAATCCCCAGCGATTCCAGAAGCCTGGCGGCCACGGCTCCGGCGGCCACCCGGCCGACGGTCTCCCTGCCGGAGGAACGCCCTCCTCCCCGGTAATCCCGGAAGCCGTATTTGCTGTCGTAAGTATAGTCGGCGTGTCCGGGGCGGTAGCAGGAAGCAAGCTCGCTGTAATCTGCGGAAATCTGGCCGGTGTTGCGTACCATGAGGGAAATGGAGGCGCCGGTGGTATGCCCCTCGAAGACGCCGGACAGGATCTCCGCTTCATCTTTCTCTTTTCTGGCGGTGGCGATCCGGCTCCTGCCGGGCCTGCGCCTGTCCAGATAGTTCTGAATGTCCGTTTCCGAAAGAGGAAGCCCCGCCGGACAGCCGTCGATGACCGCGCCCAGCGCTTTTCCATGGGATTCTCCCCAGGTGGTGGTTCGGAAGATGGTGCCGAATGTAGATCCTGCCATAGCGGAAACCTCCTTTGCGTCTGTGTATACCCCAAAAGCAGGCGACAAAACCAAGCGACAAAACAAAGCAATACGATAAATACCATAGCCAGGCGACAGAACCAAGCAGCACAACCATAACTATAGCCATTATAGCGAAAAAGGAGCGGCTTGGCAAGTTCGTATCGCGCAGCCGGCCGATTTTTCAGGCGGCTTCCGCGAAACAATCCGAAAATTACCATTCGGGCGCAGGGTAGCGCTGGCCAAGCAAACTGTGGTATCCTATCCGCAGGATAGGATACAGGCCGAATGGCCATGCCCTTGCCATGACTGCGGAGCAGTCCTGGTATCCTATCCGCAGGATAGGATACAGGCCGAATGGCCATGCCCTTGCCATGACTGCGGAGCAGTCCTGGCATCCTATCCGCAGGATAGGATACAGGCCGAATGGCCATGCCCTTGCCATGACTGCGGAGCAGTCCTGGCATCCTGCGCGTAAACAAAGCGGCTGCGAAAGTCGTGCAAAGGAGGAAGCAATGTTTTCCATGCTGCTTGCCATCATTTATCTTGCGTTTATCAGTCTTGGACTGCCGGATTCGCTTCTCGGCTCGGCGTGGCCGGTGATGCGAGGAGAGCTGGGCGTTCCGGTTTCGTATGCGGGAACGGTTTCGATGATCATCGCGGGCGGCACGATTTTATCAAGCCTGATGTCCGACCGCCTGACAAGAAAGCTCGGCCCCGGGCCTGTCACGGCGGCCAGCACCGCTTTGACTGCGGTCGCGCTGCTTGGATTTTCAATGGCAGGCTCGTTTGCGCCGCTCTGTCTGTTCGCCGTTCCTTATGGACTGGGCGCGGGAGCGATCGACGCGGCGCTCAACAACTATGTCGCCCTGCACTATCGATCGCGGCATATGAACTGGCTGCACTGTTTTTGGGGCGTCGGCGCCGCCGTCAGCCCGTACATCATGAGCGCCTGTCTGACGGGCGATTTCGGCTGGCGCGGCGGGTACCGCACGGTCGCGGGGATTCAGCTGGTCTTGGCCGCCGCGCTTTTCGCCAGCCTGCCGCTTTGGAACAAGCGAACCGGAACGGAGAAGACGGCGGCTCACAGAGCCGGAAAAGTGTGGAAAATCAAGGGCGCAAAGTATATTCTGATTGCGTTTTTCGGTTATTGCGCGCTCGAAACGACAGCCGGACTTTGGGCGACAAGCTATCTTGTCGCTGAGCGCGGAATTGCTGCGGAAACTGCCGCGGGATATGCTTCGCTGTTTTATCTCGGCATTACGGGCGGGCGGTTTGTCTGCGGCTTTGTTTCTGACAGAATCGGCGACAGGAATATGATTCGGCTCGGACTCG
Organism: Clostridium sp.; assembly: GCA_031275405.1. Classification (GTDB taxonomy): domain Bacteria; phylum Bacillota; class Clostridia; order Lachnospirales; family Lachnospiraceae; genus JAISOV01. Next base: position 26,284 of record JAISOV010000022.1, on the reverse strand, counting down.
CGGTCATCGCGGCAGGAACGGCGTCGTTATGGCTTCCGTGGAGCGGCGCGGCCTTACCCGGGCTTGTCGTGGCCGGGCTTGGCTGCGCTCCGATTTATCCGAGTATCATTCACTCCACGCCTGCAAATTTCGGAGCGGAAAATTCACAGTCGATTGTCGGTGTCCAGATGGCGAGCGCGTACACAGGCTCGACCTTCGTTCCGCCGCTGTTCGGGATCATCGCGAATCATATCAGCTTGGCGCCATATCCGGCGTTCCTGTTCTTTTTCGCCGTGCTGATGTTCCTGATGACGGAGGCTTTGAATCGTCTGCAGACCCGATAGTCTTTTTCAGCTGTGCCTGTCAGCGGAACAGAAATCCGTTTCGCGAGATGATCGCCGCGCGCTGCCATGATATTGACGTACCCGGCCAGGCTGTTTTCCGGCAGCTCTTCGATGGGTATTACACACTTCCGTCCGTGTTTTTTGATGGGAAGTCCCTGCCGATACAGCCGCGAAGCAGCCTGCGTTCCTGGGCGGGTAGCGCGCCGGAAGGCGAGCGAACGCTTTACAAGCTGAAAACCTGGGCGGAGAGGCTTTGTCGCTCCTGCGTCGGGAAGCCGCGCCCATCCTCTTTTTGCATACCGCTAAGTCCGGCTCCGCTTTGCCGCTCCTGCGTCAGGAAGCCGCGCCCTGCGGCTCTCTTGGGGACTCTCATAAGGCGTGGTCGGGTATGGGTTCCCGTACATGGTCGGCGGCCTGTATGCGTAAGCCCACGGTCAGGCCAAAACAAAAAAACTTAAAAAAAATGTGCAGAAAAGAGAGAAGTATGATAAAATAACACTGATAGAGGAAAAGCGTCGAGGATATGGAATGTGAAAAAGCCGTTAAAAGAAAGAATCAGGATGAGCCTTCTGCGGTTGGGGAGGAAGAATCGGTTCCTGTGCGCGTTCGTCGTACCGGTTCTGGTCGTCGTACTTACTTGGGTTCATCTCGTAGAATCCGTCAAAGGCAATGGCAAGCGGCTGGCAATGCTTGTGATGACGTTTTTTTTCTTTGCGGTTTTCAGCAGTTTTTCTTTCCCGATTTTTTCCACAGGTCTGGAAGATGTTTTTTCCGGGACGACTTCTCGAAGAGACGGGGCGTCCGGGACGGACTCTGCGGAAACGGCGTTTTCCGAGACGGCGTCTTGGGAGGAAGATCTTCCGGGAGACGGCATTCCGGATGGCGGCGTGGATCCGGGCGTCCGGCCGGTGTCGCTTGCCAAGGAAACCGAGATCGACCCGGCGGAGCTTTCGCTTCTGGAGGCTGAGGACGTATCGGACGGCTATGAGGACGCGGAACTTCATGGGCTGGAAGACGCGGATAAATATGATGTGGATGAAATCCTGGAAAGCAGGGTCTTAGACGATTACATAACGGGGGCGGAAGCCAGCGGCGAGGCGCCGGTTTTCTCCAAGGACGACTGGCGGCTGATACTGATCAACAAACAGCACCCCATTCCGGAGGATTATACCTTCTCCCTCGGAACGATCAAAGGAAACATGCAATGCGATGAGCGGATTCTGGGCGATCTGCTGGCCATGCTCCAAGGGGCGAAGGACGAGGGCTTGAGTCTGGTCATCCTCTCGCCCTACCGGGATATGGCGTATCAGGAAATGCTGTTCAACCGGAAGGTCTCGCGCTACGTGCAGAAAGGGATGTCTTATATGGACGCGTTCAAGTATTCCAGCCATACCGTGACGGTTCCGGGGGCAAGCGAACACCAGATCGGGCTGGCCCTTGACATTGTCTGCGATACCTATACGGCTCTGGACGCGGGATTCGGGGACACATCGGCCGGACAATGGCTGGTGGAGAACGCCGCGCGGTACGGTTTCATCCTGCGCTACCCCAAAGGGAAAGAATACATAACCGGAATCGAATACGAGCCTTGGCATTTCCGCTATGTGGGCAAGGACGCGGCAAAGGTGATCATGGGAGCCGGGATTACCTTAGAAGAATTTTGGGAAGACTTATAGGAAGATGATAAATCAGGAAGAAAATCGTATGTATCAGCTGCTGAAACGGGAAGGCCGCGCTAAGCGGGGAGTCTTTCACACCGTACACGGCGCCATCCAGACGCCTGTGTTCCTGAATGTCGGCACCGCCGCCGCGATCAAAGGGGCGGTCAGCACGGCGGATCTGGAACAGATTAAGACCCAGGTACAGTTATCCAATACCTATCATCTGCACGTCCGGCCCGGCGACCACGTAGTCCGTCAGTCAGGAGGGCTGCACCGTTTCATGTCATGGGATAAGCCGATCCTCACGGATTCCGGCGGATTCCAGGTATTTTCCCTGGCGGCTTTATGCAGGATCCAAGAAGAGGGCGTGGAGTTCCGCTCCCATGTGGACGGGCGGAAGATTTTCATGGGTCCGGAGGAAAGCGTACAGATCCAGTCCAACTTAGCTTCCACCATCGCCATGGCATTTGACGAGTGTCCCCCGAGCAAGGCGGACCGGCAGTATGTCAGCCAGTCCGTGGAACGGACGACCAGGTGGCTGGAGCGTTGCAGGAAAAGGCTGGACGAGCTGAACCGGAGGGAAGACACCTTGAATCCCCGTCAGCTGCTGTTCGGTATCAACCAGGGCGGGGTCTATGCGGATATACGCAGGGAACACGCCGTGCGGCTTACGGAAATGGATCTGGACGGCTATGCCATCGGCGGACTGGCGGTCGGGGAAAGCCACGAGGAAATGTATTCTGTTTTAGAAGAAACCGTTCCTCATCTGCCATTGGAAAAACCCACCTATTTGATGGGGGTAGGTACTCCGGCGAACATTCTGGAGGGAGTAGAGCGGGGGGTAGACTTTTTTGACTGCGTGTATCCGTCCAGAAACGGACGGCACGGACATCTGTACACCAACCAAGGAAAGCTCAACCTTTTCAACGCCGGATACGAAACGGATGCCGGACCCATTGAGGAGGGCTGCGCCTGTCCTGCCTGCCGCAGGTATTCCAGAGCCTATATCCGGCATCTGCTCAAAGCGAAGGAAATGCTGGGAATGCGGCTCTGTGTCCTGCATAACCTGTATTTTTACAATACGATGATGGAAGAGATCCGAGACGCGCTGGAAGCCGGGGATTTTGCCGGGTATAAGAAGCGGAAACTGGAGAAGCTGCAAAACTGACGTTTTCCGTTCGGTGTTTTGGAAAGGGCGGCAAAAAACCAGGGTTTTCCTTGGCCGAGTTTGGCAAATTCGGCATAATTTCAGAAATCGCTTGCGTATCAGGGCGTTTTTGTGTATCATAGTGATTTAAGAACAAGCCTAAGGAAACAGGAGGAAATGAAATGGGAGTGTTATTGTCAGCGGGAGCGGCGGGCGAAGGGCTTTTCGGGCTGCCGGTTATTCTGATCTGGGTAGTTCTGCTGGGCGGCATGTGGTTCTTTATGATGAGGCCGCAGAAAAAAGAGCAGAAGAGGGTGGCGGCTATGCTGGCGGCATTGGAGACGGGTGATTATGTCCTTACTTCCTCCGGTTTTTACGGGAGCGTCATCGACATTACCGATGATACCGTGATCGTGGAGTTTGGCAACAACAAAAACTGCCGCATTCCTATGCAGAAGTCAGCCATCAGCCGCGTGGAGAAAGCTGCCGGAGCCTGAACGGGCGGCGGGACAAAAAGGACTGTGGGCGCGGACTTGGCGCCATGGTTCTTTTTTTGCCTATGGCAGTTTCAGAACCGGCGTTTGGGACGCTTTGCAACATACAAGACCGGATGGCCGGAGCCGGAAGTCTGGTTCTTTCGGACAGAACTTGCCCGATCTGGAAAGGATGAGAGAAAGAATGGAACTGCGTATTGCCTGTATTCCCGGAGACGGGATAGGGCCGGAGATCGTGGCGGAAGCCAAAAAAGTGCTGAAAAAGGTGGCCGCTGTGTTCCGCCATGAGATTCTTTTTACGGATCTTTTGATGGGAGGGGCTTCTATCGACGCTTATGGGGTTCCCCTGACGCGGGAGACGCTCGCCGCCGCGAAAGCGGCGGGAGCGGTGCTGATGGGTTCCATCGGCGGAGACGCCTCTGTTTCCCACTGGTATCGGCTCCCCCCTCATCTGCGCCCGGAAGCGGGGCTTCTGGCGCTCCGCAAGGAGCTGGATCTGTTCGCCAATCTGCGCCCCGCCGTTTTATATGAGGAGCTTTCCGGCGCCTGCCCTCTGCGGGAAGAAATCAGCCGCGCGGGGTTCGACCTGCTGATCCTGCGCGAACTGACCGGAGGGCTGTATTTCGGGGAACGCAGGACGACCGTGGAAAATGGCCTGCGCAAGGCCGTGGACACGCTGGCCTATGATGAAAACGAGATCCGCCGGATCGCGGTGAAAGGCTTTGAAGCCGCCCGGAAGCGGAGGAAGAAAGTGACCAGCGTGGACAAGGCGAACGTACTGGATTCCTCCAGGCTTTGGCGGTCGGTCGTGGAGGAAACGGCAAAGGGCTATCCCGAGGTCGCCTTGGAGCATATGCTCGTAGATAACTGCGCCATGCAGCTGGTCAAAAATCCCGCCCAGTTCGATGTGATCCTTACGGAAAATATGTTCGGCGACATCCTTTCGGATGAAGCGAGCATGATCACCGGGTCGATCGGCATGTTGCCGAGCGCCAGCCTGAACGATACGAAATTCGGGCTTTATGAGCCGAGCCACGGTTCCGCGCCGGATCTTGCCGGGCGCGACGCCGCCAACCCCCTTGCCACCATTCTGAGCGCCGCCATGCTGCTGCGCTACAGCTTCGATTTAGAGGACGAGGCCCGGGCGGTGGAGGCCGCCGTCAGGCAGGTGCTGAAAGAGGGCTACCGCACCGGGGATATTCTGTCGCCCGGCTGTGTGCGGACGGGCTGTTCCCGGATGGGGGATCTGGTGGAAGAAAAAGCAGGAAAGGCAGGGTCTGGAGCATGAGAAGCGATACGGTAAAGGCAGGAGCGGCACAGGCTCCCCATAGAAGCCTGTTCAACGCGCTGGGCTATACGGAGGAAGAACGCCGCCGCCCGATGATCGGGATCGTCAGCTCCTATAATGAGATCGTTCCCGGCCATATGAATCTGGATAAAATCACGGAAGCCGTCAAAATCGGCGTGGCGATGGCGGGGGGAATGCCCGTGGTCTTTCCCGCCATCGCGGTGTGCGACGGGATCGCCATGGGACATGCGGGCATGAAATACTCCCTTGTCACCCGTGACCTGATCGCCGACAGCACGGAGTGCATGGCTCTGGCGCATGGCTTCGACGGGCTGGTCTGCATTCCCAACTGCGACAAGAACGTGCCGGGACTGCTGATGGCGGCGGCGAGGGTCAACCTTCCCACGGTTTTCGTGTCCGGCGGCCCCATGCTGGCAGGACGGGTCAAAGGGAAAAAGACAAGCCTTTCTTCCTTGTTTGAAGCGGTGGGGAGCGTGGCGGCGGGAACCATGACTGAGGAAGAACTGAAGGAATATGAGGAAAAAGCCTGTCCGACCTGCGGCTCCTGTTCGGGCATGTATACCGCCAATTCCCTGAACTGCCTGACGGAAGCCCTCGGCATGGGCCTGCCGGGGAACGGCACGGTTCCCGCGGTGCATTCCCAGCGGCTCCGCCTGGCGAAACACGCCGGGATGAAGATCATGGAACTGGTGGAGAAAAACATCCGGCCAAGGGATATTATGACGGAAAAGGCGTTCCGCAACGCCCTGACCGTGGACATGGCGCTGGGCTGTTCCACGAACTCCATGCTCCATCTGCCCGCCATCGCGAAAGAAGCGGATGTGCGGCTGGACATGGGGCTTGCCAATGAGATTTCCGCCGTGACGCCTAACCTCTGCCACCTTGCTCCGGCGGGGCCGACCTATATGGAGGATCTGAACGAAGCGGGAGGCGTCTATGCGGTGATGAGCGAACTGACGAAGAAAAATCTGCTGTATCTGGACTGCATGACCGTGACCGGGCAGACCTTGGGCGAGGCGCTGCGGGGCTGTGTCAACCGGGATCCGCAGGTGATCCGTCCGATCGAGGCTCCTTATTCCGAAACGGGCGGAATCGCTGTCCTGCGCGGGAACCTGGCTCCGGGCAGCGCGGTGGTCAAACGTTCCGCCGTGGTGCCGGAAATGCTGGTTCACGAAGGGCCGGCGAGGGTCTTCGACTGCGAGGAAGCGGCTGTCGAAGCCATCCGGGGCGGCGGGATCACGGCGGGGGATGTGGTGGTCATCCGGTACGAAGGGCCAAAAGGCGGGCCGGGAATGCGTGAAATGCTGAATCCGACTTCTTCCATCGCCGGCATGGGCTTAGGCTCCAGTGTGGCGCTGATCACTGACGGGCGGTTCTCCGGAGCGTCCAGGGGGGCTTCCATCGGCCATGTGTCGCCGGAAGCGGCGGCGGGCGGGCCCATCGCCTTGGTGGAGGAAGGGGATGGGATCCGTATCGACATCCCGGGAAACAGGCTGGACGTACTGGTTTCGGAGGAAGAACTGGCGCGGCGCCGGACGGCTTGGCAGCCTAAGGAAATGAAAATCAAGAGCGGGTATCTGGCAAGGTACCAGGCCATGGTGACAGAGGGCAGCAGCGGCGCGGTGCTGGAAATACCCTGTTCGGCGGCAGGTACCCTGGAAGTGGAAATAAGCCCGTAAAACGGGCGGATAGGAGCGCGGTCGATATGCAGCGGACAGGTGCGGAAATTGTGATAGAGTGTCTGAAAGAACAGGGAGTAGACACGGTGTTTGGCTATCCGGGCGGCACGATCCTGAATGTTTATGACGCCCTGTATCAGCACAGTGATGAGATCACCCATATTCTGACTTCTCACGAGCAGGGCGCGGCGCACGCGGCGGACGGGTACGCCAGGGCGACCGGGAAAACGGGGGTCTGCATGGCGACCAGCGGGCCGGGAGCCACCAATCTGGTGACAGGCATAGCCACCGCCTATATGGACTCGGTGCCGATGGTGTGCATTACCGCGAACGTGAACCTCCCCGCGCTGGGGAAAGACAGCTTTCAGGAGGTGGACATAGCCGGAGTGACCATGCCGATCACGAAACACGGCTTTATCGTGAAAGATGTGAAAATACTGGCGCCCACGCTCCGGAAAGCCTTCCAGATCGCGGGCAGCGGTCGGCCCGGCCCGGTTCTGGTGGATATTACCAAAGACGTTACGGCGGCGGTATGGGACGATCCGCCGCCGCAGGTTCCTGCGGAAGGTTCCCTGTCCAGAGGAAAAAAGCTGCCGGAGAACGATACGCAGGCACAGCTGGAAGAAGTGCTGCAGCTCTTGCGTCAGTCCAGGAAGCCGTTTCTCTATCTGGGCGGCGGCGCGGTGATTTCCGGCGCGGCTCGGGAGGTGGAAGAATTCGCCGATCTTCTGGATGCCCCGGTCTGCGACACGCTGATGGGGAAAGGCGCGTTTAACGGAAAAAGCCCGCGTTATACCGGAATGATCGGGATGCACGGAACGAAGACCTCCAATCTGGGAGTCAGCGACTGCGACCTTCTGGTTGCCCTGGGGGCGCGGTTCTCCGACCGTGTGACCGGGAACCCGAAACGGTTCGCGGAAAACGCCAGGATCGTCCAGATTGACATAGACCCGGCGGAAATCAACAAGAACGTCCGCGTGGACGCTTCCCTGGTCGGAGACTTAAAAACCGTCCTGCGGCAGCTGAACGGACGGCTGCCCCGGCAGAGCCATCCGGAGTGGATGGAAAAAATCGGGCAGCTGAAAACGCGTTATCCTCTGACTTATGACAGGAGCGTCCTCTCCTGCCCCTATATCGTGGAAGAAATCGACCGTATCACAGGCGGCGAGGCGCTGATCACCACGGACGTCGGACAGCACCAGATGTGGGCGGCGCAGTATTACCGCTATACCCAGCCACGCACGTTCCTGTCCTCCGGCGGTTTAGGCACCATGGGCTATGGACTGGGGGCGTGTATCGGCGCGAAGGTGGCAAGGCCGGAGAAGCTATGCTTCAACATCGCCGGAGACGGGTGCTTCCGGATGAACATGAATGAGCTGGCGACCGCCAGCCGTTACCACATCCCGATTATCCAGGTCATCATCAATAACCATGTCTTAGGCATGGTGCGCCAGTGGCAGACCTTGTTTTACGGGAAGCGTTACTCCCAGACCGTCCTGCGGGACCAGGTGGATTTCTGCAAAGTAGCGGAAGGTCTGGGCTGCCACGCTGTCCGGGTGACGGCTCGGGAGGAAGTGGCTCCCGCCATAGAAGCGGCCATTGCACAAAAAGCCCCTGTCGTCATAGAATGTATCATACCGGAAGATGACAAGGTGTTCCCGATGGTTCCGGCGGGCGCGTCGATCAGCGAAGTGTTCGACGGGGAAGATCTGTAAGAAGCCCTTGTGTAGGGCTGCCGTTTGCGGTCGCAGGAAGGAAAGTGCCGTAAGAAAGGATGGTGTCACAATGTCCAGAGTCTATAATTTTTCGGCCGGCCCTGCGGTGCTGCCGGAGGAAGTCTTAACGGAAGCGGCGCGGGAAATGCTGGATTACCGGGGCTGCGGCATCTCGGTTATGGAGATGAGCCACCGGTCCAAGGCGTATGAAACGATCATCCGGACGGCGGAGGAAGACCTCCGGGAACTGATGGGCATTCCGGGGAACTATAAAGTCCTGTTCCTCCAAGGCGGCGCCCATACGCAGTTTGCCATGATCCCCATGAACCTGATGAAGAACCGCTCGGCAGACTATATCGTGACCGGGCAGTGGGCAAAAAGGGCCTACAGCGAAGCGGCCCTGTACGGCAAGGCGAATAAGATCGCCACTTCCGAAGACAAGACCTTTTCCTACATACCGGACTGCTCCGACCTGCCTGTCAGCGCGGACGCGGATTACGTGTATATCTGTGAAAACAATACCATATATGGAACCAAATTCAAGACCCTGCCCGATACCAAGGGGAAGACCCTCGTGTCGGATGTGTCCAGCTGTTTCCTGTCGGAGCCGATGGACGTGACCAAGTACGGCGTGGTCTACGGAGGAGCGCAGAAGAACATCGGCCCGGCCGGGGTGGTGGTCGTCATTATCCGGGAAGACCTGATCACACAGGACGTGCTGCCCGGCACGCCCACCATGCTGCGCTACCAGACCCACGCGGACAACGCGTCCCTGTACAATACCCCCCCGGCCTACGGCATCTACATCTGCGGGAAGGTGTTCCGGTGGCTGAAAAAACGGGGCGGACTGGAAGCGATGAAGGAATACAATGCAAAGAAAGCCGCGGTCCTTTATGATTATCTGGATCAGAGCAGGCTGTTTTGCGGCACGGCGCGCAGGGAAGACCGATCCCTGATGAACGTGACTTTCGTGACCGGGGATCCGGACACCGACGCGCGCTTCCTCAAAGAAGCGACGGCCGCCGGTTTCGTGGAGCTGAAAGGACATAGGAGCGTTGGCGGTATGCGCGCCAGCGTTTATAACGCCATGCCGATAGAGGGCGTGGAGGAACTGGTACGGTTCATGGAAGAGTTTGAACGCGGATCAGCGTTCCCCCGCTTCCAGCACGAGAAGCGCTAAGCGGCGGGTATGGGAGCTTGCCTGTGTCAGCGGGGGAAAAGCTCCGCTGACGCTCGTCTGTGCCAGCGGCCGCGCGACCGTTCCGAAAGGGAGGAAAGACGATATGTTTCAGATCAGCTGTTTGAATCCGATCTCGCAGATAGGTCTGGGTCAGCTTACAAAAGATTTTGCACTGACGCAAGCCTGGGAAGAGGCCGACGCGATCTTGGTGCGCAGCGCTTCCATGCATGAAATGGAGCTGCCGGATACTTTGCTTGCCGTGGCGCGGGCGGGGGCCGGGTACAATAACATCCCGGTCGAAAAATGCGCGTCCAAAGGGATCGTGGTCTTCAATACCCCCGGAGCCAACGCCAACGGCGTCAAGGAACTGGCCATCGCCGGAATGCTTCTGGCGGCCCGCGACATTGCCGGAGGGATCGAATGGGTGAAGTCGGCGGCAGGGAAGGCCGACGTCGCGAGACTGGCGGAACAGGAAAAGAAGAGGTTCGCCGGAACCGAGATCGCCGGGAAAAAGCTTGGGATCATCGGCCTGGGCGCTATCGGCGGCAGGCTCGCCAACGTGGCAAGGCACCTAGGGATGGAAGTCTATGGATATGACCCTTATCTTTCCGTCAGCGCGGCCTGGAATCTGAGCCGGGACGTGAAGCACGTATTAGAAGTGGAAGATATTTACAGACAATGCGACTTTATCACCGTGCATGTTCCTCTGCTGGCTTCCACCAGAGGCATGATCTGCTCGGAGACCATCGCGAAGATGAAAGACGGCGTGATCCTGCTGAATTTTTCCAGGGATCTGCTGGTCAACGAAGCAGACATGCTGGAAGGGATCCGGAGCGGAAAAGTCCGCCGGTATGTGACGGACTTCCCCAATCCGCTCGTCGCCGGAACGCCGGGCTGTATCGTGATCCCCCATCTGGGCGCAAGCACGGAGGAATCCGAGGACAACTGCGCCGAAATGGCGGTACGGGAGCTTATGGACTATCTGCAGAACGGGAACATCCGCAACAGCGTGAACTATCCAAGCTGTGACATGGGGGTCTGCACCCAGGCGGGGCGCGTGGCTGTTTTCCATAAGAATATCCCCAATATGATCACCAAGTTCACGCTCTGTTTCGGCGATGCCGGGATCAACATCAGCGACATGACCAATAAGTCAAGGGGAGAGGTGGCATACACCATGCTGGACGTGGAAACTCTGCCCTCCCCGGAGATCATGGAGAGGCTCCGCGCGGTCAGAGACGTGTTCCGGGTACGGATCATCAAATAAGGAGAGGGAGTTCGCGCAGGAGTGTGGCCGTGGCTTTCTGGACGGCCACATCTCTTTTCCTGCTGATTCTGTTTCACATAAAACTCTTTCAAGACAAAGAGCAAAAAACGTGCATAGTGGGCTATCTAAGCTTTTGCGATAAAATACTGGAAAAAGCAAGCGGCTAAGATGTCGAATGGATTCCGTAACAGTTTCTGAATTCTTCCTGCAGCTTCCGCTCCGCCTGACAGGAAGCTTCGCTCTGCAGATCCATATATAAGATGAACACTTCTTCCAGGCTCTGGCTCCTCTCGGCGGCGATCTGCTGCATGACGGGGCGGAGCGTCTGGAGCTGTGCGGATACCGGGACTTTCTGCGGCTCGATTTCTCCCAAATGCGCTTCGGCATAGTCTTGGATACGCTTTAAGATCTGTTTCTGTTCTTCGGTCATGGCGAGACCTCCTTTTCCGAGCATCTTCTGCTCCGGGAATCTTCTGTTCCCAACTCCCTTTCCGGATAAGATCTTTCCAGAAAGATCTTATCCGGAATCTTTTCAGAAATATTTTAACATCAGATGCTTGAGTTGTACAGCAACCTTTGATAAAATAGCACTATCTGGAATCAGCCTGCGAGCTTTCAGACGGGGAATGTTATCTGTCTTCGGTTACGCGAAAGACGGATCAAACCTTTCGCTTGATTCGGAAAGACAGACAAGAGAGGAAGAAGAACATGGCGGATATTAGACCTTTTCGGGCTTACCGGCCTAGGAACGGTATGGAGGCGCAAGTGGCGGCTCTGCCCTATGACGTGTATGACCGTGCGGAAGCACAGAAAATCGTAACGGAAAATCCCCGTTCCTTTCTGGCGATTGACCGGGCGGAAACGCAGTTCGGCGCGGATGTGGACGCCTACGCTCCCGAGGTCTACGCCAAAGCGAAGGAGCTGCTCTGGAGACAGATCCGGGAGGGGATTTTCCTCCAGGAGGAAACGCCCTGTTACTATCTTTACGAACAGGTCATGGACGGCAGGAGCCAGAGCGGCATTGCGGCCTGTGTTTCCATTGACGACTATGAGCGGCAGGTGGTGAAAAAGCACGAAAGTACCCGTGTGGAGAAAGAAGAGGATCGTATCCGGCATGTGGATGCCTGCGGTGCCCAGACAGGCCCTATTTTTCTGGCGTATGCGGGCCATCCGCAGTTAAAACGGATCACGGCGGAGACGAAGCTTAGGAAGCCTGTCTATGATTTTGCGACCGAGGACGGGATCCTCCACAAAGTATGGGTCATCCGGGAAACGGAACAGATCGAGGGGATCCGGGAAGCCTTTGAGGAAATATCCTCGATCTATATCGCGGACGGACACCACCGCTGTGCTTCCGCCGTAAAAGTGGGGCTGAAAAGGAGAGCGCGGCAGCCTCAAAGCTCTCCGGACAGCGAGTTCAATTTTTTCCTCGCGGTGCTGTTTCCGGGGGAAGAACTGCGGATTCTCGATTATAACCGGGTAGTGAAAGATCTGAACGGCTACTCGGTACAGGAGTTTCTGCGGAGGGTGGAGAGAAATTTTGAAGTCCGGGAAGCGGGAAACCAGCCGTACCGCCCCTTCCGGAAAGGAACGTTCGGCATGTATTTAAGACAGCCGTCCGCGCCGCGGGATCGGAAAGGCAGATGGTATGAGCTGACGGCGCGGGAAACGTTCCGGCGTGAGGATGTGGTGGCGGGACTGGATGTTTCCGTTTTGCAGGAGGATCTTCTGCGTCCTGTCTTGGGGATCGAGGATCCCAAGACGGACAAGCGGATCGACTTTGTAGGCGGCATACGGGGACTGGAGGAACTGGAACGCCGGGTACATACGGATATGGCAGCGGCTTTTTCCCTGTACCCGACCTCTATCGGGGAACTGTTTGCCGTGGCGGAGGCAGGGAAGCTGATGCCGCCCAAATCTACCTGGTTCGAGCCGAAACTGCGCAGCGGCCTGCTGATCCATGGGATTTAAGGGACGTTCCTAAATGCGAAAGGCTACGGTGCCATCGGGTATCGCGGGAGTCGGGCGTGAAAGGCTGAAAGAAGCTTTCGGTCTCCCGGATTGGTATGTCCGCTAAGACACTTTCCGGACCGAAGCGGGCGGATGGGAGCAAACATGTGAAAAAACCGCAGCTGCGAAGAACGCTTTCCAATATGGAATGGATGTCCGGTGAAACGGGCAAGAATACAAAAGGTGTAAACTAGGAAGGAGACGTATGAAGGAGATAGATGAAAGGTATGAATAAGAAACTATACAAACGAATCAACTGGGCGAAAGTGGAAGAAATCGTCTATTCCGAGTGCGACAATCCTCATGAGATCCTCGGGCCGCATAAGGCGGGGAAACAGGTGCTGCTACAGGCATATTTTCCCGGTGCGCGGTGCGTGAGCGTACAGCTTGGCCCCGCAACAGGAACCCCTGATCCGGCGGCGGATACTTCAGGCCGGTCAGCGGACACGTCCGTATCCGGATACCGGACGCAGGCCGGTTCGGACGCCGGGGCAGGAATCGTGACGCGGGCTGATCCCGCTGCCGGGATAGGAGCTGCGAGAGACGTGTCGCAGGCCGGTTCGGACGCCGGGACGGGAATCGAAATGGAGATGGCGGACGAAGCCGGTTTCTTTGCCGCGCTGATTCCCGGCGGGGATTTTTACGCTGCCGGAAGTTCCAAGCCGCTTTCTTACCGCTATGTGGTCTCCTACGGAGACGGACGCCGCGAAACGGTGAGCGACCCCTACCGCCACGCGCCCCTGCTTACCCGCCAGGATACGGAAAAATTCAGGAACGGCATCCATTACACCATCTATGAAAAGCTAGGGGCTCATCCCTGTACTCTGGACGGGGAAAGCGGCACCTATTTTGCCCTTTGGGCGCCCAATGCCCTGCGTATCAGCGTAGTCGGGGATTTCAACCATTGGGACGGGCGGATCCACCAGATGCGCCGCCTATGGGATTCCGGCATTTTTGAACTCTTCCTCCCCCGAGCGGCGGCGGGGGCCAATTACAAATATGAAATCAAGCTTAAGAGCGGACTGGTTTACCTGAAAGCGGATCCTTACGGCAACGCGGCGCAGAAACGCCCGGAGACGGCTTCGGTGATCACCGACCTGACCGATTTTGTATGGGAAGACGAAACGTTTCTCCGGAACCGCAAGGCTTTCCAGACGGGGAACGCTCCGGTCAGCGTGTATGAAATGTACCTTGGCTCCTTTACCGACCCGGCGCCGGGGGAGGACTACGCCAGCTACCGGGAGATTGCGCCGGAAGTGATTGCCTATGTCAAAGAAATGGGCTATACCCATGTGGAGCTGCTGCCTGTGATGGAGCATCCCTTGGACGCTTCCTGGGGCTACCAGGTGATCGGCTACTACGCGCCCACCGCCCGTTACGGTACGCCGCAGGATTTCATGTATTTTGTGAACGAACTGCACAAGGCGGGGATCGGCGTGATCTTAGACTGGGTTCCGGCGCATTTTCCGAGGGATGTCTACGGGCTGTCCCACTTTGACGGCACCTGCCTTTATGAACATCAGGATCCCAGACAGGGCTGCCATCCGCATTGGGGAACCATGATTTACAATTACGGCCGTCCGGAAGTCGCAAACTATCTCATTGCCAATCTGCTGTTCTGGGTGGAAAAATACCATGCCGACGCCATCCGCATGGATGCCGTGGCAAGTATGCTGTATCTGGATTACGGCAAAGGAGACGGGCAGTGGGTGGCGAATCTCTACGGCGGGAACGAGAATCTGGAGGCCATGGAGTTTATCCGGCACGCCAACTCCATTCTGAAAAAACGCAATCCCTACGTGCTGACGATTGCGGAGGAAAGCACGGCGTTCCCACGGATTACCGAAGACTTAGAAAAAGGTGGGCTGGGCTTTGACTTGAAATGGAACATGGGCTTCATGAACGACTACCTGAACTATATCCGCTACGATCCCTATTTCCGGAGCCATCACCATGGGGAACTGACGTTCAGTCTGATTTATGCTTACAGCGAAAAATTCATCCTGGTATTTTCCCATGACGAGGTAGTGCATGGAAAGGCAACCCTGATCGGGAAGATGCCTGGCGACAGGAAGGCGAAATTTGCGAATCTGCGCCTGACTTACGCCTATCTGATGACCCATCCCGGAAAGAAGCTGCTGTTCATGGGGCAGGATCTGGCGGAGTTTGACGAGTGGAACGAGAACCGCCTGGTGGAATGGGAGCTGGCGAAAGTGCCGGAACATGCCGGGGTGGCAAGACTGGTGAAAGATCTGAATCACCTCTACCGTAAGCAGAAAGCGCTGACGGAACTGGACGGGGAGCCGGAGGGCTTTGAATGGATCAACGCGATCTCCGGCGAGAAATGTTACCTTGCGTATCTGCGCAAAGGCGACAAGCCGGAGGACACTCTGCTGGTCGTCGCCAATTTCGCGGGCATCGGACAGACTCTCACCGTGGGCGTCCCTTATGAAAGCAAATACAAAGAGATCCTGAATACGGACGATAAGAAGTACGGTGGAAGCGGAATCACCAACAGCCGGGCCAAGAAAGCGGAAGACCTGGGATGGAACGCCCGCCCCCAGTCCATCCGCGTACAGATGGCGCCGCTGTCGGCGGCGGTCTTCCGGGTGGTACCCTATACGGAAGGGGAACTGGCGAAGGTCATTGAACAGCGGATCCGGAAACGGGCGCTCGTGAAAGACAAAGTGCGAGAGACATGAAAAAGCCACGCCCTTCATGGTCTGGGCGACAGTCCGGATGACGCGCCTGTGCCGGGCGGAAGTCGTAAGACGGCTATGGCCTGCATGATTTGGACGGAAGCTCGGTACGTATTGTCTGCGACAGAATGAAAGGAATGAGTATTGGGATGGGAATTTTATGTTCTGCGACGGTTTTGAAAAGCAACAAAGGCGGCGCCATGCAAGAGATCGTGACTGACATCGTGCATGAGATTACCGAAGGTTCTCCTGTGGGGGAGGTGAAGCCGGACGTCATCAAGCAGTTTCTGGAGGAACTGCCGCAGAAAGCGCTGGGGATCGGAATCCGTATTGTGCTGGCGTTCTTATTTTTCCTGCTTGGCGTACAGATCATCAAGATGATCCGGAAAATTACGCGCAAGTCCATGCAGAGGGCGAAAGCGGATAAAGGCGTCATGGGCTTCGTGGATTCTTTTGTGAAGTCGGTGCTGTATCTGCTCCTGCTGTTTCTGATCGCGGCCTCTTTGGGAGTGGATGCCGCTGGAATCGTGGCGGTGATCGGCTCTGTGGGCGTGGCGATCGGACTTGCGGTGCAGGGCAGCCTGTCCAATCTGGCTGGGGGTGTGCTGCTTCTGATCCTGCGCCCGTTTACGGTGGGCGACTATATTATCAGCGAGTCCGGGCATGAAGGAACGGTGGAAGAGGTTCAGATGTTCTACACGAAGCTGGTGACGATCGACAATCGGGTCGTCGTCCTGCCGAACGGAAACCTGTCGAACCACAGCCTGATCAATGTTACGGTGGCGGATATGCGCAGGCTGGATATTCCTGTCAGCGTGTCCTATGATTCCGATCTGCGCCTGGCTAAGACGGTTCTCGGAAGGCTTCTGGAAAAAGACGAAGCCGTCAGGCAGGATCGGGAGATCCGGGTCTTCGTGAGCGAGCTTGCCGATTCCTGCGTCCGGCTGAACGTGAGGTGCTGGCTGGATAAGGAAGACTACTGGGAAGGGAAGTGGCGGCTCACGGAAAACATCAAATATACTTTGGACGAAGCGGGTATCGCGATCCCCTTTCCGCAGCTGGATGTACACCTGCGGAAAGAGAAAGCATAGGTATCTGCCCCTGTCCGGCAGGGAAGCTGTGTAAAGCGGACGTTCGCATTCCGCTGCGCTGCCTGCTTAGGAACGCAGGCAGCGCAGCGGCTATGAAGCAGCTCCCGGTACCCGCCGCTTAGCTCTTTGCGTGCTGGAAGCCGGGGAATGCTGATCTGCGTTCAAGTCTGTGTAGGCTCAGAAATGTCAGCTTAAAAAACGGCTGCAAGATATGTCATTGGTCTTCATAGGAAGTATGATCTTCACCGCTCCGCATACACAGTTCCCCTGTATGTTTTCCATGTATTCCTTACTCCTTATCATCCTCTACAGCTAGGATAACCTTGCTCATCCTCCTCTGCAGCTTGGGTCAACGCCTGTTTTCTTATTTCCACATCAGGGCGGCGACAGGGCTTCCTCCAGTGGAAGACGCATGACTTTTGCCGCTTCCGCCCTGGAAAACCCTTTTCGCACCAGGAAGGAATACACTCTCCTTTTTTCTTTTTCGTCGGCTGTTTCCGGCTGGTAGCGCTTCTTTGACAGCAGTTCCCGCATCATGGCGGTTTCCTCTTCCCTTCTTCGGTCATACGCTTCTCTCTTGTCACCGCCGACACGATTCCTGTCAGCGTTGCCATAGCCGTCGCCGCAGTGATTGCGATGGCTGCCGTCACGGCAGCCGCTGCCCCCGTTACTGCTTTTGCTGTCACCGCCGCTCTTATGGCCGCCGCTGCCGTCGCTGGAACTGCTATCGCCGTCACTGCCGTTACTGTCACCGCCGCTGTCATCACTATGACTGCCATCCTTGTCGCCGCTGTCGGCATTGCGGCGGTTTTCCCTTTCCAGCCATGCGTTCTCTAAAATTTCCTTTCCTATGCCTTTGCGCCATAATTCCTGATCGATTCTTTTTTTGCTTTTAGAAGCCGCATAAAAAGCAATGTAGTTTGCCGCGTAACGGTAGTCGTTGATATAGTGGAAAGACGCGGCATATTCGATGGTCCGGTCAATGATCCCCTGGGGATAATATCCTTGCCGTAATTTCTCCCGGAGCTGCGCTTCCGTATAGTCCCGGTGCTTCAGCAGGTTCATACACCGCAGCTTGGCGCGTCTGGGAAGCACCTCGTCCATAATTTGATGATATTGCGCTTCTTCGATCTCTTCTCCCTCCCGGATGCCATGAAGATATATCTCGCCTTGGTATAAGACAAAAGCGAGTACCTGTTCTATGTATATCTTGCTTCGGGATCCGGATAGTTCCGTGATCTGGGTAACTCTCATGTCTGCTCCCTGGCTGCCGCGCCCCGCTTCCCTGCCCCTTTCATTCCTGCTTCTGGAGATTTCTTGCCGTCACTGCCGTCCGATATTGTTTCCGAAAGCTTCTTGCCGTCTTTGTCGCCTTGCGTTGTTTCCGGAAACTTTTTGCTGTCCTGTGCCGCTTCTTCTTTTGCCGCCTTGGCGCCGTCCAGCTGATAATGCTTCCTTACTTTTTCCTCTACTTCTTTCAGGACTGTTGGATTGTCTTTCAGATACTGCTTGGCGTTTTCCCGCCCTTGTCCGATTTTGGCTCCTCCATAAGAGTACCAGGCTCCGGACTTGTTGACCAGATCGATTCCGGTTGCTAGATCCAGTATATCTCCTACTGTGGAAATCCCTTCTCCGAACATGATGTCAAACTCCGCTTCCCGAAATGGCGGAGCTATTTTGTTCTTGACTACTTTTACACGGGTACGGTTCCCGATCATCTCTCCGCTTTGCTTCAGCGTTTCGATTTTTCTGACGTCCAGACGTACGGAAGAATAAAATTTCAGCGCCCTGCCGCCGGTGGTGGTTTCCGGGTTGCCATATACCACGCCGACCTTTTCGCGGAGCTGGTTGATAAAGATCAC
The DNA here is from genome assembly GCA_031275405.1 of Clostridium sp. GTDB lineage: Bacteria > Bacillota > Clostridia > Lachnospirales > Lachnospiraceae > JAISOV01. Next base: position 7,847 of record JAISOV010000022.1, on the reverse strand, counting down.
GATACAGTTCGATTTACTGATCACCGCAGTCAGTTTCCGGAGTGCCTGGGACATGAGACGCGCCTGTAAGCCTACATGGCTGTCTCCCATGTCGCCGTCAATCTCCGCTTTGGGTACCAGAGCCGCTACGGAATCAATGACCACAATATCTACCGCGCCGGAACGCACCATCGTCTCCGTGATCTCCAGGGCCTGTTCCCCGTTGTCCGGCTGGGAAATGTACAGATTATCAATATCTACCCCGATATTTCTGGCATATACCGGATCCAGCGCGTGTTCCGCGTCAATGAAACCGGCAATACCGCCCCTTTTCTGCACTTCCGCTATCATATGCAGGGTGACGGTGGTTTTGCCGCTGGATTCCGGCCCGTAGATCTCCACGATCCTGCCTTTCGGGATCCCTCCGAGTCCTAAGGCAATATCCAGGCTCAAGGAACCTGTGGGTACTGTTTCCACGTTCATCTGTATGGAGGGATCGCCCAGTCTCATGACCGCTCCCTTTCCATACTGCTTTTCAATCTGGGTAAGAGCCGCGTCGAGCGCTTTGAGTCTCTCGTTTTTTTCCATGTTTGATATTCTCCTTTTCGTCATGGAACAAATGTTCTGTTTTTTTAGTATAAAACACCTGTTCGTGCCTGTCAAGGGCTTTTCCGGAAATTTTGAAACTTTTTGTTGCTGCGGTTCCTGTTCCGCAAGGACAGCTGAACACATTCCGCAAGGACAGCTGAATGGTAACAGATCTGCGGCGAAACCCCGGAAAATACTTCGCAGCCATCTTGACAAATATCCCGGCCTCATGCTTTAATCTTAAAAAAGAGGCTTTCTTTTTTTATCCTTGTGAGACCATTTGCTCCTCTTATTTTAGCTTCGGCACGAGTTGGAAGAAAACATGGCTGGATGCGATGCCTTATCCGCAAATTTATTGTCACAGGGGGGGGCTTATCATGCGTGTGTTGGTGATCAGCTTTGACGCTGTTTCCGATACGGATCTGCTGCGGATGGCTGGAACCAGCCCTTGCGTCGCGGGATTTTTACAGAAGGGTACTCTGGTGTCCGGAGTAGAAACCGTTTTCGTATCGAATACCTATCCGGTTCATACCACCGTTGCCACAGGCCTGCCGCCAAAAGACCATAAAATCATCTCCAATCTGCGAAACGGGCGATGGGTCTGTGACAGCCGCCGGATTCAAGCCAAGACCCTCTGGGATGCCGCCGCTGAAAAAGGGCTGCGCGTGGCGGCGGTCTTATGGCCTGTTACCGGGTACGCCAAGATCAGGTATAATGTGCCGGAGCTGCATATTCTGCCTGGCCAAAATCAGATTCTTGAAAACCTCCGTGCCGGAAGCCGTTGGTTTCAGCTTCGCGAATTTATGAGACACCGGAAAAAGTTGCGCGGGATCACGCAGCCCTATCTGGACGATTTTACGACCAGCGTGGCGGTGGATGTGCTGCGGCGCAAGAAACCGGATCTGACCTTGGTACACCTGACGGCATACGACGCTTTCTGCCATATGTATGGGAAAGACTTCGGCAGACTACAGCCTGCGGTGGTCTCTCTTGACCGGAATCTCGGGCGTTTACTGGAAGCCGCCGGGGAGAATGTCATAACTGTCATTTTTTCAGACCATGGGCAGCTCCAGGTGGGGCATACCGCCGACCCGAACACCTTGGCGGGAGAAAACGAGACAGGCGCGTTCGAGTTATGCGGCGGCAGCGCGTTTTTCCGGATCAAAAAAGGGAATCCTCCGAGCAGATCGCTTCTTTCCGAAATGCCTTTCTGCCGGGAACTGCTTCATAAGGTCTGCCAGGAAAAGTGGTTCGGTCGTTTCCTGACGGAAGAAGAAATGACGATTTCCGGTTATTCTTCCGTCGCCTTATTCGGCATAGCGGCAAAACCAGGCTGGTGCTTCTATGAGGAAAAAGCCAGATCGGCGGCAGACTGCGGCGCGGAACCGGAAAGACACGGCATCGAAAAAGGGAACCATGGCTATCCTACGGATTACGAAGATTACCATGTGTTTTATGGGGTACGCGGCGGGGATTTTCCGGCGGACGCGCGCAAAACGGGAGGCAGGATTACCGACGTGACGAAGCTGGTAGCCAACGTGTTAGGGCTGCAAGGGTTCGGTGCGGGGAACTGATGTTGTGGGATTCGGTAGGGATTCGGAGGCGCAGAGCTGGGAATACACTGGCATAGCTTCACGACTTTCAGAAAGGGATTTTGTGGAACATATTCCACGGAAAAGGTGATCAGATGAAACTGACAAAGGAAGAAAAAAGCTGGGTGACATACGACTGGGCCAACTCTGTGTACGCGACCATCATGGTCGCCGCCATATTCCCCATCTACTTTACCACCATGAGCAGAGCTTCGGTGCAGGCGGGGGATTACTGGTGGGGCATCGCCACGAGTATCTCGACGGTCGTACTGGCGGTCTGCTCGCCGTTGTTCGGCGCCCTGGCGGATTATAAGGGCTGGAAAAAGAAACTGTTCTGTGCCTTTCTTGCCGTCGGTATCCTGTTTACGCTCCTTTCCGCGTTCTGGTCTTCCTGGCCCCTGCTGCTTCTGGGATATGTCGTTTCCCATGTCGGCTGGTCTGGAACCTTGCTGATGTATGACAGCTTTTTGACGGACGTGACGAGCAGGGAGCGTATGGACAGGCTCTCCACCATCGGTTTTGCCTGCGGCTACATCGGCGGCAGCACCATTCCTTTTGTCATCAGCATTCTTCTCATTTCTTTCGGCAGCAAATTCGGACTGAGCGGAACAACACCGGTACGGATTTCCATTGTCCTGACTGCGGTCTGGTGGGGGATTTTCAGTATCCCGCTCCTGCGGAACGTAAAGCACCGGCACGATTCGGGCGCTCCCCCGAAAGCGTTCCTCCGGACGACGTTCCAATCCATTCTAAAGACCGCCAAGGACATTTTACACGAACGCGCTCTTCTGATTTTTATCTGCGCTTATTTCTTCTATATAGACGGCGTGGGGACGGTGATCGGCATGGCTACCGCTTACGGCTCCACGCTCGGACTGGATTCCACCGGTATGATCGTGGCGTTAATGGTGACGCAGCTGGTGGGGGTTCCCAGTGCCTTGCTGTTCGGCCATCTGAGCGGAAAAACGTCTTCTTTGAGACTCATTCGTTTTTCCGTCGTGATGTATATTTTTATTTGTGTCTTGGGCTTTATCATGGGCTTCGGCTTGGAGGAATCCTACTTTGGCGTGAACACCGCGCTTACCATCTTCTGGATTCTCGCCATCCTGGTCGGAACGGTGCAAGGCGGCATACAGGCCGTATCCCGTTCCTATTTTGGGAAATTAGTACCCCCGGAACGTTCCGGTGAATACTTCGGCTTCTTTGATATTTTCGGCAAATTTGCCGCAATCATGGGGCCGCTGCTCTATTCCATCGTCCGCAACGCCACCGGGCGCAGTTCTTATTCCATCCTGTCTATCATCGCCCTGTTCGCGGTAGGTTTCTTCATCCTTGCGGCGGGTCGGAAACAGCTGGACGCGGGAAAGGCTTAGGGAAGCTGATGGCTTCCCTGCCTGGGCGGAAGCGTTGCGGACGGGCGTCTGCCGCGCTCTGCGCAGTTCTGCCCTGGACTGACAGATACAGTATACCGAAAGAATATAAAGAAGCTGTGAAGAGTAAAAATTTTCTCAGAACCTCCGAACGGCCTGTTCCATAGGCAACCTGTTCCCACGGCAGCCCACCCGTGGGCAAACTGTTCCCGTAACGGTCTATTCCATGGATTTCAGGGACTCCGCCATCACGATATTTCCCGCCTTCCAGCTCAGGACCAAGGTCGTGGCCACCGAACACAGCGCTATGACCCCTACGCAGAGGGCAAAGCTCAAGGGATGGATCTGCGGTATCCATTCAAAGGAATCAAACGCGATGATACCGAGGTATCCTTCCAGGAATTTCAGGCTGACCGGGGCGCCGAGCAACAGACCTGCCGTCAGTATCAGTACGTTTTCCCGTAACATCAGAGAGCGGATTTCTTTCTGGTAGAAGCCGAGGACTTGCATCGTGGCGTATTCCCGGCGCCGTTCCATAAAATTCAGCGTGCCGAGGTTGTACAGGATGACCGAACTTAACACGAGCGAAGCCACGATCAGCAGACCGATGATAGTCATGACGCTGCGCAGCATGGTGTTCATGTTCTCTTCCTGGGCTTCGATCGTCACGATCTCCCGGACGGAGGGAATGTCGGAATAGCTTCGGCCTTGCGCTTCGTTAGAAATCAAAATGGAATCCGCGGCAAAATCTCCGCCGATGGCTTCAAAATATTTCCGGGCGATAAAAATCCCCTGAGGGGCGGGAGAATAGATGATCTGGGCGATTTTGGCGGTCAAGGTAAGCTGCGTACCGATGACGCGGAAGCGGATTTCCTCGCCTGCCTGTGCGCCGAGCCGCTCCGCCAGCTTGCGTGTGAGCAGCACCCCGTCTTCGGAAAGCTTCACCGGCTTCCTGTCCGGATCCTCAAAATAGAGCAGATCCATGCCGTCGGCGACCGTAAGCAGGCCCTTGCGGGAATCCCCGGCGGCGGTGAATTCCGCCGCCTGTTCCATCAGCCACTGCCCTTTGTCGGTGCGCTCTTCGATCAGCGCCTTGTCCTCGTCGCTTGCGGCTGAAGCCAGAAGCAGTTTTTCCTGATAACGGTTCTGGACATGATACACATATTCGTTGGAGCTGCGGATAGAATCCCGGACGCCCACCCCGGCCACGATCAGCGTCAGACCGCCCGCCACCCCTACGATTCCGATCAGTGTCCGCAGCTTCGCCCGGCTGACGTCACGAAAAATCCACCGCCACGCTGAGGAAAACAGGCTCCATAGGAACGGGATTTTTTCAAAAAAGCTTTCCGTGCCTTCTTTCGGGGGCTTCGTCCGCATGGATACAGCCGGAACTTCCGTCAGGCTCCGGCGCGAAGCCGCCAGGCAGGAACAGGTGCAGACCACGGTGATGGCCGCGACGAGCAGGCAGGTGGCGTAGGAAGTCCGGGTTTCCCAGCGGGGCAGGACGAGGGTTGCCTTTTTGAGCGCCATGACAGCGGGCGAAACAATGATGGGGCCAAAGACGCTGCCCAGAAAGCCGCCCAGCGCGGAGACGATGAACCCGTAAAGGGCATAATGGAGACGCAGGAAGGAGTTGGAAAAACCAAGGGCCTTGAACAGCCCTATTTCCATACTCTGTAGGTGGACCAGGCGACTCATCGTGGTATACATGGTGAGCAGCGCCAATAGGATGAACACAAAGGAGAACCTCTGCGCCATGGTCTTCATCTGCCGTACTTCTTTTGTGATCTGGCTGACGGCGGGAATGTCGTCCTTTTCCACCATATCCCGGTAGCTCTCCCCCAGGATCCGCTCCAGTTCCTTCCGGAGGACGGCCGTATCCGCGTCCCGCCCGGTTTTAAGCCGGATTTCATGATAGATCAGGGTTCCCAGAAACTGCCGCGCCGTCTGTTCGGAGACGAAACAGTATCCGTACAGCTCGTGATTCGGCACGATTTCGGTGGCGGAACCGGTATCGTAGATGTATTCGGAACTTAACACGAGTCCTTCCACCGTCAATTCTTTTTCCAAGGAGATCACGGCGGGAAGCGTGTTTTCCGCGGACTGTTCCATGCCTGCCAAGGAGTACGTAAAGCCAGAAGCGGATAGGCGGTCTCCCGTCCGCCCCGTTTCTGAGATAACAGACGGCGGATAGGAAAAAGACAGCTTGACGGTATCTCCCGTCTCTATATCATGCGCCTGCGCAAAGGACAGATCCAGCCATACGGCGTCTGCCGGGGTTTCCGAAAAAACGTTTCCCTCCTGTGTCAGAAAGGTGGAAACACGGTCGCTTTCCCGGAACGTCCGCAGCCGCAGAACCGGGTTGCCATTGCCGGGCAAAGCGTCTTGAAAGCCGACGTTCACGGACATAGAAACGGACGCGGCTTCCACCTGTCCGATTCCTTGGATTTCGTCCAGCTGCGTTTCGGAAACGCCTTCGCAGTAGATCCGGTAGTCCGCGATGGCTGTCTGCTCATAATAATCGGAAGCCACCCGGTCCAGCCCGTACCACACGCCCTCGATCCCTGAATAAATGCAGACGGACAGAAAGGACATGGCGAGTACCGCGAAGAACTGCATCCAGCTGCCGAGCATATCCCGGCAGGTCTTGCGGAAAAAATACTTCATTTATGTAACCGCCTTCCCTATGATCTCGGGCGCGGGATTGTCCGAAATACTGTCTATCCGCCCGTCTTTGAGCCGGATCAGCCGGTCGGCGGCGGTGGCGGCGGACTCGTTGTGTGTGACGACAATGACGGCTTTCCGGTATTGTTTCGCCATGTTTTGCAGATAAGACAGAACATGGCTGCCCGTCTGGGTATCCAGCGCCCCGGTCGGCTCGTCGCAGAGCATGATCTTGGGGTTCTTGCACAAAGCCCGCGCGATCGAAGCCCTTTGCTGTTCGCCCCCTGACAGCTGCGCAGGGAAATTCCGGAAGCGTTTGCCCAGACCCAGCGTTTCCAGCACTGCTTCCGCGTCCAGCGGGTCGGTACTCAGTCTGCTTGCGATGTCCACGTTTTCATAGCAAGTGAGATTGGGAATCAGGTTGTAAAACTGAAAAATAAATCCGATGCTTTCCCTGCGGTATTTCGTCAGTTTCTCTTTGGAAAGCTTTTCGATGTGTACGCCGTCGATCATGATCTCACCGGAGGTGACAAAGTCCATGCCGCCGATCAGGTTCAGCAGCGTGGATTTGCCGGAGCCGGAAGGACCCAGGATCACCGTAAATTTACCCGGCTCGATCTCTAAAGAAACGCCGTCCAACGCGGTAATGCTGACCTGGCCGCTGCGGTAGCTTTTCGTGACGTTGCGCAGTTCTATCAAAGGCATCCGAATTCCTTTCTTGGGCTGGGAGACGCAGCGCTTTTCCCTTTTGGCGTTCTGTGATAAGGGTTCTATCCTCGGCATGGCTTGGAATGCTTTCCCGAAAGGAAATACGGTTCCCTTAGGCTGGCTTTTCCTGGAGGAATCGTCCCCGGGGTTCTGGTTTTAGGCGGTTCCCTATGTGATTGCTGTCTCCTTGTTTATTATATGGTTGCCGTCTTTTTTTGTCAAGACAGTCCAGGCGATTTTGATCCATACGCCGGGGAAGGCAGCGCGAGTCCGCCAGTACCGGGCAGCAGGCCGCCCCCCTTTCCGTCGTATTTCCTGAAACCATGGTTTTGCGTGCCAAAACCCACGCCATACGGATCACATGGCACATACGGGAAAAGCGCCGAACCGGAAAACGCCCGGAAACAGACAGGACGGCCAGCATAAACGGAAACCCAGAGCCTATCCGTTGGAAAAGCCACTGTTTCAGCGATGTTTCATTTACGCCAAAACCCATGCCCTGTCAAACGCTTTCGGAAACTTTTTCAGATCTTTTTCAGACGCTCGCTTGCAGGCTCGGCTGCCACGAAATGTACCGCAGGGTCTATTCCTGCCGTCAGAAGCAGGGATTTTTCAGTGTCCCTAAAAACGGCGGGTATGAGCTTGCGAGGGAACTGTCAAAAGACGTACCTTTTGACGGCGCGGGATTTCTGGGTTCCGTTTCAGAAAAATCCACGGGGATTCACGGATTGATACAAAAAAAAGAAAGGCCTGTACTTTTTTTAGGCAGAATTGCTTGCGCCCTGTTCCAGACTGTGGTAGAATAGAAGAAAAATAGCGTGTGTTTAGCCACTGTCAAAAGGTACACCTTCTGACAGCCACAGGAACGGATAAAAAGAAAGGACGGAGATAGAATGGACATCCAAAAGAGACTGGGTACGAAAAGGAAAACGGCTGCGGCCGCCGC
>JAISOV010000024.1 GCA_031275405.1 Clostridium sp. | reverse complement strand
GAGGACAACCTGATTTCGAGTCAGGCTCGTTATGACCACTTCGATACGCCTCCATATTTATTTTAATACACCAAGCCCCACGTAGAAGTCAAGGCAAAGTGTAGAAAAACCGTAGAAATTGCTAAAAACCTGAATTTTCAAAATCCCGCGAACCCACGGAAACTCAAGGGTTTCCGGCATTATCAAGGCAACTGACCGAGTGGATTTCGAGTCAGCCCCGTTATGACCGCTTCGATACCCCTCCGTATGCAGAAGGAGAACACAGAAATCTGTCTCGCTCCATCACAGTATAATACAAACAAGAAAATGATTCAAGTACCCAAAAAATAAAAATATATTTCGCGGTTTTGCGCCAAAACGTAGTTGGGCTGTTCTGGCCGTCTCTGCCGAATGCGCCTAGTCGGCCCTGCCAGAACACGGTGAACGGAAGCGCCGCCCTGCGATGCCAGCCGCAATGATGGCACGGACGCGGGAAGAAACGGTCTTTCCGTCCTGCGCCCGACAGCCCAAGATGGCTCCAGGCAAGGCCGGATCAGCTCCGGCAGCTGCTCCAGGCCATCATTCGCTGATCTGTCCGTAACGCCTTCTGGGCGCTTTCATAACCGTTTTGCACGAGCATGGCGGCGGCTTCCTTGGAAGGCGCCGCCAGCGTGGTCGGGTAATACGCCGCGGGTTTTCCGATCCGGATATAAGCCCCTTTGCCTTTGCCGGTCACATTGCACAGCAGGTCCCGTATCAGTGTCCGGTTCAGCCGGTCCGCGGAAATATCCCAGACCCGCGCTTCGTTCTGGCTCGGCTCGCCGTCCGTGTATACGCATTCGGTCAAAGGTTTGGACGCGTCGGACACGATCAGAAAGTCAAGGCCGCGCAGCAGCGATCCGTCCGCGTACAGTGCTTCCAGGCCTAAATTGTCGTACACGCCGCCGTCCCAGAGATGGCAGAAACTGCGCGGGCGGCAGTTTCCGTCCGGGCGATTCCCGCCCGGGACAGGTTCCTTGTGCCACTGATACGGCCGCATATCCAGCGTATGCGGGCCGATGGAGGGGAAGTCGGAGACCAATGGCAGCGGATATGCCGCCGAAACGGCAACGGCGGTACTTACCGGAAAATCCGGGCGCAGAGCATACCCTAGCTGGGCTTCCCCCATGTACTGCCTGGTAAAGCGGAAATTTCCGCCGGTTTCAAAAGTAACGGCGTTGATCACCCAGCAAAGAGCCGGATCCACGTCCTGCAGACTGGCGCGGATACCCCACTCTGCTTCCAGCGCCTTGGCCAGCAGTATATCCAGACCGACGTCAGGCTGCAGGCGGTACAGCCGCCGCAGCGTCTCCTGGAGATCGCGGCCCAGAACCGTTTCCATGGCCGGCGGCAGCACCGATTCCACAAAAGCTTCGCTGGAAGGCCATAAGAAATTGTTTTTTGCCAGTATGAGAGAAACACCCAGGCCCGCGCCGGAGACAGTCGAGACACAAGAAATGTTTTCCAGACATTTCCGCTCCGCCAAAAACCGGAGTACGCCAAAATGAAAAAGCGCCGCCCGTATACCGCCGCCGGACAGCGCCAAGCCGATCCGTGTCTGATGGATTGCCATAGTAGGATCTCCTTTTCCATAAAAAAATCAGCCAGATTTCTGTTCGGGCTTCGGCCATGCCGCCGCAGGCGGCACAAATCTTTCTCCCTGTTCCACTCCTATGCGGCCAAAGCCTTCACAAGAACAGACAGATTTTCCCTTTCCGCGAAATAAGAAGGGAAAGGAAGGAGAAGCGTGGCAGAAAATTGAAAAAGGCATTGCAAAAGCCTGTCTGCTATGATAAAATAGCAAAAGCGGATATGATAAAAAAATAACAATCTATGATCAGAACTGGAGGAAAATGAAATGGCAAAAAAAGTGGTATTAGCAGGCGCCTGCCGAACCGCTATCGGAACCATGGGCGGCGGTCTTAGTACGACTCCCGCCGCAGAGCTCGGCGCGATCGTCATCAAAGAAGCGCTGAACCGGGCGGGGGTCGCTCCGGACGCGGTGGATCAGGTTCTCATGGGCTGCGTGATCCAGGCGGGGCAAGGGCAGAATGTTGCCAGACAGGCTTCCGTTAAGGCCGGGCTGCCGGTCGAAGTTCCGGCGGTGACGATGAACGTGGTCTGCGGCTCCGGTCTGAACTGCGTGAATCAGGCGGCTTCCATGATCATCGCGGGGGATGCCGATGTGATCGTGGCGGGCGGCATGGAAAATATGTCTATGGCTCCTTACGCGGTTCCCCAGGCCCGTTTCGGCTACCGTATGAACAACGGCACTCTGGTGGACACTATGGTCAAAGACGCTCTGTGGGATGCGTTCCACGATTATCACATGATTTCGACGGCGGATAACATCGGCAGGGAATGGGGGCTTTCCCGTGAGGAACTCGACGAATTTGCGCTGAACAGCCAGCTCAAAGCGGAAGCGGCGCAGAAAAGCGGCGCTTTCCGGGCGGAGATCGTTCCCGTGGAGGTCAAGAAAAAGAAAGAAACAGTCCTCTTTGACACGGACGAAGGCCCCCGCCACGGCTCGACCCTGGCTGCTCTTGCAAAACTGCGTCCGATCAACAAGGACGGCTTAGTGACGGCGGGGAATTCTTCCAGCATCAACGACGGCGCGGCGGCTGTCGTCGTCATGAGCGAAGAAAAGGCGAAGGAACTGGGCGTGAAGCCGATGGCCGTGTTCGTGGCCGGGGCCTTGGCGGGCGTCCGTCCGGAGGTCATGGGGATCGGGCCTGTCGCGGCGACGAAGAAAGTCCTGGAAAAGACCGGCATGAAGATCGAAGACTTCGACGTCATAGAAGCCAACGAAGCCTTTGCGGCGCAGTCCGTGGCGGTCGGCAAAGACCTGGGGATCGACGTGGAAAAACAGCTGAACCCCAACGGCGGCGCGATTGCCCTCGGACATCCGGTAGGAGCTTCCGGCTGCCGTATCCTGGTGACGCTTCTGCATGAAATGCGGGCAAAAGGCGCGAAGACCGGTTTGGCCACCCTGTGTATCGGCGGCGGAATGGGCTGCGCGACGATTGTGAAGGCAGAAGACTAAAAAAGGGCTTCGGCTGCGCAGTAACCGGACGGGAACGATTTCGTACCTTACAGGCTCAAAACGGTAAAATAAAACAAGAATCCGGCTGCCTGTAAGGTGCTGATACGGCGCGAAGCGGCGTGCATGGGCGTATGCCCATGTGAGTGCAGGTCGGATTCACTCCGACCGGAACGAGGGGTTTGGGGCGACAGCCCCATTTAGACTCGGAGAGTCCTTTAGAAAGGAAACTGAAATGGAATATATGGTATATGAGCAGAAAGGCAGCTACGCCATCCTTACCGTCAGCCGTGAAAAAGCGCTGAACGCCTTGAACTCTGCGTTACTGGAGGAACTGAACCAGGCCTTGGACAGGATCGATCTGGAACAGGTCAGATGCCTGATCCTGACCGGAGCCGGGACGAAGTCCTTTGTGGCGGGGGCGGACATCGGGGAAATGCAGCGGCTGACCAAAGAAGAGGGGGAAGCTTTCGGAAAAAAAGGGAACAATATCTTCCGGAAACTGGAAACGTTCCCTATCCCTGTGATTGCCGCGGTGAACGGGTTCGCGCTGGGCGGCGGCTGTGAGCTTGCCATGAGCTGTGACCTCCGGCTCGCTGCGGATAACGCTCTGTTCGGACAGCCGGAAGTCGGCCTGGGCATTACGCCGGGCTTCGGCGGCACACAGCGGCTTGCCCGTCTGGTCGGTATGGGGATGGCAAAGCAGCTGATTTATACCGGACGCAGCATCAAGGCGGACGAGGCTCTGCGGGTCGGCCTGGTAAACGCGGTCTATCCGCAGGAGGAACTGCTGCCCGCCGCCGAGAAGATGGCGGCGGGAATCGCCAGGAACGCGCCCATTGCCGTGCGCGGCTGCAAGAAAGCTATCAACGAGGGCTTGGACGTGGACATGGACAGCGCCATTGTAATAGAAGAAAAGCTGTTCGGCGGCTGTTTTGAGACCTATGACCAGCAAGAAGGAATGGCGGCTTTCCTGGAAAAAAGAAAAGTCGAAGCGTTCCGGAACAAATAATCAGGCGAATTTTATTTCTTGTTGCTCCCCGAGAAAACCTTGCGTTATACGGCAAAGAAAACACGCCAAAGACAAGGCGAGAAAAGGGCGCGATGTGCGCGCATTGCAACCGATGAACAACGCAGTATTCGGCGCGTTTTCAAAGATAGATGGCGCAAGGTTTCCTCGGGGGAGCAATAAGATCATGAAGGAGGATTTCCCATGAAAGTAGGAATCATTGGCGCAGGAACGATGGGAGCGGGCATCGCGCAGGCGTTTGCCGTGACCGACGGCTACGAAGTATGCTTATGCGACATCAAGATGGAGTTTGCGGAGGGCGGAAAAGCAAGGATCGCCAAAAACATGAAATTTTTAGTCGGCAAGGAGAAGATCACCCAGGAGAAAGCGGACGCTGTCCTTGGCAAAGTCGTCTGCGGGCTGAAAGACATCTGTACGGACTGTGACCTGATCATCGAAGTGGCTCCGGAAAATATGCAGATCAAGAAAGCGACGTTCCAGGAACTGCAAGGAATCGTAAAGCCGGAGTGCGTTTTTGCCACGAACACCTCTTCCCTTTCCATCACGGAAATCGGCGCGGGCTTGGACAGACCCCTCGTCGGGCTGCATTTCTTCAACCCGGCGGACCGCATGAAACTGGTGGAAGTGATCGCGGGAGAAAACACCCCGGCGGAACTGGTGGAGAAAATCAAGGACATCGCGGCGCAGATCGGCAAGACCCCCGTGGAAGTGAAAGAGGCGCCGGGCTTTGTGGTCAACCGGATCCTGATCCCGATGATCAACGAAGCGGTCGGCATTTACGCGGACGGCGTGGCAAGCGTGGCGGACATCGACGAAGCCATGAAACTGGGGGCCTCTCATCCCATGGGTCCGCTCGCGCTCGGAGATCTGGTCGGGCTGGACATCGTGCTGGCGATTCTGGAAGTGCTGCAGAGCGAGACCGGCGATCCGAAATACCGCCCGCACCCCCTGCTCAGGAAGATGGTTCGCGCCGGCAAGCTGGGCAAGAAGACCGGAAGCGGCTTCTACCGCTACGGCAAGTAAAATATTTTTTAGAAGGACGGAAGATCTGCCGCATAAGCGGGGTATCCGCCGGAAAGCGGAAAGCTGTTCCGCACAGAATTTGCCGTACGGAAGCTGCGCGGCAAATCAGTAGATCCTAAATGGAGGAAAGAAAATCATGGATTTCACCTTAAGTAAAGAACATGAAATGGCGCGGGCTCTTTTCAGGGAATTCGCCGAAAAAGAAGTGAAGCCTCTTGCGCAGGAGGTCGATGAAACGGAAGAATTTCCGCAGGAAACAACGAAGAAAATGGCCAGATACGGCTTCCTGGGGATTCCGGTTCCCAAGGAATACGGCGGCCAGGGCTGCGACCCGCTGACTTACGCGATGTGCGTGGAAGAGCTGTCCAAGGTCTGCGGCACGACGGGCGTCATCGTATCCGCCCATACTTCCCTCTGCTGCGACCCCATCCAGACTTATGGCACGGAAGCGCAGAAGCAGAAATACCTGGTTCCCTTGGCAAAAGGGGAAAAGCTCGGCGCTTTCGGGCTGACGGAGCCTGGCGCCGGAACGGACGCCCAAGGCCAGCAGACGAAAGCGGTCGCAGACGGCGGGGAATATCTCCTCAACGGCTCCAAGATTTTTATCACCAACGGAAAAGAAGCGGATGTCTATGTCATTTTTGCCGTTACGGGCGTAGATACCGACGCGAAGGGCAGGAGCAAGAAGCGGATTTCCGCCTTTATCGTGGAAAAGGGGACTCCCGGCTTTTCGTTCGGCACCAAAGAAAAGAAAATGGGGATCCGCGGCTCTTCCACTTATGAGCTGATTTTCACCGACTGCCGTATTCCCAAAGAGAACCTGCTTGGGGCGGAGGGCAAGGGCTTCGGCATTGCCATGCATACTCTGGACGGCGGACGCATCGGCATTGCGGCGCAGGCGCTCGGGCTTGCCGAAGGCGCGCTGGAGACCACCATTGAATATGTGAAGGAAAGGAAGCAGTTCGGCCGTTCGATTGCCGCGTTCCAGAACACGCAGTTCCAGATCGCCGACATGGCGACCAAGGTGGAAGCCGCACAGCTTCTGGTCTATAAGGCGGCGAAAGCGAAGGCGACCCAGAAATCTTATTCTCTGGAAGCGGCAAAAGCCAAACTGTACGCGGCGGAAGTCGCCATGGAAGTGACGACCAAGGCGGTGCAGCTTCACGGCGGCTACGGCTACACGAGGGATTATCCGGTAGAGCGCATGATGAGGGACGCCAAGATTACCGAGATCTATGAGGGAACCAGCGAAGTGCAGCGTATGGTCATCGGCGCGGCGCTTCTGAAATGACGGCAGCTGCCCATGGCCAGCCGTGCGGTGGCCCGCGCCACCATGTCAGCCATAGCTTCTGAAATGACGGGAGCTGCCCATGGCCAGCGGTGCGGTGGCCCGCGCCACTATGTCAGCCATACCTTCTGAAATGACGGCAGCTGCCCATGGCCAGCCGTGCGGTGGCCCGCGCCACCATGTCAGCCATAGCTTCTGAAATGACGGCAGCTGCCCATGGCCAGGCTGGCCACGCCAGGCTGGCCACGCCAGACTGCCCGCAGTCAAACTGCCCGCGGTCAGACTGCCTGCGGTCAATTTGACCACGCCAGTTTGAACGGGATAGATTCTAGAAAAAGAATAAGGAGTGAAACCACAATGAAAATCATTGTCTGCATCAAACAAGTGCCCGACACGAAGGGCGGCGTCTCGTTCCATCCGGACGGGACTTTGAACCGGGCGGCCATGCTCTCCATCATGAACCCGGACGACAAAGCCGGGCTGGAAGCGGCTTTGAGGTTAAAAGACCAGTACGGGGCGGAAGTGACCGTCATCACGATGGGGCTTCCCAAAGCGGAAGATGTTTTAAGGGAAGCCATCGCCATGGGAGCGGACAAGGGCATCCTTGTCACCGACAGGGTGCTGGGCGGAGCGGACACCTGGGCGACTTCCCAGACTCTGGCGGGCGCCATCCGCAACTTAGAATATGACCTGATCATCACAGGCCGCCAGGCCATCGACGGAGATACCGCGCAGGTCGGCCCGCAGCTGTCCGAACATCTGAATATCCCTGTGGTTTCCTATGCGCAGGATGTGAAAATCGAAGGCGACAGCGTGATCGTGGAGCGCCAGTATGACGACAGGTACCACGTCCTGAAAGCAAAGCTGCCTTGCCTGATCACCGCTCTCGCGGAGCTGAACGAGCCGCGCTATATGACGCCCCGGGGGATCTTCGAGGCCTGTCAGGCCGAAATCACCGTATGGGGCAGGACAAAGCTGGTGGACGTGGAAGATTCCAACCTAGGGCTGAAAGGCTCCCCTACCCAGATCGCGAAGGCGTCTGACAAGGTGAGGAAAGGAACAGGGGAGAAAGTGAACCTGGATCCCGCGCAGTCCGTGGCTTATCTGATCGGGAAGCTGAAGGGGAGACACGTGATCTAACAAAGACTTACCAGACAGTGTGCCGCCTGTGTGGCGGAATGGAGGAAACAAAAACATGGAAGAAAAGCGTTCCATTGAAGACTACAAGGGCGTATATGTCTTTGCCCAGCAGGTGGATCAGGAGATCGACAGCATTGCCTTGGAACTGATCGGCAAGGGAAAGGAACTGGCTTCGGAACTCGGCACGGAAGTGACGGCGGTGCTGGTGGGAAGCGGCGTAAAGGAACTGGCGGAGGAACTGGCGGCTTACGGCGCGGATAAAGTCATCGTGGTGGACGACCCACAGCTGAAAGAATACCGCACGGAACCGTATACCCACGCGCTGGCCAGCGTGATCCGGAAATACAGGCCGGAGATCTTCCTGGTGGGCGCGACCGCTATCGGCAGGGATCTTGGACCCCGTGTCTCCGCAAGGATCCACACCGGGCTGACGGCGGACTGTACGCAGCTGGACATCGGCGATTTCCCGCTGAACCCTATCCCAGGCAGGGAAACCAAGCACAATCAGCTGCTGATGACCCGCCCGGCGTTCGGCGGCAATACCATCGCCACCATCGCCTGCCCGGATTTCCGTCCGCAGATGGCTACGGTGCGCCCCGGCGTCATGCAGAAGCTTGCGAGGAACGAGGGCGCGCGAGCGGTCGTGGAAGAGTTCCATCCCGGCTTTGTACCCGACGGCAATTATGTGGAAATCCTGAAAGTGGTAAAAGCCGTGTCGGATACGGTAGACATCATGGATGCCAAGATCCTGGTATCCGGCGGGCGCGGCGTCGGCTCCCCGGAGAACTTCAAGCTTCTGGACGACTTGGCGGACGCGATCGGCGGAACCGTGAGCTGTTCCCGTGCCGTAGTGGACGCGGGATGGAAGCCGAAGCCCTTACAGGTAGGGCAGACCGGCAAGACTGTCCGCCCCAACGTGTATGTGGCCATCGGCATTTCCGGCGCCATCCAGCACCTGGCGGGGATGGAAGAATCCGACCTCATCATCGCTATCAACAAAGACGAGTCGGCGCCCATCTTTGACGTGGCGGACTACGGGCTGGTAGGCGACCTGAATAAAATCGTACCGCTGCTTACCGAGAAGCTGCAAGCGGAACTGGCGGCGAAATAATCGGGAACCGCGCCCTTTGCGGGGAACCGAAGCGCCGAGTGGGACGCGCCAGGATGGATGGAGAGCCGGGCGGCTTGGATACGACCATATCCACCGTGGAGAAAATGCGAAAGGACAGAAAACGCCTGGATGATGAGGACAGGAAACGGATGGAAAGCATGATGAAGTCCAGGGCAAAGGTCATCACGTTTTGTGTGCCAAAATGAAGGGATGATGCTGATCGGCAGGGCCGGTTCGGGAAGGGGCTAAAAACAGGCGCTTTCAGCCCCCTCCTATAGCTGGTCAGAAAATTTTAGGAAAAAATTCAAGAACGCTTGACGGCTCGTCCGCGATGACGGCACTTTCCAATGCCCGTTCTTGTTTAAGCCGACACGGAGCAGTTTGCCGGAGGCCTTGAGTTTTGCTATGTGACGCATAACGGTTGAGCGCGACTTGCCTGGCGCCGCCGCGAAGTCGTCATAGGTCGTCTGCGGATTGCGTTTTACAAGCGTCATCATTTCTCGCCATTTGTCAAGAGGACATTTGGAGCTATGGTCGATCGCAATATCAAGCGCAATCCATCAAACTCACGAAAAACAAACAGTTGACAGGGAAAATTCTTTGATATAATATTATCGTGTACGTAGGCAATGAGCCTGACGATCCAGACGCAGACAGGTAGGTACCGCTACTGTGAGGAAGATTCAGCAAAGCAAAATACTGGAACTGATCAGCACGATGAGGGAGGCGCAGTCTGCGGGTCTGTACGCGGAAGCTTCAGAAGGCGCGCTTGCTGTCGGCGCTTTCCTGGAGACCATAGCAGGCGGGGGGACGCAGACGGCCGCGCTGCTCGCGGAGTACCGCAGGCTGCTTGTTCGGGCCGGCAACGGCGAAATCAACGGGAAAGCCTTACGGAGGCACCTGATCAAAATCGAGAACAGCGTCCGCAGTGAGCTGGCCCCCTCCGGAACAGAAATTGTTTTTATCAGTTACTGCGCAGCCATGTCGGACAGCATCCTGTCGATCTACCAGGCCGCGAAAGCCGACCCGGGCTGCAATGCCGTGTGGCTGCCCGTGCCGTACTTTGAGCGGAATCCCGATGGATCCTTCGGGGAAATGCATTTCGAGGGGGCGGACTGTTACGGCGACGCGGTCGCGTGCGCGGACTGGCGGACGTATGATATGGAAGCGCGCCGTCCGGACGCGGTAGTGAGCTATGCGCCTTACGATGAAGGCAACCTTGTCACAAGCGTCCATCCGGATTTTTATTTCAGGCGGCTGCGCGAACGGACGGATCTGCTGGTTTATGTGCCGTATTTTGTTACGATGGGTGAGGTGCGGGAGCATTTCTGTACTCTTGCCGGCTGCGTATATGCGCATAAAGTGATGGTAGCGTCTGAAGAGGAGCGCCGGACTTATCTTCGCGTCTTCCAAAAGGCTTTCGGCAGCAGGCACGGGAAGCCTGCGGACAAGTTTGTCGCGCTGGGCAGCCCAAAATTTGATGCGGTGCTTCACGCCAGGCGCGAAGACTGCAAGCTGCCGGATTCTTGGCGTGAGAGGATAGCCGGTAAGAAAGTGATCTTTTACAACACGACTTTAGGCGCGATGCTGGCGGGAAATGAGCAGTATCTGGAGAAACTCCGCTCCGTGCTGGAAACGTTCCGGCAGCGTGGCGACGTCGTCCTATGGTGGAGGCCGCACCCGCTGAGTGAGCAGACCTACCGCAGTATGCGTCCCGCGCTTGCCGAAGAGTGGCGTGGGATTGTCGCGGAGTATCGGGGCGGGGAGTGGGGCATTTACGATGATACGCCGGACTTGCATCGGGCGATTGCCTGGAGCGATGCGTATTATGGGGATCGGAGCAGCCTGGCGGCGTTGTATGGGGCTACCAAGAAACCGTTGCTCATTTCAGCACGAACGAGACGTCATCGTGAAAACTTTCATATTCAAAACTGGTACACGGCAGATGTAGACGAAGATGATCTGAACAATTGGCTCGATGGGAAAGAAAAATGGAAATACTTAAAAGACTTTTCAGATGTTTTTGACGGTAGGTTGATAGACGGAAATGTAGGCAGACGCATATACGAATATGTGTTAAAGGAGATCAAGCGTTTCAGATGAATTATGCGATGGTTCTTGCTGGCGGAAAAGGTCAACGATTTGGTGACGGAATGGTATCAAAGCAGTTTATTGAATTGACAGGCAACCCTATGCTGATCTATTCGCTGCAGACTGCTCAAAAGAATCACAACATTGATGAAATTTGTGTCGTTGCGGCGGAAAGAGAACACAGGAAGATACACGCATGGGCAGAGCAATACGGCATAACCAAATTGAAATCTTTTGCAAAGCCTGGAAAAGAGCGCCAGCAGTCGGTCTATTCCGGGCTGACGGCGATTCCGGCAAAGCCGCAGGACACCGTCATCATCATGACGTCCGTCTGTCCGTTTGTCTCTCAAATTATCATCGACAAGTTATATGAAAGGATTCAGAGCATTGATGCGGCAATCACGGTCGTGAAAGCGACGGATGCCATAACCTTCAGCAATGATGGGGAAAAAGTCAACCGTACTTTGCAGAAAAAGAAATTGTATATCCAGCAGGGACCGCAGATCTTCCGATATGGGATATTGATGGCAGGACATAAGGCCTATATGGAGGATATAGATTTTAGAAAGCCTGAAGTCACGGAAGATAGCGAGCTTGTACTGAATATCGGAACGGAGGTTGCGATGGTCTTGGGCGACCGATTCTGCGTAAAAGTAACTTATCCGGAAGATCTGGCAATTGCGGAGTCGCTTCATGGGCTTTTTGAGGAACAGGAACGGAAATATGCCGAAAGCAGAAATCATTAAAGAAGATGTTGCTCAGATACGGATGGCGGATTTACCTTGGCGACGTTTTTACGGTAAGACCATCTTGATTTCCGGTGCGAACGGCTATGTCCCAGCATATTTCGTTCATACCTTTCTGGAACTGAATGACAGCAAGAACGCAGGATGTAAAATCATTGCGCTTTGCCGCAGCGAGGATCGTGCAAGAGAACGTTTTGCGGAGTATTGGGGCAGAGATGATTTTGTACTTCATATTCAGGACGTCTGCAAACCCATTGGGATAGGCGAAAACGTATCGTACTTTATTCACGCGGCAAGTCCGGCGGGGATAAGATCGCGCCATGCTGACCCTGCCGCCACATTTTCAGCAAATGTGACCGGCTGTGAGAATATGCTGAAACTTGCGGCCACAAATCACTGTGAAGGTTTTCTGTTTGTCAGCAGCGTCGATATTTACGGCAGAATGCCAAATGGGGAGCGGCTGACAGAAAGCCGGCAGGGTTCGCTGGACACATTGAATGTTCGCAATGCGTATTCCTGTGGAAAAAGAGCCGCTGAAACACTATGTGCCGTCTATTGCGCGAAATATGGCCTGCCGATTGTAGTTGCGCGTCCGTTTCAGATATTCGGACCGGGGATCGCCCTCGACGACGGCAGACTGCACATAGATTTCGTATCGCAGCTGCTTTCGGGCGATCAGATTGTGTTGAAAAGTGACGGGAGCGCGGTTCGCTCGTTTCTGTATATAACCGATGCGATTACCGGCATGTTATCGGTTTTGCTGAATGGAATTCCTGGTCAGGCATACAATATCGTTGACGAAAATGGTGAAGCAAGCGTTCTGGAACTTGCCAGACGGATGGCGGATCTTTCCATCGGCAGGAACATTGAGGTGGTCTTCGACGACGCGGCACGATCAGCGAGCGGAGCTTTCCCTTGCGTGACGGGCAGCTCGGAAAAGTTAAGGCGGCTCGGCTGGCTGCCAAGCCTGTCTTTGAATGACGGAGCGAAAAGAATGATGAAATATTACGGGCTGGACGTATCAGAAGAAGGAGGGATTTCGCCGTGTTGAAACCAAAACGCCGTGAGATATGGAAGGATTTTGTTGTGGCCTCGAAAGACCAATAGACAAGGAGGTATCAATTTTGTTTGTTTTTATTTCACAACCCGATTTTGCATGTAATCCATATGCGTTATGGAAATATATCGTGAGCAATACAAACCAGGAGACCGCTTGGCTTGTGAGAAAACAGAAGTTTTTAGAACCGCTCCGCAGCAGGGGCATCCGCTGTGAAATGTATGACACCATACCGGGGAACGCGCTTTTGGCATGTGCGAAATATGTAGTCGCTAACACAGCCTTTCCCTGTCTCAAAAAAAGCGATGGGCAGATTTTCATCAATCTCTGGCACGGCAGCGGGATAAAAGCTCATGGTTATAACGATCCGAATATGAGTGCCGAGGAGGCTGAAAAGAACGAGTATTTTTGTGGAATAACCGACTTGCTGTGCGTGCATAGTCTGGATGACCGTTACCGTTTATGCTCCATGCTGGGTTTCGATATTCGCAAGTGCGTGGTAACGGGTCAGCCCAGGCTTGATTGCATCAATGACTGTGAAGCTTTCTCAAAACTGAATAAGGTATATAACGGTAAATGCTCAAAATTCCAAAAATTGATATTATTTGCTCCTACCTTTCGGGCGAATGGTTCCATAAGTGCAGGAAAATTACGTTCTGAAAATCTTATGAATTTGGACGAGGGTTCTATCCTTCCTAAGCTTCATGATTTTTTGAATGCGCACAATGCGGCATTGATATACAAACTACATCCTATTGAGCGGAACACTTTATCAGGGGTAAATTTTGAGACTTATCATAATATTTTTGAGCTTACCGATGAGTTGTTGTTCACAAATGATATGCGGTATGACCAAATATTAAATGCGTTTGATGTACTTGTCAGTGACTATTCCTCAATAGTTTTTGACTTTTTACTGTTAGATAAGCCTATTGTCTATCTTGTTCCTGATTTTGACAAGTATACCAGCAATCGGGGGGGTGTGGGAGTGGTGTTTGCCAATATTGACTTTTATATGCCCGGTACTAAGGCGACAAATTTTTCCGAATTTCTGTCAGCTTTGGAAGAGGCGTTTATAGATCCTACGAAGTATTCCGCCGCAAGAAAAAATGTTATGGAACACCGGTTTGATTTTACGGACGGAAAATCTGCCGAAAGAGTTTACCGTGCGATTCTTAACTTTACACCACTGAAAAAGAAAGAACCAACAAAAAAATTGACGAGAAAACTTCCGAGTAACGCTGAATGTATCAGCAAGTATTTATCAGATATTTTGATGATTGACAGTACACAGTCCTATTCGCAGGAAGAAAAAGAACACTTTCTCTCCAGCACAAAGCCAATCACTTATATTACGGAGGAAATACCCGACTCCTACAGAAGAGTATCGGAGTATTCTTTGACTGATATTGCTGATTTGGAATTTTTTTGGACGATTCAAAAACATTTGAATGTTAAAGTTATGAAACTTCATGGCGGAGTTGATTATGGCTTATTTTCTCGGGTGTTGGCGCATGAAGAGTCCCATGGAGTCCATGAAGCCAAGCCTGTTATCGGATTTGCGGGAATGATTGATTGCCGGATATATTTTGCAATGGTGCAATATATATGTGAGGCATTTCCGGATTATGAGGTTGCTTTTTACGGTGATCTTTGTGGAACAGGTATGTCCTGGCTTCATTCATATGCTAATCTAAGCTATTGTGGGCAAGTAACGTATGAGGAATTGCCAGGAATCATTAAAAGATTTGATCTTGCAATCCTGCCGTTTTATGGTAAATACAGGAAATGTGTTCCAAGCGAACTTTTTCAGTATCTGGCTTGTGGTAAATGTGTCGTTACATCGGATATGGAGAATTTGCCTGATTGCAGGGCCATTTTTCAAAGTATGTCTGTTGTAGATGCAGTTGTACAGGTAAAGAAAGCACTCTCGGTCAAGGATGACAGTGAATTTGTAACTTCTGCGTTAGAAACGGCTCGACAATTTGATTGGGCAACGCAAGCGGCAGAATTATTTTGGAGGTGAAGAAATGTTTCAGTCCTATGCTTTATTCCCGTTCGCAAAAATCGAGAAAAATATGCGAGTGATTATTTACGGCAGTGGACGTGCAGGCTTGAATTTTTTCAGTCAAGCAAAAGATTACTGTGAAATTGTAGGTATGGTTGATAAAGATTCTTCAAAGCACAATGACTTTTGTTTTGGACTTCATAAACTTTTGGATTTTGCGAGCTATGATAAGGTAGTCATTAGTCCGATCAGTTATCCGATCCGGAACAGAATCAAGCAGGACTTGCTAAGTTTTGGCGTGCCTGAAGAAAGGATCATTGTTCCCGATGAAGATAATCTGAAATTTTGGAAACTGAACGGTATCTCGCAGCTCGGAAATGAAACAATCGTTATGAAAGAAAATAATCCCGTCAAAATTCAGGCTCGTAATTTAATTTCTCCGAACAGACTGGATATTGGCATTAAGTATTTGCTTTTGAGGGATATTTCACACGGTATTGAAAATCCAGAGGTGGTTTCGCTCTATGCACGTCATATTCTTGCCTGGACGGGCGGAAAAGAAAATATTTCTGCAAGCGGTAACGTCATAAAAGATGGCATCCATGAATATCTCTCTTTGGCAAAAGAAATCATGGACAGCATAAAGACAAATGGTTTTTTTCAGAATAATCCCGTCCCCATAAACGAAGAAAATTTGCCGCTGAACGGGACACATCGTATTGCTGCGTGTATAGAAGCGGATACGCCGCTTTGGGTCAAGCGTTATCCAGGGCTGAAACTATCTAAGATAAAAGACTGGAGCTGGTATTGTGAAAACGGATTCACAACAGATGACAAACTCAGAATTCTTAGGGCCTTTGTTGATTTATATCAAGGACAGTGTTCTATTTGTGTTTTATGGGGTCCGTCGTTTCACCTATGGGAATTTATGCAGAGTCAACTTGGCAAGCAGGGAACAATCGTTGGATTTGTCGATCTGGACTTTGAAACAAATTACCTTGCTTTTGAACAACTTGTAAATGATATTTATTTTTATCGGTTTGGGTATACCGATGCACATATTACCGCAAAAATAGATTTGCTCAAACTTGCACCGCTTAAAATTCGTGTTCTTGTTTTAGCAGACGGAAAGAACGGAGGCATAACATTATATGGAAAATTGCGCGAACTGAAAAACCGTATACGAGATGCAACTTCCGCTGATTTTGGGGAGACTGCGTTACAAATACACTGTACTGACAATGATGAAGAACTCATGCATCTGAAAAGAGTCATTTTGAGTCCGAATAATCTGAAATATTTATCGTACAGATTCAAGCCGCAATATACCAAACGGTTTATTGAGCTGCTGAACAAGTATAAGGTTCTGCTGAGAGAGCATGGCGTTTCAACTGAAAATGTCTGCATCGTGAATAGCGCGGTTATGGAAGTTCTGGGAATCAGAGAAGTAAAAGATATTGACTTTATAAGTCGGCTGTCTGATGTAAGTCGGCTGTCTGATGTAAGTCGGGCTTCAGATATTGTTGAGTTTCGGGATGATTTAGTGGATGCCATTTTTGAGGGAGTGGATAGTGAAAGTATCGTAGAAAATGACAACTATTATTTTATTTTCTATGGGCTGAAATTTTGTAACCTGGAGTTTGTTCGTGCAAAAAAGGTGGAGCATAACCGTGAAAAAGACAGATGTGATATTAGGCTGATTGATCTTTTTACTGAACTGCATTACGTTTTTAACGGTAAAGCGGCTGTGCAGCAAGGCATTTATGAAGAAATGAAACGCAGAAGACTAAATTGACTGCTGAGCCGGAAAGAAAAGCACAGGCGGAGCAGCTGGGCCAGCTATGGAAATAAGCCCGTCCGAATTCGCGTGTGTTATTTGTTACGAGAATACGATTCTCCGGATTGGCAGGGGCGGCAACCAGCATATCTGGCTCGCTTAGGAGCATACGCATACGTCTTAGCGCGGCGCGGATTCCGGCCGGAAGGAACGGATCCCGGCAGACTGACGCCAGGGCTTCCCATCATCTTTTGCGGACTGTGAAAATTTTATGAGAATTTCCGTATTAAGATGTCAAGCGTTTTATTCAAAAATATTAAAAAAATATTCGACTTCTTGATTATCAAGTGATATAATGAAAACAGGGAGGTATGATTCCAATGCCATCAATCAGGGAAACACCCGTAAACACACGCGGCAAGGTTTTCAACTGTTGCCTTAGAAAAATCATGGGAGAAAAAGACAACATGCGTATAGCGGAGTTGTGCGCTGAAACAAATTTAAGACGAAATAGCGTCAGTGCGCTATATAACAACACCGCAACGCGCATTGATACAATCACAGTTACGGCTATTTGTGCCGCGCTTGATTGTACCCCCGGCGATTTGTTTTTTATATCCGACGCGTCGGACATACGGCAGGACGAAAACAAGCCGCTTCCCGTTGGGAAAGCTGCCGAAAGCGAGGGCTGATTATGCAAAGCAGGGTTGCTTACTGGTTAGAGCTATGCGACGATGATTTATTGACCGCAAAGGCTTTATTATCTGCGCAAAGGCTTTTGCATATGGGCTATTTCTGCCATATGATAGCGGAAAAGGCATGAAAAGCTGCTATTGCAAGCACTACGGACGAAATACCGCCTAAAATTCATGACTTGTCAAAATTGGCGGTGCGCGGGGAGGTGTGGAATGAAATATCAGACGAACACAAAGAGTTAATGACTAATCCCGCTCCAAATCGAAGCGCGTTATCCTGAATACAAAGAGCGGATAGCGGCAACACTCACAAATGAATACTGCAAACAGCTTTTGAGCGAAACGGAGGGATTTTTATGTTGGATAAGGCAACGGTTAGAGAGATAGCCGCCCGATATGCGGAGGAAGTACGCAAGGTATTAGCACCTAACGCGGTTATCCTTTTCGGCTCGTATGTGAACGGAAACCCGCACGAATGGAGCGATATAGATATTGCGGTTGTTGTGAATGGTTTTAGCGGTAATTGGCTCGAAACTGCGTCAATGCTCTGTGGTCTTTCGTGGAACATAAGTCTTGACATTGAACCGCATTTACTGGACGAATCAGAGGACAAAAGCGGTTTTGTGGAACACGTTATCAAGACAGGGGAAGTCATTTACAGAGCGGCGTAAAATACCGTCGCGCAAAACGACGCTATTGTCTTATGCACCACAATGCCCCGCATAGCGTCTCGTTTGCCCCTGTGCGCCGCGTTTGGGGTCTTGGCAATTTTCTCTACCCGCGACGCAAAACGCGCTACGGGCATTGTAGAGCGCTACAGGGGAATGCCTGATTTTGGCAGGGTTTCATAGTTTATATCTTGCGTGTGGTAATCACTTTACCACAGGTAACGAATCATATATCGTAGATGATTCGAATGCAATACCGAATGATAATCCGTGGGACGAGTTTGACGGTGAAACAATCGTTGCTTTGGAACATGTAAGCGCAGCAGCAAGTATTTCACGAAATATGATAAATGGGTACATAACAGTTACAGAAAACGCGCAAACATACGGAGCGGGTTCTGTTGGAACGGCTCCGTTCATTCCGGCAGGGCTTGAAGTTGCTCCGCCTCCTGCTAACGTAGTTACGCCTCGGATCATGATAGGCACGCACGGACAATAGGTCGCAAATGACCAACGTAAACGCTTATCCCTATTGTGCTATCGCTTACTTGCAGATAACATCTTCGGATCATACTACGGCAATGGGAAGCGGTGCTTTCATCAGTGCGGCTTCCATACTAACTGCCGGACACGTTGTGTATGACCAAGACCACGGACGGGCAACTTCTATTACGGTAAAACCAGGAGGTATAAATTCGACTTTTTCTTCCTCCGCCACCTCTCATGCAGTGTCTGTAAATGGCTAGGTCCAAAATGAAGATTTGGATTATGATTACGGTATGGTAACAATATCTAGCCGTCTTCATACAGGCAATTTTGGGACAAGCGCGGCGTCGACCTCTGAATGGGCCACATCATTGACAAACGTACAAAGTCAATACAAAAATCCCAAAACTCCCCTTGACACTGCGGACAGACCATGTTATAGTAAGACAAAGAGATACGGGCCGGCTCTTTTTTTTATGGGAAAAACCGGTCGGCGGCAGAATGGAGGGAAAAATGCGTACGAGAATCACATTGGCATGTACGGAATGCAAACAGCGTAACTATAGTACCAGTAAAGACAAGAAGACTCATCCCGAAAGGATGGAAATGAACAAATACTGCAGGTTCTGCAGGAAGCATACGCCCCACAAGGAAACCAAGTAAAGCGGTACGGGCGCGTACGGCGCGGAGAATGGGAGGCAGCTATGGGAAGTCCCACGGAAAAGGAGACCCGTCTGAGTTTTTTTACCGGGGTGAAAACAGAATATAAGAAAGTTTCATGGCCTGACAGGCAGTCCGTCCTGAAGCAGTCCTTGGCGGTCGTGCTGGTATCCGTCGTGCTTGGGTTTGTCATTGCCGTGCTGGACTACATCATCCAGCTGGGTGTGAATTTCCTGACTTCTATTTAGGCAAGGGGGGACTGTATGGCAGAGACAGAAGCAAAATGGTATGTGGTGCATACGTACTCCGGCTATGAAAACAAGGTCAAAGTCAACATCGAAAAGACCATAGAGAACAATAAGTATCTTGCGGAGCAGATACGGGAAGTCCGGGTTCCTATGCAGGATGTGATCGAGATCAAGAACGGCGTCAAGAAGACCGTCCAGAAGAAAATGTTTCCGGGATATGTCCTGATCAATATGGAAATGAATGACGATACCTGGTACGTGGTCCGCAACACCAGAGGAGTGACCGGCTTCGTAGGCCCGGGGAGCAAGCCCGTGCCGCTTACGGAAGCGGAGGTGAAGCCTCTGGGGATCAAGACACAGAATCTGTCCATTGATTTTGCGGAGGGCGACAGTATCGCCGTTGTGGCGGGGGTGTGGAAAGATACGATAGGTATCGTGCAGAAACTGGACTTCAGCAAACAGACGGCGACCATCAATGTGGAGCTGTTCGGACGGGAAACCCCCGTGGAAATCAGCTTTGCGGAAGTCACGAAGTTCTAGGGAAAGTGCTGTGTTCCGTGTGTTTCAGGATCCGGTATTTTCTTCCGGCTTATGCTGTGCCGGGATGAAAATATAGGGAACCAAGCCGCCGTAAAGCGGGGTCCTGGTTTCCGGCCAAGCACTCTTGGGCAAAGGTAACAGAAAAAGGGCAGTGGCTGCCCTGTGGGAGCAGATGGAGTCAAAACCATCTGCGCCGAATCACCACATGAAGGAGGTGCCATTATGGCAAAAAAAGTAACAGGTTATATCAAACTGCAGATCCCTGCGGGAAAAGCGACCCCGGCTCCCCCGGTCGGGCCTGCGCTGGGGCAGCACGGCGTGAACATCATGGAGTTTACCAAGCAGTTCAATGCCAGGACAGCCGACAAAGGCGATCTGATCATCCCGGTGGTCATCACCGTGTATGCGGACAGGAGCTTCACTTTCATTACGAAGACTCCGCCTGCGGCGATCCTGCTGAAAAAGGCCTGCAACATCAAGTCCGGTTCCGCGGTGCCCAACAAGACCAAAGTCGCCACGATCTCCAGGGAAAAAGTGCGTGAGATCGCCGAGATCAAAATGCCGGATCTGAACGCGGGAAGCATAGAGGCGGCGGTCAGCATGATCTGCGGTACGGCAAGGAGCATGGGGATCGTTGTGGAATAAGAAAATTGGGAGATAAGAGACCCTTATCGTGAAACCAGGAGGAAAGTTTGGATGAAACGTGGCAAAAAATATATAGAAACGGCGAAACTGGTAGACCGGAGCGTACAGTACGAGCCGGCGGAAGCGATTGCCCTGGCGAAAAAGACCGCAGTAGCGAAATTCGACGAAACCCTTGAAGTGCATATCAAGACCGGCTGCGACGGCCGCCATGCGGAGCAGCAGATCCGGGGCGCGGTCATCCTGCCGAACGGGACCGGCAGGAAAATCAGGGTGCTGGTGTTCGCGAAGGGCGATAAAGTGAACGAAGCGGAAACGGCGGGAGCGGATTATGTGGGCGGCGACGAGCTGATCCCTAAGATCCAGAAAGACGGCTGGCTGGATTTTGACGTGGTGGTAGCCACGCCGGACATGATGGGCGTGGTAGGGCGCCTGGGAAAGACGCTTGGGCCGAAAGGGCTGATGCCCAACCCGAAAGCGGGAACCGTGACCATGGACGTGGCCAAAGCTATCAAGGACATCAAGGCAGGTAAAATCGAATACAGGCTGGATAAAACGAACGTCGTGCATGTTCCCATCGGAAAGGTGTCTTTTACGGACGAAAAGCTGCAGGAGAACTTCAAAGCGTTGATGGATGCCATCGTGAAAGCAAAGCCCAGCGCGGTGAAAGGGCAGTATTTAAGGAGCGTTACCCTTGCCAGCACCATGGGTCCCGGCGTGAAGGTGAGCGTGGCGAAATTCTAGGCGGGATGCCGGCAGGAGAGAAGGCAGTGCCGGCGGCTTCCGGCTGATCCGGAAGCCGCCGGATGATTTCTTCTGGAATCTTGAAACGACCATTTTGAAATGGCAAGC
This sequence comes from Clostridium sp., assembly GCA_031275405.1. Lineage (GTDB taxonomy): Bacteria > Bacillota > Clostridia > Lachnospirales > Lachnospiraceae > JAISOV01. The sequence goes on along the minus strand of JAISOV010000024.1, from coordinate 181,860 downwards.
AACCTTCACATGACTGGAAATCTGTGATGGGCGATTGGGTCGGCATCAGTTACTGTCCAGCAGGATCAGCTGAACGTATTCAGCAAGGACAGATGATCACATTGGGCAAAGCTTCATGAGTGATATGTACGCCCACTGTTCTCATGGTTTTGTGCAAAATGCGTATGAAATCAGTTTACAGGATATTTCTGCCAATTAGTAACGCAATCTATGCGGAATGGGAAATGCAAAAGGGAAAGGCCTTGACAAAAATGGAAAGCGCGAATAGACTGCTCAGAGCAGAGCAGAGCAGAGCAGAGCAGAGCAGAGCAGAGCAGAGGTTGCGGGCGTTATGATTCCATAGATGGACTTCGGGTACTGGGGATGATTGGTATAGTCATGCTACATGTGAAGAATCCCCTAAATGTCTATGATATATCAGATGGATTTTATCAAACGCTCCTTCCTTCTTTTTCAAAATTTGTCTTTTTGTTCATGATAATTTCCGGTTTTGCCATGTGTTGCGGCTATTATGATAAAATTTCAACAGGTTCCATTCCCGTTAGCCGTTTCTATGAAACACGGTATGCCAGGATCTGGCCATATTTCGTTTTGTTGGTAGTGATGGATGTCATGGTTTCTCCAAGTTTCAGCAGTTTCATGGAAGCATTTGCTGATTTGACATTGTGTTTCGGCCTGCTGCCGAATGCGGATATTTCCGTGATCGGCAATGGATGGACTTTGGGTATTATCTTCTTGTTTTATATGCTGTTTCCGTTTTTCTGTTTCTTACTGAAGAATAAGCGGAGAGCTTGGATGGCGATGACTGTATCCGTGATTTTCAATATCTGCTGTACAAGCTATTTTTTTGATAACAATCATGTAATAGACGGATTTAACATAGAAACGAATTTTATATTCTGCGCTATGTTTTTTTTGGCCGGAGGAATACTTTTTTTGTACCGGAACAGCATTTCTAAGGTGGTGGAGAAATACAGATGGGGCGTGGCGATTCTGTGTACGATACTCACAGTCGCCTATTTTTTCAGGAAATCCATATTACCGGTATTGGATTGCCATGTCAGTACAGCATACATTTGGCTGCTGATCCTGTTTTCTTCTTGGGTCTGTTATGCGATCGGCACAAAAGGCAGGATCCTGAATAACAGTGCGATGAAATTCCTGAGCCGGATCAGTATGGAAATATATCTCACCCACGCGGGAGTGTTCCGGATTGTGGAGAGACTGCGTCTGAATGATCTGTTTGATACAGACTGGTTTTCTTATATAGCTACCGTGATACTGGTTCTGGCTGGAAGTATTGTGTTCGCGCTGGCGGCGAAGTGTCTCCTGGATCTGGCGGGCAAGCTGGCGGATAAGCTTAGGCCAAAAGCGGAAGCCTGAATCTGGTATTCCGTTCCGCCGTCGGAGCCTTTCACCGGGAAGCAAGCTCTGAGGGCTTTTCAGGCCATATTCCCAAAAAATTGCCCATTCCCAAAAAACGCTTGACAGGCCCCGAGGGCTTATGTTATGCTACAGAAGGTTTCACGAAGCCGAAGACAGTAGGTGCTTCCCGGAAGGGCCGGTATGTTCCGAAACGGAACCGGACGGTGTCTGGGCAGGCATAAATCCTACCGAGGAGATGAGTATACGCTGACACGGTCTCCCTGTCTTTCCGGGAGATTTTTTGTTTCATAGGAAATTCTCCGGAATCCCCTAGGAAGCCAAAAACCTTCCGGCTAAGCTCCCGTTCTTGGGAACGGCAGGTTTGCGTCTGCGCGGCAAGCCTGGGGATGTGCAGGAATATGCGCAGGTATGTGAGGAAGGAAAGCGGGCGGAAACATCGGCTTTCCTCCTCCCGATGAAGAAGCCCGCTAAAGGCGTCTGATAGGACAGAGCGGGCAGATGGGAGCGAAGATGGCAAAAATCGAATCAAAAAAGCCTGTGGTGGATGAGATCTCCGCCGGTGTCAGGGACGCGCGGTCCGTGGTTTTAGTGGATTACCGCGGACTTACGGTAGAACAGGACACCAGGCTGCGTAAGTCGCTGCGGGAAGCGGGGGTGACTTACAAGGTTTACAAGAACACCTTGATGAACATCGCTTTCCAAGGAACTCCGCTGGAAGTCCTTACGCCGTATCTGAAAGGGCCGAGCGCGATCGCTTTTTCCAAAGAGGACGCAGTGGCCCCGGCAAAGCTTCTGGCACAGTTCGCGAAGACGAACGACAAGCTGCAGTTCAAGGGCGGTGTTGTGGAAGGCGCTTTCTATGATGAAAAAGGCATTGCGGCAGTCGCGGCGATTCCGTCCAGGGAGGAGCTGCTTTCCAGGCTGTTAGGCAGTATGCAGTCCCCGATTACCAATTTTGCCCGCGTCATCAAGCAGATAGCGGAAAAGGACGGCTCTCCCGCAGAGGAAGAAGCCGCAGCTCCTGCAAAAGCGTGACAGGCGCCGCCGCTCGGCGGCAGCCGACGGGCGCGGAGCGGATCCGGCGATACGGCCGCTGGGGAAAAAGAGATCCCTTACGCGGCGGCTGACAGGCGCGGAGCAGGTCCGGCGCCTGGCCCCGGCAGAAAGAACAAAAAACAATTTTTGAAAAGTGGAGGAACCGGAAATGGCGAAATTAACGGCACAGGAACTGATCGACGCAATCAAGGAATTAACCGTAGTAGAACTCAATGACCTGGTAAAGGCTTGTGAAGAGGAGTTCGGCGTATCCGCTGCGGCGGGCGTAGTCGTTGCGGCTGCGGCGGGGCCTGCGGAGGAAGTGGAAGAGAAGACGGAATTTGACGTAGAACTGACCGAAATCGGCGCGGAGAAAGTAAAAGTCATCAAAGTGGTACGCGAAGTGACCGGACTTGGACTGAAAGAAGCCAAAGACCTGGTAGACAGCGCGCCTAAGGTCGTAAAAGAAGCAATCAGCAAAGGCGATGCGGAAGCATTGAAAAAGAAGCTGGAAGACGTAGGAGCAAAAGCCGCCATAAAATAACTCTGAAAAAAATCTGCTCATCCTCACCGGGAGACGGCGGCTGGCGCGTAAAACGGCACAGCCGTCCGCTCTCCGCTTCTGGTATGTCCCAAAAGTCAATAAGCCCCGCCTGAATTAACAAACTGTTTCACAGATGATTCGTGATTTTCTCAAAATAACTTCAAAAAATTTCCTTGACCTGGCCCTGTTTTTATGTTATTATGATCAGTACACGATTGCACACGGTTGTGCTGTCTTGTCTGTCTCAGGCTTATCCGTGCGTCGTCTTGTGGCGCAAATAGGCTCCAAATCTGAAAGAACGGGGTGCAGGGTCAATGGAAAAGAACAGAATACGTCCTCTTGCAGGCTGCAGGAACATGCGTATGAGTTATTCACGGCGGAAAGAAGTCTTAGAAATGCCTAACCTGATTGAAGTCCAGAAAGACTCGTATCAGTGGTTCCTGGACGAAGGCTTAAAGGAAGTTTTCGACGACATTTCTCCCATCGCAGATTACAGCGGTCATTTAAGTCTGGAATTTGTGGACTTTGAACTGTGCAGGGACGATGTGAAATATTCCATCGAGGAATGTAAGGAACGAGACGCCAACTACGCGGCTCCCTTAAAAGTCAAGGTTCGCCTGTACAACAAGGAAAAAGAAGAGATCAGCGAACATGAGATCTTTATGGGCGACCTCCCGCTTATGACAGAAACAGGCACTTTCGTGGTGAATGGCGCGGAGCGTGTCATCGTCAGCCAGCTGGTCCGTTCCCCCGGTATCTATTATGCCGTCGGGCATGACAAGATCGGCAAGCGGCTGTTTTCCTGTACGGTCATCCCCAACCGGGGAGCCTGGCTGGAGTATGAGACGGATTCCAATGATGTGTTCTATGTACGGGTGGACCGGACCAGGAAGGTACCCATTACCGTCCTCATCCGTGCGTTAGGGATCGGAACAAATGATGAAATCAGGGAAGTCTTCGGCGAAGAGCCTAAGATGGAGGCCAGTTTCGCCAAAGACACCGCGGAGAATTATCAGGACGGTCTGTTAGAGTTATATAAAAAAATCCGGCCGGGCGAGCCGCTGAGCGTAGAGAGCGCGGAAAGCCTGATCCATTCCATGTTTTTCGACCCCAGGAGATATGATCTGGCAAAAGTAGGAAGATATAAATTCAATAAGAAGCTGGCCCTGCGTAACCGTATACGTCACTGTACCTTGGCGACGGATGTGGTGGATCCGGACACCGGGGAGATCGTGGCGGCGGCGGGAACAAAGGTGACGGCAGAGCTGGCGGACGAGATCCAGGACTGCGCGGTGCCGTTCGTCTATGTGGTGACAGAGGAAAGGAACGTAAGGGTTCTTTCTAATATGATGGTGGATCTGAGACATTTCGTGGACTGCAGGCCCAGAGAGCTTGGGATCCATGAAAAAGTATACTATCCCGTGCTGAAACAGATTCTGGACGAATTTGCCGGCGACCCGGAGAAGCTTGCGCGGGCCATCAAAAAAAATGCCCATCAGTTAGTGCCGAAACATATCACGAAGGAAGACATCATTGCTTCTATTAATTATAACATCCATCTGGAATATGGCCTGGGCAGCGACGACGACATCGACCATCTGGGCAACCGGCGTATCCGAGCGGTCGGGGAGCTTCTCCAGAACCAGTACCGCATCGGCCTTTCCAGAATGGAGAGGGTCGTCCGGGAACGCATGACGACCCATGACGCGGAAGATATTTCGCCGCAGTCTTTGATCAATATCAAGCCGGTGACGGCGGCGGTGAAGGAATTTTTCGGTTCCTCCCAGCTTTCACAGTTCATGGATCAGAACAACCCGCTGGGCGAGCTGACCCATAAAAGACGGCTGTCCGCGCTCGGGCCGGGCGGCCTTTCCAGGGATCGGGCGGGGTTTGAGGTGCGTGACGTACACTATTCCCACTATGGGAGGATGTGTCCGATCGAGACGCCGGAAGGGCCGAACATCGGCCTGATCAACTCTCTGGCAAGTTATGCCCGGATCAACGAATACGGTTTCGTGGAAGCGCCTTACCGTAAAATCGACAAGACGGACACGCTGAACCCCAGGGTTACGGAAGAAGTGGTCTATATGACCGCCGATGAAGAAGACAACTACCATGTGGCGCAGGCGAACGAACTGCTGGACGAGGAGGGGCATTTCGTGCGTACCACCGTATCGGGGCGGTTCCGGGAAGAGACGCAGGAATACCCCCGGGAGATGTTCGATTATATGGACGTGTCTCCGAGGATGGTGTTTTCCGTTGCGACCGCGCTGATCCCGTTTCTGGAAAATGACGACGCCAACCGCGCGCTCATGGGTTCCAACATGCAGCGGCAGGCGGTGCCTTTGCTGACCACCGAAGCCCCCGCGGTGGGGACGGGCATGGAAGTGAAAGCGGCGGTGGACTCCGGCGTGTGTGTCCTTGCGCGGAAAAACGGGGTCGTGCAGTATGTGGACGCCAAGAAGATCATCCTTTCCTATGACGACGGCGGAAAAGAAGAGTTCCGCCTGTCTAAATTCACCAGAAGCAACCAGTCCAACTGCTACAACCAGAAGCCCATTGTCATGAAAGGGGAGCGTGTCACGGAGGGCCAGGTGATTGCGGACGGACCCTCTACCTGCCAGGGAGAGCTGGCGTTAGGGAAGAACCCGCTGATCGGGTTCATGACCTGGGAGGGCTACAATTATGAGGACGCGGTTTTATTGAGCGAACGGCTTGTGGAGGACGATGTGTATACGTCCGTCCACATTGAGGAATATGAGGCGGAAGCCCGCGACACCAAGCTCGGCCCGGAAGAGATTACAAGGGATGTGCCGGGCGTGGGCGACGAGGCTTTGAAGGATCTGGACGAGAGAGGGATCATCCGGATCGGCGCGGAGGTTCGCGCCGGCGACATTTTGGTGGGAAAAGTGACCCCGAAGGGAGAGACGGAGCTGACGGCGGAGGAAAGGCTGCTCCGCGCCATCTTCGGCGAGAAAGCAAGGGAAGTAAGGGACACTTCCTTGAAAGTCCCCCACGGGGAGTATGGGATCGTGGTGGACGCGAAAGTGTTCACCAGAGAAAACAGCGACGAGCTTTCCCCCGGCGTGAATCAGTCGGTACGGATCTACATCGCGCAGAAGAGGAAGATCTCCGTAGGCGACAAGATGGCGGGCCGTCACGGCAACAAGGGCGTGGTTTCCCGTGTGCTGCCGGTGGAGGATATGCCTTATCTGCCAAACGGCAGACCTTTGGACATCGTGCTGAACCCCTTAGGCGTGCCTTCCCGTATGAATATCGGACAGGTACTGGAGATCCATCTTTCTCTGGCGACCAAGGCGCTCGGTTTCCATGTGGCGACCCCGGTCTTTGACGGAGCCGACGAAAAAGACATCATGGACACCCTGGATCTGGCAAATGACTATGCGAACATGACATGGAAGGAGTTTGAGGAAAAACATGGCAAAGAGCTGCTTCCGGAAGTCATGGAATATCTTCATAAACACAGGGCACATCGGAAAGTCTGGAAAGGCGTGCCGATTTCCCGCGACGGGAAAGTGCGTCTGCGCGACGGCAGGACGGGAGAGTATTTTGACAGCCCTGTGACCATCGGCCATATGCATTATCTGAAACTGCACCACCTGGTAGACGACAAGATCCATGCCCGTTCCACCGGGCCGTACTCCCTGGTGACGCAGCAGCCGCTGGGCGGCAAAGCGCAGTTCGGCGGCCAGCGCTTCGGAGAGATGGAAGTATGGGCGCTGGAAGCCTACGGCGCTTCCTATACCTTGCAGGAGATCCTGACGGTGAAGTCCGACGACGTGGTGGGGCGCGTGAAGACCTATGAGGCCATCATCAAAGGAGACAACATTCCGGAGCCGGGCATCCCGGAATCCTTCAAGGTGCTGCTGAAAGAATTACAGGCCCTGGGCCTGGACGTGAAAGTCCTGCGTGAGGACGAGTCCGAAGTGGAAATCATGGAAGCTGTGGACTATGCCGAGAGCGATTACCGCTATGAAATCGAGGGCGAACGCAAGTATGAGGATTATGGCAGCGAAACCTTGGGCGAGATGGGCTATCAGGCGCAGGAATTTGACGAGGAAAACGGGGAACTGATCGCCACGGGAGAAGACGATTTTGCGGACGATTCGGAGGAGTTTGACGAGGAAGACGACTTTGAAGAGGAAGAAGGCTTCGGTGGCGGCGGGGAAGAATTTTGATCACCGCTAGGCGGCGAGTTCTTTGTACCGGAAAAGCTCCGCGAGCTTTCTGCCGAGGGATTGTTTGTGCGCCCGCCAAGGCGGGCAGATGGGAGCCATAGATGTCAGAAACCAGGAACGAAACTTATCAGCCCATGACATTTGACGCGATTAAGATCGGGTTAGCCTCACCGGAAAAAATTCGGGAATGGTCCCGGGGCGAAGTCCTGAAGCCGGAGACGATCAACTACAGGACGCTGAAGCCGGAGAGAGACGGTCTCTTCTGTGAAAAGATTTTCGGGCCGAGCAAGGACTGGGAATGCCATTGCGGCAAATATAAGAAAATCAGATACAAAGGCGTCGTCTGTGACCGCTGCGGCGTGGAAGTGACCAAAGCCAGTGTCCGCAGGGAACGCATGGGGCATATCGAACTGGCGGCTCCGGTGTCGCATATCTGGTATTTCAAGGGGATCCCCAGCCGTATGGGGCTGATTCTGGATCTCTCGCCCAGAGTGCTGGAAAAAGTGCTGTATTTTGCTTCCTATATTGTCCTGGATCCCGGAGAGTCGAATCTGGAGTATAAACAGGTGCTGTCGGAAAGGGAATACCAGGAAACAAAGGAGATATGGGGGAATAAATTCCGCGTAGGGATGGGTGCGGAAGCGATCAAGGAACTGCTGGAAGCCATCCGCCTGGAAGAGGAAGCGGCGGAACTGAAAACCGGCCTGAAAGAATCTACCGGGCAGAAGCGCGCAAGGATCATCAAACGTTTGGAAGTAGTGGAAGCTTTTCGGGGTTCCGGCAACAGCCCGGACTGGATGATCCTGGATGTGATCCCGGTGATCCCGCCGGATCTGCGTCCTATGGTGCAGCTGGACGGAGGACGTTTTGCCACTTCCGACCTGAACGATTTATATAGAAGGATCATCAACCGGAATAACCGCCTGAAAAGGCTGCTGGAGCTGGGCGCTCCCGATATTATCGTACGCAACGAAAAAAGGATGCTTCAGGAAGCGGTGGACGCCCTGATCGACAACGGACGGCGCGGGCGTCCGGTGACGGGGCCGGGCAACCGTGCCTTGAAATCTCTGTCGGATATGTTAAAGGGAAAATCCGGACGTTTCCGCCAGAATCTGTTGGGAAAGCGTGTGGACTATTCCGGGCGCTCCGTGATCGTGGTAGGGCCGGAATTAAAAATCTACCAGTGCGGGCTGCCCAAAGAGATGGCCATCGAGCTGTTCAAACCTTTCGTAATGAAAGAACTGGTAGAAAAAGGAATCAGCCAGAACATCAAGAACGCCAAAAAACTGGTGGAAAGGCTGGATACGCAGGTCTGGGATGTGCTGGAGCAGGTCATCAAGGAACACCCGGTCATGCTGAACCGCGCCCCGACCCTGCACCGGCTGGGGATCCAGGCTTTTGAGCCGATTCTGGTAGAGGGAAAAGCGATCAAACTGCACCCTTTGGTATGTACCGCTTTCAACGCCGACTTCGACGGGGATCAGATGGCAGTCCATCTTCCGCTGTCCGTAGAAGCGCAGGCGGAATGCCGGTTCCTGCTGCTGTCGCCCAACAACCTGTTAAAACCCTCCGATGGCGGCCCGGTGGCAGTTCCTTCCCAGGATATGGTATTGGGTATCTATTACCTGACCCAGGAACGCTCCGGCGCTTTGGGAGAGGGCCGATGCTACAAAAACGTAAACGAAGCCATCCTGGCTTATGAGAATGGCCTGCTGACGCTGCATTCCCGCATTAAGGTTCTGGTACGGAAGCGCGACGCGCAGGGGGAACTGAAATCCGGCGTGGTGGAATCTACGTTAGGACGTTTCCTTTTCAATGAGATCCTGCCGCAGGATCTGGGCTTCATCGACCGGAGCGACCCGGAGAACCTGCTGAAGCTGGAGGTGGACTTCCATGTGGGCAGGAAAGGGCTGAAACAGATTCTGGAAATGGTCATCAATACCCACGGCGCGTCCAAGACGGCGGAGGTACTGGACGATGTGAAGAGCATAGGCTACCGGTATTCGACCCACGCGGCGATGACGGTGTCCATTTCCGATATGAGCGTGCCGGAGCAGAAGCCGCAGCTGCTGGAGTGGGCGCAGACGACCGTGGATAAGATTTCCCAGAACTACCGGCGCGGCCTGATCACCGAGGAAGAAAGATACCGCGCGGTGGTCGAAACCTGGAATGAGACGGATAAGCAGCTGACGGACGTGCTGCTGGCGGGCCTGCACAAATACAACAATATCTTCATGATGTCGGATTCCGGGGCGCGCGGCTCCAACCAGCAGATCAAGCAGCTGGCGGGAATGCGCGGGCTGATGGCGGATACTACCGGGCGTACCATCGAGCTGCCCATCAAGTCCAACTTCCGGGAAGGGCTGGACGTACTGGAATACTTCATGTCGGCCCACGGCGCGAGAAAAGGCCTGTCCGATACGGCCCTGCGCACGGCGGACTCCGGCTATCTGACCAGACGTATGGTGGATGTCTCCCAGGATCTCATCATCCGGGAGATGGACTGCTGTGAAGAGAAGCTGGGAAGCGAGCCGGACATGGAGCTTCCCGGGATGGTCGTCAAGGCGTTCATGGACGGGAAGGAAACCATCGAGGGGTTAAAGGATCGTATCAACGGCAGATACTCCTGTGAGGACATCCGGGACCGGGACGGAAATGTCATCGTGAAGCGCAACCACATGATCACGCCTAGCCGGGCGGCAAAGGTGCTGAGCGTGGGCGTGGACGAAAAAGGAGAACCGCTTGAGGCGGTGCGGATCCGTACCATCCTGACCTGCCGTTCCCATATCGGTATCTGCGCGAAATGCTACGGCGCCAACATGGCGACCGGAGAACCCGTTCAGGTGGGCGAGGCGGTGGGGATCATCGCGGCGCAGTCCATCGGGGAGCCGGGTACGCAGCTGACCATGCGTACTTTCCATACGGGGGGCGTAGCGGGCGACGACATCACCCAGGGTCTTCCCCGCGTGGAGGAACTGTTTGAAGCCCGCAAGCCCAAAGGGCTGGCGATCATCGCGGAATTTGGCGGAACGGCGGAGCTTAGGGATACCAAGAAGAAGCGTGAAGTCGTCATCACGAATGAGGGCACCGGGGAAACCAAGGCTTATCTGATTCCCTACGGTTCCCGCATTAAGGTGGTGGACGGTCAGGTGCTGGAGGCCGGCGACGAGCTGACCGAGGGCAGCGTGAACCCTCATGATCTGCTGAAAATCAAGGGGATCCGGGCGGTGCAGGATTACATGCTCCGCGAGGTGCAGAGGGTATACCGTCTGCAGGGCGTAGATATTTCCGATAAGCATATCGAGGTGATCGTGCGCCAGATGCTGAAGAAAGTGCGCATCGAGAACAACGGGGATACGGATTTCCTGCCCGGCACGCTGGTGGACGTACTGGATTACGAAGAGATCAACTTGCAGCTGCTTGTGGAGGGCAAAGAACCGGCGGACGGCAGACAGGTCATGCTGGGGATCACCAAGGCGGCTCTGGCGACCAACTCGTTCCTTTCGGCGGCGTCTTTCCAGGAAACTACCAAGGTACTGACGGAAGCGGCGATCAAAGGCAAGGTGGATTCCCTGATCGGCCTGAAGGAGAACGTCATTATCGGCAAGCTGATCCCGGCAGGCACCGGGATGAAGCGTTACCGCAACACCAAGCTGAATCTGGACGAAATCAAAGAGCTTGCGATGGCGGAAGATGCCCTGGCGATAGAGGAAATGGAAGCTTTGGAGATCGTGGGGGATAAGCTTGCGGAAGCGGACGCTTCCAAAGTGCCGCTCCAAGCTGTTCTGGAACAGCAGGATGAGGACTGGAACCGGGAGGAGGAAGAACTCCGGGAAGAGACGTATGAGGACGAGATAGAAGATCTTGAGGAGGATGAGGCCGAGATAGAAGATCTTGAGGCAGATGAGGATGAGGCCGGGGATCTTGAGGCGGATGAGGATGAGGCCGGGGATCTTGAGACAGATGGGGCCGAGACCGGGGATCTTGAAACAGAGAGTATCGAGGACGACGGGGAAGATCTTAAGGACGGCCTTGACGGCGCAGGAAACGGTTCCGAGGAACTGTCCGAGGCTTAAAAAGAAATGGAAAGCGGCTCCTGCGGAATGTGTTCCGCGGGAGCATCCCGCGAAGCCGGCTCTGCGCCGCATGGCGAGGACGCGGTAACATCAAGAGATCTGTAGGGAGCGGGAACGGCGGCTTTTGTCCTTCCTAGAAAGGCGGGGACGGTGATGAAGGTACTGGTGACAGGCGTGAAAGGACAGCTGGGGTACGATGTGAGGAAAGAACTTGCCGCAAGGCAGATACCGGCCGTGGGCGTGGACATAGAGGAAATGGACGTCACGCGGGAGGAAAGCGTCCGCCAGGTCATGGAAAGCGAGAGTCCGGACGCCGTGATCCACTGCGCCGCCTATACGGCGGTAGACGCGGCGCAGGACGACGAGGAGCTGTGCCGCAGCGTCAATGTCCATGGGACGCGGAACCTGGCGGCTGCCTGTAAGCGGCGGGACATCCCCCTCCTGTATCTAAGTACGGACTATGTGTTCGACGGGCAAGGGGAAGCGCCTTGGAAACCGGAGGACGAGAAGAAGCCGCTCAATATCTATGGACAGACGAAGTATGAGGGAGAGCTTGCCATCCAGAATACGCTGGAGAAATACTTTATCGTCAGGATCTCCTGGGTATTCGGGCGAAACGGCAGGAATTTTGTCCAGGCGATCCTGAACCGGGCAAAGGCGCTGAAAGCGGAAAAGCCGTCGGAGACCCCCGTGCTGTCCGTGGTCAGCGATCAGTTCGGCTCCCCTACCTATACTTATGACCTGGCCAAGCTGCTGGCGGACATGATCGTGACGGATCGGTACGGCGTCTATCATGCTTCCAACGAGGGGATCTGTTCCTGGTATGAGTTTGCCTGCGAGGTTTTCCGGCAGACGGGGATGGAGGCGGAAGTGAAGCCGGTCGGCAGCGGTGAGTATCCGGTCAAAGCCAGCCGCCCTTTTAACAGCCGTATGGATAAGAGCAAGCTTGACCGGAACGGCTTCCGGCGGCTGCCCCCTTGGCAGGACGCTCTAGGGCGGTATCTGCGGGAGATCGGGGCAAAGGGAGCGTAAGGAAGGAGCAGGGGCTGATGTGCGGGTTCAGGCAATACGGCATCCGTGCCGAGGGGGGATTTGCGTTTCGCAACAGGGCGGATGACTGTGTCGGAACGGGGAGGATGGGGCTTGCGCTGCAGAGGGAATACCAGGAGCAGCTCAGGCTGGTTCAGGAGGAAATCGGCTTCCGGTATATCAGAGGGCATGGGCTGTTCTGCGATGACATGGCGATCTATCAGGAATATACCGACGAGTCCGGGGAACGGCAGGCGGAATACAATTTCACCTATCTGGACATGGTGATGGATGCCTATCGGGAGCTTTCCCTCCGCCCGTTTCTGGAGCTGGGCTTCATGCCGGAGAAACTGGCTTCCGGGAGCCAGACGGTTTTTGCCTGGAAGGGGAATGTGACGCCGCCCAAAAGCTATGAGGACTGGGGGAAGCTGGTGCGGGCCACGCTCCGTCATCTGATGGAGAGGTACGGGGCGGAGGAGGTGTGTTCTTGGCCTATCGAGGTGTGGAATGAGCCGAATCTGGACGGTTTCTGGAAAGATGCCGACATGGACGAGTATTTCCGGCTGTTTCAAGTGACGTTTGAAGCGGTGAAAACGGTGGATCCCCGGTTTCGGGTGGGAGGCCCCGCGCTCTGCGGGATACGGGATCAAGAGTGGCTGAGCGCTTTCCTGGAATTCTGCCGCAAGGAGAAGATCCCGTTGGACTTCGCGACCAGACATCATTACTGTATCGAAGCTCCGGTCTATGAGGGGCGTTACGGTTACTGTGAGCTGAGGGATCCGGACGAGAGCCTGAAAGAAATCCATGCCAGCAGAAAGATCCTGGACAGCTTTGCGGAATATAAAGGGCTGGAGTTCCACCTGACGGAATTTAACACGTCCTATTCCTCGAGAACCCCCGTGCATGACACCAACCGAAACGCCGCCTACATCGCCTATCTGTTGAGCAGACTGGGCGAGGAATACGATTCGTATTCTTACTGGACGTTCGGGGATATTTTTGAAGAGTCCGGCGTTCCTTTTACCCCGTTCCACGGAGGCTTCGGGCTGGTCGCCAACGGCGGGATCCCCAAGCCTACTTTCTGGACTTTCCAGTTTTACAAACAGCTGAAGGGGAACTGTGTGCATTTCTCCGAAGAAGCGGTGGTCGTGCGCAGGGAAGACGGCAGTTACTGCGGCGTGGCATGGAACCTGCCCATGAAATCCGGCAGCGACACGCTGCATCTGCGGTTTGACTTCCCTGCCAGGCAGGAGCGGGAATACTGCCTGCTCACGAAACTGGTCGATGAAGCGCATGGCAATCCGCTCAAACTGTGGCACGACATGGGGGAACCGGCCACCCTGACCGGCGGACAGAAGAAACTGTTGAGACAGGCGGCGGCCCCGTACCTTTCCTCCAGGCGGCTGGAGCCGGAAAACGCAGAGGTGCAGGCCGAAATACGGCTCGACCGTCACGCGGTTCTTCTCTTTGAACTTTTTGAAGTCTCCACGGAGAGCGACAGAGGCTACTCTTATCAGAAAGCGGCCCGCTTCCCCTAGGAGACATGAAGGCACGTCGATGTTTCCGGTCAGCGGGATCATACGCCGGATCCGGTTCGGCTGAATCCCGGCGTAACTGGGATCCGTAACGGTAAATCCGCAACTTTCATAACGATCCATCCGTAGTTTTCCTGACAGTCCATCGGTGGTTTCCGTAACCATAAATTTCTGACTTTCTTACTTGTAAATTGCCGCAGTTTATTTTACAATAAAGTTATCAGCATAGAGAGGCATTCCTTTTTCCCGGACGGTCTTCCGGAACAGGAAAGGAGAAAGGAAACTATGATGAAAGGACTGCGAAATACGGAACATGCGGAGCGCCTGCGGCCTGCGCCGTGTTTTTGGGAAAAAGGAAGCTGCAAAGGGAGAACCGCTTTGGCGGCGGTTGTTTCGGGTCTTCTTTTTTGCGGGATGTCAAGCGGCTGTGCCGCGGAGGAAACTGCGCTTACGCTGGAATTAGAGGGAAGGGGCGCCGTGAGGGACACCGCAGAGGATACGGATGCCGTGGAGGATACGGACGCCGTGGAGGACACGGCGGGGGAAACGCTTGTCTTGCGGACGCTTCCGGAAGCGGCGGCGAGGGAACGGGAATTTATTTATGTGTATGTCTGCGGCGCGGTGAACCGGCCGGGAGTGGTGAAGCTGCCGGAGGACAGCCGGGCGGATGCCGCCGTAAAGGCGGCGGGCGGTCTGCGGGAAGACGCGGATGGGAACCGGATCAACCTGGCGGCCTTTGTGGCGGACGGGGAAAAACTGTTCATCCCCACCCCGGAGGACGAGGAGCAGACGGCCTGGGAGGATCTGAGTACCGGGCAAGCTACGGGAAACGGATCTGCGGGGAAGGGTCTCACGGGAGGACTGGTCAATATCAACACGGCGGATTCGGCGCAGCTTTGTACCCTGCCGGGAATCGGGGAAAGCCGTGCCGCCGATATTATCGCTTACCGGGAGCGGAACGGGGCATTTTCGGCGATTCAGGATATTATGAAAGTACCGGGGATTAAGGACTATGCTTTTTCAAAAATCAAGGAGCGAATCACAGTCTGAGAGCCGTAAAAGGGCAATGCCTTTCAGGTTTTGTGCCGGCCATAAGAGGCGGACGGTTCCCAGACCGCGCGCCGAAATGTGAGGGGAGCGCGCAGGGCGGATCCGGCATAGCGGTATGGCAGCCATGCCCTAGGCGCGGATCCCGAACAGATAGAAGGGGGTGAATAGGACGGCAGTCAACAGAAACTATAAGGACTCCGTTTTCACGGCTCTTTTCCGCGATGAGGAAAAGCTGGTTTCCTTATATAACGCATTGACCGACGGGCATTACCGGCCGGACGCGCAAGTCCGGATCAATACCTTAGAGGACGTGCTGTTCAAGGAGCAGCTGAATGATCTGTCGTTCACGATAGAAGACAGGCTGGTGGTGCTGATCGAACACCAGTCCACCATCAACGAGAACATGCCCCTGCGCTGCCTGCTCTACCTTGCAAGGGTGTACGAGAAGATCCTGAGCAGCCGGGAGCTGTACCGGAAGCGTCTGGTGAGGATCCCTATGCCGGAGTTTTATGTGCTGTTCAACGGAACACAGGACGTGCCGGACAGGCAGGTTCTGTGCCTGTCGGACGCATTCCGGGAAGCGGCGGGCAGGGGAGCGCCTATGCTGGAGCTGGAAGTGACGGTGGTGAACATCAACTACGGGAGATCGCCCCGGATACTGGAGAAGGACAGGAACCTAGGCGGTTACAGTTATTTCATCCATCTGGTACGCAGCTTCCAGAAAGAAGGGCTGACGAAGGAGGAGAGCGTCGGGAAGGCGGTGCAGGACTGTATCAGGCAAAACATCTTAAAGGAGTTCTTGACCAGGAACGGATCGGAGGTAGAGAATATGCTGACAGCGGAATGGGACTGGAAAGTCGCGGAAGAGGTGTGGCGGGAAGAGGCGTTTGAAGAAGGGCTGGAAAGAGGGAAACTGGAAGCCGCCAGAAAAATGCTGGAAGAGAAGCTGCCGGTGAGCCTCATCCGGAAAGTCACGGGCCTGGACACGGACACCATAAAATCCCTGCAGTGAGGATCGGAGACAGGGAATATGCTGACAGCGGAATGGGACTGGAAAGTCGCGGAAGAGGTGTGGCGGGAAGAGGCGTTTGAAGAATCGGATCTTTCTGTAAGAAAGGGCTGAAAAAATGGCAGGGAAAAGAGTTCTGCTGGTAGATGATGAAAAACTGATTGTCAAGGGGATCCGTTTCAGCTTGGAACAGGAGGAAATGCGGGTGGACTGCGCCTATGACGGGGAAGAGGCTTTGGAACTTGCCAGGAAAAACCAATACGATATGATTCTGCTGGACGTCATGCTTCCGAAGCTGACCGGCTTTGAAGTCTGCCAGCAGATCCGGGAGTTTTCCAGCGTCCCCATCCTGATGCTCACCGCGAAGGACGATGATATGGACAAGATCCTAGGCCTGGAATATGGAGCGGATGATTATATCACCAAGCCTTTCAATATTCTGGAGGTCAAGGCGCGCATGAAGGCGATCATGCGCAGGGCCGACCCCAGAAAGACCGGCGGGAACGAGACCGGCGTGATTCAGAGCAGGAACATGAAACTGGACTGCGAGGGCAGGAGGACGTATATCGGCGACAGGGAGATCGGGCTGACTGCCAAGGAATTTGAAGTGCTGGAACTGCTGATGCGCAACCCGGACAAGGTATACAGCCGGGAGAAGCTTCTCAAGCTTGTCTGGGGGACGGATTATCCGGGCGACGTGCGTACCGTGGATGTGCATATCCGGAGGCTCCGGAAAAAAATCGAAGAGAATCCCGAAGAGCCTAAGTATGTACATACCAAGTGGGGCGTCGGATATTACTTTTTATAAGTGAAGTTGGAGCGGAACATGTTTGGGAACATTCTCAGGAACCTGAAAAAACTGGTTCGGCTGCCTAGCCTGCGGGCGCGGCTCTTCTTGATCATGATGGTGGTCGGGGTCGTGCCGAGTATTTTCCTGCATTACGGGATCGTGGGAAACTACGAGGAACTGGCGGTACAGCATCGTATCGACACGGTGCAGAATCAGATGATGATCATCGCCAATCATCTGATCAGCAAAAACTATCTGAATCATAAGCCGTCGCCCCAGCAGAGTACCGCGCAGTCCGCAGGGCTTACGCAGGTGGAGGTGGAGCTGCTGGAGAAACAGAGTACCGCCGCTTCCAAGGAAGTCATCAACGCGGAGCTGGACACCTTAGCCAGCCTGTATGACGGACGGGTGCAGATCATTAACGGGAACTTCAAGATCATCAAGGACACTTATGACATCAGCGTGGGCAAGACCATCATTTCCGAAGAAGTCATCCGGTGCTTCAAGGGCGAGAGCCTGTCCAACTATGATTCCGAAAATGGCTACATCGAGCTGATCATCCCGATTACGGAGACGGTTCCGCTCACGGACGGCGAATGGGAAGGCCTGGGGGCGGAGGGGAGCGGCGTGTACACGGCGGGCGGCGCGGAGAGCAAGACGCTCATCCGGGGAGCCATGCTGATCAGTATTTCCAATGACACCATTACGGCTACCATGGAAGTACTCAACCGCAAGGCGCTGATCGTGGAGACCATCATGATCATGGCGATCGTGGCGCTGGCGTATCTCCTGTCCGGAGTGCTGACGAAGCCTTTCAGCCGGGTGACGCAGGCCATCAACGAGGTACAGGTAGGCTATAGCGATGAAAAGATCTCGGTTCCGGATTATGCGGAGACGGTGCATATCGTGGACGCGTTCAACCAGCTTCTGGAGCGCATGAAAGTGCTGGATGATTCCCGGCAGGAGTTTGTCGCCAACGTATCCCATGAACTCAAGACGCCCCTGACCTCGATGAAGGTACTGGCGGATTCCCTGACGTCCCAGAGGGACGTTCCCCTGGAGCTGTACCAGGAATTCATGGCGGACATCGTGTCGGAGATCGACCGGGAGAACCAGATCATCACGGATCTGCTGGCGCTGGTCAAAATGGACAAAAAGGTACAGGATCTGAATATTGTGCCGATTGACATCAACAATCTTGCGGAACTGGTTCTCCGGCGTTTAAGGCCGCTGGCCCGGAAAAAGAACGTGGAAGTGGTGCTGGAAAGCATCCGGACGGTGGTGGCGGAGGTGGATGAGGTCAAGATGACGCTGGCCATGACGAATCTGGTAGAGAACGCGATCAAGTATAACAAGGAGAATGGCTGCGTCAAAGTCCTGCTGGACGCGGATCACCAGAGCTTCCTTTTTGAGGTGACGGATACCGGCATCGGGATACCGGAGGAAGCACTTACGCATATCTATGAGCGGTTCTACCGGGTGGAAAAATCCCATTCCCGGGAAATCGGGGGTACCGGCTTAGGGCTGGCGATTACCAGGAGAGCCATCCTGATGCACCGGGGTTCCATCACCGTGACCAGCAAGGAAGGCGAGGGGAGCAGCTTCCGGATGAGGATCCCGCTGACGTATCTGGCATGAGGCTTTCGGAGGAAGTGATGAAGATTTCAGGTGCCGTAAACATCCCGGGAACCGGGAAAACAGGCAGATCCATCCGTACCGGGGGGCTTCGGGCGCGTTTCCGGGACGGCTTCCATGCGGCCGTCGGCATAGTGCTTTTCTGCTTCTGCCTGTCGGGGATCACAGCCTGCGAGAAACAGGAAGCGCAGCCGGAGGGGCTGATCCACATCTATTATGTAAGCGTACCGGAAACCAAAGTGGAAACACGGGAGTATGTCATGCAGTCGGATACTCTGGAAGGGCAGCTGGAAGAGGTGTTGGAGCGGCTGTCCGCCATTCCGGAGAAACTGGCGTATAAGGCGCCGCTGAACATGGGTTTTTCCCTGCTGGCTTATACCCTGGAGAACGGCAAGATCAGGCTGGAGGTGGACGGGCGCTACAAAGGGCTGCCGCCTACCACGGAGGTCTTGGCGCGCGCCGCCATCGTCCTGACGCTGACCCAGATAAAGGGGATCAATTTTGTGGGGTTCACGGTGGAAGGCAACCCTCTGTATGATAACCTGGACAATGTGGTGGGATGGATGAATGCCGACCAGTTCCGGAACAATGCGGGAAGCGAGATCAATACTTATGAGAAGGTACACCTGAAACTGTATTTTGCCAACGAGAGCGGAACCGCCCTGGTCGCCGAAAACCGGACGAAGCTGTACAACAGCAACATCTCGCTGGAAAAGCTGGTCGTCGAAGAGCTGATCAAAGGCCCGGGCAGAGACGGCATTTATCCGGCGATCCATCCGGATACGAGGATCATCAGCGTCATGACGAAGGACGGGATCTGCTATGTCAGCTTAGACGATGCGTTTCTGACTCCGGCGGGTAACGCGACAGCGGACGTGGTGATTTATTCCATCGTAGATTCCCTGGCGGAGCTGAGCAGCATCAACAAAGTACAGATCACGATCAACGGGAACAGCTCGGGAGTCTTTCGGGAGAAATACAGCTTCGGCACGGTGTTTGAACGTAATTTAGATCTGGTGGAAGCACCGGAGCATTAGGGGAAAGGAGCAGCGCCTATGGTACGGCGCCCATTGTTTCTGGTATGCCTGTGTCTGATCGCCTTGGCCGGGATCTGGCAGCGTTGGAAGCCGCCGGAGGAACAGGCTGTCGCCGCGGCGCTGCGGACGGCGGCAGGCAGGGAAGTTCTGGAGGAAGACCGGCTGACGGTGACAGGCCGGGTATATCGGAAAGAAAGCCGCCGCAGTTTCGGGCGGGAACAGGTGATTCTTGATCTCCGCTCAGTTTCCCTCCAGGAAATCGGCGCGTATACGGGAAAGAACGAGTCTTATTTTTCTTATGGTCTGCTCTGTGAAACGGAGGGGGAAGACGTTCCCTCCATCGGAGAGAAGATCCAGATCACAGGTCAGTTTTCTTATTTTTCTCAGGCAACCAATCCGGGAGGATTCCACGAAGCACAATATTATCGGAGCCTGCAGCTGGGCGGACGCTTGAAAAAGGCCGCTGTATCAGCCACGGACGGACGCCGCTCTTGGATCGGGGAGGGGCTTTATCAGCTGCGGGAAGGGGCGAAGGCCAGACTGTACCGGAGCTTCCCGGAAAAGGAGGCTTCTGTTCTGGCTGCCATGCTCTTGGGGGACAGGCAGGCTTTGGACGCTGAAGTGGCCGAACGCTACAGACGCAATGGCATGATACATCTCTTGAGCATTTCCGGGCTTCACATCAGCATGATCGGCCTGGGCGTCTACCGGCTCCTGCGGAGGCTGCGCTGCCCGGTTCCGGCGGCGGCCGTCACAGGCGGGGCGCTCCTGCTCCTTTACGGGATCCTGACCGGGATGGGGGTGTCCGCGCAGCGGGCTGTCGGCATGTTCCTGATCAGGATGGCCGGGGAATGTGTGGGGAGGACTTATGACATGGTAACGGCACTGGGGATCCTGGCGGTCGTCCTGCTGGCCGGACAGCCGCAGTACCTGTACCATAGCGGCTTCCTGCTGTCGTTCGGTTCCGTCTGCGGGCTGGGGCTTCTTCTGCCCGTGCTGGAGAAGGGGCGGAAAAAGGAAGCGGGCAGAGAGGGCAGCGGGGGGAACGGAGGATGGCTGTCCGGCTGCTTCTGGGAAAAGATCAGCCGGGCGGCGGGGAAGAACCTGCGCGGGCTTCTCTTGGCCGGGCTGTCGGTCACGCTGTTCCTTCTTCCGATCCAGCTCTGGTATTTTTATGAAATCCCCCTGTACTCCGTCGTCCTGAACGCCGTGATCCTCCCTCTGGCAGGGCCGCTGCTGGCGGCGGGGATGGCGGTTCTCCTGTTTCCCGGCGCGGGGGTTTTGGCCTGGGCGGCGCAGGCGATTCTTGCCTTTTATGACGTCTTATGTTCCCTGTTTGAAAAACTGCCGTTCCATACCTGGCGTCCGGGACAGCCCGGAGCCTGGCAGGTCGTCCTGTATTATGCCATGCTGGCGGCGCTGATATGGCGGAAGCCGCCGCGGAGGGCGGGGAAAGACAGGGCCTTCTTTCCGCCCGGGCTTTATGCCGCGCGCAAAGTCTCCGGACTTTGGAAGAAGCGTGGCGGTCAAGAAGAAAAAGGAGCGGATAAAGGCGGAAAGGAGGAACGCGGAGGAAAGAACGGCGAAGAAGGAAGTGAGAAGAGAGGGGAGGAAAGGGGGAAAGACAAAAGCCGGTTTGCGCCGCGGTATGCGGCGCGGCGGGAACGAACGGGGAAACCAAGGAGGTTCCGGCCCGGAAAGCAGATCTGGCTGGCGGCGGCGGTGCTGGTGCTGGGCTTTCGCTTCCGCAGCGGGCTTGCCATAGATTTTCTGGATGTGGGGCAGGGAGACTGTATCTGTATCCAGACAGAAACGGGCGAGGTGTACCTGTTCGACGGCGGCAGCAGTTCCCGGCGGCAGATCGGGAAATACGCCATCCTTCCGTATCTGAAACAGCAAGGAATCACTTACCTGGACGCCGTGTTTATCTCCCATCCGGATACAGACCATTACAGCGGGATCTTGGAGCTGCTGGAAATGGGGGAGGAACACGGGATCGCTATCGGAAAGATGGTGCTTCCGGCCATCGCCGCAGACTCCCGGAGACAGGAATTTGAGGGGCTTCTGGGAGGGGAAGGAAGCGGCGGGGAAGGAGGAAACGCCGGAGAGGGAGAAAGCGCCGGGGAACCGGCGGTTCCGGTATGTTACATGGCGGCGGGGAGCGCCTGGAACAGCAAAGACATAAGCTTCCTCTGCCTGCATCCGCCTGACGGCTATGAAGCGGCGGACGCAAATGCGTATTCCCTGTGCTATCTGGTGGAAGCCGGAGACTTTTCCCTGCTGCTGACCGGGGATGTGGAGGGAAAGGGGGAAGAACGGCTGCTGCTGGAGCTGGCGGAGCGCCGGATCGAAAACCTCACCGTGCTGAAAGTCGCCCATCACGGCTCCCGGAACTCCACATCCCAGGCGTTCCTGGATCAGCTCGACCCGGCTGTGGCCGTGATTTCCTGCGGCCGGAACAACAGCTACGGACATCCCCACAAGGAACTGCTGCAACGTCTTGAGGAAACCGGAGCGGCGGTCTTTCTGACGTCGGCCTCGGGAGCCGTCCGGGTGCGCGTGGAGGAGGGGAAGATGGAGCTGAGGGTCTTCTGCGGGCAATAGCCGTATCGCGGAACCTCAGCCGGGATCGCCCGGTTTTTCCTGAAAGATCATCCGGAAGAGACCGTGCCGCCGGTCGCCGCACTGCGCGTAGGTGCCACACCACGGTCGGGGCGGGCATGGGCGGGAAGGGCGAGAACGGCGAGAACGAGATCCTGGCCCACAACAGGCCCTCGGGGGTATCCCCCGACAGAGTACCGGTACTGGGGCGGGGCGTCAGCGGTGGCTCGGGCGGGTGTGTCACCTTGGCCTCCAACACCAGCATCCCGCCGGACGTTCCCACCCCTTGCCGGGGGCTGCCGTCCGGCGGCCTCTCAGAGAATGCCCCGGGAGCCTCCGCGCCGGTCGGCGCGGGCGTCCTCCTGGGCCTATCGGCGGCTGTTTCCGGCAGTCTTCCAGTCGCCTGTTCTCAGGCGCTTGTCCATTCCTCGAAGGTCGGCACGGTATATTGAAGATCGCACAGGGCAGCCAAATCCGACGGATTGTGGGACGTCAGCAAGACCGTCGCTTTATCGCGCCTGAGCCTTTTGATAAGACCATATAAAGCTTGGTTAGAAGCTGTGTCGAGAGCGTTAAACGGCTCGTCAAGCAGAACGATGTCCTGGCCTTCCATGGTGGCTTGGATAATGCCAAGCTTCTGTTTCATTCCAAGCGAGTAGTTCTTGACGCGTTTTTTATTTTCCGGATCTAAGCCCAGCTCTTTCATGGCGTTTCTGATCGCTGCCTGGTCTATCCGCCCCTGGATCTCCGCCAGCATACGCAGATTTTCAAATCCGGAAAACACTTCAATGAATCCGGGAGAGTCCACCAGGATGCCGACCCGGTCGGGAAAATCCATCTTTTCGCCGAGTTTCTCACCGCGTATGGAGATGTGTCCGGCGTCCGGCGCGTATAAGCCCGCGATGAGCTTAAACAGAACGGATTTCCCAGAGCCGTTTGCCCCGCGGAATCCGACGATGGTTCCTTGCTCGATCTCCAGATTGACATCCGAAAACAAGGGGACTCCCCGAAAGGCTTTGCTGACGCCTGCCAGTTTGATTGCTGTGTTCATCTTCCTTTCCTTTCCTCATTCAAAATCCTGACTGTTCCGTATTTTGCCAAGTATACGTACATGCCTGTATAGCAGCCGATGAAAACCGCCGCCGATCTTGCGGAATTGGCGAGAAGTCCGTGCTTGCTCAGCTCCAGGATACGGCATAAGGACGATAGGCCGAACGGTATGTATTTTCCGTCAGACAGGACGACCAGCAGGTACAGGAACATGGTTGCGAGATATGCGAGCGTTGTGGTCTTTACGATGGAGAGGACGACCAGGAAAACCATTTGCAGGAACATAAGCTCCAAGATTCGCAGCCCGACGCCGGCAAGAATCAGACACAGGGAATCACCGGCTTCCCATAAAAAGCGCTGCCCTTGCGCCGTGAATAAGCCGCTTCCTATGCCGTTCTGCGAAAACGCGCCAAAGCAATCGGCTATAGAAGCGAGCGCGAATGTGGACAGGCACAGCCCCGCCATCTGATACGCGATCAGCGTCAGCATGGAGCCTTGCAGCCTTAAGAACCATTTCCGCACGTGGCCGTATCGGATCATCACGATCGTTCTCATGGCAGATCTGTTTCCCAGATATGCCGCGAGAATATAGAGGGGTATTCCGTTCAAGATCGTTACCTGCAAGAAAGCTATCATGTTGAAGTACCCAAGCCCATACCCCCAGAAGGCCGTCACGATAAACCCGAGTCCTGAATCGGCGTCCGTTCGGAACTTCAGGATGTTCAGGACGGACAGCACGGTTAAGACCATCAGCAGCGTAAGGATATTTTTGACGGACAGGATTTCTCCGAATATTCTCATGGGCGAGAAAACGTCGGCCATGCGTCTGACGGTTTTCCAGCGCTGGCGGTTCGCAAGGAACATCAGAACGCCCGACGACATAACGGATAGGGAAGCGTACACAACAGGCATACCATATCCGATGGCACGATGTAAAAAAAGATAATTATTGAGGAACAAAAAAGGAAACGCTCTGTCTATGTTGCGGTGCAGGGTTACGATGATGATCAGGTAGGCGCAGATCTCCAGCAATATCACAACGCGGTCTGGAAGCTTGTGCGACAGCAGTATGAGCGCGCTTGAGCTGACGCACAGACCGAGTGATAAATACAGGCACGAGGCCGCAAGCGCCGCAAGAGGAGTGCGGAAACTGTCGGAATATGGCCGGATCAATTCTGACAAAGATCCGAAGGCACTGAGATCATTGGTAAAACGATTGTCCCAGGCATGATGAAAAGAGCCGATCAGGAGAACGATCCCCGCATGGAGCAGCACGATACTGACCGTAAACAGAGACAGGGCAGCCGCTTTTTTGATAAAGTAAAAAGAATACCTGCCGTTTCTCAGCATGACGAAGGCAGGGCTGTCCTGGATAGAGCCTGCGATGGAGACGGCGTAGACCGCCAGGAAGAAAAACACAAAATAGTAGTGGTCGCTCATACCCAGCAGAGCATACTCAAAAACAGAACAGTCGGAGCTGTTCAGTATGCTTAGCTGATAGGCTGAATAGAAAGAGAACACAGCGGTCACAAGAAGCGGCTTTCGGCCGCGACTGTAAAATTCTCCGAATATTTTCTTCATGAAATACCTGGTCATCTTCGCCCCCAAACCTCCGTAACGGATTTCAGTCCGGTCATGCGTCCGAACAGCAGGAAATCCTTCCGGATCAGACCTTCCCAAACCTCCGTGACGGATTTCAGTCCAGTAATGTACGCTTGATCTTCCTGCGATAATAAGCGTAAATGCTCACGATTGCCAGCAGCATTACCAGGGGGCCGACAAGCAGCTTCGGGAAAGTGACAGCCGTACCCGAAAGCCTGTTCGGATAAAAAGAGGTACAGATACTCAAAGCGGGAACCCGCAGGATCGCGGTGACAAAATTCTCGGCGATAGAATATACGAAAGGCCCCGTCATCGCAAGGAATATGTTTCCGCTGATCATGGTGATCCCCGCTCCCATGGCTGTATAAAGCGCGGCAAGAACAGAACGCCAGCACGACAGGATCAGCGCGTAGAGTACCGGGTGGTTTAACTGATAGGATCCGTAAAAAAACTTTGATGTGGTAGTCTGGCCGGCCGATACGTTGAGCGGCGCGATCCAGTAGGCAAACGGCAGGCTCAGCGCCGATACGAGGAACATGGCCGCCGCCGACAGCCAGATGGCCGTCAGGATCCGTCTGCGCAGATACCGGCTGAATGCGCTGCGGTTGTACATATTCTTCCAATACCCTCCGTGCCGCTCGTGGAAGAGCAGCCAACAGAATGGAGCGGAAAAAACGATCGGATATAGGATGTGCAGAAATTCTTCTCCGTAGTTCCACAGTTCGATGGCATATCGGTATGTTGTGCTGTTTGCCA
Organism: Clostridium sp.; assembly: GCA_031275405.1. Lineage (GTDB taxonomy): Bacteria > Bacillota > Clostridia > Lachnospirales > Lachnospiraceae > JAISOV01. The sequence continues at coordinate 156,526 of JAISOV010000024.1, read as the reverse complement.
CCATCAAAACATTTGCGCAATCTATGCATAGACCGATCATGGTAACGGTCATGAATTCCCGGATATGGTTTCTCTTCCGCAGCATACTCAGCCCCCTGTTTTTTCTCGCGCCGGGTACCGCGATATGCGGTACCCGGCATAAAAAACCCATTTTATGTATCATAACACGATACCTATGTCCTTTCAAGCCCCAAACGTTACACGCGGGAACGAAATATTTTGATGATCCGCGTTTCCGTCACGCGGCGACAGGGAAAGGGCGGCGCAGTCCCCTGATCCCTAGGCGAAACCTTGCTGCGTTGGATCCTGCCATCGACCTGCCGTGGAGCAGCCTTTTTCCGCTCTTGGAAAATCCCTCTTCTTGTGTTACACTAGGATGGGAAGGGCAGGAAGCGGGAACCCCGTCCTGCCGTCAAAGGAGGGAGCGATCCATGCGGCGTATCCAGGAAGACATCAAAAGCGGGGAGTTCCGGCAGATCTACCTGCTGTACGGCGAAGAGCGCTATCTGCGCAGGCAGTACCGCGACCGTCTGGGGCGGGCCTTGTGCGAAGGGCTGGATCCCATGAATATCCATGTTTATGAGGGAAAAAATATTTCCGTCGGGGAAATCGTGGATCTGGCGGAGACCGTTCCGTTTTTTTCCCCCAGGAGGGTTCTGCTCCTAGACGACAGCGGGCTGTTCAAGTCCGGCGGGGAAAAGATGGCGGAGTACCTGGCGCAGGTTCCGGAGACGGCTTTTTTTCTGTTCCTGGAAAGCGAAGTGGACAAGCGGGGCAAGCTTTTCAAAACGGTGCAGGCCAAGGGCTGCGCGGCAGAGTTCGTGCCGCAGGAGGAAGCGGTCCTGAAACGCTGGATCGCGCAGCGGCTGAAAAAAGAGGGGAAGAGCGGCACGGAGTCCACGATTCGTCTCTTCCTGGAAAAGACGGGAACGGACATGGAACACATCAGCATGGAGCTGGAGAAGCTGGTCTGCTACTGCCTGGAAGCGCAGGAAATCACCGAGCGGGACGTGGAAGCGGTCTGCACGGCGCGTATCAGCAGCCGTATTTTTGACATGGTAGGCGCCATCGCGGAAAAACAGCCTCAAAAGGCGCTGCGGCTTTATGACGACCTGCTGGCGCGAAAAGAGCCGCCTCTGCGTATCCTGTTCCTGATCGCCAGGCAGTGCAATCTGCTGCTACAGGTGAAAGAGATGAAAGCAAAGGGATATGACAACAGAACCATCGGCGCGAAAATCGGCCTTCCTCCTTTTATCGCCGGAAAGTGCGTCAGCCAGGCGGCCCGCTTCCCGGCCGACGAGCTGAAACGGGCGGTGGTGCGGTGCGTGGAGGCGGAGGAAGACGTCAAGACCGGGAAAATGAACGACCAGCTGGGCGTGGAAATGCTGCTCCTGTCAGTGCTTTCCTCGTAAGGAGCCGTTCCTAAAAAGGGGTGAAAAGTCCGCGTGGCGGACGGAAAGGTGTTTTATGGGAAACAGACCGCAGGTACACCAGATATACCGACATTTCAAAGGGGATCTGTATCAGGTCGCCGCTATTGCGCGGCACTGGGAAACGGGAGAGGAACTGGTGGTCTACCAGGAGCTTTCCGGAGAGAGGAAAGTCTATGCGGACGCCCTGGCCGCTTTTACGGGAAAAGTGAACCGGCGCAGGTACCCGGACGCCGCCCAGGAGGATCGGTTTGTCTTAGCGGAAAGCCCGGCGGTTCGGGAACCGCAGAGGGAAGCCGCGCCTTGGAGGAACCCGGGGAGCGCGGGACAGGCCGGGCGGGAGGAAGCACCGGAGACGGACGGATGGCGGGAAGGCCCTGCGCGGGAGCGGGAGGAAGCGCCGCGGGAGGATTCCGCGCAGCTGGATCCTCTGCTGCTGGAGTTCCTGGACGCGGATTCTTATGAAACGAAGCTGAACGTCCTGGCGGGACTCCGCCACCGGATGACGGACCGGATGCTTACCACGATGGCGGTCGCCTGTGACCTGGAGGTAAAGGACGGGGAGCTGGAGGAACGCTATACCGCTCTGCGTAGCTGCCTGCTGACGCGGGCCAGGTACGAGCGCAGCCGTCCGAGATGATTCCGCCGCCTGGAGGTGCCGGGCGGGATCGGCATGGATGAATCGCGACCCCTTTTGTGAAATATCTACAAAAATACCAATAGCAAGCCGGAAAACCTTGTTTTTCCTGTTACTTGACAGCTGCAATTAAGAAGCATACAATATATTAAACATATTAATTAAGTATGTTATAAAAAGAAAATCAGAATGGGAAGAAAGGTTCAGCCAGCCTGATTTGCAGCCCCGGTCAAGCGGGCGGAAGGGAGCAAGGATGAAAGGGTGGTCGAAAGGAAAGATCAGGAAATTAACGGTTCTGGCGGCCGGGATGATCGGCGCCGCGGGGATCCTGGCAGGCTGCGGGAGCGGAGCGCCGACCCCGGCGGCAGGCGTGGAGGAGGCGGGCCGGGAAGAGGCGAGCCTTTCCGCCGAAGCGCCGGGCCTTGCGGAAAGCGCGGAGGCGACGCCGGAAAAGGTTTCGATTACGAATATTTCTTATGATCCCACACGGGAGCTTTACGAGCAGTATAACAAGCTTTTCGCTGACTACTGGAAGGCGAAGACGGGGCAGGAAGTCGAGATCGTCCAGTCCCACGGAGGCTCCGGGAAGCAGGCGCGTTCCGTTCTGGAGGGGAATGAAGCGGACGTGGTGACGCTGGCGCTGGAGGGCGATGTAGACGAGCTGCGCAAAGCCGGGCTGATTGACGAGGGCTGGGTAGATGAGCTGGCTCAGAAAAGCTCGCCTTACACCTCGACCATCGTATTTTTAGTCCGCAAAGGGAATCCGAAAAACCTGGGCGACTGGGATGACCTGGTCAAGCCGGGTGTGGAAGTGATCACCCCGGATCCGAAAAGCTCCGGCGGAGCGAGGTGGAATTTCCTGGCGGCCTGGGCTTTCGCGGATCGGCAGAACGGCGGCGACGAGGAAAAGAACAAGGAGTTCCTGAAAGCCCTCTATGGGAACGTGACGGTGCTGGATTCGGGCGCGAGAGGGTCTACCACCACCTTTGTCGAAAACGGGCAGGGCGATGTGCTGCTGGCGTGGGAAAACGAAGCGTTCCTTTCGATCAAGGAACATCCGGAGGAATTCGAGATCATCGCTCCGTCTTTGAGCATTCTGGCGCAGCCGTCCGTAACCGTCGTGGATGAAAATGCCAGGAAGCACGGCACGGAGGAAGTCGCGCGGGAATATCTGGCGTATCTCTATTCCGAAGAGGCGCAGCGGCTGGAGGGGGAAAGCTATTACCGCCCGTCCAACCCGGAGATCCTGAAAGAATTCGCGGACGTTTTTACTCTGGATATTGAGCTGGTCAACATTGACGACGACTTCGGGGGCTGGGAAGCCGCCACGGAGAAATTCTTCGCGGACGGCACGATTTTTGACCAGATCTACAGCCAGTAAGAACAGGAAAAGCAAGTCGGAAAAACAGCCAGCCAACGGGCGGAGGCGGAGCCGGAAAGGATTTCAGATATGCCAGGCAGTTATTCAAGCAGCCAAAAAAGCAAGAGGAGAAAGGCAAAGGTCATTCCCGGCTTCGGGCTTTCCATGGGAATCACCGTCACTATGCTCAGCCTGATCGTGCTGATTCCGCTGGGTTCGGTGATCCTGACCTTTTCCGACACCACGCCCGCCGAAGTCTGGCGGGTGATTACGGATAAGCAGACGGTGTCCACCTACCGGGTCAGCGTCACCTGCGCCTTGATCGCCGCTTCCGTCAACATGGTGTTCGGGATCCTGCTGGCGTGGGTGCTGACGCGCTATCGCTTTCCGCTGCGGCGGGTACTGGACGGCCTGATCGAGCTGCCTTTTGCCCTGCCCACGGCGGTGGCGGGGATCGCGCTGACGACCCTCTATTCCGACCAGGGGTTCCTCGGGAGGCTGTTCGCGAGGATCGGGGTGAAGATCTCGTATACGACGACCGGCATTACCATTGCCATGGTTTTCATCGGGATCCCGTTTGTGGTGCGCTCCATCCAGCCGGTGCTGGAAAAACTGGATCCGCAGTATGAGGAAGCCGCGTTCGTCCTGGGGGCAAGCCCTGTCCGCACGTTCTTCCAGGTGGTCTTTCCGGAGATCCTTCCGGTCGCGCTGACGGGCTTCGGGCTGGCGTTCGCGAGGGCCATCGGGGAATACGGGAGCGTGGTGTTCATCGCGGGAAACATTCCTTACCGGACGCAGATCACGCCGCTTATCATCATGAATAAGCTGGAGCAGTTCAATTATCCCGCCGCGACTTCCATCGCGCTCGTCATGGTGGTCTTTGCGTTTCTCATCTTATTCGGGATCCATCTGCTGGGGGCGCGGATCCGTAAGATCGCGCAGGGGTAAACGCGCGGACTGGAAGCGCGGCGCGGATGGATCAGGCTGCGCGGGGCAAACGCGGGCGGAAGGGGGAAGGCGTCTCCGTCCGCGCCGCCGTAGAGAGGACAGAAAAGGGGGCAAGCTTGAAATCGACGAATGCAAAGTCCGTCTTCGTGAAAGCCCTGCTGATAGGGCTTGGGGTTCTGTTTTTATCGGTCATGCTGATCCTGCCGCTGGTCACGGTCTTAGTGTATGCCCTGCGGCAAGGGTTCGGGATGTTCTGGAAGGCCGTTTCGGATGAATACGCGGTGAAAGCCCTGCGGCTGACGCTCCTGACGACTGCGGTCACGGTCGCGGTGAATACTTTTTTCGGACTCTTCGCGGCGTGGGCGATCGCGAAGTTCCGTTTCCGGGGGAAAGCGGTGCTGTCTACGCTCATCGACATACCGTTTTCGATTTCCCCGATCATCGCGGGCCTGGTCTTCATCCTGGTATTCGGACGGATCGGCTGGGCCTACCCGCTCCTGGAGAAATTTGACGTCAAAGTGGTGTTCGCCGTTCCCGGGATCGTGCTTGCCACGATTTTTGTGACCTTCCCGTTTATATCCAGAGAGCTTGTGCCGATCATGGAGGCGCAGGGGAACGACGAGGAAGAAGCCGCCGCGCTCATGGGCGCGAAAGGGTTCTATATTTTCCGGAAAGTGACCTTTCCGCACATCAAATGGGGCCTGCTGTACGGGGTGATCCTGTGTACGGCGCGCGCCCTCGGGGAGTTCGGGGCGGTTTCCGTCGTGTCCGGACATCTGCGCGGCAAGACGAACACGCTCCCCCTGCATGTGGAGATCCTGTTCAATGAGTTCAAGCTGTCGGCGGCGTTCGCCGTTTCTTCCATCTTAGTGGTCATCGCAATCATGATCCTGATCTTGCGGAATATTGTGGAGAACCGCGTCCGGAAGCTGGAATAGGGGCAGAGGGCGGACAGGAAAGCGGATCGGAAGCCGGGCGGCGGAGAATCGGATGGGAAACCAGACGCAAGGATCAGGCGGAAAGCCGGACGGAAAGGGCAGGCGGGAGACCGGACGCGAGGATCGGACAGGAAAGCAATCGAAAGGCAGGCGGGAAACCGGATTCACAAAGCGGGGTGACGGGCATGTATGTAAGACTGGAGCATATTCAAAAAAAATTCGGCAATTACCAGGCGGCGGACGACGTCAGCTTTTCCATTGAAGAGGGCAGGCTGGTGGGGCTGCTCGGCCCCTCCGGCAGCGGCAAGACCACGATCCTGCGGATTCTGGCGGGGCTGGAGCTGCCGGATTCCGGCGATATTTTCATCAACGGCCAGTGTGTCAACGACATTCCGGCGAACAGGAGGGGGATCGGCTTTGTCTTCCAGAGCTATGCCCTCTTCCGCTACATGACGGTATTTGAGAATATCGCCTTCGGCCTGCGGGTGCAGAAGAAAGACAAAGAGTACATCAGCCAGAGGGTGCGGGAGCTGATCCATCTGATCGGACTGGACGGACTGGAGAAACGCCGTTCCTATCAGCTGTCGGGCGGACAGCGCCAGAGGGTGGCGTTTGCCAGAGCCTTAGCGCCGAATCCCAAGGTTCTGCTGCTGGATGAGCCGTTCGCGGCGGTGGACGCAAAAGTGCGGAAAGAGCTGCGCTCGTGGCTGCGGGAAACGATCAGCAAAGTGGGAATCACCAGCATTTTCGTGACCCATGACCAGGAGGAGGCGATCGAGGTGGCGGATGAAATCATCATCACCAACCAAGGCCGTATCGAGCAGATCGGAACCCCGGCGGACATCTACCAGAACCCGGCCAGTCCTTTTGCCGCGAAGTTCATCGGCGAGTCGGTGCGGATCAGCCATTACGGGAAGCTGCACGGCTTCCGGGCTAACCCCGAATATCCGGAAGCGATCATCCGGCCCGAGTTCGTGAAAGTGTCGAAAGTGGACGAGGAAATTTATCCCCATGTCAGTGTGAGAGGAATCGTCAACGATATTTTCTTCCGGGGAAATACTTACGAACTGCATCTGAATATCTATGGAAACGAGATCGTGGCTTATCGGTCGCTGGAAGATCAGCCTTTGGCGGTGGGCGAAGAGGTGAGCCTGCTGGTCTACCGCCTTTACCTGTGTAATGAGAACAAGATTTCCCTGGCAGTCAATGAGGGGCTTGCGAAAGCGGAGTTTTATATCTGACGTGCGCGTCTGCCGCGCGTTTCATGGCGCTGCCGTTGGAGACTGCTTTCTGGCCTGCGCGTCTGCCGCGCGGGGAAGCGGCAGGTTTCCATTCGGCGGGAGTCTATGCCCGAAACAGGGGGTAGGAGGTTCAGGTGGCGGAGGGAAAATTTCACATAGAGTTTCTGGAGACGGATTTCCTGATCGTGGGCGGCGGAGCGGCGGGGCTTTACGCCGCGCTGGCTTTTTGCGAACGTTCCGCCCAGAAGGTACTGGTCGCGGAGAAGGCCCACATCAAGCGCAGCGGCTGTCTGGCGGCGGGAGTGAACGCGCTGAACGCGTACATCCTGCCCGGCTATGAGCCGCAGGACTATGTGGATTACGCGAGGAGAGACGCGAACGGGATCGTGCGCGGAGACCTGCTGCTGACCATGGCGCGGGGGCTGAACCGGACGGTGGAGAAACTGGAAAAGCTGGGGCTGTCCGTCTTAAAGGATGAACGGGGGGACTACTGCGCCCGGGGCAGCCGCAACATCAAGATCAACGGCGAGAACATCAAGCCGCTTCTTGCGGCGGCGGTCGCCGGAAAAAAGCAGATCCGCGTCCTGAACCGGGTCAGCGTCTTTGAATACATCGTCCGGGAAAACCGGATCCTGGGCGTCTACGGGGTTTCCGTGGACCGCCCTGTCCTGTACGTCGTCGGGGCGAAAGCCGTGCTGTGCGCCACCGGCGGAGCGGCGGGGCTGTACAGGCCGAACCATCCGGGATTTTCCCGGCATAAGCTGTGGTATCCGCCGTTCAATACCGGGGCGGGCTTTGCCATGGGCATCCGCGCCGGAGCGGAGCTGACCACCCTGGAAATGCGTTTCATCGCGCTGCGCTGCAAGGACACGATCGCCCCCACCGGCACCCTGGCGGGCGGCGTGGGCGCCAGGCAGATCAATTCCCTGGGGGAAGTGTATGAGCAGCGTTACGGGCTGTCCACCTCCGAGCGGCTGTATGGGACGGTGACGGAGAATCTGGAGGGGCGCGGGCCCTGCTATCTGCGTACCGTGGGCATTACGCGGGAACAGGAGGAGGATCTGCAGAAAGCCTACCTGAACATGGCGCCCAGCCAGACGCTCAGATGGCTGGAGAGCGGGCTGGGGCCGAGCAAGGCAAATGTGGAAATCGAAGGTTCCGAGCCGTACATCGTGGGCGGGCATACCGCCGGAGGCTACTGGGTGGACGTTGACCGGGAAACCACCGTCCGGGGGCTGTTTGCGGCGGGAGACGCGGCGGGGGGCTGCCCGCAGAAGTATGTCACCGGGGCGTTTGCCGAGGGGGAGATTGCGGCAAACGCGGCCCTGAAATATATGGAAGACAGTCCGCCCTCCCTCCGAAGCCCGGAAGAACTTGCGGCGCAGGAACAGATGGCGGAAAGACTGGCGGGTCTGTGTCGTTTCCTTCCGGAGCAGCCGGATCCCCTTTCCGCCATAGACCGCCTGGAGGAAGCCATGCAGCGCGTCATGGACGAATACGCGGGGGGCATTTCCAGCGCCTACCGTTATTCGGAAGCCTCGCTCAGGACCGCGGAAGAAGAAATCGCGCGGCTGCAAGAGCAGAGCGAGACCCTCGCCGCGCCGGACAGCCAAGGGCTGGTCTATCTGCTGGAGCTGAAAGAACGCCTGGTACTCTGCCGCTCGCTGATCGCGCATCTGGCGGCGCGGAAAGAGACCCGCTGGCAATGCTTCGCGGCTCACGCGGATTATCCGCACAAGAGCCGCGAATTTGAAAAATACGTCAATTCCAGGATGGAACAGGGGGAGCTGAAAGTATTTTTCCGTGAACTGGTCAAGGAAGCCTGAAGCCGTCCGGCAAAACGGAAAGACAGAGATTCCGGCGCAAAGCCCCGCTTCTCTGACGAGAAAGGATGGCCGTATTCGTGAGCATAGAAATCAGCTGGGAGAAATGCGTAGGCTGCGGTTCCTGCGCGCAGATCTGCCCCGGAAGCCTGATTCGCCTGGAGGGGCAAAAAGCCGTTATCGCCAGGCCGCAGCGGTGCTGGGGCTGTGCGTCCTGTGTCAAGGAATGCCCGGTACAGGCGATTTCCATGTACTTGGGCGAGGATATGGGAGGGCGGGGCGGCAGGCTCACCGTGCGCAGGGAGGGGAAGCTGCTGCACTGGACGGTCTCCCTGCCGGACGGGGGACAGAAGACGATCACGGTGGACGGCAGCCAGTCCAATCGGTACTGAACACGTCCGCCGCCTGCCTTAGGATGGTTTCAGGAACACGTCCATCACCAGTCTCTGCGCGGCGGAATTCTTGTCGGCGATCTGGCGGAGCAGGATCTCGACGGCGGCCTTCGCTTTGTCATCCAGATTCTGGAAGATCAGGCCGCCGATAGAAACGGCCTGTCCGGGGGAATGCAGCTCGTCGAAGCAGACGAGCTCGCAGCGTTTCGCGGATTCCGGCCCAAGCGTCTGCGCCTGGGTGATGTCGTTGAGGAACAGACCGTTTAAGCCGGGAAGAAGGGCGGACGGCTGGAAGCCGTCGGCGGGAACCTCGTGGAGCCTGCCGGAGAGCCGCTGCTCCGACAGGCTGTCTTCCAGACCGCGCAGCCGCTGTTCCTGCGCGGCCCGGTCGATGGCGCCCGAATAGAGGAAATAAAAATCCCTCACACCTTTGCGGAGGAAATGTCCGGCGGCAAGTACGCCGGCCTTATAGTCGTCCGTGCGGATGACCGAAGCCATCCGGTCGTTCTCGTAGGAGTCCATGAAGATCACCGGCGTATTCCGGGCGGCAAACAGGCGGTTGCGCTCCCCGTAATCCGACAGCAGGATGGCGCCGTCGATATTCCAGGTGGTCAGGGAAGCCAGCCCGATGTTTTCCCGGTCGATATAGTACAGGGCGGGAAGATAGCCGGCCGCCTGGATATGCAGCACCAAGGCGCGGAGCAGGGCGGGGTAATAGCCCGTGATCTGCGCGGGGCGTTCGGCGTTCAGCAGGATGGCGATGATGTTGGAGGAATTTGCCGACAGGCTCCTGGCGGAACGGTTCGGCACATAGTTGTGCTTTTCTATTAAATCTAAAATCATCTTCCTTTTTTCATCAGACACTTTCGACTGAACATGATTCAGGATCCGAGAAACGGTAGTGGGGCTGACCCCCGCTTCCTTGGCGATGTCTTTGATGGTAATCATTGGGCAGTACCGCTCCTTGTCGTATTCCGGGTGGTGGTGTCGCGCTCGATCAGAGATACCGGAAGCACCGCGCTCTGGGAAGCCACTCCTGCCTGGTGGATCCGGTTGAGTAAAAGTTCGGCGGCAATCTGCGCTTTCTGGGAAATATCCTGACGTATGGTCGTCAGTCCCGGGGAAAGACGCATGGCGATGAGAGAGTCGTCGAAACCGATGACGGACAGATCCTCCGGTACGCGGATCCCTTTCTCGGCAAGGCTGCCGATCAAGGAAACGGCCAGACAGTCGCCGGCGCAGAAAACGGCGCTGATCTCCTTGCTCCGCCCCGCGATTTCTTCCGCCGCCCTCTCGAAGGCGCGGTCTTTTTCGCTGTCCACCAGAAACAGGTTTTTTTTCAGAAGGCGCTGCCCGCTGTTCGCCAGCTCGCTTTCAAAGCCCAAGACGCGTTCCCGGATGGCGCCCGTTTCTTCGTAGGAATACCAGTAGCTGACCACGGCGATCTGGGTATGCCCCAGGGAGAGCAGATGTCTGGCGGCAAGCGCTCCGCCGCCGAAGTCGTCGATCCCGATCTTGCTGATCCCGTTCTTGTCGGAATAGCTGTCGATAAAGGTGATCGGCAAAGTCAGCTGTTCACTTAGCTTGTGGACGATGGAATCCGGGGCGCCTACGATAATGGCGCCGTCCGCGTGACGCTGCCGCAGGACATCGGTGATCTGTTCGTACCGCTCCACACAGAGCAGCATCAGGCAGTATCCGTATTCCTGGATGGTATGGATAATCTCCCCAAAAAACTGGGCATGAATAGGATTTTCCAGAAAATTGTATTGGCGGTGTCCAAGCGCGATCCCGGCGATCAGACGGGAACCGGCGCCCGCGACCGGGTGGCCCCTCTTCCTGCCGGGGGCGTTCCCCGCGTTCTGCTCATAACTCTTCTGGTTCAGCTTATGATAACCGAGCCGCTCCGCGATGTCTATGATCTGCCGGAACGTTTTCTGGGAAACCTTCCCTACTTTTCCGTTGAAGACGTTGGAAACAGTGGAAGGGCTGACTCCGGCCTCTCTTGCGATGTCTTTGATTGTGGCCATAATGCGTTCCCCCTTTTCTGGAAAACCTCTCCTTCGTGTTCCGCTCTTGCTTCCGGCCGTCGAATGCGGCGCAAGAGCGGCTTCCGATAAGTTCATTATGAAGAATCGGCGGGCAATCGTCAAGTGTTTTTAGAAAAAATGTGAAACGTTAAACCTTTGATTTTTGTGACCCCCAAAAACGAAACCGATCCATGGAATCGCTTCCACAACGACAGCCGCCCTTTCTGCCGGAAACATTTTCGGAATCCGTCTTTTTGTTGTCTTTTTTACAGATGTATTGACAAGGGATTGTACATAGTGCGGATAAAAAATTATAAAAATATAAAATTTGTGGTTGACATTATGGAGCGGCGGAGGTATGATAGGAAAAAAGGAAAACGGAAAACCTAAAGTTTACTGAAATTGGAGGAGGGCAAAAACGAAAAACCGACAAGAGATCCGGCGCCTGGTTCCGCAGCCGGGACGGGAAGCAACCCATAGCAAGTCTTACGAAACGGTATAAAATGGATCTTACATTTTATATAAGAAGCAAACGGCACAAAGACAGACTGCGCAAAAAGCGCGAGCGACAAGAAAGAGGAGGAAGAACATGAAAAAAGGAACATTGGCACTTTTCCTGACGGCTTTTCTGGCGGTGGCCACCGCCTGCGGAAACGGCTCCGCATCGACCGGAGGCTCCACGGCGGGATCTTCGGAAAGCTCCGGCAGCGCCCCGGCCGGCAGCGCGGCGGCGGAAGCCCCTGAGGCGTTTACCATGCTGGTATGGAGTCCTTCGGAGGATCAGACCGAGACGGGCGGCAACTGGCTGCAGAAGATGTGCGAGCAGTTCAACGCGGAACATCCGGAGTGGGATATTACCTTTGAGTACGGCATCTGCGCGGAAGGCGACGCGAAAGGCCTGGTGACGCAGGATCCGGAAGCGGCCGCGGACGTGTATATGTTCGCCAATGATAATCTGACGGGTCTGGTCGCCAGCAACGCGATTGCAAGGCTCGGCGGGGATACCGAGGAATATATCAGGAACACGAACTCTCCGGCGATGGTGGATTCCGTATCTCTTGACGGCGCGGTATACGGAGTGCCGTTTACGACCAATACCTGGTTCCTGTACTACAATACCAGCACGTTCACGGAAGAAGAGGCTTCCAGTTTTGACACGATGCTGGAAAAAGCCAAGATTTCCTTCCCGCTGAACAACTCCTGGTATATCGCTTCCTTCTATGTGGCGAACGGCTGCACCTTGTTCGGGAACGCCAATGACGAGTCCTTGGGGATCGATTTTAGCGGCGACAAAGCGGTTGCCGTGACGGAATATCTGGTAGACCTGGTGGCGCACCCGAATTTCGTAAACGACAAGGACGGCTCGGGAATGGCGGGTCTTCGTGACGGAAGCGTCCACACGCTGTACTCCGGTTCCTGGGATTACGCGGCGGTGAAAGAAATCCTGGGGGACAACTTCGGCGCGAAGTCGCTTCCTACCGTCAACATCGGCGGATCCGAGAAGCAGCTGATGGGCTTCGCCGGTTCCAAAGCGCTCGGCGTGAATCCTAACGCGGAGAATATGGCGGCGGCCGTGGCGCTCGCGAAATACTTAGGCGGCCCGGAGGCGCAGAAAGAGCATTACCTTGCCAGGAACACCGTTCCCTGCAACTTAGACCTGCTCCAGGAAGAAGACATCCGGGGCGACCTCCTGGTACGGGCGCAGAACGATACGTTCGACAGCACCTCGATCATCCAGCCTTTTGTGCCGGCCATGAACGATTACTGGAGTCCGGCGGAAAATTTCGGCAACGCTCTGCTCAATAAAGAGGTGACGAAAGCCAACGCGGCGGAAATGACCGAGCAGCTCAACACCACCCTGAACTCCAGCGGGATAGAGTAAAGGGGAACAGACCGGCAACAGCGGCTGGGCGGCTTCCGGGAGCGGAACTCCGGCGGCGTGGAGTAAACGGAAACGGCACTGCTTGCATAAGGCGTCAGCCGGTAAAACCAGAAGCGGCACAGGCCTGATCGTGTGCCATGGCCCGCTCCGGCGGCGCGGCCGTGGAGAAGGAGGATAGGAAATGAAAGGAACCAGGAAAGGAAAAGGCAAGGATTTTGCGGATCCCTACACAGTCGGGCTGGCTTGGCGGAAAGGGGATCCCGCCACCAGGCTGACCTTTTTGGTCATGGGGGGAGGGAATATCCTGCGCGGGCAGATCGTGAAAGGGCTGCTGTACCTTGCTGCGGAAATCGGCTTTTTCGTGTTCATGATCCGTACCGGATGGAACAATCTGACCATGCTTCCATCCTTGGGATGGCTGCAACAGGAAGAAGTCTGGAACGACGCGAAAGGGATCTATGAATACGGCAAGGGGCATAATTCCACGCTGCTGCTGCTGTATGGGCTTGTCACGCTGTTTTTGATCGGCCTGTTCGCTGTGGCGTGGCGCTCCGGGGTCAAGAGCGCCTATCAGGCGCAGTGCCTGATAGAAAGCGGAAAGACTCCGAAAACGTTCTTGGAGGACCTCAAGGGTCTGTTCCACGAGAATCTGCAGAAGCTGCTCATGGCGCCGCCCCTGGTCGGGATCTGCGCTTTCACCATCCTCCCTCTGATCTTCATGATCAGCATGGCGTTCACCAGTTACAGCAAGGTGGACGACCACCTGATCCTGTTTGACTGGGTAGGCCTGGCCAACTTTGCCAAGGTTCTGAATTTCGGAGACTCCATCGGCAAGACGTTCTGGTCGGTGCTGGGCTGGACGCTGATCTGGGCGGTCTTCGCCACGGTGCTGAACTTCCTGTTCGGCATGATCCTTGCCATCGTCATCAACCGGAAAGATACCCGGCTGAAAGGCTTCTGGCGGTTCTGCTTCGTGCTTTCCATAGCCATTCCGCAGTTCGTGTCCCTGCTGATCATGCGCACCATGCTGCAGCCGGCGGGCGCGGTGAACGTGCTGCTGAAAAACGTCGGCCTGATCGACCAGTCTCTTCCCTTTTTCACCAACGCCACATGGGCGCGGGTCACGGTGATCGTGATCAACCTCTGGGTGGGGATTCCCTACACTCTGCTCTCCGTCACCGGGATCCTGCAGAACATCCCGGCGGAGCTGTATGAGTCCGCCAGAGTGGACGGCGCGAACCCTGCCGTCACCTTTTTCCGGATCACCCTGCCGTACATGCTTTTCGTGATGGCGCCGAACCTCATCACCGCTTTCACCGGGAACGTCAACAACTTCAACGTCATCTACCTGCTGTCCGGCGGCTCGCCCACTCCCGTGGGTTCCACGGCGGGCAAGACGGATCTTTTGGTGACGTGGCTGTATAAGCTGACCATTGATCAGCAGTACTACAACATAGGGGCGGTCATCGGCATCCTGACTTTCATCGTCCTGGCCGTGCTGTCGCTGCTTACCTACCGGAACACCGGTTCCTATAAGAATGAGGAGGGATTCCAGTGATGAAAAAGGAGAGTACTGTTTCCGCAAAAACAAAAAGGCTCACGACCAACATCATCGTCCATGTCATCCTGGCCGTGCTGTCGCTGATCTGGCTGTTCCCGATCTTCTGGGTGGCGCTGACCAGCCTCAGGGGGGAAAAAGGCTCCTATCAGAGTACGTTTTTCCCGAAGACCTATACCTTGGACAATTATAAGAAGCTGTTCACGGATGTGACGATCCTGAGCTTTCCGCAGATGTTCTTCAACACGCTGCTGGTCGCCGTCTGTTCCTGCCTGGTCGCCACGTTCTTCGTGCTGTGCGTGTCCTACTGCATGTCCAGGCTGCGGTTCAAGCTGCGCAAGCCGTTTATGAACCTGGCGCTGATCATGGGGATGTTTCCCGGCTTCATGTCCATGGTGGCGGTCTATTATATCCTGAAATCGCTGAACCTGTCCGAAGGCGGGCTGATCCGGGTCGCCTTGATCATGGTCTACTCGGGGGGGGCGGGCCTGGGGTTCTATGTCGCGAAGGGCTTCTTTGACGTCATCCCGAAATCCTTGGACGAAGCGGCTTTCCTGGACGGCGCCACCAAGTGGCAGGTGTTCCTCAAGATCATCATGCCCCTCAGCAAGCCGATCGTGGTCTTTACGGTTCTGACGGCGTTCATCGGCCCGTGGGTGGACTTCATCTTTGCCAAGGTCATCTGCCGGGCGGAGGCGAAATATTACACCGTCGCGATCGGGCTGTGGAGGATGCTGGAAAAAGAGTACATCGACAACTGGTACACCACTTTCGCGGCGGGCGCCGTGTGTATCTCCATCCCCATCGCCATCGTGTTCCTCGTGATGCAGAGGTTCTACGCCGACGGGATGAGCGGGGCGGTGAAAGGGTAGCGAGGGCGGAAGGCTCCGTCTGGAGCAGCCGGGGAAGCGGGGCTGCAAATCGGAAGAACAGAAATCGGGCCGTACACTGGCGCTGGAAACGGCAGTGTGCGGCTCTTTTTCCTGGTTTTCCTCCGAATGGCTTTCTGTCTGACGGCTCTCCAAAAGAATGAAAAATAGGGAAGCGGATAAAAGACCCCTGCCGACATAGCTGCGAAGCCGCCCGCGTTCCCGGGCAGACGGCGCGGCGGAATGCGCGGGAACGCTTTACAACGGGGAGCGCCTATGGTATGCTACTTGTGACGGATCAGCGGAACGGCTGCGGAACGGACGGTGATCCTAAGATGGCGGGAGGTTCCCGGAAGACGGTTCCCCAGGCTCAATGAGAGTGTGCCGAAGCACACGGACGGGAGTGGTTATGGCGGTGATGGACGAGTTCCGCGAGGAACGGGAAGCTTTGAAGCACGGCACTTTCCGGCAGAAGTTCTCTTATTTCTGGCTGTATTATAAATGGCACGTGATCGGAGGGCTGGCGGCTGTCGTCTTCCTTGGCACCTTTGCCCATGGCGTCATGACCGGAAAAGACGACGCGTTCTACGGCGCGTTCCCCAACGCGTGGGAGCTGGAAGAGCGTTCCGGGGAATTTCTCCAAGGCTTCGCCGCTTTCCGGGGGATTGACACCGGGGAATACAACGTGTCCATTGACTCCTCTCTTCACATAGTGGCGGACTCTATGGACGAGACAAGCATAGCGGCCACTCAGAAGCTGATGGTGTACATCGCCGCCGGAGAGCTGGACGTGCTGGCTTCGGATGCCGCCATTTTCCGGCAGTATGCCTATAACGACGTGTTTGCCGATCTCCGTACCCTGCTTACCCTGGAACAGATGGAACAACTTGGGCCATACTTTTATTATGTGGATCGGGCGGTGGTGGAGCAGCTAAACGAGGCCGTCGTTTTGGAAGAAGCGGATCTGCCCGCTTATCCGGATCCCTCCAAGCCGGAGGACATGGCCGAGCCGGTTCCGGTCGGTGTTTTCGTGGACAGCTGCCGCAAGCTTCAAGAAGCCTATGTGTTCGCGGAGGGCGGCGCTATAGGGATTCTGGTCAACACCAAACGCCCCGGGGAAGCCGTCGGGTTCCTGGAGTATCTTTTTGAGTAAGGGGGCGGCCTGCGGGAAATGCGCGGTTTTAGGATCGGCCTGGCTTTGAAATTCCCTGTAAAATCCCGTTGACAGGCTTTTGGAAGTCTGCTACACTAAGCAGAAATCAGCTGCCGTCCGGCCGTTCCTGCCCGGCGGCAGGGCTCGTGGACAGACGCGGCGGCGGGCTGGAAAGGCGGCCTTTCCGATGAGAGCCTTATCCGAAAGGACAGGGCAGCCCGCTTTCTTGGAGGAGGAAAAATGGGACAGATAATTGGTGAAGGCATTACCTTTGACGACGTGTTGTTGATACCGGCCTATTCCCAGGTGATACCGGGCCAGGTAGATCTGACTACTTGGCTGACGAAGAGGATCAAGCTCAACATTCCGCTGATGAGCGCCGGGATGGATACGGTCACGGAACACCGGATGGCGATCGCCATGGCAAGGCAGGGCGGCATCGGCGTGATCCACAAGAATATGTCCATTGAGGAACAGGCGGAAGAGGTGGACAAAGTGAAGCGCTCGGAGAACGGCGTGATCACGGATCCCTTTTCCCTGACGCCGGAAGATACTCTGGGAGACGCGGACGCCCTCATGGCAAAATTCCGTATTTCCGGCGTACCGATTACGGAAGGACGGAAATTGGTGGGGATCATCACCAACAGGGATCTGAAATTCGAGACCGACTTTTCCAAAAAAATCAAGGAATCCATGACCAGCGAAGGGCTGATCACCGCCCAGGAGGGGATCACCTTAGAAGAGGCCAAGCAGATCCTCGCCCGCGCCAGAAAAGAAAAACTTCCCATCGTAGACAGGAATTTCCATCTGAAAGGCCTGATCACCATCAAAGATATTGAAAAGACCATCAAATACCCCTTGGCGGCAAAAGACGAGCAGGGCAGGCTTTTGTGCGGCGCGGCGGTAGGCATTACCTCGAACGTACTGGATCGGGCGGGCGCGCTGGCGGACGCCAAAGTGGACGTCGTGGTGCTGGACAGCGCGCACGGGCATTCGGAAAACGTACTGCGCTGTATCCGTATCATCAAGGAGAAATACCCGCAGCTGCAGCTGATCGCGGGGAATGTGGCGACCGGGGAGGGAGCGAAGGCGCTCATCGAAGCGGGGGCGGATGCCGTGAAAGTGGGGATCGGACCCGGCTCTATCTGTACCACCCGTGTGGTGGCGGGAATCGGCGTGCCTCAGATCACGGCGATCATGCAGGCTTATGACGCGATAAAGGAGACCGGGATCCCGATCATCGCGGACGGGGGCATCAAATATTCCGGAGACATCACCAAAGCCCTTGCGGCAGGCGGAAACGTGTGCATGATGGGCAGTATTTTTGCGGGCTGCGATGAAAGCCCCGGGACGTTTGAACTGTTCCAAGGCAGGAAATACAAGGTATACCGGGGCATGGGTTCCATCTCCGCCATGAGCTGCGGAAGCAAGGACCGGTATTTCCAGGAAAACGCCAGGAAACTGGTTCCGGAGGGCGTGGAGGGGCGTGTCGCTTACAAAGGCGCCGTGGAAGACACGGTGTTTCAGCTTTTAGGCGGCCTGCGCTCCGGCATGGGCTACTGCGGCACAAGGACGATCGAAGAGTTGAAGCGGAACGGGAGGTTCGTGAAAAGCTCCGCGGCGGCGCTGAAGGAAAGTCATCCCCATGACATACATATCACGAAAGAAGCGCCGAATTACAGCGTGGACGAGTAGCGGGAAAGGGGGATACGATGCAGTCGCTGGAGCGGGAATTAAAGAGCAGCTCTTACCCCGGCCGGGGGATCCTCTTAGGGCGTTCCCGGAACGGGAATTACGCGGTCGCCGCTTATTTCATCATGGGCAGGAGCGGGAACAGCCGGAACCGGATCTTTTCGGCCGCCGGGGACGGCGTCCGGGCGGAAGCCTTTGACCCTGCCAGGCTCGAAGACCCGAGCCTGATTCTCTATACGCCTGTCCGGGTGCTTGGCTGCTCGACCATCGTGACGAACGGCGACCAGACGGACACGGTTTATGAGGGGCTGCGCAGGGGGCTGACTTTTGAGCAGTCTCTGCGTACCCGCGCTTTTGAGCCGGACGCCCCCCATTATACGCCCCGGATCTCCGGTCTGCTGACGGTGGAAAACGGGAAATCCAGCTATGCCCTGTCCATCCTGAAAACCAGCCATGGAGACCCGTCCTGCTGTCACCGCCATCTGTTTACTTATGACGCGCCGCTTGCCGGAGAGGGACATTTTCTCCATACCTATCAAGGCGACGGGAACCCTCTGCCTAGCTTTGAGGGCGAGCCGAAGCGAACGGAGATTCCGGACGGTATCGAAGAGCTTTCCCGCCTGCTGTGGCAGAATCTGGACGAGCGGAACAAAGTGTCCTTGTTCGTGCGCTACATCCACATCGAGACCCAGGCTTCGGAAACCCGGATTTTGAATCAGAACCGGTGAAGGACGTCCTCTTTTGTCCAGGGCCGGCATAGGAGAGAAGGGCGGACATGTCATGATGGAAAGCTTATGCCCAAGGCTCGCATAGGAGACGAGGCGGATATGATTTTTATAGATAGAAGGAAGGCGGATCCATCATGAAAGAACTGGAATTAAGATATGGCTGTAACCCGAACCAGAAACCTTCCCGGATTTACATGGAAAACGGCGCGGATCTGCCCGTCGCCGTCCTGAACGGTAAGCCGGGCTACATCAATTTCCTGGACGCGTTCAACGGCTGGCAGCTTGTCAAAGAGCTGAAAGCCGCCTGCGGCCTTTCCGCGGCGGCCTCTTTTAAGCACGTCTCCCCGGCGGGCGCGGCCGTGGGCTTTCCGCTCACCGACACGCTGGCCAAGGCTTACTGGGTGGACGCACGCAAGGGCGGGCGGGCGGGCGCTCCCCTTTCCTCCTTGGCCTGTGCCTATGCCAGGGCGCGGGGGGCGGACCGGCTGTCTTCCTACGGGGATTTCATCGCCCTGTCCGATGTCTGCGACAAGGACACCGCCGAACTGATCAAGCGGGAAGTCTCGGACGGCGTGATTGCCCCCGGGTATGCGCCGGAAGCCTTGGCGCTGTTGAAAGCCAAAAAAAAAGGCGCGTACCACGTGATCCGGATCGATCCCGCCTACGCTCCCGCGCCTGCCCAAGGCGGCGTCGCCATAGAGAGGAAACAGGTTTACGGGATCACCATGGAACAGGGCAGGAATGAGCTGCCGATAGAGGACGGCCTGTTTCGGAACGTCGTGACCAGGAACCGGGAGATCCCCGCGGCGGCTCTGCTGGACATGAAAGTCGCGCTCATCACCTTGAAATATACCCAGTCCAATTCCGTCTGCTATGTAAAAGACGGGCAGGCCATCGGCATAGGCGCCGGGCAGCAGTCCCGTGTGCATTGCACCAGGCTGGCGGGCGGCAAGGCGGACAACTGGTTCCTGCGTCAGTCGCCCCGGGTGCTGAACCTGCCGTTCCTCGATACCATAGGGCGGGCGGACAGGGATAACGCCATCGACAGCTATATCGGCGCGGAATCTTCGGATCTTCTGGCGGACGGCGCATGGGAAAAAGTGTTCCGGGAAAAGCCCCCCGCGTTCACCGAAGCGCAGAAGAGGGAATGGCTGAACCGCTTACGGGACGTCACCCTCGGCTCGGACGCGTTTTTCCCCTTTTCCGACAATATTGAACGCGCTTACAGGAGCGGCGTGAAATACGTCGTCCAGCCGGGCGGATCCGTCCGCGACGACGCCGTGATCGAATGCTGCGATCGGTACGGGATCGCCATGGCGTTTACCGGGATCCGGCTGTTCCATCACTGACGAACCGGGAACGGGGCTTCTGGCAGGATGAAAGGGCGGGAGGAAGACTGAAATGCACCTCTGGCGTTCTGCGAAGCGCGAAGCCGGTAGTCGCTCCTGTTTCGTGATAAAATAACATATGTTATTTTAGTATCCTGAACCTGCGCTGTCAAGAGAAATTCCGGTCGAATGGAAAAGCTGTGTGAATGTTACAGGTCTGTCCTTGACAAATGACCCGAATCGCGCTAATATCGTAAAAACGGCCGGGGGCGTCCTTTGCGGGCCGGATGGGGGGAAGCCTGGATATGAAGATAGGATTTATCGGTTTAGGGAACATGGCGGGGGCGATGATCGGCGGCATACTGAAAAAGCGGGCCCTTGCCCCGGAGGACATCCTTGGCTCGGCGAAGACCGCGCAGACCAGGGAAAGGATGAAAGCGGACTACGGGATCCAGGTCAGGGACGGCAACCGGGAAGTGGCGGGCGCCGTCTCCGTGCTGTTTCTGGCGGTGAAGCCCGTCTTTTTGCGGGAAGTCATAGAAGAGATACGGGAGGCGGCCAGCCCGGGGACCCTGGTGGTGAGCCTGGCGCCCGGGCGGAGCCTGGAGAGCCTACAGGAGGCCTTCGGGCGCCGGGATCTGAAATTCGCGCGCTGTATGCCCAATACCCCCGCGCTGGTGCTGGAGGGCTGTACGGGGGTGTGCGCGGACGCCGGAGTGACGCCGGAGGAAATGGAGCGGCTCCTGCGGCTCCTGCGGTCGTTCGGGACCGCCGCCGTCGTGCCGGAGCGGCTGATGGATGTGGTGGCGGGAGTAAGCGGCAGTTCGCCGGCCTACGTGTTCCTGTTCCTGGAAGCCATGGCGGACGGAGCGGTGGCGGAGGGGATGCCGAGGAAGCAGGCGTATGAATTTGCGGCGCAGGCGGTGCTGGGGAGCGCCAGGCTGCTCCTGGAGACCGGCAGGCACCCGGGGGAACTCAAGGACATGGTATGCTCGCCGGGCGGCACCACGATCCAGGGGGTGAAGGTGCTGGAAGAAAAAGGGCTGCGGGCCGCCGTCATGGCCGCCATGGAGGCCTGCGTCCGGAAGTCCAGGACCATATCCGCAGGATAGGATACAGGCCGGATGGCCATGCCCTTGCCATGACTGCGGAGCAATCATGGCATCTTAGAAAAGCGAATGGGCTGTAAAGCCGTTCCGCCTTTGCCGACGAGCCATGAAGATTACCATAGCGACAGGAGCCGGACAACCTGCGCGTATCGAAAGTTTCTCTCGAAACGCGGGGAGCAGGAGAAGATCATGGGATTTCTGAAAAAAGCGTTTTATATATCATGGGCGGTCTTCCTAACCGTCATTCTCGCAGTCGTATGGTCTTCTGTTTCCGACAGGGAGTTCCGAGGGAAAGCGCTGCTGGCAGCCCTGTTCTTTCTGTGTGCGTTCCTGCTGCTCTCTAAACTTCTGCATAAGCTGGAGCCGATCCTGGAAAGGTTCGGGCTGCGTGGAACGACCGTCTTTATCTTTCTTTTTGGCCTGGGGCTTTTTTGGCTTTCTTGTTTCCTGGGCGTCAGCGAAGCTTTTCAGGACGTCCAAGTGATGCGTGGCGCCGCCCTGTCGCTGGCTCGGGGGGGGGGGGGGGGACCCTTTTCATCAGCTGGGACTATTTTGCCAGGTGGTATAACAACCTGAGTCCTATGCTGCTTCTGGCTTTTCTGTACCGGATAGGCCTTGCGCTCCATCCCCTGTTTCCGTTCGTTTCCCCGGCCGATTTTGCCGAATACTTTGTCCTGTTCCTGAATACCTTGAATGTCTGCGCGGCTCTGGCCGCCGTCGCCTATCTGCTCCGTATCCTGCTGAAAAAATCCATGGCCGCTACTTGGTGCGCGTTGATCTTGTTGGTATCGGAAACTCCCGTCTGGTTCTACACCCGTGCGTTTTATACGGACAGCCTAAGCTTCTGCTTCTCCATTACCGCCGCCGCGTTTTTCCTGAAAGGCGTTTCGTTCTTCACGGATCCGGAACAGGAGAAAACGGTACGGAAAAAAGTCCGCGGGATGTGCGCGCTCGGAGCTTCCGCCCTGCTGTGGGGCCTCGGGTGGCTTTGGAAGCCTACCGCCTGTATCTCCCTGGTCGCCGCCGCCCTTGCCCTTCTGCTGTGCGGGCTTCCTGGGAAAGCCGTCCGGAAGGGTCTGGGGAAGCCGTTCCTCCTGTTTGTCTGCGTCCTTTTCCTGCTGCCGACTGCTTTTTCCTGGATCCGGAAAGATCTTCCGTCCGAAACCTCGCCGCTGCGGGAAGCATACCGTGTGCCGGTTACTTTCTGGATCGCGCTGGGGCTGCGCAAGGACGGAAGCTGGACTGAGAACTCTTCTTTTCATAGCAGTGTCTTTGCAATCAGCGACCCGCGGGAGCGCGCCGCGTTTGTGAACCGCTATATTAGCGAACATCGCTCGGATTTCCTGGAGCCCTCTCACTTAAAAGCCAAGCTGCTTCGCAATTTCGCTTCCGGGGATCTCAACTGGGTGCGTGAGGCTCGCTTAACCAGGTCGCCTTATGCCGCGTATATGGATTACATGCACTACGATACAGCCAGATGGCTCTGGCCTTACAATATTCTTTCCTTAGGCCACTGGCTGTTTCTGCTCTTCCTGATTCTGTCGTCCGCTGCCGGTTCGGCGTTGACGTGGCTGCTCCCCGGAAAGGGAAACAAGGATCTTTCCCTGGCTCCTTTGACCGCCCATCTGACTCTGTTCGGCCTGTTTCTTTTCCTGATGGTCTGGGAAAGCAATCCCCGCCAGCTCTATAACCACATCCCCTGGCTCTGTTTCTGCGCTTCCCTGGGGCTGGAACAGCTGTCCGGGTTCTCCGCGGTCAGGACGCTTCGCCTGCTGTCCGGCAGGAAGATCCCCCGAAGCTAAGTATGCGGAGAGACACACGCCCCTATCATGGCAGGCGCCCTTGCGTAATGCGGCGGGAAGCGGTAACCTCAATGGCCCTTTCCAAAAACGTGATTTCATCGGCAAGTTGCTGTTGTCAATATCTGAAAAATGTGCGATAATGTAAACTTATCAGAAGCTGCGGAGCAGCTTCTGATAAAAGGCGCGTTTTATGCGCCGTGAATCGATTACAAGAAGCGGCTTCTGCTTCTTGTAATATAGACTTATCAGAAGCTGCGGAGCAGCTTCTGATAAAAGGCGCGTTTATGCGCCGTCATGGAGTTCCGGCTGGTGAAATCAAAAAGGAGGAATTTCCCATAAATGAAAAATAAAAAATTTCCGGCGAAACGTGCAGGCTGTGCCTGGTTCTGTTTTGTGGGGAGCGCTTTCTTTTTCTGCTCCGTCACGGGGCGGGAATTAAAAGACAGGGGCGACATCCTGTGGACGGGAAGCCACACCGCGTATATCCTGGGCGTCAGCCTTGCCCTGGGGCTTCTGTCGGGCGGTCTCCTGTGCCTGCTTGTCTGCAAGGCGGACAAGCTTGGCGGCGCGCTTGCCCGCCTCTGGCGCGGGGTCTCGCCCGCAAAGCGGCGGGAAGGTAAAGCCCGGGCGTTCTTCGTGGAGCCGGGCGGCGATCTTCCACCAGAAGCCGCTCCGCAGCTTCGGATCAGTTATCGGGCGTTCTTCCGGGAGCCGGGCGGCTCCCCTCCTGTCCGGAAATGGTTCTGGGGTTCCTGGAGCCTGATCTTCCTGTCCTGGCTGCCGGCGTTTCTGGCATATTATCCTGCCATCTGCGCGTATGATATAAGCGTACAGCTTGGACAGATTATGAGCAGCGGTTTTTATTCTTCTCATCATCCGCTGCTCCATACGCTTTTGGTGGAAGCGTTCTGGCGGTTCGGGAAAATCATCCGAAGCGCGACCTTCGGAATCGCCTTGTTCGCCCTCGCGCAGATGGCGGTTCTGTCAGGGATGTTCGCCATGGCTGTTTCCACTGCCATGGCGGTTCGGCGGGGCGGACGCAGGGGACTTTCTTGGTACTGCGTTGCGTTAGTAGGTTACGGGATCCTTTTTCCTTTCCATAAATACCTTAGTGTCAGCATGACGAAAGACACGCTTTTTTCCGCGTTCGTCCTTCTGATGATGATGGCGCTGTGCAGGAGCTTGGCACAGGGCAGGGACAGCCTCCGATGGAACCGTTGGGACGGACTGTATGCGGCGGCAGCGCTGATGACGGTCGTTTTACGAAACAACGGGCCTTACGCGTTGGCGGTGCTGCTGGCGGCACTGGCTCTGGCGCTGCTTTTTTCCCGGAAAGACAAAAAGCTCTGGGGACGGCTTCTGATCGGCACAGGCGTAGGATTTGCGGCGGGGTGCCTGCTGCTTTTCGCGCTGTTTCGCATAACGCAGGCGGCGCCGGGAGACAGCCGGGAAATGTTGAGCCTGCCGATCCAGCAGTTGTCGAGAGTTATGCTCATGCATGGCGGCGTCGGCGCCCTGGCGCGGGACGACGGCTCCATGGGCGAGAAAGAAAAGGCCCTGATCCATGATTTTATCCTGGACGAAGGCTACCTGCTCTACCGTCCGGCTCTTTCCGATCCGGTAAAAGGCCATGTAAATACCTATGTGCCGAGGTACCGTCCCAAAGATTTTCTGGAGGTCTATCTGGGGCTTTTCCTGCGGTATCCGGGGGATTACCTGAACGCCGCGCTGGCGCTGAACGCGGGCTACCTCTATCCGCAGGATGTGAGCCACGCCTCTGTCTACGGTGAGGACGACGCGGAAGGGCTAAGGTATATCCAGACCAGATGGCAGTCAGGCGGCACAGAGCCGATGGACATCTACAGGCATACAAGATGGCCGTGGCTGCGGGACAGACTGGAAGACTATGCGAATGAAAACGCGTATCTGAAACATCCGGTACTGAAATACCTGCTCGTTCCGGGAACGTATCTGTGGCTGTATCTGGTGTTCTTCGGCTGTCTCCTGGTGTGGGGCAGATACCGGTTCCTGCTGCCGTTCGCGTTCATCGGGGGCTATTATGGCACGCTGTTCCTTGGCCCTTGCGTACAGCTTCGGTATCTTTATCCGGTCATGATCTGCCTGCCGTTCCTGTGCGCCGCCGTGTGGGGGCATACGCGATCCGCGGTTTGCGAGGCGGGTCAGGTGCCGGGATGAGGGGAAGTCTTGGTATCAGACGCCTTTGCGTCAGATCATAGGAGCTTCTGCATCCGGAAAGGAGAGCCATGAGAAAGTCGGATCCAGCGGCGGTCGTTTACCGGGCGGGGTTTCAATTTGTGCGTTGCGCCGCCGTGCTGTTTGCGTGTTTCCTGTTTGTGACGAATTTCTTTTTTACCTGCGACAGCCAGAATATGGAATCCCAAGTCATGCTGAAACGGATGGACAACCCGTTCTTCGGCATTTTGGGTCTGCTCCTGTTTGCGGCGGCCTGTTTCGTCTGCTGCCGCTGGGTGCTGCGCAGGCCTTCCCAGAGGAAGAGACTCCTGTTGGCTTTGGTCATGCTCTGGTGCCTTGGCTCCGGCCTGGCGCTGGTGGTTTTTGGAAGGAGCGCTCCGACGGCGGATTCCATGTCCGTTTTTTCCATCGCGCAGCAGCTTGCCGAGGACGGTTACGGCGTGATCCACCCGACGGATTCCTATCTGTCCTACTATCCGCAGCAGGTCGGGCTGGTTCTGGTTTATGAAGCCATCCTCCGTATCTGGAAACTGTTCCCGACAGACACGCCCGCCTACCACCTCTTAAAGTGCGTGAATGTGGCGCTGGTCTGCGTCATCGTCTTCTGCCAGTATCGGCTCACGGAGCTGCTGTTTCGCGACGACCGGGCGTCCTGTGTCTACCTGGTATTAGGCGGCGCCAACGTGCCGCTCCTTTTTTATTCTTCCTTTGTCTACGGGGAAATCCCGTCCTTTGCCGCTTTCAGCGCAGGCGTCCTTTTTCTGTATCAGGGTTTCCAAGACGAAGGAAGCGGACGGAAGGCTGCGGCGCTTAGCATCGCCGCCTTTACGGCGAGCGTCATGATGAGGAAAAATGCTTTGGTGCTGATGATCGCCGTGCTTCTGGTCTTGATGTTCCGATGGCTTCACACCCGCCGCCACCGGCTCCTTCTTTATAGTGGAATCTGCGCTTTCTGTGTCTGCGCCGTGCTTCCCGTGGTCGAGAAATCTTATGAACTGCGTTCGGGAAGCGTGTTGCGTTCCGGCGTCCCCCCTCTGTCCTATCTGGCGATGGGAATGCAGGAAGCTTCCCGCGCAAACGGCTGGTACAATGGCTTTAACTTCGAGATCTACCGTGACAGCGGAATGGACACAGCCGCCGCCTCTGCGGCAAGCCGCCGCGCCATCTCGGAACGTCTGGCGGATTTCCGGGAGAACCCCGTCTATGCGGCTGACTTTTATGCCCAGAAATATCTTTCCCAATGGGCGGACGGCACGTATGCCTGCAGACAGGCGACGCTGGCTACGTTCGGCGGGCGAAGCCCGTTCGTCGCCGGGCTGTATGAAGGGCAGTATAGCGCATATCTGGTTGCCTACTGCAACGCTTACCAGAACTTTTTCTGGCTCGGGGCGTTTCTGTTTTCGGTTTTGGCTCTGCGAAAAGGGAACGGCTTCCGGATACAGGGGGTTCCGCTTTACCTCGGGTATATCGGAGGGATGGGCGGCCTGCTTTTCCATATGCTCTGGGAAGCGAACAGCCGATACATTCTGTCTTATTTCCTGCTTCTGCTCCCATACGCGGCGGCGGGGATCGCCGGAGTTCCCAGGATGATCCAGCCGGCCTGGAGCAGAATCTGCTCCCATACGCGGCGGCGGGGATCGCCGGAGTTCCCAGGATGATCCGGCCGGCCCGGAGCAGAATCCGCTCCCATACGCGGCGGCGGGGATCGCCGGCTCAGCGTTCATAATAGGTAAGCGCTTTGCAAAAGCGTTTCGCCACTAATTTCCTCCCCGCCACGTTCAGGTGGAGGTTGTCCGTCAGATAATCGGCGGCGTTGTCCTCCGTGACCGTGCCGTAAAGATGATCCACGAAAGTGACGCCCTCGCTGTTTGCCGCATGGCCCTGTAGGATGGCGTAGCTGGAAAGCACGTCCTGCCCATACGTCCGGATGTCGCTGCTGATATAGCTGCCGTCCTCGTCTATGCCAAAAGCGTAGGTCGGCGACATGACGATAATACGGATATAGGGGAAGGTTTCCTTGATCAGCTGAATGCCCGCCGTCAGGTTTCCCGTGAAGTACTGGATGTCCGTTTCGTTGTCGCCGTTATAGATGGGATGACCCGCCAAGTAGTCGCTTCCGTCGTACAGGATGGTGATCAGGTCTACTTTGCGAAAATCAATGCCGCTCAAGGTTTCGTAGGCTTCGCGGGCATCCGGCGGGGTGTCTTCCCCCATGGCGGCAAAGGCGCGTTCATAAATGACATGGTTGTCCAGCGCGATCAGGGTGGTCAGCCAGTAGAAGTTGAAAGCGTCCATGGGATAAAGTCCGTCGAGGAAGGTCGCTTCTTTAGCGGCCAGATAGGAGCCGCCTACCGAACAGTTGTATACCGCCGCCCCTGATTCTTCGGCGATCAGATTGGCGAGGCCGTCCTTGGAATCCCGGTCGTCCGCGAAAGGGGCGTTGCCGAACGCCACGATGGTGGTCACGCCGTCGTCGATCGGCTCTTCCTCGGTGTCGTTGATCAGCGGGAAATAAATGTCCATGTTGTCTTCGTAGTTCCCCGGCAGGTTTTTAATGAAATCCGGGTCAACCGGATTGCCGAAGGTCAGGAAACGGACGACGAGCAGGAGGATAGCCAGCGCAAAGCCGCCTCCTAACACAAGCTGCCCGTTGAGACGTCTGCGCCGGGGCGGCTGTTCCTGCGGGGACGGCTGTCCTGCCGGGGACGGCTGTCCTGCCGGGGATGGCTGTTTCGCCGGAGACTGTTTCGCCAGGGAAGCGGCGGCGCCTGTTTTGGGTTCTATATGGTCTGTGGACGGTGTTTCGTTCATTGTTTGCGTCATTCCTCTCACTTTCGGTAACTCTGCGGCGGGGAAGCGGCTGTGCCGCCGCTTCTTTCCGTGGGATCAGTTTACTATCCTGGCGTGGGATTGTCCAGGGGGAAGAGGAAGATTTTAGAAAAAGTGAACCATCGTAGTTCCTCTGTTGCTTCCTCTGTGTGTAGATGATGAAGAGACATTGGACGAATATGCGGCGGCGCGTATTACGCTTACACCATATGCCGTTTTCACAAGGTATCCCATGCGCGAGGACGCGCTTACCGAACGTGATAGAAAAACTACACTTAAAAAGGTGTTTGAGAGAAAACAGAAAGAAATGACTTTTTGCTTGAAGTCACTTCTTTCCAATGATATAATGTGATATGATACACGCGGGCAGGCCGGGAAGTCGGTCATAGGAATGGCTGCAAGAATTTTTGGGAATGATTGGTGCGCAAAACATGAAGAAGAAATTTTGGCAAGGTAAATTTTTACAGAAAAAGAACGAAACGGAAAAGACTGCTTTTGACCGGTGGGAGGAGTCCGAGGACGAATCCGGGGAATACTACGCGGAGGAAGCGGATGGATATTATGCCGACTCCGAAGAAGAAGCGGACGAGCCGGAGGAATACTATGCCGACTCCGAGGAAGAGGAAGCGGACGAGTACTTTATCAAGGACGGCCCGGAAGAAGCGGACGAGACGGAGGAATACTATGCCGACTCCGAAGAGGAAGCGGACGAGTACTTTATCGAGGACGGCTCGGAAGAAGCGGACGAAACGGAGGAATACTACGCCGGGGACGGTTCCGAAGAGACGGACGAGCCGGAGGAATACTATGCCGACTCCGAAGAAATTTCTTTCGGGGAGTACGGCGGAGAAGGGCTTTCACGCCGGAAAGCTCCCAGACCTCCCTCTGCGGGTACCAATCTTTTTCAAAAACTGTGGCTTGCCCTGCTGGAAATGGGAATGATGGATCGGGTGATTCTAGTCGCCGGAGCGGCAGTCCTGCTCGTGGCGGTCTTTGCCGGCATCGTCTTTCTCAACCGGAAGATCGAGACGGAACAGCTTTCCGGTTTTGTCAGCGTCGGGTGGCAGCTGGACGGCATTGACCTGCCCGGCGAAGCCGGGCTGCTGGCGGTCGCGGACGCGCAGCAGGCAAGGATCGCGGCGGCAAACGCCGTCTTGCAGGAGCCGGAGGAAGAGCCGGAAGAGACAGAGTACGAAGAAGGGGAATACAGCACGGAAGTCACCGTCGCGATGAACATGACTTCCATCGAGAAGGATCTGAAAATCAAATTTGTCAATCAAAAAACCGGCAAGCTGATCCCGAACGTTGCGTTCCGGGTGTCCGTGACGGATCCGGACGGGAAGACCGCCGAATGGCGGGACGATGACAAAGACGGCATCATCTATCAGACGGGAATCCTCCCCGGCGTCTATCGAGTGTCCGTCCTGAGTCTGGAGGGAGAGCAGTACGCGGCTTATATCCTGCCCTCGGACAGGCAGACGGTCGAGGTGAAAAAAGAGATCGCCTATGCGAAGGTGGACGTCAGCGACGAAGTGAAGCTGGAGTCCGAGGTGAACGTCGCCCAAGAGGACACCGAGCAGAAGGAGATCCCGGTGGAGTCGGCTCTGAAAGACACCGTGGCGTGGGTCGCGAGTGCCGTGGCCGGAGTGAATTATGTGGAGATAGACAAAAAGAACATTCCGGATCCCACCACTCTGGCGCTGGCGGGAAAGTTCCTGCGTCTGGCGGAGGTAGGGTCGCTCAGTGGGGGTAGTAAGACCCTGACGGTAGACAAGAGTTTTACGGTGTCGGCGCCGGTAGGCAGAACCAAAGCGAGCAATGATCCTTGGAGCAGCTCCGATTCGACTGTGGCAACGGTAGATTCTTCAAGCGGTAAAGTGACAGGTATCAAGGCAGGAACAGCCGAGATCTGGTTTGAGGCGCAAAAGGAGCCGCAGGATGTCAGCCCCGGCGACCAGACTGAAAAGATTCTTGTCTGCACAGTAACCGTGACAGCGCCGCCAAAAGGAAGCCTGACGGTGGCTCCCACGTCTGTCACCCTGGCGGCGGGGGGATCGGCTTCGGTACAGGCGACTCCGGCAGGGTTTTCACCGGACAAGCTACTGGTTTATAACGCTTCCTCAAGCAATCCGGGGATTGCCACCGCTGCGGCGGACACAACCGGAAAGGTGTCCATCCAGGGAGTCACCGCAGGAGAGGCGAAGATTACCGTGACGGCCGATTATCAGGTCGGCGGCGCGGACACCCAAGCGTCGGCGACCGTCGCGGTAACAGTGGTTTCCAAAAAGTCCCTTGCCCTTGACAAAAACGCGGCTACGGTGTATCTTGACCTTCCCGTGACCATCAAGGCGACCGTCACTAACGCCGCGACAGCTGACACGCCGGTCACGGCGGAGTCTTCGGATCCGGCTGTAGCGACTGTAGCGGTGAAGGGTAAGGAAGTCACGATTACGGGGGTCAAGGCGGGAACGGCGACCGTCACGGTAAAGTATCTGGAATATGGGGAGGAAGTCAAAGCGGCCTGTACCGTGACGGTAAAGATCAACCCCAAAAACGACACCGTCACGGCGTTAAAGGATACATCCGGGAACCCGCTGTATGTACTGGAGGGCGGAACATACCGGGAAGCCCGTTACGCGGACTATTATAAAGCGGATAAGTTCTTCGTCAGAGGAGACGCAACATATACCGGCTGGCAGACGCTGGACGGGAAAGTGTACTTTTTCGATGCCGGCGGGAAAAAGGTCACGGGAGAACAGGTCATCCAAGGGGCAAAATATCATTTTGCCAGCGACGGTTCTCTGGTGGTAGGCTCCGGGACTTCCGGGATCGACGTGTCCAAATGGAACGGCGCCATCGACTGGAACGCTGTGAAGAATTCCGGAATCGCCTATGTGATCATCCGCTGCGGCTACCGGGGTTCCACCCAAGGCGCTCTGATCCGGGATCCTATGTATGACAGCAACATCAAGGGTGCGATAGCGGCGGGGCTGAAAGTAGGCGTGTACTTCTTTACCCAGGCGGTGAACGGGCCGGAAGCGGTGGAAGAAGCGTCTATGGTACTGGATATGGTAAAAAATTACAAGATCTCCTACCCCATCTTCCTGGACGTGGAGAGCAGCGGCGGCAGGGCCGACGGCATCAGCAAGGAAGCCAGAACCGCCGTCTGCAAGGCTTTCTGTGAAACGATCAAGGCGGCGGGGTACACCTCCGGGATCTATGCCAACAAGACCTGGCTGGGTACTAAGATAGACGCCGCAAGCCTGGGCGCGTATAAGATCTGGCTTGCGCAGTATGCCGCCGCGCCGAGCTATACCGGGCGCTACGACCTCTGGCAGTATAAGTCCAACGGCAGGGTAAGCGGCATCAGCGGCGATGTGGACATGAACCTCAGCTATTTAGGCTATTAGACCTTCCGCTGATCTTGCCGAACCTGATCAGCTGATCTTACCGGATGCGAACGGCGGCTTTGCCGCCTGCGTTCCGCCGGTTTTACCGGATGTGAACGGCGGCTTTGCCGGACATACACGGAGGACTTTGCCGGACATGACCAGTCGGCCTTGCCCGGCGGCTATGGAACGAGGGAGAACAGCACTTATGAGGACTTATTTAGTGACCGGCGGGGCGGGGTTTATCGGCTCCAACTATATCCATTATATGTTCCGCAAATATGGCGGCCAGATCCGGATCATCAACGCGGACGCGCTGACCTACGCCGGGAATCTGGAGAACCTCAAGGAGGTGGAGGGGCGGACGAACTATACTTTCGTGAAAGCGGATGTCTGCGATCAGGAAGCGATCCGTCAGATCTTTGCGGGAAACGAGATCGACCGGGTGGTGCATTTTGCGGCGGAGAGCCATGTGGACAGGAGTATCCGTACGCCGGAAACCTTTGTGCGGACCAATGTGCTGGGTACGGCGGTCATGCTCAACTGCGCCAAAGCCGCCTGGGAGCTTCCGGACGGGAGCTTCCGGGCGGGGAAGAAATTCCTCCACGTTTCCACGGACGAGGTGTACGGTTCTTTGCAGGAGACCGGATATTTTTACGAAACGACGCCGTATGACCCTCACAGTCCTTATTCCGCAAGCAAAGCCGGTTCGGACATGCTGGTGCGGGCTTATATAGATACCTATGGCTTCCCCGCGAATATTACGAACTGTTCCAATAATTACGGGCCGTACCAGTTTCCGGAAAAATTTATCCCGCTGCTGATCAACAATGCCCTGTCGGGGAAAAAGCTTCCCGTGTATGGCGACGGCAGGAACGTGAGAGACTGGCTGTATGTGGAAGACCATGCCAAGGCCATCGACCTGATACAGGAAGAGGGCAGGCTGTTTGAGACTTATAACGTGGGCGGACACAATGAAAAGCAGAATATCGAGATCGTCCGCATCATCCTGGACACCTTGCGGGAAATGCTTCCGGAAGACGACCCAAGGAAGGCTCTGCTCAGCGAAGACCTGATTACGTATGTGGAGGACCGGAAAGGGCATGACCGCCGATATGCGATCGCGCCGGACAAGATACAGGCTCAGATCGGCTGGAAGCCGGAGACGATGTTCCGGGAGGGGATCCGCAGGACCATCCGGTGGTATTTTGAGCATGAGGACTGGATGAAGCGCGTCACAGGCGGAGAATACCGGACTTATTATCAAGAAATGTACGGGGCGTAAACCGGACAGGCATGAGGGGAAATACACGGGGCGTAAACCGGACAGGCGTGACGAGGAAATACACGGAGCGTGAGCAGGAGAGGGAGGGAGCTTTGTGCTACGCGCAAAGTCTCCAGATGTTAGAAGGAGCAGGGTTGGAAACATGAAGGGAATCATTCTGGCGGGCGGTTCGGGAACCCGGCTTTATCCGCTGACAAAAGCGGTGTCCAAACAGCTGATACCGGTGTATGACAAACCGATGATTTATTATCCGCTTTCCGTCCTGCTTTTGGCGGGGATCCGGGAGATCCTGCTGATCTCCACGCCGAAGGATCTGCCGTTGTTCCGGGAGCTTTTCGGAGACGGCAGTCAGCTGGGAACGGAGATTTCCTACGCGGTGCAGGAGATCCCGAGAGGACTGGCGGACGCTTTCCTGATCGGCGCGGATTTTATCGGGCAAGACAGGGTGGCCATGGTACTGGGCGACAATATTTTTTACGGGCAGAGTTTTTCCAGGATCCTGCGCACGGTGGCGGCGAGGGAACGGGGGGCGACGGTCTTCGGCTATTACGTGCGTGATCCGAGGGAATACGGGGTCGTGGAATTTGACGCGCAGGGCAGGGCGATTTCGATTGAGGAGAAGCCGGAGAAGCCCAAGAGCAACTATGCGGTGCCGGGTCTGTATTTTTATGACCATACGGTGACGGAAATCGCGCGCGCCGTCAAGCCGTCCGCAAGGGGGGAGATCGAGATCACCAGCATCAACAGCGAATACCTGCGGCGCGGGGAACTGTATGTGGAGACCTTGGGGCGCGGCTTCGCGTGGCTGGATACGGGCAGCCACGATGAACTGCTTGCCGCCGCGGACTTTGTGTCGGTCTTCCAGAAGAGGCAGGGGATCTACATTTCCTGTATCGAAGAGATCGCGTTCAGGAACCGCTGGATCAGCGGGGAGCAGCTGCTGAAACTGGCGGAGCCGCTGAGAAAGACCAACTATGGAAACTATCTGGTAGAGGTGGCAAATGGACTCTAAGCTGAAAAAGCTTGCTATTACGGCGTCGCTGGCGCTGATTCTGTTTGTTGCGCTTTTGGTGCTGTATCTGGATCGGATGGGGGATTCCGCCAAGAACACCCCGTCGGGGGAGTCCGCGGGAAACCTTTCGCCGGAGCGGACGCCGGGAGGAGACGCTGTTTCCGGACAGCAAGCCTATCCGGAAGGTCTGCGGCAGATCGGAGATGATCTGACGGCGTTTCTGAAGGACGAGTCTTTTTTTGACCCGGAAGGGAACCCGATCCTGGAAGCGGCAAAGGATCTGAGCAACAGCCTGTCTTTGGTCGTGACCTCCGTGGAAAAGGATCTGCGCGTCCAGATCGTGGACAGGGAGGGGCAGCCGGTAGAGGGGGAAAGCTTTTTCGTCCGGGTGGACGGGCTGGGAGAGTACAAGGATTTAGACCAAGACGGGATAATCTATATCGGGGATCTGAACGCGGGGGAGTATTTTGTGGCGCTCCTGCCGCTGGAAGGGTATAAGACGCCGCCGGGCGAGACGCGGGTCAGGGTCAAGGACAAGGTGGAATATGTGGAGATCGAGGATATTTCCCTGCTGATCAAGACCGAGGACGAGGTGGATGCCCAGGCGGAGGACACCGCAGTGCAGGCTGCCGCCGAGGACGCCGACCGCACCGAGATCAAGGAACTGCAGAAGCCGGGCGGCGGCGCGAAGGTCGGGATTGATGTTTCCAAATGGAACCAAGAGATCGACTGGGATAAGGTGAAAGCGGCGGGCGTGGACTTTGCCGTGATCCGGGCGGGATACCGGGGTTCTTCTACGGGAAGCCTGGTGGAAGATCCTTATTTCGCCGCCAATGTAAGAGGGGCGGCGGCGGCCGGGGTTTCCTTGGGGATTTACTTCTTTACGCAGGCGGTGAACGAGGTGGAAGCGGTGGAAGAAGCTTCCACAGTGCTGACGCTGATCCGGGACTGTCCGGTCACATATCCGGTGTTCATCGATACCGAGGGCGCGGGCGGAAACGGCAGGGCGGACGGACTGGACGCGCAGACGCGGACGCTGGTGTGCGAGGCGTTCTGCCGGACGGTGGAGAACGCCGGATACAGGGCGGGGGTCTATGCCAGCCGCAACTGGTATGACAGCCACTTAGAAACGGTGAAGCTGGAGGCATATTGTATCTGGCTTGCCGAGTACCGGAGCGTTCCTTTGTATCAGGGTTATTATCAGATGTGGCAGTACACCTCCAAAGGGAGCGTGGACGGAATCAAAGGGAACGTGGACATGAATATCAGTTACCTGGGACTGTAATGTGAAAGGCGTGAACAAGCCGCACATTTTATACGGGAGAAAGGGTGGTCATAGCAATGGGCAGGCTTACGGTGGAAACATGCCCGCTGGAGGGGCTGAAAGTCGTCACGCCCGCCGTGGCGGAAGATGACAGGGGTTATTTTATGGAAACCTATCAGTACGAGGATTTCAGGAACGCCGGGATCCCCACGGTCTTTCTGCAGGACAACCAGTCCTCTTCCAAAAAAGGGGTGCTTCGGGGCCTGCATTTTCAGAAGCGGTTTCCCCAGGCGAAACTGGTGCGCGTGATCCGGGGCGAGGTGTTCGATGTGGCGGTGGATCTGCGGGAAGGCTCCCCGACCTTCGGGCGGTGGCACGGGGTCTTCCTGAGCGCGCGGAACAGGCGGCAGCTGTACATCCCGGAGCGCTTTGCCCACGGCTTCCTGGTGCTTTCGGAGGAAGCGGAATTCTGTTATAAATGTTCGGAGCTTTACCATCCGGACGATGAGGGCGGCATTTTCTATCAGGATCCGGAAATCGGCATAGAATGGCCTTTTTCCGAGGGCATGGTTCCGGTTCTTTCCGAGAAGGACAGGAAATGGGGCGGCCTGTCCGCCTACCTGGCCCAGAACGGGATATAGCGTGATGGCAAATTCGGATCAGCGCAAGGCGGCTGAAAAACACAGGGCATTCCAAAAGCACAAGACGGCTGACAGGCGAGGCGCTTTTGATCCATCGAAAGGTTTTATGGTGGCGCTCTTCCTCACGGCGGGCTTGGCCATGGCTGCGGCGATTGTCTTCCATCAGAATCCGAGGGCGGATCAGGGTGAGGAATTCTGGAAGAAGGTCGTCTCCTGCAGTGTCATCGCGGTCTCCTGCCTGATTTTCATCCGGGGATATGAGAAGTTCAAGGTGCTTCCGGCGGAGCTGTTCCAGAGCCGGCATCTGATCTGGAAGCTTTCCCGGAATGATTTCCGGAAGCGCTACGCCGGTTCTTATCTGGGCGCGGTATGGGCAATGGCTCAGCCCGTGGTCACGGTGCTTCTGTATTATCTGGTGTTCGACCGGATTTTCGGCAGCAAAGGGGAAACCTTGCGCAGCGGGGTGCAGGTGCCGTTTGTCCTGTTCCTGACGGCGGGGCTGGTGCCTTGGTTTTATTTCAGCGAGGCCTTGAACAGCGGAACCAACGCCCTTTTGGAATACCATTATCTGGTAAAAAAAGTGGTCTTCAAAATCAGCATCCTCCCGATCATCAAGATCATCGCGGCGACGTTCATCCATGTCTTCTTTATCGGGATCCTGCTGATCGTGGCCTGCGGCTACGGCTATTATCCCAGCGTCTACACTTTACAGCTGCCGTATTACAGTTTCTGCCTGTTCATCTTCGTCCTGGCTCTGAGCTATACCGGCTGCGCGGTCGTGGTCTTTTTCCGGGATCTGTCGCAGATCATCAGCATTGTCCTGCAGATCGGCATGTGGGCGACGCCGATCCTGTGGAACTTAGAAACGGTGCCTGAAAAATGGGTGATGGTGCTGAAACTGAACCCATTGGTCTATATCGTAAACGGGTACCGGACTTCCGTTTATGAAAAAGCCTGGTTTTTTGAAGACTTTTTTTCTACGATGTATTTCTGGATCGTCACGGTGGTGCTGTTTGGGATCGGGGCTTTGGTGTTCAAACGGCTGAAAGTACATTTCGCGGATATGCTGTAGGCGCGGCGGCAATGGACAAGGCGCGGCGGCAATGGACAAGACGCGGCGGCGGCAGACAGGGCGCGGCAGTCGGCAAGACGCGGCGGCGGACGGCAGCAGACAGGGGTAACGGGCAGAATGGAAGCTTGCGGGAAGACGGCCATCCGGGTGACGGATGTGAAAAAAATATACAAGCTGTACGAAAAACCCTCCGACCGCATGAGGGAGGCGTTCGGACTGCGCAGGAAACAGAATTACCGGGTGCATTATGCCCTCGGCGGCGTCAGCATGGAAATTTTCCGGGGAGAAACGGTCGGGATCATCGGAACCAACGGTTCCGGCAAATCAACCATCCTCAAGATCATCACCGGAGTGCTGAACCCGACGGCGGGCGAGGTGGCCGTGGCCGGGCGCATTTCCGCGCTTCTGGAACTTGGCGCGGGCTTCAACATGGAATACAGCGGCGTGGAGAACGTATACCTGAACGGAACCATGATGGGCTTCTCCGAACGGGAGATCCGGGAGAAACTGGACGACATTCTGTCGTTTGCCGACATCGGGGCTTATATGCATCAGCCGGTCAAGACCTATTCGAGCGGGATGTTCGTCCGTCTGGCGTTTGCGGTGGCAATCAACATCGATCCGGAAATCCTCATCGTGGATGAAGCGCTGTCGGTGGGGGATGTCTTCTTTCAGGCGAAGTGCTACCATAAATTTGAAGAATTCAAGAAGCTGGGCAAGACGATCGTGTTCGTCAGCCATGACCTGAGCAGCATCAGCAGATACTGCGACCGTGTGTTCCTGCTGCATGGAGGCAAGTTGCTGGGGGAGGGCAGCCCGAAAGAAATGGTGGACGCTTACAAGCGCGTGCTGGTGGGGCAGTATTCCGTTCCGGATAACGGAGGGGAAACCTTTCCCGAGGGGGAGAGGACTCCGGTTTCCGGGAAGAATCCGACCCTGCTGGAATACGGAACCAAGGAAGCGGAGATCCTGGAATGCCATGTGACGGACGAGAAGGGCGTCGCGTGCGCTTCTATCTTAAAGGGCGGGGAATTTTCTATCCGCATGAAAGTGAGGATCCACCGAAATATCCCGGCGCCCATTTTTGCTTTTTCCATTAAAAATTCCATGGGAACGGAGATCACCGGAACCAATACCCGGATCGAAAAAGCGTGGACGCAGGGCGCGGAGGCGGGGCAGACCAAGGAGGTCACATTTACCCAGGCTATGAATCTGCAAGGCGGGCAGTATCTGCTGTCCCTGGGCGTGACCGGATACCGGGGAGATGTCTTCGAAGTGTACCACAGGCTGTATGACGTGCTGAGCCTTACCGTCGTATCGGACAAGGACACGGTCGGGTTTTATGATATGGCTTCCAAAGTGCGCGTGGAGGACGCGGAGGACAGCGGCGACCGGTAAGCCGGAGCCTTCCCGGCGGAACTCCAAGGTGCATGCGGAGAAAGCGGCGCGGATACGGGAACGCGCCCTATAAGGAACAGAAC
Source organism: Clostridium sp. (assembly GCA_031275405.1). Lineage (GTDB taxonomy): Bacteria > Bacillota > Clostridia > Lachnospirales > Lachnospiraceae > JAISOV01. Next base: position 118,419 of record JAISOV010000024.1, on the reverse strand, counting down.
GGAACGGATAGAAAGAAAGCGGAGCGGGATACGGAATATGGAAGAAAGAGAAAGCATCGGTAAGATTATTTTGGACTATGGCAGATACCCGGGAGAAGACTATTACTGCGACGGCAGTATCGAGGATGAGCTTCTGGAGATCGTGACCGGCCATTCCCCGTCGGAATACCCCCGGATCATAGAACAGAGACCCAGCTGGCCGATCCTGTACCATCTGTCGCCCCTGCGGGAGAACATCGTGGAATGGGTTCCCATGAAAAAGACGGACAAGGTACTGGAGATCGGCAGCGGCTGCGGCGCGGTCACGGGTGTCCTGTCGAGGAAAGCGGGCAGCGTGACCTGTGTGGACTTATCGAAAAAACGGAGCCTGATCAACGCCCATCGCCATAAGGACTGCGGCAACATCGTGATACATGTGGGCAACTTTCAGGACATTGAGCCGGGGCTTGACCGGGATTACGATTATATCTGCCTGATCGGCGCTCTGGAATACGGCCAGAGCTACATCGGCGGGAAACAGCCTTTCGTGGATTACCTCTCTGCCCTGAAGCCTCATCTGGCCGGGGGCGGCAGGATCCTGATCGCCATTGAAAACAAATACGGGCTGAAATACTTCGCGGGCTGCCAGGAAGACCACTTAGGAACGTATTTTAGCGGCATTGAAAACTACGCCGCCGGAGACGGCGTTCGCACCTTCGGCAGGAAGGGGCTGGAACGGCTTTTCCGTGCCTGCGGCATGAAAGAATCGCATTTTTATTACCCTTATCCGGACTATAAGTTCATGACCGCGATGTACAGCGACGAGTATCTGCCCGGGAAAGGGGAGCTTTCCGCCAATATCCGCAATTTTGACCGAGACCGGATGATCTTGTTCGATGAAACGCGCGCCTTTGACGGAATCGTGGAGGAGGGTTTGCTTCCCGTATTTGCCAACTCCTATCTGGCGGTGGCTGGAAAAGCTTTTCCGGTCAAATACGTCAAATATTCCGGCGAGCGGGCGCAGACCTACCAGGTACGGACGCAGATCAGCCGAGAACCCGCCCCGGAGAAGGGCTGGACGGAGGGGATTACCGTAAAGAAATATCCGCTTATCCCGGAAGCGCAGGAGCATGTCTGCCGGATCGCGGAGGCTTGTGCCGAACTGCGGGTGAAATACCAAGGCGGAAATCTGGAAATCGCTCCTTGCGTTCTGCAGGAAGAGGACGGCGTGGTATGCGCCGTGTTGGAATACGTGGATGGAACTCCGCTGTCGGAATATTTCGACCAGTATCTGGAAAAAGACGATCTGGACGGGTTTTACCGGCTGCTCCATGAATATATGGAGCGTATCGGGTATCATGAGGAGTATCCGGCGACGGATTACGACCTGGCGTTTTCCAATATTCTGGTGCGGGGACAGCGGTGGACGGTGATTGATTACGAATGGACTTTCGGGAAAGCGGTTCCGGCGAAAGAACTGGCTTTCCGGGCGGTCTACTGCTATCTTCTGGAGGATGAAAAACGCGGGAAGCTGAATCTGGAACGTTTTTACCGGGAACTGTCCATTACCGGGGAGGAAGCGCGGCAGTACCGGGCGACGGAAAACGATTTTCAGGCTTTTGTCACAGGGCGGCGTTCCTCGCTGGCTCATATCAGGGAACTGATCGGCCGCCGTCTTCTGCGTCCTATGGAATGGGTGAAGCAGTACCAGGAGCCGGAGGAAGCGGATCGTGTACAGATTTACGAGGATACGGGCGAAGGCTACGCGGAGGAACGTTCCTATTTCCTCCCGGAGATCTGCCGGAACGAAGCCTGGACCGAATGTACCGTGGAGGTCAAAGGCGGGGTGAAAGTTCTGCGTATCGACCCTTGCAGGGCTTCCTGTATCGTAAGGATCCGGGAACTGACCTTTAACGGGAGAGGGATCCTGCCGGAGAGTCCGCTTCGTCTGGGAACCCTGAACGATCTGGGAAGTCTGGATGATTTCGCAGGCTCAAACGGTCTGAGCAGGCTGCTTCGTCTGGGAGTCCCCGGCGGCCTGCGAGACCGGATCGACCGGCGAGACCGGCGCCACGGCGGGATCTTGGCGGTGAACGGCGCGGCTTTGCGAAAAGCGAAGAGCCGTTCCAAGGCGGATCAGGAGGAAGCCGTCCTTGACATCGTGTTTCCGACCGGAGATCCCAACATCCATATCCGGGTGGACAGACTGGAGCCGAAAAAAGAGAATACGCTCCATATCAAGATGGAAATCGTCAGGCTTCCCATGGAAATGGCGCGGGAGATGGCGGACGCCGTGAAGAAATAGATCGAAAAGGAAGACGGGTAACAGGCGGACAGAGGAAAGGTACCGGACGGCCAGGGCCAGATGCCGGCCAGAGATGGACGGACAGGGCCAGATACCGGACAGAGATGGACGGACAGGGCCAGATGCCGGCCAGAGATGGATGGATAGGGCCAGATGCCGGCCAGAGATGGATGGATAGGGCCAGATACCGGACAGAGATAGGAGGAAAAACTTGGGATTCAAGAATTTTGTAAAGCAGGTTCTGATCGGGCGGCAGGACAGGCGGTATGAGCTGCTTTTGGAAGAAAGACGGCGGCTGGCTTATCCGGAATGGCTCGAAGCGCAGGAAAGATCCAAGGAGAGTCCTGAAAAGGAAACGCAGGAAAAATCCGGAATCAAAGAAGGCTCCGATGATCAAATCACATCAGATATTTGTATCTTCTACAGCACGAAAGGGAGGCTGGAGGCTTCCGGCGCGGAAGAACTGCGCCGCTGCTTCGGGCGGCACAGGGAAGCGCTGCTCGTCTATGCGGACGAGGACGTGTGGACGACACAGGGGCGCAGAAGCCCTTGGTTCAAGCCGGAGTGGTCGCCGGAAACGTTCCGTTCCTTTTTTTATTTTGGCAGCCTGGTGGCGGTACGCAAAGAGCTGATGGAGCAGAGCGGTCTCTGGAAAGAGGGTTCTGTAGGCAGGGTCAGCGGAACGACCGAAGAAGGACGGGTGTTTTTGATTCCTTACGAGCATTACGTGGACGAACAGGAACTGATGCAAGCGATTGAGAAACTGGTCTGCCAAGCCGGAGGATATACGAGGGGCTGCCAGTCTATCTTCCATTTGTCTAAGATCCTGTTCCACTGCAACGGGGAAACCGCTCAGGAGGCTTTCCGGAAATGGCGGCCCGTACCGTCCGGGATACCGCAGAAGCTTTTTGGGCCGAACATTTTTCTGCCGAAAAAGCACGAAGAAAGAGACGCCCTATCGGCAGGGGAAGGCTTTTCCCCTAAGGTTTCCGTGATTATCCCCTCCAAAGACCAGCCGGAGGTTCTGGGCAGAGTCTTGCATACGCTCCGGAATACCTGCGAGGGGCTTTCCATGGAAGTGATCCTGGTGGACAACGGAAGCAGTGCGCGGAACAAGGAAACGATCGAAAAACTGCTCCAAGATCTTAGGGAGGAAATCAATATCACCTATTATTATAAGCCGATGGAGTTCCACTTTTCCGTGATGTGTAATCTGGGAGCCGCGGAAGCGCGGGGAGAACTGCTGTTATTTCTGAATGACGATGTCGAACTGTGCTGTACGGGGTGGATGGAGAAAATGGCGGGCTATGCCGCGCAAGAGCATGTCGGCGCGGTGGGGCTGAAACTGTACTATCCGGATTCCAGGCGGATTCAGCATGTGGGCGTTACGAATACGCTGGACGGCCCCATGCATAAATTGCAGTCCTTATTGGATGACAGGTGTTATTATTTCGGAAAGAATCTGGGGGATTCCAATTACCTGGCGGTAACGGGAGCCTGTCTTATGGTGGAAAAGGCCAAGTTTCAGGAAGCCGGGGGGTTCCCGGAGGATCTGGCGGTCGCCTTCAATGATGTGGATCTGTGTTTTTCCCTGTATGAGGCCGGGTATCACAATGTAGCGGTGAATACGCTTTATGCCTATCATCATGAATCCCTGAGCAGGGGAAAAGATGAGGACGGAGAGAAGCAGGCGCGGCTGACGGAGGAATGGCGCCGCCTGTATGAGCGCCACCCGGCTTTGAAAGGAAGGGATCCGTATTACCCGAAAGGACTGGACCGGAGAGCCAGAGACACCAAGATCTGGCCGGAGTACCTTACCGCCGGGAATGATATACAGCATGTCGGATGGCGTAAAAGCGGATATGCATGGAAGCGATGTCGGCAGGATGCCTGTCTTATGCTAGGGGTAGAAATCTGCGAGGGGAACCATATCCAAGGGTATGGAGTGGTCTTAGGGGATGATAACGCCTGTTATAAAAAAGTGCTGCTCTTAGGGACCAAAGGGCGGGAAGAGGAAGAGAGGAAAAGCGGAGCCTGTATGGTTCTGCCGCTTGCCGGGCAGTACAGGCCGGATCTTTCAGAAAACCTGCCGGATCAGCGCAACGTGGCTTTCTGTGGTTTTGACGTGGAATGGGAGCCGATGGAAGAGGGAAGTTTTGCCAAAGGCGTCTACCGGATCGGGATGGCGGCGAGGAATCAGGTGACGGGGCTGAAGCTGTGCAGCTGGAGCGAGCGTTATGTGGTGCTGGACGGCGGCGGGAGCGGCGGGAACATAGGGCGCCGCACGGTACCTAGCGGCGGCGGGAGCGGCGGGAACATAGCGGCACCGTATCATTTTGGCGGTGATGGGAGAGGAAGATGGAAGCACAAGAATACCGGGAAGCTTACGAGCGGGAGCGCCTCAAGTCCGCGCAGCTGGCGTCCAGAATCGCGCAGTTAGAAGTACAGAAGGAAGAACTGGAATGGCAGCTGAACCATATCCGGGAAAATCCCCTGTGGAAAGCCAGCAGGCCCCTGCGGCGGGGGGTTCACTGGATCGTCCGCCAGAAAGACAGGCTCTCCCGCTGCGGAAGCGTAAAGGAGGTCTTCGGGAAGGTCGGGTATCAGCTGCGGCAACGGCGAGCCAGAAAGCGGTTTGGAACGGCAAGCTTCCCTGACGCGGAGGAGGCGGCAAGGCAGCGGCAGAGCGTTTTCCCCCGGATGGTGACGTTCAGCATTCTGGCGCCGCTGTACAATACGCCGGAGCCGTTTTTGCGCGAAAGCATCCAGTCCGTCCTGAATCAGACCTATGAGAAATGGGAGCTTTGCCTGGCGGACGGCTCTGACCGGGAACACGCCTATGTGGAAGCGATCTGCAAGGAATACCTGGAAAAATCAGGCGGACGGATTCGCTATCAGAAGCTTCTCCGGAACGGCGGTATCTCCGCGAACACCAACGAAGCCTTGAAAATGGCGCGGGGGGAGTACATCGGCCTGTTTGACCATGACGACATCCTGCACCCTTCGGCGCTGTACGAGTACGCGAAAGCCGTCAACGAGCAGGGAGCGGATTATTTATACTGCGATGAAACCACGTTCCATAAGGGCGATCTTAACAAAATGCTGACCCTGCATTTCAAGCCGGATTTTGCGCCGGACAATCTGCGGGCAAATAATTACATCTGTCATTTCAGCGTGTTTTCCAGAGAACTGCTGGATGACAGGGAGGTTTTCCGCGCCAAGTATGACGGAAGCCAGGATCATGACATGATTCTTAGGCTGACGGCGCGGGCAAGCCGTATCGTGCATATCCCTCGGATCCTGTATTACTGGAGAAGCCATTCCGGGAGCGTGGCGTCCGGGATCGAAGCGAAGACCTATGCGATAGAGGCGGCGAAAGGGGCGGTGGCGGAAAGCCTGCGCGGACAGGGCTTTGAGCATTTCCGGCTAAGCAGTACGAAAGCCTTTGAAACCATTTTCCGGATCCAGTATCAAGTGCTTGGGGAGCCGCTGGTTTCCATCGTGATTGCCAATCAGGATCATGCGGAGGATCTGAAAAGGTGCGTGGCCTCCATTCTGGAAAAATCCACCTATAGCCATTATGAGATCCTCATCGTGGAGAACAACAGCACCACGGCGCAGATCCGGGAATATTACGCCAGTCTTCAGGAGAATGAAAAGATCCGGATTCTTACCTATGAGGGAGCCTTCAACTACTCTGCCGTGAATAATCTGGGCGTATCGGAAGCAAGGGGCAGATATGTCCTGCTGCTGAACAACGACACGGAAGTCATTACCGCCAACTGGATGGAGGAGCTGCTGATGTATGCCCAGCGGGAAGACGTGGGCGCGGTCGGCTGTAAGCTGTATTACGCGGACAGGACGATCCAGCACGCGGGGGTGGTCATCGGCTTGGGCGCCCACCGCAGCGCCGGACACACACATTACCGGCAGCATTGGAAGAACCTGGGGTATATGGGCAGACTGTGCTATGCGCAGAACGTGACCGCCGTCACAGGCGCCTGTCTGATGGTGAAAAAGCAGCTGTATGAGGAAGTCGGGGGGCTGGAGGAAGAGTTTGCCGTGTCCTTGAACGACGTGGATTTCTGCCTGAAACTAAGGGAGCGCAAGCTGCTGAACGTCTTTACGCCTTTCGCGGAGCTGTATCATGCTGAGTCCGCTTCCAGAGGCTCGGACGGCGAGGGCGGAAACGCCGCGCGTTATGGCCGGGAAGCGGAGCGGTTCCGGGAGAAGTGGAAGGATGTGCTGGAAAAAGGGGATCCGTACTATAACCCCAACTTTTCTCTGGATCGGAGCGATTTTTCCTTGAAGAACGCGCCCTGCGGCGTCACATGATCAGGGGAGCCGCGTTGAATTTTGATTCTGATTGTGGAAACAAAGCGTTTATCGACCTTCGCCGGCGCCAGGCCGGCAGTCAGGAGCGAACATGGATTTAACAGGACGGGATTTTTTGAAGCTGCTGGATTTTGAACCGGAAGAAATCGTTTATCTGCTGGATTTCGCGGCGCGGCTGAAAGAAAAGAAAAAGAAGGGGATCGCCGTGGATGATTTCCGGGGGAGGAACATTGCCCTGATTTTTGAAAAGACCAGTACCCGTACCCGATGTGCCTTCGAGGTGGCGGCGCATGACCTTGGCATCGGTACGACCTATTTGGATCCGCTCGGCTCCCAGATCGGGAAAAAAGAAAGCATTGCGGATACCGCGAGGACGCTCGCCGGGATCTTTGACGGCATAGAATACCGGGGCTTCGGCCAGGAGATCGTGGAGGAGCTGGCGCGCTACGCGCACGTTCCTGTCTGGAACGGACTGACGAACGAATTTCATCCCACCCAGATGCTGGCGGATCTGCTGACCATCCGGGAACATTTCGGCTGTCTGAAAGGCATACGCCTGACCTATATGGGGGATGCCCGTTATAACATGGGCAACTCGCTGATGGTGGCCTGTGCCAAGATGGGTCTGCGGTTTACGGCGTGTACGGCTTCCGGATATTTTCCCGCGCCGGAACTGACGAAAGAGTGCCGGGCGCTTGCCGCGCGGACAGGGGCTTCCATCACGCTGACGGAAAGTGTGGCGGAGGGCGTGAAAGGCGCGGATGTGGTCGCTACGGACGTATGGGTGTCCATGGGGGAAGCGGAAGAAGTCTGGGAAAAGCGGATCAAAGACCTGACGCCTTACCGGGTCACACGGGAAGTCATGGAACTGGCGGACGACAGAGCCATCTTCCTGCACTGCCTTCCCGCCTTCCATGACGGGAAGACACAGATAGGGGCACAAGTGGGGAAGCGGTTCGGTATTACGGAAATGGAGGTTACGGACGAGGTGTTTGAGTCCGGGCGCTCCGTCGTGTTCCAGGAAGCGGAAAACCGTATGCACACCATTAAGGCCGTGATCGCGGCTACCATCCAGGCGTGAGCGGGATTACTGAGGCGGGAAAAGCCGCGCAGGCTGCACAAGCCGCGAAAGCTGCACAGGCTGCGCAAGCCGCGCAAGCTGCGCAAACCGCACAGGCCGCGCAAGCTGCGAAAGCCGCGAAAACCGCGAAAACCGCGGCTGGGCAATTGGACGGTTCGCAATCGAAACGACCGCCGCGAGCTTTCTTTCCGCGCAGGCTGTCTAATGCCGTTTGCGGCGGCGTGATTGGAGTAGGATGAAAGCAGAGATATTGGCGCTTTTACGGGAAAGGAAGGACTATGTATCCGGGCGGGAGCTGAGCGAGCGGTTCCAAGTGACCAGGACGGCGGTCTGGAAGTCCATGAACCGATTAAAAGAAGAAGGGTTTTCTATAGAAACCAGACAGAACAGAGGCTACCGGCTTCTGGCGGCGGGAGAGGTGTTCGGAAAGAATGAACTCGAGAGCCGTCTGCGGACGAAATGGGCGGGGAAGAACCTGAAATACTATGCCGAGCTGGATTCCACGAATACCCAGGCTAAAAAAGAAGCGGAATGGGGCGCCGCTCACGGTACGCTTCTGGTCGCGGATCGGCAGACGGCGGGCCGAGGGCGCAGGGGGAGGGGCTGGGACAGCCCTGCGGACACCAATCTTTATTTCTCGCTGGTCTTGAAGCCGGCTTTCCCTCCGGCACAGGCGTCCATGCTGACCTTGGTCATGGCCCACAGCGTGGCGCTGGCGGTCGCGGAGGAAAGCGGTCTGGAGGCGCGGATCAAGTGGCCCAATGACGTCGTCGTCAAGAGACGGAAATGCTGCGGCATCCTGACGGAGATGAGCGCGGAACTGGATTATATCCATTATGTAGTCGTCGGGGTGGGCATTAACGTGGGGAAGCAGGAGTTCCCGCCGCCGCTTCGGGAAAAGGCGACCTGTCTGGATCTGGAAAGCGGGCGTGAAATATCCCGGAGCGTCCTGCTGGCGAAGGTCCTGCTTCATTTTGAGGAGGACTATGCCGTTTTCTGCGAAAAGGGCGACCTGAGCGGCCTGATGGAGAGCTACAACAGGCTGCTGGTCAACCGCGGCGCGCAGGTGCGGGTGCTGGATCCCAAAGGGGATTATGACGGAACCGCAGGGGGGATTACTTCCACCGGACAGCTGACCGTGGAAACGGCGGAAGGGAAGCGCGTGGAGGTCTATGCCGGGGAAGTGTCGGTGAGAGGAATCTATGGCTACACGTGACGGATGGAGAGCTTGACAGGCCAAAGCGGGCGGACGGGAGCAGACATGCGAGAAGGTACAGGCAGGACGGTACTCTGCGGAGCGAATGCTTACGAGCGGAAATATTATTTTAACCCCAGATTCGACACCTTGCCGGATCCGGTCAAGGAGGAGCTTCACATCATCTGTGTGCTGTTCACAAGGGATGCGGGGGGAATCTTTACGGTCGTGCTGGAAGAGGACGGCTCCGTTTCCATGGAAACGAGCGCCAAGGAGACGGATTTTGGTTATGATGAGATTGCTGCGGGGCTGTTGGTAAGCGAGATCCGCAGGAAACGGCAGGCGCTGTTTGAGTTGCTCAGCCTGTATGGCCAGGTCTTTTCGCAAAGTCCATGACCGATGTACCGGATCGCGCAGCGCTGGAACCGGCAAGCGGAACCTCTGGGGCGGGCAAGGCCAAGCGGCAAAAGGAACCTCTGGGGCGGGCAAGAAGAATGAGGGAAAGGAAATAGGCCAAGTGAACAGGCAGGGAACCTTCCGGAGCGGATAGCAGGCTCCGGTTTTTTTGTGCACCCGACGGGCGCACATCCTGCAACTTCCGGAAAATAGGATATGGAGCTGGACGCTTCCCCCTATAGATCCGAGCCACGAACTTCCGGCAGTCATTTTTCGATGATTTAATACTACATTATATCCGAAGATGCAATAGAAAAACAAAAAAAATATCTGGAAATTTAAGGAAATTATTCACTGTACAAAAAATGGAACATTTATGAATAGATGGAAACACATAGTAGATTAATCCAAGAAAAATGTCGAAAAGTGTCTTTATGATTTAATGTAGTATTATATGTACAGGCCGGTCAAACATTCAGGGCCGGAACTCAGAGCAGGGAAGCGAAGAGCCGGTTTGGGATGGGAAAGGAGGAACTGAGGTATCAGGGCCGCAGCGGCAAGCGGCTTGGCAGCAACTTACCGATAGGGAGAAAGAGGAGCAGATAGATGGAAATCATAGAAAGTATCTTAACCAACAATCCCTGCTATAAGGCGGGGAAGAAAATCAAGGTCAGCGGACTGATGCTCCACAGCGTGGGCTGTCCGCAGCCTTCTGCGGAAACCTTTGTGAAAAAATGGAACACGCCGGAAAGCAGCCGGGCGTGCGTACATGCTTTCATTGACGGGAAGACGGGAAAGGTCTACCAGACGCTGCCTTGGGATCATCGCGCCTGGCACTGCGGAGGAAATGCAAACAGTACGCACGTCGGAGTGGAAATGTGTGAACCGTCCTGCCTGAAATATACCGGAGGGGCTTCGTTCAGCTGTTCGGATACGGAGGCGGCAAAAGCGTGCGCAAAGCTGACTTATGAGGCCGCCGCAGAGCTGTTCGCGTTCCTCTGCAAACAATACGGGCTGGATCCTCTGGCGGACGGCGTCATCATCAGCCACAAAGAAGGCCATCAGAGAGGAGTCGCGTCGGGACACGGTGATCCGGAACACCTCTGGACACAGCTCCAGACGGGCTATACGATGAACGGTTTCCGACAGGCGGTTCGGGCGTTACTGGACGGAAAAGGCGTGACGGCGATCCCCGCTCCCGGCAGCGGCGGCAATGCCGGGGTTCCGAGCAAGGACAAAGAAGCTTCCGCCGCCGCTTCCACGGCTTCCGCCGCAGGGAACGCCGAGATCCAAGTCGGCGGCAAGGTAAGGCTTTCCCCGGATGCGAATTACTATAGCGGGAAACCGATCCCGGCCTGGGTAAAGAACGATACGTGGATCGTAAAGTCCGTCGAGGGCGACAAGGTGGTCATTGATCAGAATGTCGGCGGAACCAATTCGATCTGCAGTCCGGTGAACGTGAAACACCTGATTCGGGCTTAGGAACGGCGATCAGCCTGCCGATCCTGCTCCGCATACCATCTTAGGAAAAATTTTTCCGCCGAAAATTTTTCTGTTGAAAAAGGAGGACTTCTGGAATGGCCGAAAAGGCAAACAATCAGAGCGAGCCGCCGCAGCACGCGTCTCAGGCAGGACAGGATGGATACATGGACAGCGATTTTATCCTTCTGGACGACCTTGTATACGCGCCTTTGAATGCGCTTGCCAAATCCAACCAGCAGCTGCGGGCGCATGTCGTGTCCGCCATCAGGAGCATGGGCTCCGTCAGGCAGAACGGGCAGGAGGAAATCATCCACCTGAATAACATCAACATCGCCTACGAGCAGATCAAGCCGGAGGCGGAAGAGGGTTATAACGTGGAGAATCTGCAGCTGCAAGTGCCGCTGCTGTCCGTCATACCCGTCACCAACCTGAACGTGGAGAAAGCGGAGATCGGTTTTTCCACGGAAATCCGGGTGGTGAATGGGAAAGACGGGAAATTCAAGATCAATGCCCGTATCTGCTCGCCGGAACAGAGGGAAAGCGATTTCCTGCCTAAAGTCTCCTATAAAATGCAGATCAGCTCTATTCCGGCGACGGAGGGCTTCCTGCGGCTGACCGATATTTTAAGCGCGAACCAGGTGGCCAAACAGCTGGATACCACGCCGGTGGCGGTGGACGGGAACTTAGGCTCGGAGAAACACAAGAGCGTATGGCAGGAAGTCAGCGAAAGGAAGATCAAGGTCAAGAAGCTGAAGCAGCTGTACCAGAAGATTTCCGACATGATTGCGGAGCAGGAGAGGCTGTACCAGATCAGCAAGGATGCCTTTGCGGAAGATACCTATGACTTCGATAAAGAAAAATATCTGATGGCGCAGTCCAACATTACCAACCGGATCATGGAACATCAGGCGAAGATCATGAACCGGGAAATCGAATTTGGCCTGGATGGAGATTATGAGTAAGAAAAAAAAGAAGCGGAAGAAGGAAGCGGAGCGCGAGCGGAAAGCAGAACAAAAGCGCGAGAAAAAAGCAAAGCCGGAGCGGGAGGCGAAAGCGGAGCGAAAGCCGAAAGCGGAGCGAAAGAGCGGGAAGGAACCGGAGCCGAAAGCGCAGCGAAAGAGCGGGAAGAATCATGAAGCGAAAACGCAAGAAAAAAGCGAAGCAGGAGGAACAGCAGCGGATCAGAGCCATCCTGGAAGCTTCCCTGAGGGGGTGGAATGAGGAACTGAATTTCCGTCTGCTGTGCGATCTGGAACCGGAGTTTTACCTGGAGGACGACAGGATCCTGTGGGTGGAGGAACTTACCATAACGAATATGGAGTTTTCGGGCAGGAAGAAAGCAACCCTCTGGGAGAGGATCCTGGCGGCGCTTGGCAGGCTCCGGAGAAGCGTCACAATCTGAGAGTCCTAAAAAAAGGATAGCTCTCAGATCGGTACTGTAAAATTTGATTTCGAGGAAATCAGCGTCCGCATGGCGGACAGAGAGGAGTTTTTATGGCAATTGGAGAGCAGTTTGCGGGCCTGCCAATGGATCAGCTGATCGGCGCGCCGCTGTCAGCGGCGGCGGACGCCAGCACGGTGCTGGCTAATTCCACAGCGGATTTCATCAGCCGGGTGGGGTTCGATCCCACTGGGAAAACGCGTACCGTGGCGTTCATGTACCAGAGGCGCAGTGTGAACGAGGACGGCACCAGCAATCTGGATGAAATGAAGATCGACGTGCCGATGCTGGCCATCGTGCCGATTCCGAATTTGCAGATCGACGAGGTGAATATCCTGTTTGATATGGAAGTCAAGCAGAGCGAGAAATCGGAGTCCGCGACGGATATATCGGCCACGATCTCAGGAACGGCAAACTTCGGTATCTTCAAAGTGAGCGTCAGCGGCAGCGTCAGCTCCCACAGCTCCAACACCAGAAGTTCGGACAACTCGGCGAAATACCATGTGGATGTCCGGGCGACCAACCATGGGACGCCGGAGGGTCTGGCAAGAGTACTGGACATCATGGCGGCGAACGTAGCGCCGTCGCTGGTAAATTCCAGCCTGAAAGACGAAAACGGGCAGGATCTGTCCGGTAACGCAAAGTACAAAGCGGAGCAGTTAAAGACGCTCCGTCAGGAGATCCGGCAGATCGAAAGCCGCTTGAGCGCGGCGAGGAACGGGCTGGACGGCGGGATCCAGCAGCTGAAGAAGATCGCCTCCAACCAGCAGAACCTTTACCAGGCAAATACAAACACGGAGCTGAACAAACTGGGCAAGGAAGACAATGACAAGGCGGAAACGTTAGGGAGTACGATGGGTGAAGTGAATCAGTACTGGAATACCTTCCAGAGCCAGGCGGCGGATCTGGTGAAAATGCTTGCCGACAGCCAATATACCGACAGTGAAAACCTTGCTCCTCTGTTCGCGCTCAAAGCGCTGGACATCACGGGAAGCGAAACGAAAATGCAGAATTATGGCAGCAAAGAAGACTACTATAAGCAGATGGTGAGCGCGCAGAAGAGTGCCCTCGACGCGCAGTACAGGGTCAACCAGGCAGAGCAGGAGCTGCTTACCAAGCAGGCGCAGTACAGCGATGCGATTGCCGGGAAAGCGCAGCCTCCGAAAAAGAATAGTTCCGATTCGCAGACATAACTGAACATCTGACGTTTGGAAGGACTGGAAAGCCATGCCTTCAAGAGCCGGAAGGCCGATGCGTGCAAAAGCCGGAAAGCCGACGCGTGCAAGAGCCGGAAGACTGACGCGTGCAAAAGCCGGAAGGCCGACGCGTGCAAAAGCCGGAAAGCCGACGCGTTCAAAAACTGAAAAACGGACGTTTTCAGTTGGGAGCTTTGTAGGAAAGGAGATCCGATGAACGAGAAGCAGAAGCTGGACTTGTCGGGAGTACACTATGTCAAGCTCGTCTCCATCGGAAGCGTCAATCCGAATCATCCTTTTTCGGATCAGTCGCAGGCAGAGCAGGTAGAACTGCTGAACCGCTGTCTGAATGACTATCCGAAAGGGATGATTATCGGAAAAGACGTTTCCATTGGACGCTATCTGGTAGGAGAGCATGAACTGACCATGGAGAAAGTTACTTATCATGTGGGCTTTGGGCGGAAACCGGGATGGGAGGGAGGCCTCATCTGAACGGTCGCTTACGATCCGGACGATGGCTTACGATCCGGACGATCGTTCACAATCCGGACTATCGTTTACGATCCGGACTATCGCTTACGATCCGGACGATGGCTTACGATCCGGACGGTCGTTCACAATCCGGACTATCGTTTACGATCCGGACTATCGTTCACAATCCGGACTATCGTTCACATTCTGAACTGTCGTTCAGAACGTAAGGAGCCGTAAAAAAGCCGGGGTTTCTGCGCCAGGCTGATGAAGACGCTGTGGAAGGGGCAGATGGGAGCAGGAAATGAAGATTGAGGAAATCAGGAATCAAGAGAATTTGGACGTAAAGCTGCACGGAAGGCTGGATACGGTGACGGCGCCGGAGTTGGAAAAGCGGATGGAAGGCAGTCTGGACGGCATTACGAAGCTGCGGATGGACTTTCAGGATCTGGAATATGTTTCTTCCGCGGGGCTGAGAGTGCTTCTCGCCTTGTCAAAGAAAATGAATGGAGGGATGGTCGTCTGCAAGGTGAACGAGGAGGTCATGGAGGTATTCCGTATCACCGGATTCACAAACGTGCTGGTGATCGAAACATGAGAGGAGGAAGATCCATTGTGCGTCATTCATTTCTCACATGAACCGGAGGTCATACAGATGATAGATCCACAAAATCCGGCGATGTCCATCTGGGAATGTTCGCTGAACGGCAGGATCATACCGGCGGGAGTCCGTATCTACCGGGGAGATAACCGGCGTCCGGGGTCAGTCTGGGCAGCGGGAGGCTTCGTTCCTTCCGCTATACGGATGAGCGGAGAGACGTCGGCGGAACATGCCAGGCGTCAGGCGGAGTCCATCCTGCAACAGCCGCCGGACAAGTTTATCCATTGCTGGACAGTTCCGGATCAAGCTCCGGAAAGCATGAAAGATTTGATCGTAGGAGAAAGGGGAAGGCTGGCGGGAGTATCCTGCAGCCTTGGCGGCTGGCAGAAAGGCGGGTTTGAATACCAGATTCACCTTCCGAAGCTGTATGCGCTCGGGGCGAGTGTGCGGCATGAGACCAGGGTGTGTATCTACGGGAACCAAAAGGAGTTGTCTTTCTGTGACCACATCGGAATGCATTTTGTCCGGCCGACGGATATAGGAACATTCGTTTTCCTGACGACGATTCCGATCGAGTGGATTGAGCAGGCGAAGAAGAATTTTATCTAGCGAGAAGTTTTTCTGATCAAAAAAATTTTTATAAAAAAAAGGAGGAAGAAGAAATGGATCATATAGGAATGGATCAGCTTTCGGGTTTCCTGGGGGGAATCCGTATCAGTTCTTCGCCGAGTTACGGCGCGGACACGGGAGAGGATTTTGACGACAGCTCCGCCTGCGTCGAGGCGAAGATGGATACTCAGAGCATGTTCGGCGGCGGCGCGGCGGATATAGCGGGCATGGCGAAAAGCGGTTCCGGACTTTCGGCGCAGCTGAAAAAGGTAAAGGGGATCCGGGTGCGGCGCGGCCATATCATAGACGGCATCCAGGCAATCTATGCGGACAATTCGGAAGCGCCTTTCCATGGGAGCAGAACCGGCGGCAGTGAAGCGGTGATCGTTTTTGACGAGGGCGACGAGCTGAAAAGCATCGAAGGCTCCTATGGAGTGCCGTTTGCGGGGATCAGCGGCGGCGCGATCTCCAGGCTGACCGTCCGGACCAAGAAAGGAAAGATCTACGGCCCTCACGGAAACGGAGTCCAGAGCAGTTTCCGGATTGAAATCCCGGAAGGAGGAGTCTTCGCGGGGTTCCATGGCAAGGCCAGCAAAGGCGGAAACGGCGGTTTCTTGGCCAGGATCGGTCTGCTGTACGGCGGAGGAAAGGGATGAACAGCGACTAAGCGGGGTCTGCCAGTGCGGCGGGAACAGGCGACGCGAGCCTGTCGGCGACCATGAAGCTGCTTACACAGCGGCGTGTCGTCGGGTACGGCCGGTTTTCGCGGAAGAATGATGTTTGGCGCCGCAATGGCAGCCGCACAATCAGAGGAAGGTTACAAAGAACAGCCGCGAGCCGTCACGCAAAATGTTATGGAAAAAGAGGAGAAATATCATGAGCAAAACTTTTGGAAAAGGAGCGTTTGACTTTCAGGATGCGAAAGTGAAAGCGATAAAAGCAGCCGCGAACCTCAAACCGATACTCGAAAAGATTCCCAAAGAGGGAAGTCTTAAGGAAAAAAGCATAGGAGTTTTGCGCGAAGGCCTTAAGCCCCAGTTGAATCAGGTGTCAGCGACTGCGGCACAAGAGTTGAAAAAGCGAGGGATAGATATGAAACACTCATACGCTGCCTTGCTGAACCATGGGGAAGCCCTGCGCGGATAAAAATTTTTGATGGTAAAAGCTATTTAGGCGGCGATGTCATGGAACAGCAGGCGGATGATCATAGAAATCCTTATTTTTTTAAGGAAGCTCTCGGTTCTCTGTATAGCATAGAGCAAAAGCCGATAAAGATCTTGGAGGACTTAAGTTATTTTCACAAAAGCAAAGCCGATTCACAGACCGCATAGAAATTTGCAAGCTTTAGATCCGCGCATCAAAGCAAAGTGGAGTTCCCCTTGCTGGGGATCACAACAAGAAGGAGGATGTCGTATGAATACCATGCAGAACGGAGAACAGGGGACAGCAGGGCAAAACATGAGGCGCGGGAATGAAACAGGTATTCCCATAGAAATGAAAAACAGATTTGAAGCCATGTTCGGGCTTTCGCTTGACGATGTAAAGGTACATTACAATTCGGATAAGCCCGCGAAGCTGTATGCTCTGGCATACGTCCGGGGCAACCAGGTATACATCGGGCCGGGTCAGGAACAATGCCTGGCGCATGAGCTAGGACATGTGATACAGCAGAAGCAGGGAAGAGTGCGTCCTACAAAAGTATTGCATCAGATCCCGATGAATGACGACCTTTTTTTGGAACGGGAAGCCGACAGGATGGCCGCCGATGTTCTAGGGATGGAAGATTTTGTGGATTGCTTTGCATCTGTCCGCACAAAGGAACGACGAATGCCGTATGGTGTTCCTGTCCGTTGATGGAAACGGTCTGATTTTCATGCGCGATCGGAATGCCGAAACGGCGCCCTCCGCTGCCCCGCCCCAGACCGTAAGCAGAAGAAAGGATGAAGCGGAGGAAATGGGACTTCTGGCGCAGAAAAGCCGGAAATCGCAGATGGAAGCAGTCCGACATGCCGTGTGGATCTTAAGGCCTTGCGCCAGGCGCGGAGGTGTATCCCACATTCTGTGTAAACTGTAAATTGGCGCAAAACAGGGCAAATATTTATTGGGGCGGAAGGCCGGAAACCGGCATTCGGGACGGTCTCCGGACATCCTTTGCCGGGCGTTCTTCCTCTACAGCCCCAGCAGATTCAGCCGCTCCCGTTTTTCCTCCCCGGTCGTCCTCGTGTAGATCCGGGTGGTTTCGATGGAGGTGTGTCCCAGTATGTCCGCAAGCTCTGCTAAAGCATTGAATTTTTCGATGTAGGTTTTGGCAAACAGGTGCCGGAAGCTGTGGGGATAGACTTTTTTCTCGTCTACCCCCGTCTTCCGGGCAATCGCTTTCAAGGCCCGCCAGATGTTCCCGTTTTCCAGAGGACGGCGGCTGCCCCGGGCATGGAAGATGACGCCGGATTCGATCCGGTTCCTCTGGCAGTAGTCCAGCAGCTTCCGGCACAGCTCCTCGCTGAAATAGACGGTTCGAGTCCTGCTTTTGGCCGTGACGAAAGTCTTTTTCGCCAGGAGCGACTCATAAGTGATGTATTTCAGTTCGCTGATCCGGATCCCCGTGCAGCCTAAGGTCTTCATGATCATGTGGCTCCGGTAGTATCTCTGGTTATCCGTGAAACGCAGCAGCCGGTAATATTCCTCCAGACTTAGGACGTTTTCCAAAGACTGCTTCGGGGCGACCCGGTACAGCTTCATGCAGAAAGAAGGCTGGGAGATGAATTTGAAATATTTATTCAAGGATATGAAATAGGAATTGCAGCTGATCAAGGAGCAATGGATTTCCAAATGTTTCCTGTAACGATTCATGATTTCGCCATCTAACTCCCGGATGTCATGTTCCCTTAAATATTTTAGGAACCTTGTGATGTCCCCGATGTATTTCCTGACCGATATTTTACTTAATCCGGCATGTTCCAGGCATTCCTGGTAGCGTGGCAGGTTATCGGACAGGATCTCCCTGTGAATCTCTTCCATTTTGTTCCCCTCTTTTGTTGATTCTTTATTGTATGCGTTTTTCAGACCCTTTTCAAGACTGATGTAAAGTATTGTAACATGCCGATAAATTACTGTTCAGCAGAGCCAGCTGAACATATTCAGCAGAGCCAGCTGAACATATTCAGCAAAGCTGAACGGAGTTCTATGCGTATAAACGGTAGATGGCATGTCCGGCAAGGACAGCAAAATGGCGGCTGGACGCGCGCTGCCCGCCGCCCATTCTATGGCTATGCCCGCAGAAGCCGGTGGGAATATCCGCATAGGCCAGTGGCGATACCTATATAAGCCGGTGGCCATACCCCCAGAAGCCAGTGGCCCTGCCTATCTGCTGTCATACGGGGACACTCGTTCGCTCGCGGGAACTTCCGCCGTGCAGCGGCAGTCACTGTGCGGATCGTAACATGCCGGCAGATTCTGCTTGAACATCATGGGCACGGTATGTATAATTGTATCGTAAAAAGCGAGACGAGGAAAGTCCGGCAAAACGGGCGGATGGGAGCAGGATGATTCTGGTAATCGATGTGGGAAATACCAATCTGACTTATGGCGTATATGAAGGGCAGACGTTGCGGGCGACTTTCCGCATGATGACCAAAACCCCGAGGACTTCGGATGAATACGGGATCCTGATCCTGCAGCTTCTGAGCAATAAGCAGATCAAGGGAAGGGAAATAGAGGGCGTGATCATCGCCAGCGTGGTGCCGGATGTCATGCACTCGCTGACAGGCGGGCTGATCCGGTATATCGGCAGGCAGCCGCTGAACGTAGGGCCGGGCGTCAAGACGGGGATTAAGGTGGTGACGGAGAATCCCCGGGCCATCGGCGCCGACCGGATCGTAGACGCGGTGGCGGCTTATGAAAAATATGGCGGGCCGGTGCTGGTGCTGGATTTCGGAACCGCTACCACTTATGATCTGGTGACGGCGGACGGCAACTTTGCCGCCGGGATTACCGCTCCCGGTATCCGGATCAGTTCGGAAGCCTTGTGGAAACAGACGGCAAAACTCCCCAACATTGAAATCAAGAAGCCCAAGTCCATCCTTGCGCAGGAAACCATATCCAGTATGCAGGCGGGCCTGGTGTACGGGCAGATCGGACAGACGGAATACATTATCCGGAAAGTCAGAGAGGAGAGCGGGCTGAAAGACTTGAAAGTCGTGGCGACAGGCGGGCTGGGCAGGCTGATCGCGGAGGAAACGGATTCGATTGACGTCTATGATGCCGCCCTGACTTTGGACGGGCTGCGCCTCGTCTATGAAAAGAATCATAAGCAGCAGGAATGGTGCCGGTGGAAGGAAGCGGAAAGGAACCCATGAACGGCTTGACGATCGGAAAAGTACGGCTGGACAATCGGCTGATCTTAGCTCCTATGGCGGGCGTGACGGATCTGCCCTTCCGTCTGCTGTGCGGCGAACAGGGAGCCGGGCTTGTCTGTATGGAGATGGTGAGCGCCAAGGCGGTTCATTACGGCGACAAAAAGACCGAAAGCCTGCTCCGGATCCATCCGGCGGAAAGCCCCGTTTCCTTGCAGCTGTTCGGCTCCGATCCCCATATCCTCAGCGAGACCGCGAAACGGATCGAAGACCGGCCTTTTGCGCTGCTGGATTTCAACATGGGCTGTCCGATGCCGAAAATCGTGAACAACCGGGAAGGATCCGCGCTGATGAAGAACCCCCGTCTGGCGGAACAAATCCTTGCCGCCCTGGTAAAAGCGGTGAAGAAACCGGTCACGGTAAAAATCCGGAAAGGTTTTGACGGGGAACGGGCGAACGCGGTGGAAATCGCCAAGCTCGCGGAAAGCTGCGGAGTGTCGGCGGTCGTCGTCCATGGGCGCACCCGTGAGCAGATGTACGGCGGCAAAGCGGACTGGGAGATCATCCGGCGGTGCAAGGAAGCGGTCGCCATTCCCGTCATCGGCAACGGCGATGTGAACGGCGCAAAGGAAGCGAAGCGCATGTTTGAGGAAACCGGCTGCGACGGAGTGATGATAGGCCGGGCGGCACAGGGGAACCCATGGATTTTTCGGGAAACAGCCGCTTTTCTGGAAACCGGGGAGGAACTTCCCCGTCCCGCCCTTTCCCAGAGGAAGGAAATGGCGCTCCGCCACGCGCTTCTTGCTCTGGAATACAAGGGGGAATATACGGGCGTCCGGGAAATGCGTAAGCACCTTGCCTGGTATACGTCCGGACTGCCCGGTTCCGCCCGGTTCCGCCAGTCCATCAACACGATGGAAAGCCGGGAAGAACTGCTTGCCGGAATCCGGGAGATCTTCCGCGAGGGAACATGACTTCCGGACATAAAGCGGTCTGCCCGTCATAAGATGATAGCATGGATACGATTATCTTTCTTTCCTTATACAGGAACGGTCAGCCGCCCCAGATGACGATCAAGGAAAAACCCGGGAAATACCGTCTGCTGCTGGCGGGGATTTCCCAGGCGGCAGCTCCGGCCAAGGACGGCGCGGAACAAACCCCGGCCAAGAGCGGCCCGGAGTATAAAGAATCCAAACGGCGGACACAGCGTAGCTTTCGCCGGGGATTTTTCGGAGCAGCCTGGCGAAAGGGGTTCAGGAAGCGCAGGGGACAAAGAAGCCCCGGGCGGCTGGGGCAGGAAGCTCTCTGCTTGCAGATCCGGCTCTTGCAGGAGCGTATCCTCCCATATGCGCAGGAAGCCGGCAGCTGCTATACCGTATACGACGAGCCTTTGAAGGTCTGGCTCCGGACAGAGGGGCGGCTGGAGGTGTGGAGGAACCATTGGCCATACGGCGCCTTTGACGCGGGTCGGGAGCTTCTCTTCGCGGAGGAGCTGCTCAACGAATGCCATTCCCCGCATCTGCTGATTCTGGGGTATGCCCCCTGCGTTCCGGAACTGGTTTACGGCCGAGCGAGACGGATGAAGAGCCTGCGCTTCCTTTTGGACTGCCAGCCAAGAGGCCTGGCTGATTTTTTGGAGGAACTGTACGAAGAATACGGACTGGCGGCTTCTTTCCAGATGTTCCCTGTCAATGATGGAGAGCAGGAGCGACCGTTCCGTTTGGTACAGGTCAGCTGTCAGGCGCCGACTGTAGTTCTGGATTTTACCGGAGAACCCCGGGTTCCCGTCGGCGAAGTGGCCAAAGGGAGCATGTGGATCGATGTGGATGATATGGAAGAGAAAAGAAGACGTATTGAAAGCTATGGAGGCATCACTTACGTGTCTTTCAGAAAAATCTGGAAAGCGGTGGCTGAACAAGGGCAGCCGGATAGCTTTAGCCATCCCTGCTGAAGGTCTGCGCCGCCTGTGCGCGGAATGTTCCGGCCAGCTTTTGCCGGCTGTGGTCAGCCGTCCTTGCTGAGCGGCCGCCCTGGGAACAAAAATGGGCCGTAAACCTTACGCGGCTACTTGACACCTCTCGTAAAAATGGGTATAATACGGAAGTTCATCACGAATACCGGCGCATACCAAAACAGGGAGACCGTTTCCCTGATCCATGACGAACGAAAAATACACATGCGGAGCGTTCTCGCGTGTCTGAGGAAGAACAAAGACGTCGGCATGAGCGTGCGGTGACGGAGAGCGAAATGCCCGCGACAGCGGGCGGATAGGAGCAAAATGCAGGAAAAGAAAAACATCTTAACCTATGAAGGGCTGCGGAAATACGAAGAGGAGCTGCAGGAACTGAAAGTCGTCAGGCGGCAGGAAGTGGCGCAGAAGATCAAAGAGGCAAGGGAACTGGGGGATCTGTCCGAGAACGCGGAGTATGACGCGGCGAAGGACGAACAGCGGGACATCGAAGCCAGGATCGAGGAACTGGAGAAGATCCTGAAAAACGCCGAAGTCGTCGTGGAAGACGAAGTGAACCTGGACAGGATCAATGTCGGCTGCAAGGTGAAGATCCTGGATATGAAATACGACGATGAACTGGAGTACAAGATCGTAGGCTCTACGGAAGCGGACAGCCTCAAAGGCAGGATCTCCAACGAAAGCCCCGTGGGAAAGGCTCTGCTCGGGCGCAGGGAAGGGGAAGTCGTGCAGGTGGAGACCCAGGCGGGAGTCTTTTCCTACCAAGTGCTGGAAATCCAAAGAAGCAGTTAAAAAAGGAATGAGAAGAAGCAGTTCAAGAAGTAAATGGAAGCAATCATTTTGTGAATGGAAGCAATCATTTTGTAAATGGAAGCAATCATTTTGTAAATGAAAGCAATCATTTTGTAAATGGAAGCGATTCACATGGAAACGATGATAGATGGAAGCAAGGAAAAGAAGCGGTGGAAGGAAACGCGGCTCCAGAGGCGCGGAAAGGGGATCAGAATGCAGGACACGAAAGCCGGGGAACCGGATCTGAACCAGCTGCTGAAAATCAGGCGGGAGAAGCTCGCCGCCCTGCGGGAAGCGGGCAAGGATCCTTTCCGGATCACGGCATACGATGTGACCCACCACAGCCTGGATCTCAAAGGAGACTTTGACAGGCTGGAGGGGCGGACGGTGAGGATCGCCGGACGCATTATGGCAAAACGCCTGATGGGCAAGGCTTCTTTCTGCAACGTGCAGGATCTTGCGGGCGACATCCAGTGCTATGTGGCGAGGGACCACATCGGCGAGGAAGCCTACGGGGATTTCAAAAGGTACGATGTGGGCGACCTCGTGGGCGTCGAAGGGGAAGTGTTCCGGACAAAGACCGGGGAAATCTCCGTACACGCCGCCGCAGTCACCCTGCTCGCCAAGAGCCTGCAGATCCTCCCGGAAAAATTCCATGGCCTGACCAATACGGATCTGCGTTACCGCCAGCGGTACACCGACCTGATCATGAACAGGGAGGCCAGGGATACTTTTGTCAGGCGCTCCCTCATCCTGAGGGCGATCCGGCGGTTCCTGGACGACCGGGGCTTCCTGGAGGTGGAGACGCCTGTGCTGGTCTCCAATGCCGGAGGGGCGGAGGCAAGACCCTTTGTGACCCGTTCCAACGCGCTGGATGAGGAGCTGAAGCTTCGCATTTCCTTGGAATTATATCTGAAAAGGCTGATCGTAGGCGGGCTGGAGCGGGTATACGAAATCGGCAGGGTGTTCCGCAACGAAGGGCTGGACACCCGGCACAACCCGGAGTTCACCCTGATGGAGCTGTACCAGGCCTACACCGACTACCATGGGATGATGGAGCTGACGGAAGACCTGTACCGCCATGTGGCAAAGGAAGTCCTGGGCACGGCGACGGTTTCTTACGCGGGTACGGTCATAGACCTGGCCAGGCCTTTCGAGCGGCTGACCATGGTGGAGGCGGTGAAGAAATATACCGGGATCGATTTTGACGGGATCGCCACGGACCGGGAGGCAAAGGCGCTGGCCGACGAGGAAGGGCTTCCCTATGAAAGCCGCCACACGAAAGGCGACATCCTGGGCTTGTTTTTTGAGGAATATGTGGAGGAACGTCTGGTATATCCCACTTTTATCATGGACCATCCGGTGGAAATCTCCCCCCTGACCAAGCGCAAGCCGGACAGGCCCGACTATACGGAGCGGTTTGAGCTGTTCATCACCGGGCGCGAGATGGCGAACGCCTATTCCGAACTGAACGACCCCATCGACCAGCGCAGGCGCTTTGAGGCCCAGGAGGAACGGATCGCCCAGGGCGACGAGGAAGCCAACCATACCGACGAGGATTTCCTCAACGCCCTGGAGATCGGGCTGCCCCCGACCGGGGGGATCGGGTTCGGGATCGACCGCATGGTCATGCTGCTGACCGATTCCCCGGCGATCCGCGACGTCCTGCTCTTCCCGACGATGAAGAGCCTGGCCAGGTAGGCTGCCGTATCAGGAAGATCTGGAAATCATGTCATGCGCCCCCAGGTTGCGCTGAATACGGGACAGTTCGTCGATGGATCTGAACTTGCCGATCGGCATGGATCATTTCAAGTCAGAATGGAATCAGACAGATCAATGTCCTGGTTCGGCTGCTGAAACAGCCGAACCAATAGAAGCAGCCCTTCGTCGTCACGGCGAAGGGCTGCCGCTCTGTCCGGTTCCTTTCGGTTCCTTGGGCAAACAGGGCGCTTTACAATCATTTTACCCAGACTTTACGCCGCCATGCTTGCCGCAAGGCAGATACCGGTCGTATCATGTGTTAAGGAACTGTTACGGAAGAACCGTTCCTTCCCTCATACAAAGAAAGCAGGGTGAAAGATTGAGCGCGAAATTCAAACAAATGTGGACGGTGCTGGCGTTTCTCTCTCCCGGTCTGATTCCGTTGCTTGTTTTCTGGATCTGGCCGACGCTGAACGCAGCGTACATAAGCTTGACGAACTGGGATTATATGAGCGCCGGTTATGATTTTGTCGGACTGCGCCAATATGAAAAACTGCTGACGAGCGCTGATTTTTACAAGGCGGCGAAGAACACGCTGGTGTTCTGCGCCGCCAGCACGGCGCTCAGTATCTCCGGCGGGCTTGGATTCGCCATGCTGCTGCGCCGCAGGTTCAAAGGAAGCGGGCTGTTTCGGGCGCTCTTCTTTTCTCCGTGGGTCACGCCTGCCGTCGCGGTGTCGCTCGTCTGGATGTGGGTGTTTGACGAGAAAGCCGGAATCGCCAACGCAGTCCTGAATTTCCTGGCGCTGCCGTCGCTCAAGTGGGTGGGCAGCTCACGGACGGCCATGCTTGCCGTTGTGATCGTGACTGTCTGGAAAAGCGCAGGGTATTCCATGGTGTTCTATCTGACCGCCCTGGACAAGGTTCCGCAGCCTTTGTATGAAGCGGCTGTGCTGGACAAGGCGTCGCCCGTTCGGAGCTTTTGGAAGATTACGCTGCCAGGCATTTCCCCCACGACCTTTTTTCTGTTCGTCATCTCGACCGTCAATGGGCTGCAAGCATACGATCAGATCCAGATCCTCACGCAAGGAGGCCCGGCGGGCAGTACCCGGACGTTGCTGTACCTGTATTATCACCTAGGGTTCGAGCGTTACGACATGGGGCAGGCGTCCGCGCTCGCGATCCTTCTGCTGGTGTTAGCGGCGGGACTGTCGTGTATCCAGAGTGCTGTCGCGAAGCGCACGGTTCACTACGGATAGAACCGGCGGACGTCCGCCAAGGCGGACAGAGATTTGCGCTACGCACAAAGTCTCCAGACTTTGAAAGGAGCATGGTGATAAAAATGGCTGAAATGACCGAATCGGCGCCGATACAGGCGGCTTGGGAGGCGGGGGAAACGGCGTCGAAGCACAAGGCATACGGTTTCCATATGGTACGGATCCTAAAATATGCCTTGCTGGCGGCGCTGGGGATCCTGATGGCGTTCCCGTTCCTGTGGATGGTTCTGAGCGCGCTGAAAACGAAGCAAGAACTCATGGACGTGTCCGCGTTCCTGCCCGCCGCTCCCCAGTGGACAAATTTTACGCAGGTGCTGTTTGACTCTCCGATCCCGCGCTACATTGCCAACAGCCTGTTTGTTTCCGTGGTGACGGTCGCCTTTCAGGTGTTTTCCGGAGCGCTGCTTGCATACGCGGTTGTTTTTCTGCGGTTCAGAGGCAGACATGCGCTCTTTGCGGTGATCATGGCCTGCTATTATGTGCCGGGAGTCATTACCTTCATACCCAGCTATATCATTCTGTCGAAATGGGGTCTGATCGATACCTATACGGGCTTGATGGTGTCCGAGCTGATCAGTATCTTCGGCGTGTTCCTGCTTCGGCAGTCCTTCCTGCAGATGCCGGCGGAGCTGACGGAAGCCGCGTGGCTGGACAAGGCGGGGCATTGGAAAACTTTGTGGAAAGTCGTCTTCCCGATGACGCGCCCGACGTTTGTGTCGCTGGCTCTTATTTTGTTCATCTCCTGTTATAACAACTATATGTGGCCGTCCCTCATTACCGATTCCCCGGAACTGAGCATGGTGTCACAGGGGCTGCGCCGTTTTTTTGTGGAGGGCGGCGCGTATGGAACCGACTGGGCGCTGGTGATGGCGGGAAGCTCGCTGGTCGTGCTGCCGTTGCTGATCCTGTTCGCGGCGCTGCAAAAAAGATTTATCGCGGGGCTGGGCGCGGATTCCGGAATCAAAGGCTGACGCGCCCTGTCGCCGGTAAATAATAGAACAGTCCATCACATCAAGGAGGAATCGATCATGAAAAAAACATGCTACTCACTGTTGGCGGCTGCTATGGCCGCGCTTCTCCCGGCTGTTACGCTCGCGGGCTGCGCGGCGCCCGCGCCGCTTAGCGGCGCTGAAATGAGCAGCGCTTTGTCCGAGCCTGCGGCGGCTCCCGAACCGTCCGCGACGGAAATCGAGCTTTGGTACGCGGGCGGCAAAACGGCCGTCAACGTACTCGCCGAGATCGTGGAAGAATTCAACGCGGCTCAGAACGGGTACCGGCTGACGACGGTCACGCAGGCGGATTATACAGAGACGTACCAGAAGGTTCAGGCCGGCATAGCGGGAGGGAACGCGCCGGACGTCGCGCTGCTGGACGTCAGCGCCGCCGCAAGCCTTGCGGAGAAAGACCTGCTGGAGAATCTGTCCGTTTTGATCGGCCAGGATGCCGGATTGGAACGCGACGACTATCTGGACGGGTTCTTCCAGTCCGGAACGCGTTCTGACGGAAGCGTCTTCGCGTTCCCGGCTTACGGCACGACGCAGGTGCTTTACTACAACATCGCCGCTTTCCGCGACGCGGGCATTGATCCGCAATCCATCAAAACATGGAAGGATTTAGAAAAAGCCGCCGCGCAGATGACCGTGAAAGAAAATGGTGAGACCGTATTCTATGGCTGGGAGCCGATGTGGGGCGTAAGCAACCTCATTGACGCGGTGCTGTCAAACGGCGGCAGAGTGTTTGGCGACGACGGCAGGACCGTGCTGGTGAACTCGCCCGAGTGGGTGGAAGTCTGGGAAGCTTTCCGCAAGTGGATTCATGACGATCGGATCATGACCATTCATCACGGCGGCCAGGGGTGGGAATACTGGTACAAGACCATAGACGACGTGCTTTCGGACAAAGCCGGAGGTTATACCGGTTCATCGGGCGATCAGGCGGATCTTGACTTTACTCTTGTGGGCGCGATCGAACAGCCCGGCTGGGGCGCCAATCCCTCCGCCCCGTCCGCAAGCGCGCTCCAGCTTGTCGCCCCCCGCAACGCCGACGCCGTCTCCGCGCGCGGCGCGTATGAGTTTATGAAGTTCTTTACCGCGCCGGAACAGCAGGCAAAATGGTCCATGGCGACCGGATACATCCCCGTGCGCGAGTCCACAGCCGAAGTACCGGAGTATCGGGCGTATACGGATGAAAATCCTCACGCTCTGGTTCCGTTCCGGCAAGCGCTGCACAGTTCGGTGCTTCCGCTTGACCCGACGGGGGATCAGGTGTATTACGCGCTGTCGGTCGCCGCGGACAAGGTGGAGATTGAGAATGTTTCCGCGCAGGAAGCGCTTGACGAGGCACAGGCTGCGGCACAGGCGGCTCTGGATGAGTATTATGGCGGATGAGGCGCGTATCGCGGCCAAAATAAGGCCGCAGGGTGATTATGGCACCGCCGTATTCCCGGTCGGAAGCGGTGAAACGGGGCTGCGGCTCCGGTGGCGAGGCGGCGGCGCGCCGCCGGGCGCCCTCGTCGTACTGTTCGATCCGCGGCGCGGCGTCAGGCTGAACAAATGGCTGCGCCCTGACGAAACGCCGGAAATCGGTGCGGACGGCGCGAGTATGGGAGGAATCCCCGGCCTGATCGACGAAGGGCAGTGGGAGGCGCGGCTGTTTCTTCCGCTGCCCGCCGGCGCCGGCGCGGAGCTTCTGGTCGAGTTTGCTCCGCAGAGCGCCGGGAAAGGCGGCAAAAAGATTTGCCGCGGCGGTTTCCTGGATGGATACGACCCGAAAAAGACTGCGCGGAATGCCGCAGGCTGGTACAAAGGAGATTTCCATACGCATACTTTGCTGTCGGACGGAAAGGAGACCGCCGAGTCGGCGACGGAAAAAGCGGAGCGTATGGGGCTTGATTTTTATGTGCCGACGGAGCATAACGTCCTCCATACGTCCTGGCCCGATACGCGCCTGCTCATTGTGCCGGGGCTTGAAATGACCAGCCTCGGCGGGCATTGTAACGTTTTCGGACTTGACGCGCCTCCGGAGGCGCTGTATGCGCCGCGGAACTGGCGTTTGGGCTTCCTTGCGCCGGACGCGTTAAAGGTTCTGCTGGAGCAGTGCGCCGGCTGCGTGTGCAGCCTGAACCATCCGTTTCTGCGTGAATGGAGCTGGAGGGTTCCGGATATCCCGCTCGACCTTTTCCATACGCTGGAGGTCGTCAACGATCCGACGTATCCCTACGCGGACGACGCCAACGAGAATGCGCTCCGGCTGTGGACACGGCTGTGGAACGACGGCAGGAGAATCTACGGCGTCGGAGGCAGCGACTCCCACAACCTGGAACACGAGCGTTATGACCAAGCGACCGAGCCTTCCGTTCCGGGCGACCCCGCGACCTGGGTATTCTGCGAGGGCCTATGCGGGGAAAATCTGCTGCAATCCGTCAAAGCGGGTCATATGTATGTGACGCGGCGCGGACTTAAGCTGGAGCTATCCATTCTGGCGGATCACAAGAACGTGCTGCCGGGAGACCGCGTAAGCGGCGGGGCGCGGGTCAGCTTCCACATCGCTTCCGCCGAAGCGGAAACTGCCGGCTCGTGCCATGTCCAGTGGATCGTAAACGGGGAGACACGCGGGACGGGCAGTCTCCAAGCGGCGGGAGCCGAATTTTCCATAGAAGCCGACAAACTGGAATACGGCTGGGTAAGGGCGGATCTGCGCGATGACGACGGCGCTTTCCTCGGCTTCGTCAACCCGGTTTATTGGGGGAGCAAAAGACCGGGCCTGACGACGTTCGGGCAGGCCGCGTCCGGGCTTGCGATAGGCGGTGTCCCGTGATCCGGGGGATTGTGTTGGATAAAGACGGAACGCTGGTCGATTTCCGTTCGCTGTGGGATGGCGTCGGGCGCGCGCTGGCGTCCGAATTCCTGCGGCTGGCCGGGATTCCGTATGACGGCGTCTTAGAAGCGGAATTGTCCGGCTCCATAGGCGTGCTGCCCGGCGGCCTGGATCCGGGCGGCGCTTTCGCGAGCGGCACCTACGCGCAGTGCGGCGACCGGTTTGTTCGGACGCTTTCGCGTTTCGGTTTCGCATACGACGCGAAAGCGGCCGCAACGATTCTCGCAGCCGTCAGCGACAGGGCGGTCTGCGGCAAAAACGCGCGCTATGTGCCGACCTGTGATTTGCGTTCTCTGTTCAGCCGGCTGCGTCGGCTTTCCGTCAAGACCGCCCTGGTGACGGCGGATACGCAGTTATCGGCCGAGTATGCCGCCGACCGCCTGGCCTTTCGCGGCCTGATAGACTTTCTCGCGGGGGCGACGGATTCGGAACCGCCCAAACCGGACGGAGCCGCGATAGACCGTTTTTGCGCCGAATTCGGATTGAGCCGGGAAAATGTCGCGGTCGTAGGCGATACGCCCACGGATATGCGTTTCGCCCGCAACGCGGGAGCGATCGCCGTAGGGGTACTCAGCGGGGTTTCCACACGCAAGACGCTTGCGCCGCTCGCGGATTACGTGATAGATCACGCGGGGCGATTGCCCGCGTTGGTTTTGTCTTTGAAAGAAAGGCGGTAGACATGGCGATCATTGAATTGCGCGGAATCACAAAAGCATACGGCAAACATCCGCCTGTGACGGAAAACCTCCGGCTGTCTGTGGCGGACGGGAGCTTTACCGTGCTTCTGGGTCCGTCCGGCTGCGGTAAGACGACGCTGCTTCGGATCATTGCGGGACTGGAAACGGAAAACACAGGCGAGGTATTCATTGCCGGCAAAAATATGGCGGGCGTTTCCCCGGGCGACAGGGGGCTGGCAATGGTCTTCCAGAACTACGCCTTGTATCCTGCGATGACGGTGAAGGAAAACATGGAGTTCGGACTGAAAAACAGGAAGATCCCTAAGGCCGAGCGTGAAGCCAGGATCGCCGAGAGCGCCCGGATGGTCGGGCTTGAGGACTTGATGGGACGCAGACCCGGACAGCTGTCCGGCGGCCAGCGCC
The DNA here is from genome assembly GCA_031275405.1 of Clostridium sp. Taxonomy (GTDB): domain Bacteria; phylum Bacillota; class Clostridia; order Lachnospirales; family Lachnospiraceae; genus JAISOV01. Next base: position 88,262 of record JAISOV010000024.1, on the reverse strand, counting down.
AGCGCGTGGCGCTGGCGCGCGCCATGGTTCAGAAACCGAGCGTTTATTTGATGGACGAGCCGCTGTCCAACTTGGACGCGAAACTGCGTTCCCAGATCCGTTCCGACTTGATGGAACTGCACCGCAAGCTCGGAGCGGCGTTCCTCTACGTGACGCACGACCAGACCGAGGCGATGAGCATGGCCACGGAAATTGTTCTGCTTGACAAAGGGCGGATCATCCAGCAGGACAGCCCCAAAAAAATATACGGCGAACCTTGCGGCCTGTTTGCCGCTCAGTTTATCGGTTCGCCCCCCATGAACGTCATCGGCGCCGACTTGCTGGCCGCGCGGGGCGTTCCGGTTCCGGCCGGAGCCGCCTACGCCGGGTTCCGGCCCGAGAAAGCCGTGTTATCGTGCGGGAACGAAGCGCCCGGCGACGCGGCGGCGTTTCCTTGCGCTTTGGTGTCCTGCGAGCTGCTGGGAGACCAGACGCTCGTCAAAGTGCGGATGGGCGGCGACTTCTTTGTCAAAGTTGCGGGCTCTGTGGAACTGCCGTACGGTGCCGCCATGCTGTCGGTTGACAGACGAGATCTTTATTTTTTTGACGGATCTGGGAAAATCATCAAATCCGTATCCCTTCCCATGTGGCGGAATAGTATCTAGGGAACAGTCTTAAGGTTCCCCGGACGGCGCGGCCTGTGCGGCAGTAACAAATCGTTACAGAATGGCTACAGATTTGTTGCGCAGGAAACAGAAAATTAAGAAAAAATCCCCTTGTATTGTGGAGATATTCGGTCTACAATGATTTACATATTTCGCGGCGGCTCTTTCCGCAAGGAAGGCGCGGACTGTTTCCGCAGGGGCGGAGCGTGACGGGCCGCATGGCAGCAGGATGAAAGACGTGATGAGGAATGGTATTCAGCAGCATAGAGTTTTTGCTTTTCTTCCTCCCTTTCTATATGGTTCTTTACGGAATCACTCCGAAAGCGTATAGGAATGTCGCCCTTCTGGTAGGAAGCCTTGTTTTTTACGCTTACGGGGAACTGCGGTATCTGGGTCTGCTGTGCGGTTCCGTGGCGGTGAATTATTTTGTGGGGCTGCACCTGGCAAAGGCAAAGAGGGAAAGCACGCATAGACATAGGAACAGGACTCGGACGATCCTGTTCGCCGGAGCGGCGATAGGGAATATCGGGCTGCTGGTCTTTTTTAAGGGAATGTCCGGCAAACTGGGGCTTCCTCTCGGGATCAGCTTTTATACGTTCCAGATCCTGTCCTATCTGACAGACGTTTACCGCGGCGACGTCGCCGCGGAGAGATCCTGGGTCAAGCTGGCGGTTTACGTTACCATGTTTCCGCAGCTGATCGCCGGCCCGATCGTGAATTATGAGGAAGTGGCGGCACAGCTGAGCGACCGGGAATACACTTCGGAAGGGATACAGGACGGCCTGAAAGTCTTCATCTTAGGTCTGGCGTCCAAGGTGCTTCTGGCGGACCGGATCGGCTTATTGTGGCAGGAAGTACAGGTGACGGGGTTTGAAAGTATTTCCACGCCCTTGGCATGGCTGGCGGCGTTCGGATATTCCCTGGAAATCTATTTTGATTTTTACGGGTATTCCCTGATGGCGGTGGGCTTGGGGCGGATGCTGGGCTTTCGGCTGCCGGAGAATTTCCGGACGCCTTATATGGCGCGGTCGGTGAGGGAATTTTACCGGAGATGGCACATGACCTTGGAACGCTGGTTCCGCAGATACGTGTATATCCCCTTAGGGGGGAGCCGCAGGGGGGAACTGCGCACTGTCCGGAACCTGGCGGCGGTGTGGGTGCTGACGGCGGCATGGCACGGGAAGACATGGAATTTTCTGGTATGGGGAGGCAGCCTGTGCGTCCTGATCATTCTGGAACGCCAGGCCGGGCGGCTGAACTGGACGAAGGATTTGCGGATTCTGCCGCACCTGTATCTGTGGCTTGTGATTCCGGTCACTTGGATGTGCTTCGCCATTCCGGATCTTGCGCAGCTTCGCGAGTATCTGGGGCGGATGTTCGGGCTGAGCGAGGGGATCAATGTCAACGTGCTGGACTGGCGGAAAGCCTTGCGCAGCTACGGCGTCCTGTTTGCGGCCGCGTTCGTCTCCTGTACGCCGCTGGTGAAAATGTTTTATGAAAAAATCAAGAACCGCCTGGCGGGGCTGGTGTTATTCGGGGGTCTGTTCTGGCTCTGCGTGTGGCGGCTCGTCAGGGAAGGGGAGAACGTCTTTCTGTATTTCCGGTTCTGACCGGAGCCGCCGCTGAAAGGCCCGTTTCTTCCGTAGCGGTTCCTTAGATCGGAGCAACCTCCGCGGGCTTTCTTTCCCGGTTCCGCGGCGCGTCCGGAAGTTTTCGTCGGAATGGATTTTTGCTGCCCGCCAGGGCGGGCGGAAGGGGAGCAGGCATGAAGCGGATCAAAAAATGGCTGTTTTTATGGATCGTGGCGGTCGTAGGAGTCGTTTTTCTGACGGTTACGGAATCCTGGAAACTCCTGTATACGCGGTACTCCCAGGCGGGGAGCCTGTTTCCGGAGGGTTTCGGGAAACAAGGGAGCGCGGTACATGCGGAAGCCGTCGCCAACTCGTATGATGCGCAGGCGCTTTGGACGGCGCAGAGCGAGGGGGAGGCGGAAACCGTGGGAGCCGGGGAGGCCGGTACCGGAAACAGCGGAAGCGAGGGAACCGCAAATGGCGGAGGCGCGGAAGCCGGAAGCGGGAGAACCGGAGCGGAAGATCGAGAGCATGGAGAAACCGGAACCGGGAATGCCGGGAGCGTGAATCCGGGAACCGGAGATACCGGGAACGGCGGCAATGGGAAGCCGGGAGAGGAAACGCTGACCGCGCGTTCCCCGGAGGAGGCGGAGTATGTGTATTCCGAGGACGATTATTTTGCGGACGCGGTATTCATCGGGGATTCCCGGACGGTGGGGCTGTATGAGTACGGCGGCTTAGCGGAAATCGCCACTTTTTACGCGACCTCCGGGCTGACGGTCTACTCTCTTTTCGATACCAAGGTGGAAGCGGAGGAAGGCGCTTCCAAAGGAAAGAAGACGATTGAGGAAGCGCTGCGCGAACGGCAGTTTGCCAAAATCTATCTGATGGTGGGCATTAACGAGATGGGCAGGGGAACGGTGGACACTTTCCTGGAAAAATACCGGGAGGTGGTCGCCCGTCTGCGGGAACTGTCGCCGGACGCCGTCATCTTTTTACAGGGGATCCTGAAAGTGACCGCGGCCAGGTCGGACAAAGGGGATTACATCCACAATCCTGGTATCGAGGCACGGAATCAAGGGATCGCCGGTCTGGCGGATTATGTGAAGATCTATTATCTGGACGTCAACTCCGTGATCTGCGACGACACGGGCGGGATGAACCCGTCCTATACCTTTGACGGGGTGCATCTGAAAGCGAAGTACATCCTGTTATGGAAGGATTTTTTGAAAGAGCATACGGTTGTGCTTGACAGGTTCTCCCAAGGCGGATATGATAAGAACGGAAAGTTTGAAACCATCAAAACACGGAAGGACGAGTGAGTTCATGAGTGAAAAGAGGAGACAGCCCCAAAATGTTCCGGAGAAAGGCGCCAAAATGGTTCTATTAGGTTTACAGCATATGTTCGCGATGTTCGGGGCGACCATTCTGGTGCCGCTTCTGACCGGACTGGACGTATCGACGACACTGCTGTTTGCGGGCTTAGGTACATTATTGTTTCATTTTCTGGCCAAATGGAAGGTCCCGGCTTTTTTGGGGTCTTCTTTCGCGTTTCTGGGCGGGTACGCGGCGATTGCCCCGAAACTGGCGGACGGAACGCCCAACGCGGAGCTTCTGCCTTACGCCTGTTTCGGCGTGGCCTGCGCGGGGCTGCTGTATCTGGTGCTTGCCTTTTTCATCAGGCTGTTCGGCACCGGGAAGGTCATGAAGTTTTTCCCGCCCATCGTCACGGGTCCGATCATCATCGCCATCGGCCTGACCCTGTCGCAGTCGGCGATTGACAACTGCTCCGCCGACTGGCTGATAGCCGTTATCGCGATTGCCCTGGTGATCGTCTGCAATATCTGGGGGAAAGGGATGGTCAAGATCGTGCCGATCATCATCGGCGTGGCCGGTTCCTATCTGGCGGCGGTTCTTCTGGGAAAAGTGGACTTTTCCTCCGTGGCGCAGGCGGACTGGTTCGGGTTTCCGATTCGCTGGAACGCCACGGCGTTTTCGGTGCTGGGCAAGGGAGACGCCTCCCTGCTGCTCACGGCGGCGGTCACGATCATCCCGATCGCGCTGGCGACCATGGTGGAACATATCGGCGACATTTCCGCGATCTCCTCTACGGTGGGCAAGAATTTCTTCAAGGATCCGGGTCTGCACAGAACCCTGCTCGGCGACGGACTCGCGACCATCGCGGCTTCCCTGTTCGGCGCCCCGGCAAACACGACCTACGGCGAGAACACGGGCGTCCTGTCGCTGACGAAGGTATATGACCCTCTGGTGATCCGGATTGCCGCGCTGTTTGCGATCCTGTTTTCCTTTTCTCCGAAATTCGCGGCGGTCATCGGCTGTATGCCTGCGGCTACCAGCGGAGGGGTGTCCTTGGTGCTGTACGGCATGATTTCCGCGGTCGGCGTGCGTAACATCGTAGAGACGCAGGTGGATTTTTCCAGAAGCCGCAACATCATCATCGCCGCGCTGATCCTGGTGCTTGCCATCGGAATCAACTACAGCGCGCTGGGCGCGGTTCGCGTTCCTTTGGGAGAGACTGCCATCAGCCTGTCCGGGCTGGCGGTCGGGGCCTTAGTGGGGATTTTCATGAATGCCGTCCTGCCGGGGAAAGATTATGTGTTCGATGAGGAAAAGCCTTCCGATACCGGAGTGGATTTCGCGGTAAAAGGAGCCGGAAAGTAAGCCGCCGCTTCCCTAAGGAACTGTTACGGAATCGGGCATATTTCCTGCCGGAGCGCAATAGGCTTAGTATCATCGGGAAGAGGAACAGGGCGAATGCGGGTTGCGGATATGCACTGTGATACCATCAGCAGGTTAAAACGGTGCCGGGAGGACGGAAGAGCGGAGAACCTCCGGGAAAACAGCGGACACGTGGATCTGAACCGGCTGGCGCGCAGCGGCTGCGTGGCGCAGAATTTCGCCCTGTTTGTGAATCAGGGAACCTGCGCGGATCCTTGGGAAGAAGTGCTGGCGCTGCTGGCGCTGTATGAAGAAGAACTGGAAAAAAACGCGGACAGGATCCGGGCGGCGAAGTGCTGCCGGGATCTTGGGGAAAACGAGAAAACGGGGAGGCTCTCTTCCCTTTTGACCGTGGAAGAAGGCGGCGTCTGCAAGGGAGAACCGGGAAAGCTCGGCTTTCTATATGAGAAAGGAGTCCGGATGCTGACGCTGACCTGGAACTATCCGAACGAACTCGGCGCGCCAAACCTTTGCAGCGGGAAGGGAAGGGAAGTCCGGGAAAGGTACCGGGGATCTTCCATGGAAGCCGACCGGGCGCTTAAGGCTTATCTGAACACGCCGGATACCCAGAACGGCCTGACGGAAAAAGGCATAGAATTCGTGGCGCGGATGGAGGCGTTGGGGATGATCGTGGATGTCTCCCATCTCTCCGATAAGGGCTTTTATGACGTGTTGGCGCATAGCCGGAAACCGTTTGTGGCAAGCCATTCCAACGCCAGAGCGGTCTGCCCCTGCGTCCGGAACCTGACGGACGACATGATCCGGAAGCTGTCGGAACGGGGCGGCGTGATGGGGCTGAATTTCTGCGCGGATTTTCTGGCGCAGAAACCGGCGGGAGAACCGAATCCGGGGAAATTAAAGGACGTCGCCGCCCACGCGAAACATATCGTAAACGTGGGCGGGATCGGCTGCCTGGGTCTGGGCGGTGACTTTGACGGGATAGACACCAACGAAGAACTGCCGGGCGTCGAGAAACTGGGGCTTCTGTGGGAAACTCTGGAAACAGAAGGCTTCCTGCCCTCCCAGATCGAGCGGATCTTCTCGGAGAACGTGCTAAGGCTCTACCGGGAAGTCCTGTGAGCGGGGCAAAGTCCGCCCGAGCCGCCGTCTTTACAGCATCGCTTCGATCGTGAGATCCGGATGTTTGGTCAGATCCACATACTCGCTGCCGCACTGGACGGTCGGGCGTGACAGGTGATGTTTATCCAGGTAGACAATCTTTCCTTGCAGCCCGTTGCTCAGACGGCAGGAGTCATTGATATAAGACATCGCCACCTGTTCCAGGAAAGTGAGGACATAAGCCACCTCGTACTTCTGGAACGCCTCGTCCTCGATACTTTTGATGACGTTGAACGGACAGATAGGGCCTCGGTATACCCGGTTTGCCGTCATGGCGTCATACACGTCCGCGATGGCCACGATCTTTGCGAAGGCGGGAATCTGCCAGCTTTTGCGCCCGAACGGATAGCCGCTGCCGTCAGTGCGCTCATGGTGCAGGAGGGCGGCCTCGCAGATACGGCTGTCGATATTCTGGGAATAAAGCAGCTGATAGCCTAACAAAGGGTGGCGTTTCATTTCCTCATACTGCGCCTGGGTCAGCTTGGCCGGCTTGGTGGTGATGGAATTGGGAATCAGCAGTTTCCCGATGTCGTGCAGCAGACCGCAGACAGTCAGCATTTCCGTATCTTCCTTGCTCATTTTCAGCCAGGTCGCCATCAGGCTGCAGAGCAGGGCGACGTTCAGGCTATGGGCATAGGTCGAATCGTCATACGCCCTCATATTTTCCAGGATCAGCAGGATGTTGGCTCTCCCGTCACAGGACAGCAGCAGTTTCATGACATTTTTCACAAGGCTGTCGATACTCAAAGGAAGATGGGTCTCGACGACGGTGTTCAGGTTGTCTTTGAGAAAGCTTATCTGGGCTTCATAATGTTGCGTGAACGCCTGAAATTCCGAGCTGGAGCGGATTTTGGAGGACAGCTCATCGGAAAGTTCCTCCACGTATACCGAAGTCACGTTATGTCTGCTCAGTTTCCAGATGGAATCCTCGGTCAGCACGCTTCCCTTGGGTATCAGAAGCTCGTATTTTCCGCTATGGACGTCCTTAGCGACTACCATGCCCGATTCTAAAGATAAGACAGATAGATTTTGCATAAGTCTTCCCTTTCCGCTTGTGTTTTACAGAATTTTTTCATCATCCTGACATGCATATCCATGCTTTTGGTAAATAGTATACCATATGCCGGTGTGAAATGGAACAGTGGGCGCGGTAAAATCATCACAGAATACCAGTTCGGAAAACTGCCGGATCACGCCGGGCTTCACCTTTTCAAAAATTTCCTTCAAACTATAAAAAATCACTAAAGTATTCTCCCGATCCGCCGATAAATATGATAAGAAAGGTGCGTGACAGGGCGTCAGGCGCCGCATTCGGAAAGTACGCAGCGCGATCTCCCGACTGCGGTATGTAAGCAGGGAAGCTTGGCCGAATGGAGAAAAAGGAGGGAGCCGATATGCGTATAGAGGCTTATACACAGATACAGCAGCTTTACAAGACGAATAAGGCGCAGAAGAGCCAGAAGAACGCGGGCGTCAGCGGCGCGGATCAGTTGCAGATCAGCAGCCTTGGGAAAGAATTCCAGCTGGCAAAAGCGGCTGTAGCGGGGAGTCCGGACATCAGGGACGAGGTGACGGCTCCGATCAAGGAAAAGATACAGAAGGGCGCTTACGAAGTCGGCAGCGAGAGCTTCGCGGAGAGGCTTCTGGGCAGATTTCAGGAAATGAGGTAGTTTCGTGGCCAGCTTGATGGAGCATCTGCTCGACGTACTGGGAAAAGAAAGCGGCAGATATGAAGAACTGCTGGAGCTTTCCAGAAAGAAGACGCCGGTCATCATCAAGGGCGACCTGGCGCGGTTACAGGCCATCACAGAGGAAGAGCAGGAAGTGGTAGGCAGTATCCAGCGCATGGAACGGGAGCGCGTGGAAGTCACCGCGGATATTGCCAATGTATTGAACAAGGCTGCCGAGACCCTGAAAATCCCGGATCTGATCCGGATGCTGACAGGCAGATCCCATGAACAGCAGCAGCTGGCGGCTGTCCATGACCGTCTGCGGACTGCGGTTCATGATCTGCGGAAAGTGAACGAGCAGAACAGGGAACTGCTGGCTCATGCCCTGACCCTGGTGGAGTTTGACGTGAACCTCATCCAGGCGATGAAGCGTGGGCCGCAGACTGCCAACTACAACAAGGGCGCCTACAGCGCGGGCGGCAGCCTGGGGACGGAGAAGACCGGGTTTGACGCCAGGCAATGAGCCTTGTAGATACGGAAGGTGAGAAGCCATGCCATTGATGAGCAGTTTATATATCGGTTCCTCCGGCTTACAGAGTAGTCAGAATGCGCTGAACACCACAGCGCATAATCTTTCTAATGTGGACACGGAGGGCTATACCAGGCAACAGGTGCAGCTGTCTTCCCGGTCGTATGTCACGCTGTCCGTTGACCCCAAGTCGGTCGCGAACAAGCAGTATGGCCTGGGGGTCGCTTATACCAACGTCAAACAGGTCAGGGATGTCTTTCTGGATAAGGCCTACCGCAAGGAATCCGGGCGGAGCATGTTTTATGAAGTATCCACGGAAGCCTTGGAGGAAGTGGAAAGCCTGTTAGGGGAAACCAACGACAACCCATTCCAGACCGCCATCACGGATCTGTGGACCGCCGCGCAGGAGCTGGCAAAGGATCCGGCAAGCGCCGTGACCCAGGATCTGTTCGTGCAGAGGGCGGCGGAACTGGTGGAGAGGGCGTCTTCTGTCTACGAGGGTCTGTGTTCCTATCAGGATAACCTGAACCAGAGGATCAAAGGGCAGATCGATACAGTCAACCAGTACGGAACGCTGCTCGTGCAGCTGAACGAGCGGATCCGCGTCATAGAGGCGGGCGGAGTGGAGCACGCCAACGACCTAAAGGACGCCAGGAACCAGATTCTGGACGAACTGGCGGGGATGGCGAACATCTCCTATTCGGAGGACTACTTCGGCAACGTGTCGGTTCAGATAGAGGGCGTGGATTTTGTCAAGGACAATTTCTGTTTCGAGATCGGAGTGCAGCAGGATGAGACGACAGGCTTCTATACCCCGTTCTGGCCGCAAAATGCCGACTATGTGATCAGGCCGGACGGCACGAAGCTTTACGACATCGCCAACGCGAAAGTATTTCCGCTGAACAAGGAAATCTCATCGGATCTGGATACGGACGTCGGCGGGCTGAAAGCCATGCTTCTGGCAAGGGGCGACCACCGGGCGAACTATACCGACGTAGCGGGCGGGAGCTACGACCTGGTCTCCCAGTCGGTGGTCATGAACATCCAGGCGGAGTTTGACCAGCTGATCCACAACATCGCCACCCAGGTCAACCAGATCCTGGCGGACGCGGCGGGGCCGCAGACGGGGGACGTCGTCTTGGCGGACGGCACGGTGCTGACGGGGGTGAAATACTGGGTCTCCGAGCCGGACGGCTATCTGCGCGGCGCGGACGGAAGCCCCTTGCAGCTGTTTTCCAAGAACGCTTCGGAAGGCTACCAGAAAGCGGTCGGCCCGAACCAAGAGGAGTCCTGGGTCTACCTAGAAGAGGACGCCGCCGCCGCGGATTCCTTGTATTCCCTTGCAAACCTGAACATCAACGAGGAACTCATGCGGCAGCCTACCAAGCTCAGCTTCCGGTTAGAAGACGGCTCGGAGGACAAGGCGACGGCGGAGGCGCTGAAAGCCGCTTTCACGCAGGAAGTCTACACGCTGAACCCTAACGTGCAGAAAAAGACGACTTTTGTGGATTATTACACGGATCTGATCAACCAGGTGGCGACTTCCGGGTCGGTATACCGCAGTATCCACGAGAACCAGCAGCTTACGGTGGAGTCCACCTTGAGCGCGAGGGAACAGATCGTGGGCGTGTCTTCCGACGAGGAACTGTCCAGCATGATCAGATTCCAGAGCGCCTATAACGCGTCCAGCCGTTACATCAACGTCATCAGCCAGATGATCGAGCATATCATCAATACTCTGGGAGTATAAGCGGGGAGGAAAGCAGGATGCCATCACAGTTTTTCGGACTGAATATTGCGTACAGCGGCCTGCTGGCCAGCAACGCGGCGCTGAACACCACTTCCAACAACATCGCCAACGTGCAGACCAAAGGGTACAGCAGACAGCAGGTCGTTCAACAGGCGGCGAACGCGATCCGGGTGTTTGAAACTTACGGCTGTGCCGGGGCCGGGGTGGAGACCTTGGCGGTAGAGCGTATCCGGAATGAATTTTATGATGGGAAATACTGGAATAACCAGACCGACTATGGGGAATACGCCGTCAAACAGACCTACATGGAGCAGATTGAGACCTATTATACAGACGACGGGGTGTCCGGGTTCGGCTCCGTGTTTGACAATCTCATGACAGCGGCGCTGGAAGCGCTGATGAAGGATCCGAGCGGCAACGCCGCAAGGACGCAGTTTATCGGCTATGCCGGTTCCCTGGCGGAATATTTCAACGGTGTTTCCGGCAACATGAAGGCCCTGCAGAAAGACTTAAACGATGAGATCAAGCTGAAAGTGGACACGATTACTTCCCTGGCGAGCGAGATCGCCGCGCTGAACCAGCAGATCAACGTCATTGAGCTGGCGGTGGGTACGGCCAACGAGCTGCGCGACCGCAGGAGCGTCCTGCTGGATGAGCTGTCGCAGATCGTGGACGTCCAAGTCGAGGAAACGCCCGTCGTGGACAGTAACAACCCGAGCCGGGAGACCGGGGCCACCCGCTTCCTGGTCAAGATCGCGGGAGGGCAGATCCTGGTGGACGCCGGAGAATACAACGGGTTAAGCTGCGCGGCAAGGGCGTCTTATGAAAAAACGAACCAGACGGACATCGACGGGCTGTACGACGTCTACTGGGATGACGGTCAGAAGTTCAACCTGTATAACGGCGCCATGGGCGGAGAGCTGCAAGGGCTGATCCAGCTGCGCGACGGGAACAACGGAACCGGCTTCAGCGGGCAGATCACAGGAACCGGGCAGACGGCGGACGGCAGCCATGACACGGTGACGGTGGAGGTGACGAAAGACTATCTACAGGATCTGAACAAGTGCAGCCTGTCCGACAAAGGCGGGATCATCCTCCTGGGGAACCAGGAATTTTACTATGATTCCTGGGAATACAGCCGTACTTATGACGCGAACGGGGATCCGGTCTGCCGCTATACCTTTACCCTTTCCGGCTCGCCGCTGAATGAGCGGGGCGTCACCAATGACCGGGCAGGGAAGACGGCGAAGGTAGGAACGAGCCTGGATTACCAAGGCGTCCCTTATTATATGAGCCAGATGAATGAGTGGATCCGTACCTTTTCCCAGAAATTCAACGACATCTTAAACAGCGGCTATGACTTATACGGGGATCCGGCGGCGGATCTGTTCACCGGGAACATGGCGGCCCAAGACGGGCAGTTCGGCTTTGCCGGTGATAAGGCTTATCTGGCCGACCTGGAGCGGAAGAAGCAGGAGCTGATGGCGGCGGATCCTTCCTGGACGGCGGAACAGGCTCTGGAACAGGCAAAAAAGGAAGTAGAGTTCCGGGTGTCGTCCGCGGATGACAGCTACTGGCGCCTGACGGCGGACAATTTTGCAGTCAGCGCCGCCCTGGAAAATGACGGCGGGCTGCTGGGAACGCGGCTGAACGCGGACGACGGGGTGGAGCAGTCGGATCTGCTCCAGTCACTGCGCGCCATGGTGACGGATAAGAGCCAGATGAGCTTCCGCGGCTGTAATGCTTCGGAATTCCTGCAATGTGTCCTGTCGGACGTCACCTTGAACGCCAGCCGTGCCAATACGCTTTACAGCACCTACTCCAACCTGCGGGATACCATTGAGAACCAGAGGATTTCCGTTTCCGGCGTGGACGAGGACGAAGAGGCGGTGAGTCTTGTGAAATATCAGAACGGCTATAACCTGGCGTCCAGGATGGTGCAGACCATGTCGGAGATTTATGACAGGCTGATCCTGGAAACCGGCGTCTGATGCGGGAACTTGTTCCCCTGCGGCTGCGGAGGACGAGAAGATCAAAGGAGGCCTTATGCGGATCACGAATAAGATCATACAGAATAACGAGCTGTCGAATATGAACACGAACAAGATCTACCGGGACAAGCTGAGCAGCCAGATGTCTACGCAGAAGAAGATCAACCGCCCGTCGGACGATCCGGTGGCGGCGATTCGTTCCCTGCGGCTGCGCAGCGACGTGACGGAGATCACCCAGTATTACAGCAAAAATATCCCGGACGCCTCCAGCTGGCTGGAAGTGACGGAAGGCGCGCTGAACAGCCTTTCCCAGGTCATCACGAACATGATCGACCAGTATACGAAGGGCGCCAGCGGACAGCTGGCTACTTCCGACCGCCAGATCCTCCAGGAAGAGCTGAAGAAGCTGGCGGAAGAGGTCTATGCCACGGCGGACGCGGACTATGCGGGGCGTTTTGTCTTTACCGGCTACCGCACGGACACTTCGTTAAGTTTTACCGGCGATGAGACGAAGCTTTATTCCATCACGGAGCAGCTGGACAATACCGCCATCGACACCGTCACGGTGGTGGATACCTATGGAACGGACGCAGGCGGCAACAAGGTCAGCCTGATGGATATGAATGCCGGTAATTATTCCTCTATTCCGGTGGAAGAAACGGATATTTCCTCCTATGAAGTACACCGGCTACGCCTTGCCTATCAGGATGGCGACGATACCCCGCCGCCGACGCTCCGGTTCGGCAAGGACGCGGACGGAGCCTTTTCGGATTCCATAACGGCGGTGATGATCCATTCCTATAACGACCCGTATTCCCAGGTGGGGGATACGCCGCCGGAGCAGCCGCTGATCTATGTGCCGGAAACCGGGGAGCTTCTGATGAGCGAGGCTGTCTACAGCCAGCTGATGACGATAAAGGACGATCTGTCCACCTCAGGCGTCAATGAGTCGGAGATCCGCGTCACTTATGAAAAGAGCGCGTGGAAAAAAGGCGACCTTCGCCCGGAGCATTATTTCTACGCGGAGTCCGGCTCTGTGGAATACAACGCTTCTTATCTGGACGATTACGGGCTTGCGGGAAGCGGCGAGACCAGACAGGTCATCGAGTACGACGTCGGCTTCAACCAGACCATCCGTATCAACACCAGAGCGGACGAGGCTTTCCAGCCCGGGATCGGCAGGGAGGTCGAGGAACTGATGGGCGCTCTGGACAGCCTGTCATCCCTGGAACAGCTTTCCGCAGACCTGGAAGAGCTGCTGCAGAAAGCGGACACGGGTACTGCGGGCGGGATCCAGGATCGCCTGGATGCAGTGAATAAGGCGCTCGTTTTCCAGCAGGATAAGGTGCAGAAGATGTTCGAGGGCGGGATCACCTCCATGCAGAGGTATCTGGACGCGACTTCGCTTGCCCTTACCAACTGCGGCACGCGCGGCAGCAAGCTGGAGCTGATCGAAAACAGGACGAAGACGCAGAAGACGACGTTTGAGACCCTGAAAAGCACCAATGAGGACATTGACGTCACGGAAGTGGCCATTCAGCTGACCAGCGCGGAGTTTACGTATGAGGCGGCGCTGATGGCAAGCGGGAAAATATTGCAGGCAAGCTTATTGAATTATATCTGAATGCGGCCGGATGATCGGTGATTGTGGTTGCATGACGTCTGATTTTATGCGACAATAAGGCAAGCAAAGGACGGTGGGGAGGGAAAGTTTCCCCGGCGGCAGGAAAGGATGGACGCAGGGATGAAAGTGCTTACGAAAGTGTTCGGAGAAATAGAGCTTGCGGAGGATAAGGTCATTACGTTTGAAAACGGTATCATCGGGTATCCTCAGCTGACCCGGTTCGCCCTCCTGCATGACGAGGAAAAAGGAAACGGGGCGGGGATCCGCTGGCTGCAGTCTTTGGATGAGCCGGCTTTTGCCATGCCCGTCATGGATCCTCTGGAGGTAGCTCCCGACTATGACCCGGTGGTGGAGGACGAATGGATGAGAGGAGTAGGGAAGCTGACGCCGGAAAACCTGCTGGTGCTGGTCACGGCATATATCCCCTCCGAACTGGAGCGCATGAGCGTGAACCTCCAAGGCCCCATCATCGTCAACGTGGAAGAGCGTAAAGCCTGTCAGGTGATCGTAGATATGGAAAAATATCCGGTGAAGTTCCCGATTTATGAGATCCTGCGCAAACGGAAGGCGGGTGAATAAGATGCTTGCATTATCCAGAAAAAAAGGCGAGACGCTGGTCATCGGCAGTCATATCGAGATCACCATCCTGGACATCAAAGGCGACCAGGTGAAAATCGGCATTGCCGCTCCCAAGGAGGTTCCGGTCTACCGCAAGGAAATCTATCTGCAGATCCAGGCCGAAAACCAGGAAGCCGCTGCCGCGGACGGGATGGAAGCCCTGAAAGAGCTGTTAAAGAACTGATTCCGATCAGGAGCCGGTTTCTGTAAAAAAGCTGATTTCCTGGTTAATTTCTGTCCCAAGACTGCCGATAAACCATAAGAGAGGCAAGGTTGTTCCGGACTCATCAGACCTTGGATTCACAGATCACACGGAAGTGACGAAATGGAAAGCGGAAAAGAAACTTTCCATTTTCCCAATTTGTACGTCCGCCCAAGCGGACAGACGGGAGCGAAAATGGGAGTAGAACCATTAGGAAGCATCATGAGCCTACAGGCACAGAGCGTGAGCATCAGCAAACCGGCGGTACAGGAAGCAAGGCCGGCGAACGAGGATCCGACTGCCGTCGTACAGGAAGTGGCGAACGTGGATAAGACCACCGGCGCGGTAGAGTACACCAGGAGCAAGGATCAGGGCGCGGAGGGCGGCGAACAGCAGCAGACCAAGGAACAGACCAGCGAGCAGATCAAGAAAGCCGTGGAGAAGCTGAACAAGAGCCTGCCGCATTCCGAAGCGATTTTCGGCATCCACGAAGCCACCCGCCGGGTGACGCTCAAGATCGTGGATAAGGAGAGCAAGGAAGTGATCAAGGAATTCCCTCCGGAAAAGACGCTGGATATGATTGCAAAGGTATGGGAACTGGCGGGGATGCTGATAGACGAGAAACGTTGACAGTATCGGAAGGGAGATCATATTATGGCAATGAGGATAACGGGTCTGAACTCCGGCATGGACGTGGAGTCTATCGTGCAGGAGCTGGTATCGGCCAAACAGACGAAAGTAGACAGCCTGAAAAAAGAGCAGACCAAGCTGGAATGGAAGCAGGACGCCTGGAAAGCTTTGAACACAAAGATCTTCAATTTCTATAATAAGACGCTGAACAGCCTGCGTCTGACGAGTACTTACCAGAAAAAGACGACCTCCGTTTCCAACAGCAGCGTGGCGAGCGTCATCACCGGCAGTTCGGCGATGAACAGCACCCAGACCCTGGCGGTGAAGCAGCTTGCCAAGAGCGGATACTTGACCGGGGCGCAGGTCAAGAATACAGCGGGAGCCACGGTGACGAGCGGTGAGACCAAGCTGGCCGATCTCGGAATCAACGCGGAAACGACGCTGAACCTCACACAGGGCGCGGGAACCGCTTCGGAGAAAGTGACACAGATCACCATCGACGCCGATACCACGCTGGACGGCCTGGCGGCGAAGCTCAAAGAGGCGGGCTTGAGCGCCAATTTTGACGCCAAGAACGGGCGTTTTTATATCGGCGCTTCCGGAAGCGGGGCGGATAAGGATTTCATTCTGACGGCGGCTTCGCAGGGCGGGGATGAGGCTCTGGCCGCCTTAGGCCTGAAAGCCTATGACGACGCCACCAAGGCTTCGTATGCAAAATACGCGGCGATGGATTCGGAAGGGGCGGACGCAGAAAAGCAGGCATATCGGGACGAATTCCAGAATCGGATCGCCGACCGGACGGCACAGTATCTGGCGCAATACCGAGAGCTGCAGGAACAGTATACGGATAAGCTCGACAGTTATCAGAACAAAGAGGCGCTGACAAACGCAAAGGAGGAGGCACAGACTGCGCTGGAGGCATTACAAGAGAAGGATGAGAGTACTCTTACAGAGGATGAAAAACAGCAGCTAGAGCAGTTCGATGCACAGGTTCAGAAGCTGGCTGCCCAGATTGAGGAGATTGAGGAGATTGAGGGTCAGCTGGCAAACATAGAAACCTATGTCACGGTGGATTTGCAAGCTAGCACGGTTTCCCCTACGGATACGCTCAAGAATGAGGTGGCGGGGGAGCTGGACTCCCAGATCACTTTTGCGAAGGAGGCGCTCAGCGCTTGGGACGCTGACAAAGCGGCGGCGGGGAGCGTCAAGATCTCCGGGCAGGACGCGAAGATCAGGCTCAACGGGGCGGACTACACCTCCGATTCCAATGTCTTTGAGATCAACGGCCTGACGATCACCGCCGGCGCCGCCACCGGAAAGGATCTAAACGGGGACGGAAGCATCGGGGACGATGAATACGAGGAAGTCACCCTGACCACGACGGACGATGTGAGCGGCCTATATGATATGATCAAAAGCTTCGTTACGGAGTACAACGCTCTGATCAACGAGATGGATAAGCTGTACAACGCGGACAGCGCAAAAAATTATGAGCCGCTGACCGACGAAGAAAAAGAAGCGATGTCGGAAGACGAAGCGGAAAAATGGGAAGCGAAGATCAAGGACTCCCTGCTGCGCCGGGATTCCACCTTGGGTACCGTGTCCTCTGCGTTTCGGGACATCATGGCGGCTGGCGTGGAAGTGAACGGCAAGAAGAGGTATCTCTCGGATTTCGGGATCGAGAAGCTCAGTTATTTCACGGCGCCGACGAATGAGAAGAACGCTTACCATATCAAAGGCGACGACGCGGATGCTCTGACGTCCATGTCGGAAAACGCCCTGCAGCAGATGATCACCGCGGACGCGGAAACGACGAAGACTTTTTTCCAGGAGCTGTCCAAAGCGCTTTACACCAAAGTCGGCGAGATGGTGAAGAGCGAAACAGGATACAAGAGTTACGGAACCATCTACGCGGATCTGAAAATGCAGTCGGATTACGACGGCTATAAAAAACGGATTTCCAATGAGGAGAAGAAGCTACAGGCGTATGAGGACAGCTGGTATGACAAATTTTCCGCGATGGAAGTGGCGATGGCGAAAATGCAGTCCAACGCCAACGCGATCAGCGGCTTATTAGGAGGGACGTGACGCTATGGCATTACCGAACGCATATGCCCAATATGGAACGGGTAAAATTATGACCGCCTCCCCGGCGGAACTGACGCTTCTGCTTTATGAGGGCGCCATCAAATTCTGCAATCTTGCGATTACGGCGGTAGAGCAGCAGGCCATTCCCAAGGCGCATACGAACATCATGAAAGCGGAGCGGATCGTGGACTATTTACGCGGCACGCTGGACATGAAATATCCTGTCGCCCAGGACTTTGACAGGATATACGACTACCTTTCCCTAAGACTGCGGCAGGCGAACGTCAAAAAGGATCAAGAAGTGCTGGAGGAGGTCTGCGGGCATTTCAGAGGTCTGCGGGACACGTGGAAACAGGTCATCCATAGCAAATAACAAATCGGAGAAGAAATTCCAGGGCGCGAAGAAGCCGCGGGACGGGCGGGCGTTTTCTTTTTCCCAAGGAGGGGAACATGACGGAACAGTATCTTGAGATCCTGATAGACAGTCTGGAGAAGAAAATTCGTCTGATGGATGAGATCAGCGGGCATAACCGCAAGCAGAGCGAGCTTCTGGAAAAAGCCAAGGCAGGCTCTATGGGCGGTGCCAAGGACGGTGCTAAGGGCAGTTCCTCGGAACTGTCCTTGGACAGCTCCGAGGAGCTTATCTTGAGTAACGCCGAGGACGGATCCGCAGACACTTCCTTAGATTTCGAGCGGTTTGACGAGCATGTGAGTGCCAAGGAACAGCTGCTGCGTCAGCTGACGGAACTGGACGACGGCTTTGAACTGGTGTATGACCGGGTCAAGAAGACGCTTTCCGCAGACAAGGAGAAATATTCCGCTTACATCGTCCGTCTGCAGGCACTGATCGCGGAGGTGATGGAAAGAAGCACGTCTATTCAGGCGCAGGAGAGCAGGAACAGGCAGGCGGTGGAACAGGCGTTTCGCAGAGAACGGGAAAAAATCGGGGAAAGACGCAAGACTTCCCAGGCGGCGATCAATTATTACCGCAGCGTGAGCGGCGGCAGCGTCGTACAGCCGCAGTTCCTGGATTGGAAGAAATAGGACTTCCTTGTCCGTTGGAATATTTTCCGCAGAACCGCACACTCTAAAGGAAGAAAACAGCTTCCCGGGCAGCTTTCCTTGCCTGGGGGCAAGGAAAGCTTGTCTGTCGGCGAGAGGAAGAACTTTTGCTGAGAGAGAAAGGAGAGTGCAGTCAGATGGATGGCAACGGAATGCAGACAGGCGGCGGGGCTACCTGGAACAGCCTGCCCCTTGGGTTCGGTATCGCCCTGGCACAGAACGAACTGGCTATGCAGCGGTATGCGGGGCTGACCGAAGCGGAGAAGGAACAGATCATCCTGCGGTGCAAAGACGCGAAGTCCAAGGAGGAAATGCATAAAATCGTAGCGTCCTTGGCGCCGGACGGGAATGTGAGTTCTTTGTATGAAGGGCCAAGGACGGACTCGGGCAGGGGATAAGGCGGGAACAGGAAAGAAGTAAGGCGGTGGTTTTGGGGGGTCAAGACTGTCGCTCTAAGCGGCTTTTGGAGCAGACGCATGGATGATGTGGACGATGGAGGACGGGAAGCCGTCCTCTTTCTTTTTCCTTTTGCCGGTTCCTTGAGATTTATTCCATGAAAATGCTTGAACGATAGGAACGTTATGTAGTAGAATATATGCAGTGTGGAGACAGCCGTGCGGAGAGGATGCCGGAAGACCGCGTGAGGCGGTACAGGTATGCCAGTCTGGAGGGCGCCGCAGAAAGATCAGAAGCTGTGAAAAAGGCCGCGCCGAAACACAACCGGAACAGTCGAACCCATCAAAAACGGAGAAGGGCTATGGAGAAAAACGAAGGAAACCGGAGAACAGCGGAAGAAACCGCGGAAGAACACAGAACGGCGGAAGCACAAAGCGGAACCGAAACGGGCGCGGAAGCACAAAGCAAAACCCAGACGAACGCGAAAGAGCAGAAGACAGCGGGGAATCGCGCGAAGGGAAGGGAACCGAAACGGGCGGGAATGGGCAGGCTCCGGGAGAAAACGGCAGCTTTTGCAAAGACCGTCCTGCTGCTGGCCGTCCTTCTGGTTTTTGCGTTTTTTGTGTGGGAAAGCTTTGTTTACAGCAATTTTACAGTTGAGTATCATAATGACTGGGTCAAAAGGGTCTACATCCGCAAAGATACCGTATGGGTGAATACGGGGGTGCTGTGTGCGGTATTCCTGGCGGCCTTTGGGGCGGGCTTCCTGAACCGGAAGTTTTCCGCGTTCTGTCTCCGGGCGGAAAAAATCCTGCTGTGCGCGGTCTGCCTGCTGGTGTCGGGCCTGTCCTTGTGGTGGGCGCTCGCTTCCCGCACTACGCCCGAAGGGGACCAGCTGATCATCAGCGCGGCGGCCGTCTATGCCGGAGAGGGAAATTTTGAAATGCTGACGAAAGGAGGCTACCTGAACCTCTGGCCGCAGCAGCTCGGACTGGTGGGTCTGTATGAGCTGATATTCGGGCTGACCGGCCCTTATTCCTACCGGACGATCTGGGGGATCCACGCCCTTCTGAACGGGCTGACAGTTTTCCTGGGCTACCGTTTCCTGAAAGAACACTGTGGAAGGGAAGAAACTTCCGCAAAAGAAAGAATCTTCAAAGGGGAACTGGCAGGATTCTGGTATCTGCTCCTGATGCTTGTCTGCTTCCCGTATTTTATCCATACTTCTTATGTATATGGGGATATTCCGTCCATCTGCCTGTGTATGCTGCTGTTCTGGGCGGCGGCCAAACTGGAGAAGACCCGGCGGAAACGCTACATAGCATGGATCTGTATCGCGGGAGCGTCGGCGGTGCTGGTCAGGAAGAACAGCCTGATCGTGATCTGCGCTATGGTGATCGGCCTGCTTCTGATGGCGCTGGAAACGAAGAGAGCGGGCTGTTCCCTGGGAAAAGGGAAGCTTCACGGGGAAACAGACCTTCCGAGGAAAGCAGGCTTTCCGGGAAAAATAGACTTTCCGGGGGCAACAGATCGGCAAGGGGAAAACAAGCCCCGGAGGAAAGAAAGCTTCCTGGGGAAAGCCAACCTCCCGGGGAATCTTGTGTTCCTGTGGGCAGCCCTGCTGCTGATCCTATCGGTGTCTGGGCTTACCAAAGGCGTGGAAACGCTCTATGAGATTCGTTCCGGCTATCAGGTGGACGGCGGGATTCCGGCGATTCTGTACGTCGCTATGGGAATGCAGGGGGATGAGGCGACGCCCGGCAGGTTCAATAATTATACGAAGGCGACTTATTATGAAGCGGACTGTAACCAGAAGCTTGCCACAGAAGTGGCTAAGGATTATATTTATTCCCGGATCGAGCAGTTTCGCGCCGACCCGGGCATGATGATAGACTTTTATAAAATGAAGGCGCTGATACAGTGGAACGAACCGCTTTTTGAAAGCCTGGTTTCTACCGCCCGTTTTGAAAAAGAGCCGGAGGGGATCGTGGAGGACATCTATTACGGGGAACTACAGCCGAAGCTGTTCTGGTTCTGCGACAGATACCAGTCGGTGATTTATACCGGCGCCCTGCTGGCAAGCTGTGTGACGGCGCTGTCCGGAAAAAGGGCGGCCAGCTGGTATCTTCCCATGATTGCCATCGTGGGGGGGTTCCTGTTCAGTCTGCTCTGGGAATCCCAGCCAAGGTACGTGCTGCCTTATTTTGTGTTTGCCATACTGTATGCGGCCTATGGGCTTGGGGCAGTGGGGAATCTGGCGGATTTTACGCAGGACTGGACCATAAGACTGGAAATCAAAAGGAAGACGGAAGGGCAAGACGGAAAAGCTGACGGGCTTCCAAGCGGGAGTTTTTCCAGAAAGGGTGATCATAGCTATGCAAAAAATTATTTTGACAGGCGACAGGCCTACCGGGAAGCTGCATGTAGGGCATTATGCCGGTTCGCTCCGCAGACGGGTGGAGTTGCAGAACGGCGGGGAATACCGGAAGATTTTCATTATGATAGCGGACGCCCAGGCGCTGACGGATCACTTTGAAGACCCGGAAAAAGTGCGCGGGAGCATTGTGGAAGTGGCTCTGGACTATCTTTCCTGCGGACTGGATCCGGCGAAATCCGCGCTGTTCATCCAGTCGCAGATTCCGCAGCTGTGCGAGCTGACGGTTTATTACCTGAATCTGGTGACGGTATCCAGGCTGCAGAGGAACCCCACTGTCAAAAGCGAGATCCAGCTGCGCCATTTTGAGAACAGCATTCCGGTGGGTTTTTTTACCTATCCTATCAGCCAGGCGGCGGATATTACGGCTTTCAAGGCGACTACCGTCCCGGTGGGGGAGGATCAGCTGCCCATGCTGGAGCAGACCAGGGAAATCGTGCATAAGTTCAACACGGTCTATGCGCCGGTTCTGGTGGAGCCGTCCGCGCTTCTGCCGGAAACGGACGCCTGCAGGCGTCTGCCCGGCACGGACGGAAAGGCCAAGATGAGCAAGTCCTTGGGCAACTGCGTTTACCTGTCGGACAGCGCGGACGAGGTGCGGACGAAGATCATGGGCATGTATACGGATCCCCTGCACCTCCAGGTGAGCGATCCGGGGCATTTGGAGGGGAACACCGTCTTTACCTATCTGGATGCTTTCTGCAAGGAAGAGCATTTTGAAAGGTATCTGCCGTCCTATGCCGGGCTGGAAGAGCTGAAAGCCCATTATCAGCGCGGCGGGCTGGGGGATGTGAAAGTGAAGAAGTTCCTGAATGAGGTCATGCAGGAAACCCTGGAGCCGATCCGGGAAGCGCGGAAACAGTGGGAGAAAGACATTCCCGGCGTGTATGAGGTGCTGAAACAGGGCTGTGCCACGGCGCAGGAAGAAGCCGCCCAGACTTTGGCGGAAGTGAAGCAGGCCATGCGGATCCGGTATTTTGAGGATGAGGAGTTTATCAGGAGCCAGGCGCGGAAATATGGAAGCAAGGGCTAAAGGCGGAAAGAAACGTTCAGCCTCCCCCTGACGGGGCGGCTATGATCCGCGAGGCGGAACCGGCGGTGAGGGAGCCAGCCCCGCGATGGGGAAGCGAAACCGGTCTGAAAGGTGGGAAAGTGAGACGGAAAAGAAAGGAGTTTCCGCCGCTGGAGGAGGATGGGCAAAGCCCCATCGTGGGCCTGGCTGCGGGCGTCGTGCTGGTGGCGGTTCTCGTGGCCGTGCCGGTGCTGGTCTGGAAAGCCGGACAAAGAGGACAGGCGGAGGAAAGAAACAAAGCGGGCGGTTTTTTAACGGAAAGTCCTTCTTCCATGGAAGCTGATCGGTTCCCGGAAGCGGAGGATTCCTCCATGGAGGATCCAGCGGCTTGGTTCCTATCTGAGGAGGACGCCGCCGCGGGCGCCGCGATAGGAGACGGTGTGTCCGGCGTAAAACCAAGGGTGGACGGCGGAACTGCCGGAGGAATGCAGCAGGGCGATGAATCCGGACTGGGACAGGGCGGAAAAGGAGCGGGAACTTCCGGAAGCGGAGGAAGCGGGGCCGGAATCTCTCAAACAGAAGCCGCCGGGGAAAAAACCGCCGGAGAGGGAAGCCCGAAAGAGGGCGCCGCCGGCGGAGAAACTTCTGTCCGGGAGGGCGGAACCTCTCAGCAGACTGCGGGCAGCCATGCCGACACGGACACAGGGGCGGCTTCCCCTGACGCAGGCGCGGAAACAGACCAGAACGCGGTCGTCACAAAAGACGGCAGGAAAGTGGTCTTTACGCCCTGCGACGACATTGTTTCGCCGAAAGAGGAGGTGAACCTCAGAGGGGAGCCTAGCACCTCTCAAGGAAACGGTACCATCCATTACCGTATGCTGTATGGGGATACGGCGCGCCGTACCGGCGTCAGCGAAGAAACCGGCTGGTCCAGGGTGGAGTATCACGGGGAAGTCCTTTATGCGGTGACGAGCTATCTGTTCGTGCCGTAAGTACGCGGCCATGATCTGGAATGGAAAATTTATGTGATAAAACATCAGAAAAGCGGGTATGATAATGACATGGCGGCAGGACATTTTTCCGGAGAGTCGAAAGGAGTTATCATACATGAACCAGCAGGTGGGAAAAGGCAGCGTACAGTTACAGGAGCCGGTCTACATCAGAGGCAGCGCCAGTATCGTGGGGAAAAAAGAGGGGGAAGGGCCTTTCGGCTCCCTCTTCGATCTGGTGGGCGAAGATGATCTGTTCGGCTGTAAGACGTGGGAGGAAGCGGAAAGCAGCCTCCAGAAGGACGCCGTTTATACGGCACTTGGCAAGGCGAAGCTGAAGCCGGAGGACATCGGGTTTCTTTTTGCGGGAGACCTCCTGGGGCAGTCCATTGCGACGTCGTTCGGCGTCGCCGTTTATCAGATACCGCTGTTTGGGGTATACGGTGCCTGCTCTACCTGCGGGGAATCGCTGGCGTTAGGTTCCATGGCGGTGGCGGGGGGCTATGCCGACCACGTGGTCTGCGTCACTTCCAGTCATTTTGCCAGCGCGGAAAAAGAATTCCGCTTCCCCTTGGAATACGGCAGCCAAAGACCCCTGTCCGCCACCTGGACTGTGACGGGCAGCGGAGCCTTTGTCCTCGGGAAAGAGCCGGGAGGAACCCCCCGGGCAAAAATCTGTGGGATGACCATAGGGCGGATCGTGGATTATGGCCTGAAAGATTCCCAGAATATGGGCGCCTGTATGGCCCCGGCGGCAGCGGACACCATAGAACGGCATTTCCGGGATTTCCAGAGGAAGCCGGAGGATTACGACCGGATCATTACCGGGGATCTGGGCAAAGTCGGCCAGCGGGTTCTGATCGATCTGCTCCGGGAAAAAGGGTACGACCTTTCCCAGGCGCATATGGACTGCGGAATCGAGATCTTTGACGCCGAAGCCCAGGACACCCATTCCGGAGGAAGCGGCTGCGGGTGCAGCGCGGTGACTTTATCCGCCTATATCCTGAAACAGCTGGAGGAACAAAGCTGGAAGCGGGTGCTTTTCCTGCCCACCGGGGCGCTGCTGAGCAAGACCAGCTTTAACGAAGGGCAGAGCGTTCCCGGAATCGCGCATGGGATGATCCTGGAAAGCCTCTGATCCTGTTTCCGGTTACGGCTGTCAAAAATACGGTCATGGGCAAGCGGCCGCCGGCTTGAGGGAAGCGGCCGCTTTGTGCCGGGCCGGGCTTTCGACCGTCACGGCTGGCGGGAGCTAATGGAAAAAGCCGAGGCGGAAGACGTCACGTCGATACTTCTGAAAAATTCCAGCCGAATGGGGCGCTTGTACCCTCTGTCGGTAAGCCTCGGCGCCCTTTCTTCCTGTAGACCCTCACCGACAGCGCCCAAAACGCCGCGCCTATACCGACGCACCATGCGAGCGCAGCCCACAGTCCGCTTCCGACAGGTTGGGAGTTTGGCAAGGAGCGAACCGTGTCCACGATTGACGTTACGGGCTGGTTCTCCGCAAACCAACGGACGGCGGCGGGCATAGTTTCCGTCGGGACGAACGCCGAGCTTAGGAACGGAAGAAACATCAGCGGATAGGCAAAAACGCTTGCGCCCTCTATCGTTTTTGCCGTCATTCCCGGCACGACCGCAACCCATGTCAGTGCAAGCCTTTTGGACTTTTGGACATTGTCATCTGCTTTCCTGATGACGCACATAAGATCTTACCGCCAGAGGCACCCAGACCAGGATGTTTACGGCCGCCCCCGCCAGAATCATGACCGGAGACCATACCGCACAGCTTCCGAACACATAATAATCCGTTCCCAGCAGCTCCCCGTAGAACCCCAGTCCGCCGGACGGCAGGACGTCGCATACCAGATAAAGAAACGGCGGCAGGCCCGGGATCCCCCCCCAGGACAGCCGGGAGAAGGAGCAGCGCCAGCACAAGCGACATGGCATAGACCCTGCTCTGGATCCGGGCGGCAAGGTACATGGAAACGGCCAGCATCGCCGTCAGGGTCAATGCCCCCATCAGTACGAGCCGCACATATACCTGCCCGACCACATACGGTTTCACCGCGTAAGCGTCAAACAGCTGCACCGGGGCCTTCAACCCGTTCTTTCCGAAGAACGCGACCGACAGGCCCGTATAAAGAGAGATCAGCAGGACATAGCACAGGCAGCTTACCAGGGCCGCCGCCAGGAACCTGGCCAGGGCCAGCTCCCTGCGTCCGTATCTGGTGGTTCGGTAGATGGCGTCCGCGCCGTTCTGGTAGTTTCCGGAGAACTGCGCCGTCAGCAGGAGGGCCGACAGGAAGACCAGGATCCCCAGGAGCGCTCCCAGGTTCTGCAAGGCATTAGGCCAGCCGGAGAAGGTGTAGTAAGGGAAGGGCGTGGAGACCCTGCTTTCTTCCCGCATGACCTTTTCATAGACGACGGAGCCTTCCCCGTAGCTTCCCGCGTAATGCTTCCGGATCATCTCCCCGCGCCTTTCATAAAAATCCAGGATATCCGCCTCGGTCAGCTTTCCCAGGAACGCAGGGTCGTAGCTGCCGTCCTCCTTCCGGTAGACGGAGGACAGGATTCTCAGGATCCGGTTGTCCGGAAACACCTCTTTTACGAAGACTTCCTCCGGAGGATACAGTCCATACCGGTCAAAAAGGGGGCGCTGCTTCCGGAACACCTCCAGCAGCCTTTCTTCGGATAAGACGCCTTCCGTGTCTGCCATCCGGATTTCTTTCTGGGCGGCAATGCCGGATAAGCGTTCCCCTGTTCCGTCCTGTTTCAGACGGAATGCAGTTTCTCCATAGCTGGATATGACGGCTACCCCTATCGCCGCAAGGCACAGGATGGCAAACGTGGCCAGGGTACTGCGCATTTTCAGGATATGCCTGATTTCCAGTCCGAGCAGTTTCTTCATCCTTCTTCCCCTCCTTCTGCGCTTCCGTGCCTATACGCAGGGGCGTGTTCATGGGCATAGCAGAAATAGACGTCTTCCAGATTGGCTGGCTCCCTTGTCGCTTTCCGTTCCGGATCCGCCTGGCCAAAATATCTGATCTTGATCTTATGGTTTGCTTCCGGATGTATATTGATGATTTCACCGTTTACTTTTGGAACGTCGCCGCCGTTTTCTTGTAAGACGGACCAGACCTTCCCTTCTAAACCGGAGATCAGCTGGTCGGTGCTGCCCGTCGCGACCAGTTCGCCATCCTTCATGAACAGATTACAGGTTGCGATATTTTCGATATCAGACACGATATGCGTCGAGAGCAGTACGATCCTGTCCGTTCCCATACCGGCAATCAGCTGTCTCATTTTGGCTCTTTCTCCGGGATCCAGTCCCGCCGTAGGTTCATCAAAAACCAATATCATCGGATTCCCAAGCAGCGCCTGTGCCACGCCTACCCTTCTTTTCGTGCCTCCGCTCAGTCTGCAGACTTTGTCCGTCCGGTATTTCTTCAGGTTCAGCTCTGTCAGCAGCCGCTCCTTGGCTTCCCGTTCTTTTTTGCCGCTGATCCCTTTCAAACATAACATATAATCCAGATAATCATCCACGGTAAACGTATTGTCACAGCCGAAACTCTGCGGCAAGTATCCAAGCAAAGCGCGATATTGACGCGTAAAACCGGATACTTCTTTCCCGTCTAAATAGATCTTGCCCTCACTGGGATTCGTTACGCCGCAAATCATATTCATCAGGGTCGTCTTACCGGCGCCGTTTGCTCCGATTAAGCCATAAATGCCATTTCCCAGATCGAGGCTGACCTTATGGACCGCCGTTTTCTTTCCGTATTTCTTACTGATGTTTTGAATCGAGATTTTCATTCGGAACTCCCTTCCGTGCGCTATCCGCACATCACAGTCAGACCGCCGCGCAGTCTGCCCTTTCAGTCAGACCCAGCCTGCCTTGTTCTAATGCCCGCAGATGTTCTGATTGCATAGCATACAGATGATAATATTGACCCTTCAGCTTCCATAATGCGCTATGGTTTCCGTTTTCTGCAATCTTTCCTTCCTCCATCACAAGAATCTCATCTGCCATAGATAGGCTGGCAAAATGGTGTGTGATAAAGATATTCAGCTTACCGCCGCTTCCCTTGTTCATAGTTCTGATGATATGATTTTCGGTTTCTATATCCACAGAGGAAAATGGCTCGTCTAAAATGACAATTTCCGCGTCTTTATAGTAACATCTCGCAATGGCGACTTTCTGCCACTGCCCCTGCGAGATGTCTGTTCCGCCATTCCATTCTTTCATCAATAAGGTATCGATTCCTTCCGGTAGGCCGTTGACACATTCTCTGAAGCACGCTAGATCCATTGCGCTTTCCAGACGGATCCGGTTCCATTCCGTCTGATCGGTCAACACAATATTTTCTTTCACGGAAAAAGGATATTTCACAAAATCTTGAAAAACAGCGCTGATATGCTGATGATAATCCTCTCTCCGAATGTCCTTGAGATTTATTTCATCGATAAAAATACCTCCTTCAGTCGGCTCGTACAATCCCAGGAGAAGCTTTAACAAGGTAGTTTTTCCCGCGCCATTCAATCCCACGATGGAATAAGTTTTTCCACGCTCAAATCGAAATGTCAAATTTTCTAATACATTTCGTTTCTGTCCTGGATAAGCAAATGTGACATTCTTAAATTCAATGAACCGAAATGAAGGATTAAATCCGCTGACTGACTCTTCCTTCATTTCCATTTCTTCAAGGGTACGTAATGTTTGAAGATAAAGCATATGATCATGCATCTTGGCTAATTGGCTTAGCACGGCAACGATCGCGCTTTTTAAGCTTTCCTGTGCATTGAAATATAAAACCACACTGCCGACGGAGGCTTTTGAATCTATCGCTTTGATCAATATCCATGCCTTGACCGCCAAAGAGCAGAGTTCATCCAATGTCTGCGCCGCTGTCTTACGGACGGATATTCTCTTTCTGGCCTTACAATCTTCCCGCAAAAATTCCTGCTGGTTTTTTTGAATCATCCCCATGATTTTCTTGCCCACATGAAATATTTTCATTTCTTTTATATTTTCATTTTTAATGAGAAGCATTTTTAAATAATGGATCAATCTTAACTTTTCTATCCGTTGATTCAAAACAAGATACCAATATTCATTGGACCGTAAAGAAATCCGTAAAACCGGCAATGCGGATATAAAAGCCATTCCTACGACGAACCAATCAAATCGGATGAGAATCATAGCAAAACTCACAGCCTGTACGATTAAAAAAATGATTTCCGCAAAGGCATCCAATAGTCCCACACAGTTTTGGCTTGTTCTGGAAATCGCTATGTTGATATCGTTATATATTTTGGAATCATCAAAAAACTTCATAGGAAAAAGCATAGATTTGTTTAATACGGACTGAGTAATATGGATATCCAAAATATCACTATAAGTCTGCTTGATATATTGCGTAATGGCTGTAATCATATAATTGATTATGGGGAGCATGGACAATAGCGCCAGGTAAGTAAATTCAATGTTACCAAGCTTCCATCCATGATCTGTTATCAGAATCAATTGGTTCAAAAAATTTTTCCAAATCAAGGCATTCATCGGTGCAATGCATCCGTTGAACAAACTGAATATAAAAAGAACAAGAAAATGAAAGGCTGAGGTTCTGAACATCAGCTTCATTCCCCATCCAGCTGTTCCGAGATATTTATTTTTCCATAATCGATGTTCCAAACTTTTCATCCTCCGGACAGAAAACAACAATTCTTAATGGGCTTCGCAAACTTTTTATCAGGTCATTGCTTAAATCATTCTCATCTCCGCTAAGTAATTCTAAATCTTTGGGGATGTCTAAGATCGGCAAATGATACAAAATTTGATTTTGTAATTCGGCAAGAACTTCACTGTTCCTTTTCCGATAGTCCTTAAATAATTTTTTTTGTGTCTCATAAAATTGTGCTTTAAATGCGATATAGTTTTCACTATCATAGTTCAAGATGAAATCTTGAAGTGCTATGATATATCTTTCCAAATATTTTTTCTTGCCATGTACCATTTCTATGACTAAATATCTTTCACTATATGTAAAATATTTTTCGTAAACTTCGATTTTCTCTTTTATGGATAAATTCAAACAGTATTGCAGATAATTTTCTTCTATCTTTCTTCTAAAATATTCAATTTTATCCTTCGTACAAGGTATTTTGATATAGATAGCTACTTTATTTTCCTGCTGGCCATCTATATATAATCTTTTTTCTTGACTGTCTTCCCATACAAAGTTCCTTTTTTGTTCTATGGCTTTCTTGATGAAAGTCGGCTCAGGTGATTCTAAAAAAAAGAAAAAAGCGTTATGGCTCATCTGTATGTCTTCCAGCCACCAGTATACATCTTCATAGGTAATATGCCGAATATCCTCGGATTTTCCTGCGGCAAAATTCTGTATTCTGCCGCCTGTGACGAACTTGACAATTGTTTCATTTGTCTTGATTTTATATTTCAGATTTTCACATTCATTTATCACCTGATGTTTCGCGATGTCAACTCTGTCTTTTCTAAGGATACTTTTATCGTTGATTTTTTTTTGGATACGGGATAAACATTCTATCCTCTTGGCCGCGTAATACAAACAGGCATGGTCTATACAGGTATAGCCGCTGGCAAAATAACTTTCCTCCCCGCCCGGAGTTCTTTCGAAACAAGGCAATAGGCAGGCATGTTCGCCAACATGCGCCAATCCGCTTAACCTTTCACCATCTTCAACCCCCTTGGTGATGATACATAGCAAATGCTTGTATCTGCTGTCATCGATGTATGGGAACATGATTGTTCATCCCTTTCCTTTCTCCGGTTTCATTTTACTGAACTTTTCTAAATGGTAACATACCACATGCAAAAGAACGAGACAATCTAGTGACAAAAATCATCCTTCAAATTGCAAATTTTTCATTACAATGTATCAAGTGAAAAGAATGAGACAATCTAGTGACAAAAGTCATCCTTCAAATTGCAAATTTTTCTCCTACATCCAGAAATAGATGGAAACGGGTGCTTTGATCTCCTGCTCACCTCCTCTTTCCCCCCATTGCTTTTATGGGCTTCCATCTCACGCTGCTTCCTCTGGGTAAACAGAGCGAGGTAACGATCCACATTATGGTAATGGATGGTCTTGGCATATCATTTGATCGGAGTCGCAGCGTCGTCAGATCTGGATTCCACCGATATAAATGCAAGAAACGAAACAGATCCTACCGTCAAAAGAAAGACCAGCGCAAACGCAAATGCCGAATATTTGCTTTTTGTTCCCATCACTTTTTTCCTTCCTTTCGGCCTGTCTTGCGCATGAATGTCGGGCAGATATTCCTCTGTGCCTGGCATCCCGCTCCATCCCAGCGCCGTATTTTTGCGCATTGCGAATTTTTCTTTATGAGTCTATTACGTTATGCGTTCATGCTGCTTTTCTTTTCGGATCTTTCCTCGGAAGGTTCCATACAAGCGGAAAATTGCGGAATGTTACAGTTTTTTGAAAAGAGTCCATGGAATGGGCCGATGAAAGGCGGTCCATGAAACGAGGAAATGATTTCGGGAAACGCTTTTCAGAACGGCGATAGTATGCTATAATTTAGCCGTTATGTATCTTTTGCCCACAAAAAACGGGAGAAACTTTTTTATTGAATTTTTTTCTATCCAAAAAAGGAGGGATCAAGAGATGGGTTATCTGGAAGAATACCGCTTCTGGCTGACGGACGATTATTTTGACCAGGCGACGAAAGAAGAGCTGCTTGCGATTCAAGGAAACGGCAGGGAAATCGAGGAGCGGTTCTATAAAGAACTGGAATTTGGCACGGGAGGGCTGAGGGGCATCATCGGCGCCGGCACCAACCGCATGAACCGCTATACCGTCCGCAAGGCCACCCAGGGGCTGGCCAATTTTATCCTGAAACAGAACGCCGCCGAAAAAGGCGTGGCGCTTGCCTATGATTCCCGGCGCATGTCGCCGGAGTTCGCGGATGAAGCGGCGCTGTGCCTTGCGGCGAACGGGATCAGGGCCTATGTGTTTGCATCCCTGCGTCCTACGCCGGAGCTTTCCTTTGCTTTGCGCCGGTTAGGCTGTACCGCCGGGATCGTGGTGACGGCGAGCCATAATCCGCCCGAATATAACGGCTATAAGGTCTACTGGGAGGACGGCGCGCAGGTGACGGCTCCCAAGGATGAGGAAATCATCGGCGAAGTGCAGGACATCAAGGATTATCATACCGTGAAGACCATGAAAAAAGAAGACGCGGTGTCCGCCGGTCTGTATCAGGTCATCGGAACGGAAATCGACGACGCGTACATGGCGGAACTGAAAAAGCAGATCATCCATCCGGAAGTGATCCGAGAGATGGCGGAGGAGCTGCGGATCGTGTATACGCCCCTGTGCGGAACCGGGAACGTTCCGGTAAGGCGGATCCTTGCGGAGCTGGGCTTCCGGCATGTCTATGTGGTGCCGGAACAGGAAAAGCCGGATCCGGAGTTTACTACCTTGGATTATCCCAACCCGGAAGATCCGAAAGCTTTTACCTACGCGCTGCGGCTGGCGAAGGAAAAGGACGCGGACTTGGTGCTGGCGACCGACCCGGACGCGGACAGGCTGGGAATTTACGTAAAAGACGCGGCAACGGGAGAGTACCTTCCCTTTACCGGAAATATGTCCGGTATTCTCATTGGGGAATACATCTTGCGGGAAAAGACGGCGACGGGCGCCATGCCGGAGAATCCGGCGTTCGTCACGACCATCGTGACCACCAAGATGACGGAGCCGGTCGCCAAGGCGTACGGGGTAAAGCTCATCGAAGTCCTCACCGGCTTCAAGTACATCGGCGAGCAGATCAAGCTTTTGGAACAGACCGGGAGCGGCCGTTATGTCTTCGGACTGGAGGAAAGCTACGGCTGTCTGGCGGGAACCCACGCCAGGGATAAAGATGCCGTAACGGCCGTCATGTGCCTGTGCGAAGCGGCGGCCTACTGCAAGAAGCACGGACAGACCCTGTGGGACAGGATGGTGTCCCTGTATGAAAAATACGGATATTTCAAGGAAACCCAGTATACCGTCACCTTGAAGGGGATCGACGGGGCCAGGCAGATTGCCGAAATCATGGAGAAACTGCGCCAGGCTCCGCCCAAGGCCTTCGGGGACAGCAAGGTTCTGGAGTTTCGGGACTACGAAAAAGACCGTATCGTGGACATGGAGACGGGGGCGGAGACCGTCACCGGACTGCCGCAGTCCAATGTGCTGTATTTCAGGCTGCCGGAAGGGGCGTGGTGCTGCGTCCGCCCGTCCGGAACGGAGCCGAAGATCAAGTTCTACATGGGCGTGAAAGGCAGCAGCCTGAAGGACGCCGCGGCAAGGGCGGAGAAACTGACCGGGGAACTGAAAACAGTGTTAAATGTATGAGAAATCTCCGGGCAGTAACCTCTCTCCGCGATGGATACCGGATATAACATGGACGGCTATTTTTGGGCAAAACGCTGTCCATGGCGGCCTCGTAACATCTTTCCGCCATGGATACAACGTGGGCGGCGGCATATGTGGAAGAGATTGCCAGATACTGCTGCTGAGTGAGGGGCTATGGGCAGAATCGGCGCGGCGGACATCAGAAGAGCGTGGTATTATCTCCGGCGGAACGGGTTCGCCGCCGCTTTTTACGCGGCGAGGGAACGCCTGGCGGCCCGGGGCAAGGAGCCGTATGCATACCGGGAGCTTCCCCGGGCGGTTCTGGAGGAACAGCGAAGCAGGAAGTGGGAGGAAGAGCCGCTGTTTAGTATCGTGGTTCCGGCGTACCGGACGGACAGGCGGCAGCTGTGCGCGATGATCGAATCGGTGCTGTCGCAGACCTATTCCCGCTGGGAGCTTCTCGTCGCGGACGCCTCTCCGGAGGAAGACGGGCTGGGAGAAATCGTCCGCGCGTATCCGGATGAGCGGATCCGGTACTTTCTTCTGCCGGAGAACCGGGGGATTGCGGAAAATACCAACGAAGCCGTGAAGAAAGCCGCCGGAGCCTATATCGGCCTGCTGGATCATGACGATCTGCTGACGCCGGACGCCCTGTATGAGATGGCGGACCGGATCTTACAGGGGAAGCGGGACGGCGTTCCCAAGCGGCTCCTGTATTCGGACGAGGATAAAATAAAGGGGGAGGTCTGTTTTGACCCTCATCGCAAAGAAGATTTTAACCTGGATCTCCTGCTGAGCAACCATTATATCTGCCACTTTATGGTGATGGAGAGCGACCTGCTGAAAGACCTGCCGCTTCGCCGGGAGTATGACGGCGCGCAGGATTACGACCTGGTTCTCCGGGCGGCGGGACGGATCCTGGATCTGCGGGGCGGAGCGGAACCCGCTTCGCGCTTATCCACAGAACCCGCTTCGCGCCTATCCATGGAAGCGGAAATAGCCCATATCCCCAAGGTGCTGTATCACTGGCGCTGCCACGCAGGCTCCACCGCGCAGAATCCCCAGAGCAAATGGTATGCGTATGAAGCCGGACGGCGGGCGGTGCAGGATTTTGCCCGAAGCTGCGGCTGGGCGGCCGAGGCCGTCCATCTGAAACATGCGGGCTTTTATAGACTCCGGTATCAGCCGGACATTTTCAGCAACCGCCCGGACATCGGCGCGGTGGGCGGAGTGCTGTTGGTCAATGGGAAAATATCAGGCGGTATCTATCAAGAAGACGGAACGAACCCCTACGAGGGCCTGCGGCGGCAGGACAGCGGCTATATGCATAAAGCCGCGCTGTTTCAGGACGCTTACGCCGTGGATCTGCGTCTTCTGCGGCTGCGGAACGAATGCCGCCCCCTGTGGGAAGCCGTGACGGGCAGGCCCTGCGGCAGCCTGGCCGGGGAGGCCGGTTCGGATACCCGGTCGAGGCGGGAAGCTTCCCTGGCGCAGCCGGATGAGATAGGCCTGAGCCTGAAACTGGGGAAAGCCTTGCGGGAGGCCGGGTATCGCGTGGCGTGGGATCCGGACTGGAAAGAAGACCGGAAAAGGAACTGGCATGGAAAAAGCAACCGTAGTAATTCCTAATTTTAACGGCGCGGAATATATCGGAAGCTGTATCGACAGCCTGTACGCGCAAGCCGCGCAGGCGCCGGAGGGCTTTGCGATCATCGTGGTGGACGACGCTTCCACGGACGGCAGCGTACAGCTGGTACGCGACAGATACCCGGAGGTGCGTCTGCTTTGCCTGGAAAAAAACGCCGGGTTCAGCCATGCCGTGAACGCGGGGATCCGGGAGGCCCGGACCCCGTATGTGATCCTGCTGAACAATGATACCGTGGCGAAGCCCGGTTTCGTGGCTTCTCTGGTGGAAGCCATCGAACAGAGGGAGGACGCGTTCGCGGTCAGCGCCCGGATGCTCCTGTGGGATCGCCCGGAACTGGCAGACAATGCCGGAGACCGTTACTGCGCGCTTGGCTGGGCGTATGCCAGAGGAAGAGGAAAGCCCGCGGCCGTTCTGGAACGGCCGCGGGAAGTCTTTTCCGCCTGCGGCGGAGCCGCCATCTACCGGAAAACGCTGTTTGGCCGGCTCGGCTATTTTGACGAAAGGCATTTTGCCTATCTGGAGGACGTGGATCTTGGCTACCGCGCCCGGATCTACGGCTACCGCAGCTTTTATGAACCCCGCGCCCAAGTCCTCCACATCGGCAGCGCTTCCAGCGGCTCCCGTTACAATCCGTTCAAGACCCGGCTGGTATCGGCAAACAGCGTCTATTTGATCTGGAAAAATATGCCTATCCTACAGTGCCTATGGAATCTCCCTTTCCTCGTCCTAGGGTTTCTGATCAAGACCGTTTATTTTTTCGGAAAAAAAATGGGTATCCTGTATGTGCAAGGCCTGTGGCGCGGAATAAAGCTCTGTACCGGCCCGGAGGGGAGGAAAGCGAAAGTTCCCTTCGAGTGGAGGAACCTGGGCAGCTACCTGGCGATACAAGGGCAGCTGTACCTGAATCTTCTGCGTTTTTTCACCAAAGGCTAGGGAGGCCCGGTTTGGAGGCGGCTGGAAGTCGCCATTTTGGAAACCTCTTCTGACGGCTGTCGTCCCGTCCGCCAGGGGCAGCCCGTGAAACCGATCTTGTAAGTAACAATTTGGAAATAATTTATAAATATTCGTCAATAATTTAGTTGTGTTTCTGAGAATAATATAGTAAAATGTTATAGATATACTAAGGAGCTGTCACCATTTCTGCGGCAGCGGCTGACCAGGTGGGTGCATATGATTAAAGATAATCAAAAGATCTTCAATCGGCTTCATGTGATCATGGACGCGGCAATAGCGGCAGCTTCCTATATCTTGGCATATTATGTCAAGTTTTATCTTCTTGCCCGCGACCTTCCCAATATCGGGGTGCTGCCGGCGGGCGACTATTTTATGTTACTGCTTTTGATTGTTCCCGGCTACATGCTGCTGTATTATTACTGCAACCTCTATACGCCGAAACGTACCGTGCGGCTCCGTTTTGAAGTATACGGACTGGTGAAAGCCAACACCATCGGACTGGCGGTAATCGTCCTTGTCCTGTACTGGGTCATCAAAGAAATCCATTTTTCCCGTGCGGTGCTGGCTATTTTTTATGTCGCGAACGTATCGCTGACTTCCGGTTCCCGTATTCTATTAAGAAAAGGCTTGCAAAGGATACGCAAGAAAGGGTATAATCTAAAACATATTTTGCTGGTCGGCTACTCGCGGGCGGCGGAGGAGTATATCAGCCGGATTCTGGGCAGCCCGGAGTGGGGATACGTGATCTGCGGGATCCTGGACGACTATGTTCCCGAAGGAACGCTGTACAAGGGCGTTAAGGTACTTGGCAAGATTGAGAACCTGGGCCGCATCCTTCCGGAAAACCAGCTGGACGAGATTGCGATCACCCTTTCGCTGAAAGATTACGATGATCTGGAAGAAATTGTCGGCATCTGCGAGAAATCGGGCGTGCATACAAAGTTCATCCCGGACTATAACAGCCTGATCCCCACCAGGCCCTACACGGAAGACCTCATGGGGCTTCCGGTCATCAGTATCCGTTATGTGCCTCTGACGAATACCGTGAACAGGGTGTCCAAACGCCTGATGGACGTTCTGGGCGCCTCGGTCGGGATCCTTCTGACTTCCCCGGTCATGCTGCTGGCGGCTGTCCTGATCCGGTGCGGCAGCCCCGGCCCGGTGATTTTCAAACAGGAAAGAATCGGCTTTCATAAAAAATCCTTTGCGATGTACAAGTTCCGTACCATGGAGCTGCAGCCGCCTGCCCAAGAGCAGAGAGCCTGGACGGTAAAGGATGATCCGCGGGTGACGGGAATCGGCAGGATTCTGC
The DNA here is from genome assembly GCA_031275405.1 of Clostridium sp. Classification (GTDB taxonomy): domain Bacteria; phylum Bacillota; class Clostridia; order Lachnospirales; family Lachnospiraceae; genus JAISOV01. The sequence continues at coordinate 51,885 of JAISOV010000024.1, read as the reverse complement.
GGCGGACAAGCATAGACGAGCTGCCGCAGCTGTTCAACATTTTAAGGGGCGACATGAGCCTTGTCGGGCCAAGGCCGGAACGCCCGCTCTTTGTGGAGAAATTCAAAGAGGAAATTCCGCGCTACATGGTAAAGCATCAGGTTCGGCCGGGACTGACCGGCTGGGCGCAGGTCAACGGCTACCGGGGCGACACATCCATCCGCAAAAGGATCGACTATGACATTTTTTATATCGAAAACTGGACGCTGGGGCTGGATATCAAGATTATTTTTCTGACATTTTTTACAGGTTTTATCAACAGAAACGCATACTGACGCCAAATCATATGTGAAGCGAGGGAGAAAGGAACAATGGGAACAAGATCTGATCAGAGGAACGAAGCGGAGAACCGGAACGGCAAAAAAACGGGAAAGAAGGGGCAGACGGCAAAGCAGAAGCGCGCGAGGAGGAACCGGCGGGTGGTTATTTTCGGGGTGGAGATCCTTGTGCTGCTCGGACTGGCGTATCTTCTGTTCCGTCTTTTTTCCATAGACAAAGCGTCCGAGCCGAACGTGGTGGTATTGGACAAGAAAGAGCTGGGCATCGCGGAGCAGGTGGAAACGAATCCGACTCTGGAAGGGTACTGGAACATCGCCCTGTTCGGCGTGGACGCCGTTTCAAAGAGCGAGCTGTATAAGGCGAGCCGCAGCGACAGTATCATGATCGCGAGCGTCAATAAGGACACCGGCGACATCAAGCTGGTCAGCGTATACCGTGACACGTACCTGGATCTGGGAAATAAATATTCCAAAATCACCAACGCTTATTCCTACGGCGGCGCGGAACAGGCGATCAAGGCGCTGAACACGAATCTGGATCTGGATATTGAAGACTTCGTGACAGTGGGCTACCAGGCGCTGAGCAAAGCCATCGACGGCCTGGGCGGCGTGTATATCGAGGTGGACAGCGTCGAACTCAAACACATCAACAACTACCAGATCGCGGTGGCGGAGGTACTCAAGACCGAGTACGTCAAGGTGGAAGAACCTGGGATGCAGCTGCTGAACGGGCTGCAGGCCACGGCGTACTGCCGTATCCGTTATACGGCGGGGGATGATTTCAAACGTGCGGAAAGACAGCGGGAAGTTCTCAAGGAAATGGAGAAGCAGGCCAAGAAAGCCAGCCTGTCTACGCTCGTATCGGTATTTGAGAGCATTATGGGGGATATTTATACCTCCTTGAACCAGGAGGACGTCGTCGCGCTGTTAGGGAAGATCATGGATTACCAGATCGCGGGCGAGGGCGGCTTCCCGCAGGAAGAGCTTCGCGCGGACGGCAACATAGGCGGCGCGGGCGCCGTGATCGTTCCCTATGACCTGGAATCGAATGTGCTGTGGCTGCACCGCTTCTTATTTGAAGATGAAAGTTACGAGGTGTCGGACAGGGTGAAAGAAATCAACGACACGATCGTCGAGAAGGCCACGCCGTATCTGAAGAGATGAAGAGCGAAACAGTGACCCGGGAACCGTGAAAGGAGAAGCGCAATGGGAGAAATCCCTTCGGTGGATCTGATCATTCCGGTCTATCGGCCGGACGAGCGCCTGTTCCGGCTGGTCGGCCAGCTGGAAGAGCAGACGATCCCGCTCCGGAGCCTGATCCTGATCAATACGGAAGAAAAATATTTTGGACGGCTGACCGCCGGTACGGATTTTCCGCAGCGCTATGAAAACGTAACCGTCTGCCACGTTTCCAAACGGGAGTTTGACCACGGCGGAACCAGACACTGGGCGGTCGGGAAATCCTCTGCGGACGTCTTTGTCATGATGACCCAGGACGCGTTTCCGGCAGACCGGTATCTGCTGGAAAATCTGACCAGGAACCTGAAAGGAAAGGCGGCGGCGGCTTATGCCAGACAGCTTCCGGCCCGGGGCTGTAACGAAGCCGAGAAATATCTGCGCCGTTTCAACTATCCGGAAGAATCGGCGGTCAAGACCAGGGAGGATCTTAGCCGCCTTGGCGTGAAGGCCTATTTCTGCTCGAATGTCTGCGCGGCGTACCGGAGGGAGATCTATGAGGAATTGGGAGGCTTTCCCCGGCATATTATTTTTAATGAAGATATGATTTACGCGGCGAAAGCTATCCGGGCAGGGTACGAGGTGCGGTATGAGGCGCGGGCGCGGGTGATCCATTCCCACAACTACACCGCCGGGCAGCAGTTCCGCCGCAGTTTTGACCTGGGCGTATCCCAGGCCGACCATCCGGAGGTGTTCGCGGGGGTTTCCTCGGAAGCGGAGGGGCGCAGAATGCTCCGGGAAGTCGGCGCGCATCTGAAAAGAAGCGGGCTGCGCGGGGAGATCCCGGGACTGTATGTCCAGAGCGCCTGTAAATATGCGGGTTTCTGGCTCGGGAAGCATTACGCGAAGCTGCCAAAACGGCTGGTCGCGGCACTATCGATGAACCGGGAGTACTGGGAACAGTGAAAGTTACCATCCGGCGGCAAGCTGCCGCAAAGTCATTTTGTGTGGTATTTCACACAAAATTGCGGGAACAGGCTGCGCCAAGCCGCACAAGACGTGCGGCTTGTGTGCATATGGTTCCCGTTCAGCCGCGCTTGCCGAGCGGGAGCCAGTGAGAGGGCCTTAGAAAGGCGGCGCCACCGGAAGGAAGAAAACAGGAGCGGCAGCGGGCGGTTCCATAAAGACCACAATGCCGGAAGGAGATTCGTATGTGTGGGATCGTAGGCTATATCGGGAAACAGCAGGCGGCGCCGGTCATCCTGGACGGTCTGGCAAGGCTGGAATACCGTGGGTATGATTCGGCGGGGCTGTCGGTCTGCGGCGATGGGAGGATCCTGACCAGGAAAGCGGCGGGCAGGCTGAAAGCCTTGGAAAACCTGATCCAAGGCGGGGAAACTATGCCGGGGCATACGGGGATCGGCCATACGAGATGGGCGACCCACGGCGCGCCCAGCGATCAGAACGCCCATCCCCAGACCAATACCGGAGAGAGCATTGCCGTGGTACATAACGGTATCATCGAGAACTACCTTTCTTTGAAAAAAATGCTCCTGGGAAAAGGCTATGAGTTCGTGTCCGAGACAGATACGGAAGTCGTGGCGCAGCTGCTGGATTATTACTATAGCGGGAAACCGTTGGAAGCGATTACCAGAGTCCTCTACCGAGTGGAGGGTTCTTACGCCTTGGGGATCCTGTTCGCGGACTTCCCCGACCTGATCTACGCGGTTCGCAAAGGCAGCCCGCTGGTCATCGGGCAGAATGACGAGGGGTGTTTCCTGGCTTCGGACGTTCCCGCTGTGCTGAAATATACGCGCAATGTTTTTTATCTGGAGAATCAGGAAATCGCCAAGCTGGCCCCAAGCGGCGTCAGATTCTACTCCGTGGATGAGGACGAGCTGAAAAAGGAGCCTGCGACGATTGCGTGGGACGCCGATGCGGCGGAAAAAGCGGGATACGAGCATTTCATGCTCAAAGAAATATACGAACAGCCCAAGACGGTGGAGGACACGATTTCGCCAAGGATACGGGGCGGCGACATTATCCTGGAAGGACTGGACATGAGCGACGAGGACTGGAGGGCCGTGCGCAAGATCTATATCGCCGCCTGCGGCTCCGCCTACCATACCGGGGTGACGGCCAAATACGTCATCGAAAGTCTGGCAAGGGTTCCGGTGGAAGCGGACGTGGCGAGCGAGTTCCGCTACCGGGATCCCATTCTGGAGGACGGCAGTATCGTAGTCGCCATCAGCCAGTCCGGCGAAACGGCGGACACTCTGGCGGCGCTCAGGGAAGCCAAGGCGCGTGGCTGTAAAGTCCTAGGAATCGTCAACGTGGTCGGCAGCTCCATTGCCAGGGAAGCGGACATGTGCCTGTATACCTGGGCGGGGCCGGAAATCGCGGTCGCCACTACCAAGGCTTACAGCGCCCAGTTGGCCATGCTTTATCTGCTGGCGATGAAGCTGGCGAAGGCCAAGGGAACGGTCGGGGAGGAACAGTTTCAGGAGCTGCTCCGGGATCTGGGCAGGCTGCCGGATCAGATAGAGCTTCTGCTGGGGCAGAAGGAAAAGATCCAGCATTTCGCGAACCGCTATGTGGGCGCGAAAGACATCTTTTTCATCGGACGGGGAATCGACTATGCCATCTCTCTGGAAGGCTCCCTGAAGCTAAAGGAGATTTCCTATGTGCATTCGGAAGCTTACGCGGCGGGGGAACTCAAACACGGGACGATCTCTCTGGTCGAGGAGGGAACGCTGGTCGTGGCGGTGTCCACCCAGCCGGCCCTTTACCAGAAAATCATCAGCAACATGGTGCAGGTGAAGTCACGGGGCGCCTTTGTCATGGCCCTGACCTGCGAGGGCAACAGAGCCATCGAAAAAGCTTCCGACTATGTGGTCTACCTCCCGGAGACGAACCCCTATTTCACCAATTCCCTGGCCATCATCCCCTTGCAGCTGTTCGGCTACTATGTGGCGGTAGGAAAAGGCTGCGATGTGGATAAGCCCCGCAATCTGGCAAAATCCGTTACGGTGGAATGAACGAGGGACGATACCTTAAATTGGAAGGACGCGGTTTCCCATACTTTTCAGATTTTTCACAAAGGAATAAAATTTCTATCACATTTTGGTCACAAATGCCGGATATACTGTATTCATGAAACGGAAAGCAGCATACGACAAGTCAAAAGGAGAGGTGATCTTATGTACGAGAATAACATTTATTCCAGTGAAAACGCGGACTCCGGTACAGTCAGCCGCTACAGGGATCCTTACCGCGCGGACAATGCATACAGTTCGGAAGACAGACGGTACCAGCATTATCAGACCCATCAGACAGGCGGCTACGGAAGCGAGGCGGGCTTAGGGGCGGTCGGAGATCCGGCCGATGGCAGGAAGCCGAAAAAGAAAGGCGGGTATCTGCGTAAGCTGGCGGCGAGCGTCACTCTGGGGCTGTGCTTCGGGCTTTGCGCGGGCGCAAGCTCCTACGCGATCTGGCGGATAGGGAATTTCCTGAATCAGGACAGTCCAGATGTTCTGGAAATAGAGGGCGAGGCGGTCCGCACCTCAGGTACCGGGGAAACACAGTCCGGAATCCGTCTGGCAGACACCGGCAGCGTACAGGTAGTGACTTCCGATGTATCGGAGATGGTCAAGGAGGTCATGCCTGCGATGGTTTCCATCATCAGCAACTATACGCAGACCGGGATGACCGTCTTCGGGCAGACATACAGCCAGGAAGCGGCGACCACCGGTTCCGGCATCATCGTGGCGCAGAGCGATACGGAACTGCTGATCGTCACCAATAACCATGTGGTGTCGGACAGCAGCGGCCTGCAAGTGGCTTTTCTGGACGGGACGACGGCGGACGCACAGGTGAAGGGTACGGACGCTGACATGGATCTGGCAGTGCTTTCCATTCCTCTGGCTTCCCTGTCGGAAGAAACCAAGGACAGTATCGTCATTGCCCTCCTGGGCGACAGCGACAGCCTGGAACTGGGCGAGCCGGTAGTAGTGATCGGGAACGCGCTGGGCTATGGGCTGTCCGTGACAGGCGGCTATGTCAGCGCCCTGAACCGTGAAGTGAGCCTGGAAGACGGTTCCACAGGTACTTTCATCCAGACGGACGCGGCGATCAATCCCGGCAACTCCGGCGGCGCGCTTCTGGATGTGAACGGCATGGTGATCGGGATCCCTTCCAACAAGATCGGCGGTTCCGTGGTGGAGGGAATGGGGTACGCCATCCCGATTTCGGCGGCCAAACCTATCATAGAGGATCTGATGAGCAAAGAAACCAGGAACAAGGTCGCCGAAGTGGGCTATGTCGGGATCAGCAATCCGCAGGACATTACCTCCCAGATAGCCGCCCGCTACAATATGCCAATCGGGCTTTACATCACGACGGTGGAGGCGGACAGCCCGGCGCAGAGGGCGGGGCTTCTGCAAGGGGATATTGTCGTGAAGTTTGACGGCGAAAGCATTAAGGCTTTCGCGGATCTGCAGAAGGTCCTGGAATATTACGGACCGGGAACCACCGTGAGCCTCACCGTGATGAGGCCGGGAAACGGGGAGTACCAGGAAAGGGAACTGACGCTGACGCTGGGCAGGAGGCCGGACGCCCAAAGGTGACGGCGGGAACCATGTACAAGAAGCAGATTGTGGTGCTAAGGAAAGGGCGGTGTGGATTGCTTCGCAGCCACACCGCCCTTTTTCCGTATCCCCTGGGATTCCGGCTCCGCATTTCCGGCCTGCCTGCGCAGGCGGTCGCGGCGGTCGTTCATGGTTCCCGGCGTCTTTATAAAAAGTTCACTTGTATGCGGGGACGGAATCCGATATAATGAAAAGGCGCCGAACGATAGAGCGGATCGCAGGAATTCACGGCAGGGATTTTGGAGAAAAACAGCGGGGGAATAAGGAAAATGTCAGACCTATATCGAGGGACGGGCGAGGAACCGGCACAGCAGCAGGACGGCTCTGGAGGAACTGCTTCCGGTAAGGGCGGTGCGGACGCTATGTCCGGAAATACTGGCTCCGGAAAGGCTTTGTCCGGGAAGGGTTTCTCTGGAGGGGATTCGTCCGGCAAAGATTCCTCCGGCAAAGATTCCGACAGGAGTCCTTCCGGGAAAAAAGTGATCTCTGAAACCTCCGGCAAAGGAAACGAGGACGGCCAGGATTATGAGGACGTATGCTTCATCTGCCGCCGCCCGGAGAGCAAGACCGGGAAGATGTTCAAGCTCCCGAACCAGATCTCCATCTGCAATGACTGTATGCATAAGACGATGGAAACGGTCAGCCGTTTTGATTACCAAGGTATGCTCAACCACCCGGATCTGCAGAACGAGCTGAACGAACAGGCGAAGAAAGCCGGGCTGCCCCATATTAACTTCGTGAATCTGGCTGATCTGCGGGGGGAGGGCGGCATCCCGAATAAGCAGAAGCCCAAGAGGAAAAAGCAGGCCGAGGAAGGGCCGGTTCTGAATATCCGCAATATCCCGGCGCCCCATAAGATCAAAAGCAGTCTGGACGAGTACGTGGTAGGGCAGGAACACGCCAAGAAAGTCATCTCCGTGGCGGTATACAACCATTATAAACGGGTGGCGACCGGAACCATGGACGAAATCCAGATCGAGAAATCCAATATGCTGATGATCGGGCCGACCGGCTGCGGGAAAACCTATCTGGTGAAGACGCTGGCGAAGCTTCTGGATGTGCCGCTGGCGATCGCGGACGCCACTTCCCTGACGGAAGCCGGGTATATCGGCGACGACATAGAGAGCGTGGTGTCCAAGCTTCTGGCGGCGGCGGACAACGACGTGGAGAAAGCGGAGCAGGGGATCATTTTCATTGACGAGATCGATAAAATCGCCAAAAAGAAGAATACCACCTCCAGAGATGTCAGCGGCGAGAGCGTGCAGCAGGGAATGCTGAAACTGCTGGAAGGAGCGGAAGTAGAAGTTCCCGTGGGCGCGAACAGCAAGAATGCCATGGTACCTTTAGCGACGGTGAACACGCGCGACATCCTGTTCATCTGCGGAGGCGCGTTCCCCGATCTGGAACTTATCATCAAAGAACGGCTTACCAGATCGTCGGCCATCGGCTTCCATGCCCAGCTGCGGGATCAGTATGACAGGGATAAGAACCTGATTTCCAGAGTGACCGTAGAGGACATCCGCAAATTCGGCATGATCCCGGAGTTTGTGGGGAGGCTGCCCATCGTCTTCACCTTGCAGGGGCTTACGGAGGACATGATGGTCAAAATCCTGAAAGAGCCAAAGAACGCGATCCTGAAGCAGTACCAGAAGCTTCTGGAGCTGGATGAGGTAAAACTGGAATTCACCGAGGAAGCGTTAGGGGCGATTGCCAGGAAAGCGATGAAGCGCGACACCGGAGCCAGGGCGCTGCGGTCGATCATCGAGGAAATCATGCTGGATATTATGTACGAGATCCCAAAGGATGATAATATCGGACGGGTGACGATCACTGAGGAATACATAGAAGGCACTGGGGGGCCGGTCATCGATATCAGAAGCAGCCTGATCGCCGATAGGCAGGAGGGGCTGAGGACATATGCCCGTTAATGTGAAATTTACAGGCCGGGAACGTATTATGCCTGTTTTGGCAACTGTTCAGATGAAAACGGCAGAAGCGGCGCTGGGTTTCTATACCAGCGCCGCTTTGATCCTCCGTTCTTTATGCCGCCGCGTCTCTCTCTTTCTTTTTCCCGGGATACCTTGCAAGCCCTTTTGTGTTTCACCAAAACCTACGGCGACTTTCGGCTCCTTACTGAAATTCAGCGTAAGCACCGTTTACCCCGGAAGTAAATCTCATAGCCTTGATGTTCAGTTTGTCTTTCAGTAAAGAATGGAATACTTCTATTAAATTTTCACAGGTAGCTACTTTTTTCACCACTACCAGACGGGACTCTGGATATGCCTTGGCAAATTCATTGTCTATGGGCAATCCAATGGACCGATTGTCTTTGTCGCCGTCTTTGATTCCCTGGCGCTCATATACCTTGAGGATCTCTGGAAGCAGGGGATCTTTTTCCTGTAAAATCAGCGCGTGGTCAAAATTTCTTAAATAGTTCCACGCAAGGTGCTGGATGCCGTTGCAAGGGTATACAAATCCATTTTCTTCTTTCACATCCCCTTCTACCTCGATCATTAATTCGCCATGATGCCCATGTAAATATTGTGCTTCCCCCTCGTAATCTAAAAAGCGGTGTGCGTATTCCAGTCCGATTCTTGTAAATGATACCATCCTTCCTTCTCCCTTCCTGATCTGTTAAAATATTAATAATGGTTACTATTATTAATGTAATAGACAGGCTCTGTTCTGTCAAGTGGTTTTGTGCAAAAAAAATAGTAATAAATTACAGAAATGGAAAATAAGGAAAGTCTCCATCCTTCTAAGGAAGTGTTACAGAATCATGGGTACAGATGAGCAAGCCGCTAAGAGATACGTTTCTTCCGTAAGTCCTTGTGGGCGCAGGACTCTGACGGCTGCGCCGGGAAGCTGTATGTCATAACGGCTGATTTCGGGATGGTTCCGTCAGCGGCAGCTTTGTACCGCGCTGGAGTACCACTCAAAATACGGCGACGGTCTGGCAGATCTTCCGAGAAGTCTCTCCAAGAAAGTCTGAATTTTTTTTGATGCCTATTGACAATCGCGGATAATGTGCTAATATAAACATATGAGCAGAAAAACATATCAATAACCGCTCCGGTCTCTGCGGGGAATCCAGGGCGGACGAAGCCAGCCGGAAACAGGATGGCTTCAAGATCCGAGCGGGGAAGAGGAAAGGACATAGCGAGATGAGGAAGAGCTATAAAATTGAAGTGGACTGTGCCGTCTGTGCGTTAAAAATGGAGGAAGCGGCGAAAAAAGTAGAAGGGATCGAAGACGCGGCGGTCAGCTTCATGACCCAGAAGATCAGGGTGGAATTTGCGGACGGCGCGGACACGGCGGCGGTGATGGCTCTGGTCAGTCAGGCCTGCAAAAAGGTGGAACCGGACTGCCGGATATTTTACCAGTAAACCCTGTCCGGAAAAAGGGATTTCGGAAGGAAACTACGCGGGGCGGGAAGCCGGGCTTCTCACCGGACGCGGAAAGGGAGACATTTCTATGAACAAAAGGCAAAAGAAAGTATTGTACCGCATTGCGGCGGTGGTGCTATGGCTGGCGGCCATGCGCTTTTTTGCCCCGGAGGGCTGGCTTGGGACGGTGGGCTACCTGATCCCATATCTGGTCATCGGCTACGACATTCTGTGGAAAGCGGCGCATGGTATCTGGCGCCGGGAGGTGTTCGATGAGAATTTCCTGATGGCGGTGGCGACCGTCGGGGCGCTCCTGCTGGGGGAATATGTGGAGGGCGTCGCGGTCATGCTGTTCTACCAGACAGGGGAGCTGTTCCAGAGCGTGGCGGTGGGGAAGAGCCGCAGAAGCATCAGCGAGCTGATGGACATCCGCCCGGACTACGCGAATCTGGAAAGAGAGGACGGTTCTTTGGAACAGGTAGACCCGGAGGAAGTGGAGCCTGGCTCCGTCGTCGTGGTAAAACCCGGCGAACGGATACCGATTGACGGAACGGTGGAGCAGGGAACCTCCACCTTGAATACCAGCGCCCTGACGGGGGAAAGCCTGCCAAGAGACGTGGGCGCAGGGGAGGCGGTGATCAGCGGCTGCATCAACATCAACGGGCTGCTGAAAATCCGTACCACAAAGGAATTTGGGGAATCCACGGTTTCTAAGATACTGGATCTGGTGGAAAATTCCAGCATGAAAAAGTCAAAGCCTGAGAATTTCATCACGAAATTCGCGCATTATTATACCCCTGCGGTCTGCTACGGCGCGCTGGCGCTGGCCTTGCTGCCGCCGGTCGTCCGGCTGATTCTGGGAGAGCCTGCTCTGTGGTCGGCCTGGATCAACAGGGCGCTGGTGTTCTTGGTCATAAGCTGTCCTTGCGCCTTGGTGATCTCCGTTCCCTTGAGCTTCTTCGGGGGGATCGGCGGAAGCGCGTCCTGCGGCATTCTGGTAAAAGGATCCAACTATCTGGAGGCCTTGGCGCGGATGAAGTATGTGGTCTTTGATAAAACAGGAACGCTGACCAAGGGAGTATTTGAAGTGACGGACATCTGTCCGTCCAAAGAATGGCAGGAGCGGCAAGGAGGACAGCAGGAACCGGAGCGGCAGGAAAAACAGCCGGAGCCGCAGGAAGCGCAAGGCGGGCGGCGGGAAGAACAGCGGGAGCGGCAGGCGGCGGGAAACCGGGAAAGCCTGCTGAAATACGCGGCCTGTGCGGAAAGCTATTCCACCCATCCCATCAGCATGAGCCTGAAAGCAGCTTACGCGAAAGAACTGGAGCCGGCGCGGAACGTGGAAGAAATCAGCGGCCACGGCGTGACTGCCACTGTGGGCGGCCACAAAGTGGCGGCAGGCAATGCCCGGCTGATGAAACGCCTTGGCCTGACCTTTCCGGAAACGGACAGGGCAGGCACGGTGGTGCATGTTTCCATTGACGGAGAATACAGCGGCTATATCCTGATTGCCGATGTGCCTAAGGAAACGTCAAGGGAGGCGGTCGGCCTTCTGAAAAAAGAAGGGGTCAAAAAAGTCATCATGCTGACAGGCGACCGGGCGCAGGCCGCGGAAGCGATCGGAGCCGCCCTGAACGTAGACGAGGTGAAAAGCGAGCTGCTTCCCGCCGATAAGGTGGAAGAAGTGGAACGTCTGCTGGGTACGGCGGAGCGTGGGCGTAAGGACGTCCTTGCCTTTGTAGGCGACGGGATCAACGATGCCCCTGTGCTGTCCAGGGCGGACATCGGCATTGCCATGGGCGCGTTAGGCTCCGATGCCGCGATTGAGGCGGCGGACGTGGTGCTGATGGATGACAATCCCTTAAAGATCGTCCTGGCAATGAGAATTTCCAGAAAATGTATCCGCATTGTATATGAAAACATTGTTTTCGCGCTGGCGGTCAAAGCAGTCTGCCTGATTCTCGGCGCCTTAGACATCGCGAACATGTGGACGGCGATTTTCGCGGACGTGGGCGTGATGGTGCTGGCGGTGCTGAACGCCGTCCGGTGCCTGTGGAATGGCGCGGGCAAACGGAAAGGCGCCGTGTCAAGCGCAAAGACACCGCGCTAAGCGGTGTCTTTTTCTGCGGAGAAATAGCCCTGATATTTTCCATTCCTTATGCATAAGATGATAAAAAGCATTGGATACGTGTGCGATGGACTGCAAAGAACGAATCCTTTCTAATAACTATGTGGACATTATCACGGATCTCCCCGTTCGGCTGGGAACGGATGACGGCGTGGATCTGTGTTATGTGAGCGTGGACGATCAGTTCGGCGTCGCCTATGTCAACCGTCTCAATATCCCTCCTCTGCCGGAAAACCTATATGACTACCAGAATATGCCTAAGCTTTACGGGCTGATGCAGATAGAGGGGGGAAACCCTGTGGACGGCGTGGGGATCCCGTTCAGCGAACCCTTTGAGCCTGGCAGCCTGGAAGCAAGCGGCATCACGCAGGTGCAGAGACGGCCGCTGAACCTGACAGGCCGCGGGGTGGTGGTCTGCTTCCTGGATACCGGGATCGACTATACCAGCGATGTGTTCCGGGATGAAAACGGGAACAGCCGGATCCTGGCGATCTGGGATCAGACGATACAGGACGGGACGCCGCCGGAAGGCTTTCTGTATGGAACAGAATATACCAGGGAGGACATCAACCTGGCGCTGCAGTCGGAAGACCCTTATTCGGTGGTGGCCAGCCGGGATGAAAACGGCCACGGGAGCGCAATGGCAAGCGTCACCGCCGGGAGCCGTATCGACGGGGGGAGGACGTTTCTGGGGGCGGTTCCCGATGCGGAGATCGTCGTGGTAAAGCTGAAAGAGTGCAAACCCTATCTGCGCGAATATTACCTGGTGCCGGAGGGTGTTCCGGCCTATGCGGAAAATGACATCATGCTCGCGGTAAAATACGCGGACTCCTTCGCGCTGGTCTTCCGGCGTCCGGTGGTGATCTGCATAGGGCTTGGCACCAACATGGGAAGCCACGACGAAAGCTCCGCGTTGTCGATCTATCTCAATACCGTTTCGGTCAGGCGAAGCCGCGCGGTGGTGGTATGCAGCGGAAATGAGGGAAATGCCGCCCATCATTATTTCGGAAGCCTGCCGCGGAACAACGATGGAACAGAAAACAGCCAGGATGTGGAAATTCGTGTGACGGAAAACAACATCGGTTTTTTCCTGGAGTTCTGGGGGAACGTGCCGGATGTGTTCAACATCGCCATCCGTTCGCCGGGGGGAGAAACCGTCCCGCCTGTCCGTCTGGGGATTCTGCAGAGCGTGACCTACAGTTTCATCTACGAGGTAACCAGGATCACCATCGACAGCGAGCTGGTGGAACCTTCGTCCGGAGAGGAGCTGATCATTCTGCGGATACAGGATCCGACCCCCGGGATCTGGAACTTTCGGGTGACTTCGGTAGGCCAGGTGAACAACGGAGGTTTCCATATGTGGCTTCCGATCACCCAGTTCCTTTCCTCCCCGGTCTCCTTTCTGGCGCCGGATCCTTACACTACCCTGACTACGCCTTCCGTGGCAGGCAGCGTCATCGGCGTGTCCACCTATAACGACGAGAACAACAGCTTTTATATTGAGTCCAGCCGGGGCTATACCAGAGCCGGGGACATCCGTCCGGACTTCGCCGCGCCCGGCGTGAACGTGTCCACGATGTACGGAAAAAGGAGCGGCAGCAGCCTTTCAGCGGCTATCGCGGCGGGCGGCGTAGCACAGTTCATGCAGTGGGCGGTGGTGGAGGGCGGCGGCGGACAGGTCGAAAGCCGGGAAATCAATAATTATTTCCGCCGGGGCGCCGCACGGAGCCGAGACATTGTCTATCCGAACAGGGAGTGGGGCTACGGGCGGCTGAATATGGTGGGTACCTTTGACGCTATGGCGGAGGTGTGACAAAATCTCTGAATTCCGCTTGATCTGAAACGGATTTGTGTGGTATGCTACGCGTAAGCGGGACAGCTGCGAAGCAGCCGGTACGGAACACCCCTGCGGCGCGTGTGGTCTGATTACCCGCAAAATCTCGCAGAATGAGACGGAAAGCAGACCGCGCGGAGCGAAGTGGCCGGGGCAGCCGGCATTTGGCGGGCGCCCCGGCAAACGACAGGATAGGGCCGAATGGCCATGCCCTCGCCATGGCATGTCCCAATGGAGCAACAGAAGCATAGACAGGAGGATGTACATGTATTCATTAGAAGAAGTCAGGAAAACGGATCCGGAAACCGCCCGGGCCATCGAGGCGGAGCAGGCCAGGCAGAACAGCCACATCGAGCTGATCGCGTCTGAGAACTGGGTCAGCAGGGCCGTGATGGCGGCTATGGGCAGTCCGCTTACCAATAAGTATGCGGAGGGCTATCCGGGAAAGAGATATTACGGCGGCTGCGAGTGCGTGGATGTGGTGGAAAACCTGGCGATCGACCGCGCCAAGGAGCTGTTCGGCTGCGGATATGCCAACGTTCAGCCCCACTCGGGGGCGCAGGCGAATATGGCGGTGCAGTTTGCCGTCTGTGAGCCGGGAGATACGATCATGGGGATGAATCTGGCACATGGCGGACATCTGACTCATGGAAGCCCTGTGAATATGTCAGGGAAATATTTCCATATAGTGCCTTATGGAGTGGATGCGGAAGGTTTCCTTGATTACGGGGAACTGCGGAGAATCGCCCTGGAAGCAAAACCGAAGATGATCATCGCGGGAGCTTCCGCTTATGCCCGTACTATCGACTTCGCAAAATTCCGCCAGGTGGCGGACGAGACGGGGGCGGTGCTGATGGTGGATATGGCCCATATTGCGGGCCTGGTGGCCGCCGGGCTTCACCCGTCGCCGTTTCCCCATGCGGACGTGGTGACGACCACCACGCATAAGACGCTGCGGGGGCCTAGGGGCGGCCTGATCCTGTGCGATCAGGAAACGGCGGAGCGTTATCATTTCAATAAAGCGGTCTTCCCCGGTATCCAAGGAGGCCCGCTCATGCACGTGATCGCGGCGAAGGCGGTATGCCTGAAAGAAGCGCTGGCGGAGGACTTCAAGGTTTATCAGCAAAGGATCCTGGACAATGCCCAGGCTCTCTGCAACGGGCTTTTGCGGCGCGACGTCCGGATCGTGTCCGGCGGCACGGACAACCACTTGATGCTGGTGGATCTGACCAACTATGGCGTCACGGGGAAAGCGGTGGAAAAGCTGCTGGACGCCGCGTACATTACCTGTAATAAGAATGCCATTCCCAATGACCCGAAGTCGCCCTTTGTGACCAGCGGCGTCCGCCTTGGCACTCCGGCTGTGACCTCCAGAGGGATGGAACCCGCAGATATGGATCGGATCGCGGAAGCCGTCGCTATGGTGATCCGGGAGGGAGAAGCCAAGGTTCCCCAGGCCCGCGCCATCGCGCAGACGCTGACGGACAGATACCCGCTGTCGTGAAGCTTCCTCCGGCCATGCCCAGCATGTTCCGGAATGGGTGGCCGGCGACGTTCCGGCATGGCCGGAGGGGGGCGGGGCAAAGAAGTTTCCAGAATGGCAGATTGCAAGAAGAAATGCCGTTGAGCCGCAGGAAAGCGGAAGCATTCAGGACAGGAACCGGAGTAACCCGTTCCTGTCCTTTCGCTTTACGGTAGGCGCTTCGCCACAGCCGCTAGCGAACGATCGTCTGTCTTTACTGAATGGCGACAGTTTGCAAGAATAAGTGCCAAAATGGCAACGGCGCTGCCTTGACAGGCTTTCTGGTTTCGGGTTATCATCATAATATCACCATCCAGCAGGATCAGACAACCAAACATCCCATGTCCTTCCAGCGGACATACAAAAGAAAGGGGGCGAGTCCATTGTACAATTAGCGGAGGGAATGGCAGGAAAGGAAAGGCCGCTTTCCTATCGCCGGCTGTGTGGCCGGAGAACTGTCGAACAGTGATCCTGAAAGTGGTCATGGGGGAAAATGTGTAAGGAGCAAATGTGGTAATTCTCTTGTTTAGGTGAAAAAGAAAGCCCATGAAAAAACACAGAACGCCAACGAAATCCAGGCGCTATATTTTTCCGGTTCTGTCAGTCGCACTTTTGTTGATATGCCTGACGGCGGCAGGAAAGGTTCTGCAAAAATCCCGGGAACCTTCCGGTCGGGAGCCGGAGATGGCGTTTTTGCAGCCGGATCCAGAACATCCGGTCGTTCTTGAGAACGATTCACGCTGGAGGAAGTTCCTCAGAATCCGGAATTATGGTTCCATGGAGATTACGTATTCCGTATATGGCGGCCAAAGAGATCTGTATCTGGCGAGTAGCCGTGACGACATGGTTCTGCCCGGCATTGCCGGGGAAAACATGGAGGGGAGCGCGGTGCTGCAGGAGGATGGCAGGGTATGGATCCGTTTTGTTTTGGCGCGTCCCCATGACGGCGGCACGGTAGAAGGGATCCCGATCAGGTTTTTCTACAGCCCCGACAAGAATACTGTGGAGGAACTTCACGTGGAAAGCTTTACCGGTTCCGACAATGTCGTCTATACCCTGGATTACACGAACCAGGACGCGCTTTCTGACGGGGCGGTTGTTTATGAAATCATCCGTACCTTTGAAGCGTTCCTGGAAAGCAATGAAATCCGGGTAGGATACGACTTCGGCAGGTAGCCGCGGATCATGGCCCGATGAAAGCGTCCGTCTCAAGAGTGCTAGGGACTAGCAACTCAAAACGTTACCAGAAGCAAGACTGGCTTCTGGTAACGTTTTGAGTTGCGGCGCAAGGGCGGCATTACTTCCAGGTCTGCGGCACGAGCTGACAGGCAACAGCGACTCCGTCTTTTGGGTGGAAGAAACAAGTGACGGCGCGGCCGGCGTTTCGACGGTCTACCGGCTTTCTCTCCGGGACATATCCGGTTCTACCGTAACGATCGACGCGATGGGGTGCCAAACTGACCTTGCGAAAAAAATCATAGAAACAGAAGCAGATGATTGTCTTTTTTTCTAAAAAGTGAGTGCTTTTACCGTGAAAAAACCGCGATTCCTGCGGTTTTTCAACATATTCCAATATTTGTAATGTCCAACTCAGGGTATACCATTCCTCTGAAATTGCAACCTATTTTTCAGCTTAAAACAGTGGCTGATGTGCATAATCTGATGTCTCGTAATCGGCATCAAGAGTATGCCCGCGACATTTTTCTTGCCCCAAAAGTCAAGCAACCATATCGAGTCCTTGTGTTCGGTCACGCCGCCCTCGGCAAGAATACGCTGAACGCTTTCAGGCTTCATCTTCCGCTTGCAGCCAGAGTACGAAAGCCCCAAAATAATTTCGCGGGTACGTGTTCCCACGGCGTTTCGGTAACGCAGAAGCGCCTCCATCTTCATAGCGTCGCTGAACTCGGCTATCTCGTCCTCGCTCATCGGGTTGCCCGTGTCCGTGACGCTCACGCCAAGTTTGCCGAGCCAAGCATCGTCAAGAATCTGTATCCCGTCCGCAATAAGAATATTGGCGGTGATGTCCTCTATGCGTGTGATGTGCCAGATGTTCCACGCTATCGTTGCTTTACGACCGAATCCGTCGTCCCTTGCGGGTGGCTTGACAAATGCTTCGTGAGATAGTCCGTTCCACAATCCATCAAAGATTGTAGGTAAGGCAGTTCTCGAAACCGCACCGCTGTGTACGCTTCCGTGCAGTTCAAGGCACAATTTTATCGCTTCCTCAAAACTTTCTTGATGGGCAAGCGCGGTTTTTAACTCCGTCTGCTTTGGATTCCAATCTGAAATGAGGCTCATTTTGTTCCTCCGTTATTTCAAAACCCTGTACCGCAAGCGAATATACGAATCCTCAAGCACATCGCAATGTTCAAGCCTTAACGCTCCGAGCCGGGCCAGTTCGTTCTCGTTTGTCAGCGAGCGACCGTCAATCAGCGTAGCCGTGTCCTTGCCGCCAATGAGTATCGGCGCGACGACTATGTCCACATAGTCAAACAGCTTCTCGCGCAGAAACAGACCGTTAAGCATCCCGCCAGTCTGAATTGTGATACGCTTACAGTCGTGTCTTTCGCAGAGCAATTCCAACAATTCACGCAGATTCAGTTCTTTTTGATAAACAACGTGAAGATTGGCTTCGCTCACATTATATGCGGGGTGAGCGTGGTTCGTCGTCACCAACACAAATTCTTTCGATAAGGCGCAAAAATAGCGAACGCCGTGTTCGGTCAAGTGGCTATTGTCTATGACGACAAAGGAGACCGGGCTTTTATCGGGGCAAGCCTTCTCGTTTACGCCCATCTTCGCTTGCACCCGTCCCGAATTCAGCGACCACAAGTCCGTTGTGCGCTCAATCTCATAGTATTGGTGAAGCCCTTGCGATACGCCGTCAATTTTGGGGAAGTCCCTGTCAACATCGAGGGAGTCGTCAGCGCCTGTGCTTATCTTTCCGTCAACGCTCATAAGCATAAACAGCGTGGTAATCGGTCTTTTGCAAGTCGTCCCCTTCACCTGTTTTTCATAAACAGCGAGAGTCATTTTGCCGCCGCTTTGCTCCAAAATTTTTCCCGTGTCCGTATACCCCGCCTTTTCATAACAACGGCGGTTCTTAGATGTGACAAGCACATCAGCGTCCGTTTCTGCTGCGGATGTCAATTCAACAGTTGTAGGTGACATCATTTCCTTTCACCGCCCCTCCGTGGAACACGCACTCGTAAATCTTTTCGCCACTTTTGTAGATTTCTTCATTACCCGTAAACCAGTCAAAGTCGCCCTTTCCCGCACACGTGTATGTGTAATCACCGTCTTGGTAAAGATTCGGTCCGCGATATGGCATATCGGCGGGAACACGCCATAACGCCGCTTTCAAAAAGTCGCCCCCTCTTACACTCCCCATATAGTTCATAGCCCAAAACGGCTTTCCGTCACGCCATAACGCTTCTTCTCCGAGGAATTTCTCGCCGCCAAGAAAGGTGTCGATCTATCTGAGTCCGCCATCCTCGTAGTGCGGGGCGCAAGGGAGTAACTTCCGCGCCTTTGCCCGCATATGTTGCGCGTTTGGCTTTTATGAGGAAGTCCGTGACTGATTACTTCAAGCGGTAATAGTACGACCCGTACTCTGTTCCGTCATGACCTATCAGCGGTTCTTTTCCACGAGCAAACCCAAGTGATGCTAAGGCTTTTATACGCTCTTCTGCCGTGTCAATGGCCTTAGTCGCAAGCATATCGCACTCGAACAGCAAATAGCTTTCGTCCAAAACAAGAGAGAGGATTTCTGCTATGTTTCTCTGTTGCTCAAAGCGCGAAGCCAAGTCAAGCCGCAAAAGCCCGCAGTTCGAGTAAAAATCGTTCGACTTGCGGTTAAACAGCTCTACCGTTCCAACGATAGCGTTTTCCGGCTTGTTTACGATAGAAAATCGTACAAACTGCTTGGCGTCGTATGCATACTGCCAAAACCGAATAGCCTCCGTCATACGCTCCAAGGTTGTGTAATGAAAGTTATCTCCGTTACAGTTGTCGCTGTTAAAGAGCGGTACAGCAAGTAAGTCGGAATATACTTTGAGCAGGTCAGGAGCGTCGCTTTCCGCGCAAAGACGCAGCTCCCACTTTTCCCCGCCAAGCACAGGGCAATTCTCATAAACTCCCATTTATTCCGCCTCCCTCATATTTGCAAAATCCAAGCTATACTTTACCGCGCCGTGGTCTCTGATAATCACGGCTTTTGTTATCCTAACCGCCAGAATGATACACTCCTGACTTTGCTCGTTGTTCGCCGCGTCGTACCAGTCACGGAACGCTTTACGCAGCTTTGAGCGCAGGTCGGCGTTTTTCGGGTCTAAAACCCAACCGAGATTTTCAACGATACCGTTACCGGAAATCCCCTCAAAGTGAACTGCAAACGCTGCATTGTTGTTTGCGGCTATCTGACGCGCCTTTCCGGACGTTGCCGTGGTTGTAATATAAAAACACACCGTCCTCATAGAAAGCGTTCACGTTGCGAGTAAAGGGGCAGGGCTTGCCGTAAACCATTCCGATGGTCGTAAGGGCGATGACATTGTCTTTGCCGCCACCACAAGTGTCCTCCATGATCTTGATACCTTCTTTGTATCTGTTCATTGTTAGAATCTCCTCCTTTTTTAGATTTAGTTCCCGTCCATATGCGACAGATTGCTGGTTTCGTTATTTGAAGAGCGAATTCGTTAGGCACAGGCAAAATGGATGACCACTTGGGTCGAGCATTACCCTCCAACTATCGGAAAACTGTGCGTCTGCTACCTTTGCTCCGCAACTGTCGGCGTGTTCAACAGCTTTCGCCAAATCATTTACAGCAAAGTCAAGATGCGTCATTTGTTGCTGTGCGTCAGGCTTTGTAGGCCATACAGGCGGTCTGTATGCAGTGTTCTTTTGAAACGTTATGCCGGGATACTCTCCTGGAGCAGTCCCCGGTGGCGCGACGACAGTATATTCGTCATCAGAGAACACAACCTCCCAGTTGAGCAGCTCTGCATAGAATTCAGCTAATTCTTTTGGTTCATAGCAATCAAGAACCACAGCGTACATTTTCATTTTCAGTCCATCAGGCATCATATCTCACCTCCGACCACAAAAGAGTGGTTTATTTTATCAGTTTCAGTTCCTGACTTTCGGCGATAGCGTACCCGCGGAGAATATCCCGCAGTCGTTCGCCGTTCTTGGCTCTCTTCAGCGCCTTATCAAGGCTCTTGATAGAGAGACGGTTGCTATGCAGGAAAAGCTCTTGTTCCGCCTGTCGTCGTGTTGGGTGAGAGCTTTTTCAAGAAACGCTATCCGCTCCGTTTGCCCTGCCAGGAATACATCAAGCCTACCGCTTTTAACCCTTTCTTGATTTCGGAATATCCGCTTGTGCGACACAAAGGAATCCTTCTCGATTCTCTGCCTATCGGCGTACTTTGCACATGGAAACTCGCCGCATTCACCGCACACTGACAGACCATGCTTTTTGACACAGCAGGTCAGATCACCGCAAGGCGGGTGAACTTTCTCAAAGCCATCGCCGCCGCAACCGGGACAGCGAGAAGTTCCGTCAAGCCAATCCCTGAAGTCTTGACGACTTTCAAAACTCATGTGCGCCATAGAGTTACTCCTTTTCTATCCACATACACGGTCTAACCCCGCCCAAGTTCGAGCCGTTCGGATGAAATACCGAATTGATATTGCATAAGTAGATATTGTTCCCCTGTATGCCGATATTACCGTCGCCGTGTATGTAAGCGGCTTTTTTGCTATTCTTGCCCATACTCCGGAGCCACCACCAAGGCGCACCTTCAAACCGTGCCTCGCGCAGAGGATTGTTCTTGTCCTTGCGCTGAAACCAGTGGTTTTGCTTGGCACTGCGGTGATACAGCTTGTCTCTGCTGTCGCCAAAGTACCGACAGACGACTTCTTCTATGCTTGGCAAGAACACATCATCCGATGTATCCGAGCCACCGTTTGTCACGAACCACGGGTTGTTAGGCGTGGATCTCTTCGTTTTGATGATCCGCTTCCTGTCGCGGTCGGCGAAGCTGTGATAAAACTCTGTGTTCAGTCGTTCCCGCAGTTCACTTTCTGCCTAGGTCACATCAACATACTTGCTGTGAAATCTGGACAGAAACGCTATCTCCTTGGTGATGAGCAGAGTCTTGTTCTCTTGCTCGTCTAAAACGAGCCATTCTCGCCCCGCAAATATTAAGGTTGAGTTCATTTTATCCCCCCCCTTTCAAGCGAATGATTCCTATCATAACACGCCCAACACGACAACTGTATGTCATGTTCCATGATACAGGGAAAAAATATTTTTTATCATCCTTGTAAATTCCTCGCGTATCTCTTTTGGCTCTAATACCTCAGCTTGTTCGCCGAACCCAAGAAGTAAACCAAACATATATTCCTTGTCGGAATAGTCGAGCGTCACTAATAAAGCGTCGTCGGTCTCTTCGTAACAATTCAGCCCGTAACAGTCGATAAGCCTGTATTTAACGGCTTTATCGAACTTAATGAGCATTTTGCTCTCGTATGGGAAACACTCGGCGTTTACTTGCTCCGGCGGCACGGTTCGCGGAGCGAACTTACTGTCCGTAAGCGTTAAGTTCCACAAGCGATTTAGCTTGAACCGCCGAAAGTCCTGTCTTAGCCTGCAAAAGCCGAAGACGTACCAAGCACTCCACTTAAACTCTATAAAATACGGCTCGACCTCTCGTCGCATTTCGCCCTTGGGGTAGTAGTAATCAAAGCTGACCGCTTTGTGTTCGGCAATCGCCGTCTTTAACAACGAGATTTTCTCCGTCAGGCCATATCGGTAGTGCGAGGATAGGTCAATCACAATGCTGTCCGTTAGACTTATGGCCGCGTCACTCGGCGCAAGTTTTTCCATAAGGCTCTTGAAATTCGACTGAGGCAGTACGGTGTCTATCCCTTTCAAAGCCGCGACAAGGTTTTGCAGTTCGGCGGCGGTAAGGACGTTCTTGTTGATTTTATAGCCGTCCATAATGGAAATCCCGCCGTCGCCGCCGCGAGTGGTTACAACCGGGATGCCCGCGTTACACAGATTGTCTATATCACGCAGAATCGTACGCCGCGAAACCTCGAACCGCTTTGCCAGTTCAGGTGCCGTGGACTTATCGTTTTGAAGCAGTATGGTCAGTATTCCGATTAAACGGTCAAGTTTCATATGAATCACCCACGAAGAAGTATACAGCACAAATATGACATTGTCAATGTCATATTCGCGTATGCGACCGTGTGTTTGTGAATAAAGCGTAAAATTTTCAGCCGTATCCGAAATACCCTTGACATTACAGTTTTAAGCGTTACTTCCCATAGACTACAACTATTTGATACCCGAATTTTGACGTAACCGGCTCCAGCAGTCCAATGAATTCTAAGCCGGCTAGCCGCTGCGCATATGGCAGCATACCGTTGCCGGTTACTTGCTCCTGTGCTTTCTCTTTGGCGGTAATAGCGACATTTAGATAATCTTTGTCTTCGACTTTGCTGAACACGCCTCGGCTGACGTCATACCGCTCTACATTACTTTCGTCAATTTCGTTTGATATAAAATATGCTGCGGGAATCGTCACGGTAACGGTTTTCTCCGCGTCGTCCGCAACTATTCCATTTTTAACCTTGTCGAAATTTACGCCGATTTTCAAAGTACCCGGAATCAGATAGAGCAAAGTTTTCTTCGTCAGAATGTTCCCTTCTGATTTTGATTCCACGGTTACTTCATAGCTGTATGTCAGAGTCACCAGCTCACCGTATCCCTCATACATACCCAGTATCTTTTTGAAGTCCAGTTCTGGCGGTGTTTTCCATTGAAGCTCGGCTTTTTGGGCATCTAATTCGGATAGCAGTTCGTTTTTTTCGCTCTCCAATGCGGCTGCTTTCCTCTTTGAATTTTCAAGAGCTTTCGCGTCTGCTTTACGCGCTTCCATTTCTGCTTGGTAGCCAGCGTTTGCTTTTCCAAGAGCAGCGTGTGCATCCGCTAACTCTGTTCTCAGCTGGTTCAGGTCATCTTCCGAAAACGCAGGCAGGGCCGATGCATCCCAGGCAGCGCCGGGACGCGCTTCCGCGACCTCATCAGGGTCAAACTCTTGCGATGCATAAGTCGGTGTATTCCCATCGGGGCGGAGATTGAGTGCAGCAAGCATTACCGTAGTGGCAGCCGCGATCATAAGGACTACGGACAGAGCGAGAAGAAATCGCTTCTTGTGTCGCTTGATGTACAGACGAAAAGCCTTGTCTGTGAAGTTGTCCATCATCGGTTGCTCCTTTCAGTTGACCCACACCAATTCATAGTCGTCACGAATTTCTGAAAATGATTCCAGAATCGCCTGCAACTGTCTCTTTGCGTTTTCACGGGCAGTTCTTCCAAGTTCGCCGTTCAGTACGTCAGAGACATGCTGCTCTTGACGCTTAGCGGCTTCCTTGAAGAAAACACCCATATCAACCGTATCGTCTGTGTACACGCCTTTATTCATTAAGATTTCAAAAGAATTCATAGGCGTTTCGGAAGAAAGAAGCTCAACTTCGGGAAGTTTGATTTCAATTTTCTTCTTTTCGCCTTTAACCGCCCGGTATTCGTTGAACAGTATTTTTTTACAGTCGATCCCAAGCTTGATTACCCCATCGTATTGCACAATCAGGATATGCTCTCCCGGGTCGATGTCCCATAGACCGAACAGTTTAAACTCTTCTTTCTCAATTATGGCAATAACATCCCTGTACCGGAATTCTAAGGTCGCAAGTTGCGCGATGTCGCGTATGCTTTGCAGTGTCATGCCGCTCCCGCTGCGTGTCACAAGTTTGTAACTGGTAAACGCAATAGCAACCAGAGCTACAGCCAGCGCTATCGTTCGTATTTTAGTCTTCAGCTTGACCTTCTTAGTTACGGTATCGATTCTTTCGAGGATAGTAGCCTCTTCGGCTGACCGTACATCTTCGTACTCATTTGCCATTTTTACAGCTTGACCCCCATTTCTGATTTTTTCTGATGTCAGCAATCCTATGCGAAGACAACTTTGCTAGTTGTTGTGACATAAGACGCTTTTGTCAAAAGGTAAGCCTTTTGACAAAGGCGATCTGCCGTCTTCCGCGCGGAAAAAAACGCACAGAAATCAAAAATTTCTGTGCGTTGCACTAAATTTTATGCCATAATAAGAAAAATAAGGTCAAAAATGTGTACTGTCAAAAGGCTTACCTTTTGACAGCGGGACGAATGCCGAGCCTTGCGTTGCAGCGGTCTTCAAAGTTGTCGGTAGAACGTGGACTTGCTTATGCCGCCGCACTCCGCGAGGACTTTTGAGAGTGGAATCTCCCCCTTTTACGGTATTCGCTGACTTTTGTCATATGAAAACGAAGGGGAAATTCCGATGAAACTGTCATCCTGTGGCATCGGCTGCGATGCCTGTAGATTCAGAACGGAAGCGAGCTGTCCCGATTGCCATACCATAAAAGGCAACCCTTTTTGGTGAACGACTGCACCTGCCGCTTGTTTGCCTGTGCTGAGAGCAAACGGCTGCACGATTGTGGAAAATGTGGTGAGTTCTCCCTGCAAAATGCTTAATGAGCGGGCAAACGGAACAGATGATACCACCGGCTTACCCAAAAATGGGCGATGCATTAAAAATCTGCAAACATGAGAGGCATAAATTTAGCAATTACGGTTGAGCGTTTCTGGCGGCGTTCTGCCATACTAAGCGTGGAGGCTGAAATGGAGCGAATAGATAAAGTCACCGCAGTGAGCCGTATGCAAGATATGTACTGAAAGTGTCGTTTTGTCAAGATGGTTTTTCAACAAAGTTTTAGACGATTTGCACAATGAAGTCTTCCGACAGGCGCAAGAAGCCTTTTGCGGGTACTTCTTTTCCTATGCCATGAAAAGCTTTTGCGTTTGCTGTAATTTGATATAATATTTACATTTTCAAATATAAAGTTGCTTTTTCTAAAAAAACGTGGTATAGTGGCACAGTGAGAGGTTTTGCTTCTAAGGAAAGTCGAGGCACCCCGATGAAAATAAGCTACAAAAAGTTATGGAAAATGTTGATAGACAGGGATATGACACGCCGCGATCTGCGGTGCTTAACAGGCATCAGCACGACTTCGGTTGCTAAAATGGGCAAAGGCGAGAATGTGCAGACGGACATACTTTTGAGAATCTGCAAGGTTCTTCAATGCGATATTACCGAAATAATGGAAATTGAGCATGACGAATCCGATAATCATCAATGATGGGAGGTCTGAGAGTGGAAAGCCAAAACATCGAATGGAAAGAAAAATGGCACGACGAATATCTCCGCACCGTCTGCGCGTTTGCTAACGCACACGGCGGCGTGATTGAAATCGGTCGCACCGACAAGGGCGTAATGGTCGGTGTTCCCGACGCTCGCAAGCTCCTTGAAACATTGCCAAACAAGCTCCGCAATTCTATGGGCGTCGTTGCCGACATCGACCTTGCGGAGGAAAACGGTAATCAGTTTTTACGCGTTTCAGTCAAGCCGTATCCCTACCCCATTAGCTGCAACGGAAAATATTACTACCGTTCCGGCAGCACGACGCAAGAACTGACAGGAAACGCGCTTGATGAGTTCCTGCTCCGCAAGCAGGGCAAGACGTGGGACGGCGTACCTGTGCCGCGCGTCGCCGTCAGAGACTTCGAGAGCGACGCATTCAAGATTTTCCGCAAAAAGGCGATTGAGAGTACCCGAATGACGGAAAAGGACTTGCAGATGTCAGACGAGGTTTTGCTTGACAGTCTGCGCCTCACCGAGGGCAGTTACCTCCGCCGCGCCGCGCTCCTGCTCTTTCATCAGGATGCGGAGAAGTGGGCGCCGGGTGCGTATGTGAAAATCGGCAAGTTCGCGAACGATACGGACTTGGTGTATCAGCACGAGGTACACGGCTCGCTGGTTTCTCTGCCGGACAAGGTTATGGAGGTCATCTACCTCAACTACTTTAAGGGCATTATCAGCTACAACGGTATCCAGCGAGTGGAAACCTATCCCGTGCCGCACGCGGCGTTTCGCGAAGCCATCACCAACGCCATCGCCCACCGCGATTATAGCACGGGCATACCGATTCAGATTAAGGTGTTCGACGACCGCGTGATTATCTACAATGACGGGCGATTACCTGAAAAATGGACGATTGAGGACTTATTCGTCACCCACCGCTCCGAGCCGCACAATCCGCTTATCGCGAATGCTTTTTTCCGCGCCGGAATGATTGAGTCTTGGGGACGCGGCATTGAAAAGATAACCGAAACCTGCAAGGAAGCGGGCAAACCCGCGCCTGTGATTGAATATAAGCGCGACCGCGAGTTTTCGGTGACGTTTTTCAGTGATGCTGCCATCACCGAAAACATCACCAAAAACAATGCCGTTCACGAAACGCAAAAGAAAATCCTCGCGATTATGGCGACGAACCCGACCATTACCGCAAAGGCTTTGTCCGCAGAGCTTGGCATAGCGGACAGGAATATAAAGAACCACATCAAGGCTCTCAAAGACGCGGGACTTATCAAGCGCGTAGGTGCGGCTAAGGGCGGTCATTGGGTCGTAAAACAGGAGGAAGCGTAATGGCGGCAGCCAAACCCCAAAAAGAATCCTGTATTGAAGACATCCTAAGAGACGGAAAACTTATTGAAACAATGGTTGTCGATTTTGCCCCCGGCATGCGCCTGATTATCCGGGACGAGGAATGGATGGTCAAGAAGGTCGAGACGAACAGCCTTGACAAGAAGACACTTCATTGCATCGGCATATCCAGTCTTGTAAAAGACCATGACGCAATGTTCCTGACGGACATCGAGGACATCGAGCAGGTTGACCCAGCAAAGGCCAAACTGGTTGCCGATGATTCTCCTTTTTTTCGTCGCTCCCGTCTGTATATCGAGAGCCAATGGCGACAGAAAATCCCGACGGATACGAATCTGCATATCGGCAGCCGTGCTGCGATGGACACGATGAATTTCCAGTTGGAACCCGCGCAGATTGCCTTGCGCAAAACCCGACAGAGAATCCTCATTGCGGATGCCGTCGGTCTCGGCAAAACACTCGAAGCAGGTATTCTCATGTCGGAGCTTATTGCCAGAGGAAAAGGCAAGCGGATACTCGTCGTCACCGTCAAGAGCATGATGACGCAGTTTCAGAAAGAACTGTGGAACCGCTTTACGATTCCGCTTGTGCGCCTTGACAAACCGCATCAGTCGCATCCGGGCGCAGCTGCCGACGAACTATAACCCGTTCTTCTATTACGACAAGACCATCGTTTCGATTGACACCATCAAGCGCGACGTTGAGTATAGAACCCATCTTGAAAACTCATGGTGGGACATCATTGTCATTGACGAGGCGCACAATGTCGCAGAGCGCGGCAACCAAGCACAGCGAGCGAGGCTCGCAAAACTGCTTGCCGAGCGTTCGGACACGCTCATCATGCTATCGGCCACACCGCACGACGGCAGGAGCGAGAGCTTTGCATCGCTTATGAATATGCTTGACCCGACGGCGATTGCCGACCCACACGACTACAAGAAAGAAGACATCAAAGGTTTGTGCATTCGTCGCTTCAAGAAAGACATCAAAGACCAAGTACAAGGCGTGTTCAAAGAGCGCAAGGTCAGCACCATGAAGTGCGACGCAACCGCCGAAGAAGAATACGCCTATGGCCTCTTTGCTGATATGAAGCTCGAAATGGATGCCGGTAAGGAAGTTCACACCGGGCAGCTCTTCAAGACGAGCCTTGAAAAGTCCATGTTTTCAAGCCCAGCCGCTTGCATCAAGAGCATAGATGAGCGACTGAAAAAGCTCTACAAGAAATACCAAGCCAGAGACATCAAGGACATCGGTCTGCTCGAAGAACTCAAAGCAGCCTTGGAAAAAATCGCCCCCGCGTCATTCTCGCGCTACCAACAACTCCTTGCCTTGTTGCAAGGAAGAGAATACGGATGGAGCCGGGCGAAGAACGACAGAGTTGTCATCTTCACCGAGCGCATCGAGACCATGCGTTTCATCGCCGAACATCTCCGGCAGGACTTGGGGCTGAAAGAAAACGCCATACAAGAAATCTATGGCGGTATGTCCGATACCGACCAACAGAAAATCGTCGAGGACTTCGGACGTGAGGAATCGCCCATCCGTGTCCTCGTCGCCTCCGACGTTGCATCAGAAGGTATCAATCTCCACTACCTCAGCCACAGGCTCATCCATTTTGACATCCCGTGGTCGCTGATGGTATTCCAACAGAGGAATGGACGTATCGACCGTTACGGACAGCAAGAGCAGCCGGACATTCGCTACATGATGATTAGCAGTACGAACCCGAAAATCAAGGGTGATATGCGCATCATGGAAATATTGGTTCAGAAAGAGGAACAGGCATACAAGAATATCGGCGACCCGACCTTGCTGATGGGCAAGTTCAACGTTGAAGAAGAAGGCGTTACTGCAAGTGCGATAGAGCAAGGAACTACGCCAGAAGCGTTCGGCGCACAGTTGACGGAAGCCGAGGACGAGTTTGACCCGTTTGAAGCTCTGATGGCCGGAGCCGCAGAAGCCGAGGCACCTGCAACCGTATCAGAAGACGATACGCTCTTCGCGGATGTGGACTATGTTAAGACGGCCATTCCCTATTTCAACAAAGGCGAACGCAATACTGTGCAGCCCCTTCAAACTGTGGACGGCGTGGAAATCAGTATATCGCCGGAGCTGCGCAGACGGCTCTCCGCGCTCCTGCCGGACGAAGCAATGCCATCCGAAGACTATCTGCGCCTCAGCCCGGACAAGCAGTTTGCAATGGCAGAAATGGTTCGCAGTATGCAGAACAATCTGTTCGAAACTGCTTGGCCGACGACGCAGTATTTGTGGAAGCTACACCCGCTCTTCACTTGGATAAACGACAAGTCGAGCTTGCTCTATGGGCGCAACGAGGCACCAATCATCGGACTGACCGATGGCCTCGCGCCTGACGATATTATCTTCGTGATGGCCGGGACAATCCCGAACCGAAAATCCGCTCCTGTTGTAGACGAATGGTTCGGTCTGCACTACAAGAACGGAGCCTTGTCCTGCGAACTCAGCATGAATGAAATCCTGACAAAGACGAGGCTGTCGAGAAACGACCTACCAAACCAAAACCTCGTCACTGAGGAACGGGTGCAGGAGGCAACTGCTCTCTTGCGCACCGCAGTTGCGGATGCGGAGGTCGTACTCAAACGACACTTCACAGAATACAACGAAGCAACAGACCCGAAAATCTATGCCGAACTCGAAAAGCTCGACGAGCTACAACGCAGGCACAAGAACTATCAGATGTCGCTCTTTGAAGACGAACGCAGAAAAAGCGAGAAAGAGCGCATGGTCGAAAAGGTATTCAACGACTTTGTAGACTGGGTAAAGGACACCCTCGAAATCGAGGACAATCCCTATATCCGCGTTATCGCTGTACTGACGGGGGTGAATGGATAATGGCTATGGACTTACGCGGCATCAACAACTACAACGAATACTATACCAATCATTACTTCTCATCCATCTTCGAGGAAAACGCTGCCGAGACTATCTCCGCATGGAGAGCAGCTGCGAAAGACGAAGAGGAAGCGAGAACGCCTTGGTCTCTGCTCCGTGATTGCGGTCGTCTTTTTTCTACGATACATGACCGCTATCAGCGCGTCCGTAGCGACACACAGGTCTGGCCGATGGTCAAAGACTTAGCCGACAGCTACCTTGAAACGCTTGGCTACCCGGCTGCGACTCCGTTCATCGCGGATGTCGGAGAAGACGGGCAAGTACCCGTCTATCTCGAAATGAAAAAGGCCAACGGCGCACCGCTGCTGTGGGTGCTACTTGCCCACTCCGCAGAGCGCGAAGCGGATATGCTTTCGGGGTACTTCTTTGACGGTGCTGCCGTCAGCGACGACACGCCGAAAATCCCAATGCTGACCGAGCTTGAAAACGAAGACCTCGTGACAAAGGTTCTGTTTAGTCTGCCGGAGCCTCCAAGATGGTTGGTTCTCATTGGCATCGGCGGCATCGCTCTCATCGACCGCAACAAGTGGAACGAGAAACGCTATCTCTATTTTGATAGCGAAGAAATCTTTGGCCGCCGTGAGGAATCGACACTGCAAGCGATGGCCGTCCTGCTTCACAAGGAATCCCTCTGCCCGGATGACGGCAACTCGCTCTTAGACAAGCTCGACGACAACTCTCACCGTCATGCCTCCGGCGTGTCGCAGGATTTGAAATACGCCCTCCGCGAAGCCATAGAGCTTCTTGGAAACGAAGTGCTTTACGATATGGAGCATAGACAGGGACGCGACCTGAACGCCGACCCTGTTGACGCAAGCAAGCTCACGATTGAGTGCTTGCGCTATATGTACCGTATGCTCTTCATGCTCTTTATCGAGGCAAGGCCGGAGCTTGGCTATGCGCCGATGAAGGCGCAAGCCTATGTTGAAGGCTACTCTTTGGAGTTCCTGCGCGACATCGCCGATGACGTGCGCGAAGATGTGGAAGAAGTGGGCGACGGCTACTATCTGCATGAGACCCTCGCCAAGCTCTACGACCTGATATACAACGGCTACCCGACCACAGAAGAAGCGTTGAAAGAAGCTATCGGCCTCGAATCGCTGCATGATGTGTTTGTCATCGAGCCGCTCAAAGCGCACATCTTTGACCCTGAATACACGAAGATGATTACCTCGGCAAAGCTGCGCAATATCGTGATGCTCAGAATCATCGACCTGATGAGCATATCCAGAGGAACCGGGCGACGTGGCAGCCGTGGACGGATTTCCTACTCTACCCTCGGCATTAACCAGATGGGCGCGGTCTATGAAGCCCTCCTGTCCTATCGCGGATTCATCGCAGAGGAAACGCTGTTTGAAGTCAAGCGAGCGCAGGACAATTTTGATGAGCTTGAAGTGGGCTATTTCATTCCGGAACGGGAACTCGACAACTACAACGATGACGAACGTGTCCGTTACGACGATGGCAAACTCCGCAAGTACGAGAAAGGCACCTTCATTTACCGCTTAGCCGGACGGGAACGCGAGAAGTCCGCGTCGTACTACACGCCGGAAGTTCTGACAAAGTGCTTGGTCAAGTATGCGCTCAAAGAGCTGCTCGAAGGAAAGACCGCCGACGAGATTCTCTCACTCACCATATGCGAACCCGCAATGGGAAGCGCGGCCTTCTTGAATGAAGCCATTAACCAACTTGCCGAAGCCTACATCGACCTCAAACAAAAGGAAACTGGCGAGACCATTTCCTATGAAGACCGCTATCAGGAGATACAGCGGGTCAAGATGTATATTGCCGACCGCAATGTCTACGGCATCGACCTCAACCCGATTGCCGTTGAGCTTGCCGAAGTATCCCTCTGGCTCAATACTATCTTCAAGGGTGGTTTTGTGCCGTGGTTTGGTACGCAGCTCATCAATGGCAACTCGCTCATCGGTGCGAGAAGGCAGGTCTATCGCGTAGAACAATTAGAAACAAATCACTCTCCCGACCGTTGGTGGGAGAATGCGCCTACTTGCGTGGAGCCCGGAACAGAGCGTATGCCCAAGAAGCAGGTCTACCATTTCCTGATGGGCGACCCCGGTATGTCAAGCTACACCGATAAGGTCATCAAGGCTCTTGACCCGGACGGCATCAAAGCCATCAAAGACTGGAACAAGGCTTTCGTAAAGCCATATAGCGAGGGCGATATCGACACGCTCCTGCGCGTCTCCGGCATCATCGACAAGCTGTGGGAGAAGCAAGTCGAACTGCAAAAGGAAGTGGAGAAGCAGACTGCCGACGCGCTCTCCGTCTTTGGGCATGAAGAAGATACGGAAAGCTCGCATACCACTATCCGCGAGAAAGACTTGATATTCGAGCGGCTGTACAAGACAGAGGGTGGCGACAACGCCTCCCCCTATGCCCGTCTCAAATTTGCGATGGACTATTGGTGCGTTCTTTGGTTCTGGCCTATTGACAAAGCCGACCTCCTGCCGAGCCGCAGCGAGTTTTTGTTTGACATGAGCCTGATTTTGGAGGGCGGGATCGTGTCCGTCAATGTGATGGAGGGCGGTGTTACAGGCAAACATTACACACCCGGTCAGTTGTCACTCTTCCCGACTGAAATGCAGGAACAGGTGAATGAAATCTACGACACCTACGCCGAACTGGGCAAGATAAACCTCGACGAGCTTTGCGCCAAGAATCCGCGTCTTGCGCAAGCAAGAGAGATTGCCTCGCAACAGCATTTCTTCCATTGGGAGCTTGAATTCGCCGAAGTATTCGCTGAGCGCGGCGGATTTGATTTAGTGCTGGGGAATCCGCCGTGGATAAAGGTTGAATGGAATGAACAAACTGTCCTTTCAGATGAAAACCCGGTGTTTGCGGTGAAGAATCTTACTGCCACACAGACAACACGCGAAAGAGCAGCGGCACTTGAAGACAGAAGAGCCAAAGCGCTTTATTTTGCGGAGTACGAAGCCATGTCCGGTACGCAGGGATTCTTGAATGCTGCACAGAACTATTTGGTATTAAAAGGCTCTGCGGCGAACTTGTATAAGTGCTTCTTGCCGCAATCATGGAGTTTTGTAAATCAAAAAGGCGTGAGCGCCTTTTTGCACCCCGAGGGCATCTATGATGACCCGAAGGGTGGTGAACTTCGGGAAAGAGCATATGCTCGTTTGCGTTATCATTTTCAATTTGCAAACGAGAAGAAGCTGTTTCCCGAAGTTGACCACCATACACATTTCAGTATAAATGTGTATGGTGGTCAACGGATGGTGTCTTTCGACACCATCAGCAACCTCTATGAGGTCAATACAATCGAGCAGTGCTACGACGATTCCATAACGGGCGATGTCCCGGGAATCAAAGACGATAATAATGACTGGAACGTGAACGGACATCCCGATAGAGTTGTCCGAGTCGGGAAAAAAGAGCTATCGGCATTCGCCAAACTGTTTGATGGAGGCGAGAAATGGAGGGAAGCAAGAATTCCCTCTCTACATTCGTCGGAATTAATGGAAGTCCTCAGGCGCTTCGCCGCCCAGCCGCGAACACTAGGGGACATAAAGGACGAGATTTTTACTACTGAATGTTGGAATGAAACGAATTCACGCACAGACGGAACTATTAGAGATCGGGTAGGCTTCCCAGATACGCCGTCAGCAGTCGTGTATTCAGGTCCGTTCATCAACGTAGCCAACCCAATATTTCAGACTGCCCGCCGCGTGTATCGGGTAAACAGCGATTATGACCGCATAGACCTAACGATTATCCCAGAGGATTATCTATTGCGCTCGAAATATGCGCCCAATCTCGAATACAACGAGTATTTGCGTAGAATTCCAACAACGCAATGGGGAATGAAATTCAACAGTGCCTACTATCTCGCAAATCGTGAAATGGTAGGGACAACATCGGAGCGCACTTTGGCTACAGCCATTATGCACAAAGGCGTAGCCTTTGTGCATACAATTTTTGGAATTTCATTCAAAAATTGTATGCACATGGTTTCGCAGGCTGGCTGCGAAGCGAGCTTGCCCTTTGACTTTCTGGTAAAGGTCATTGGTAAAGGACACGTCAACTACAGTACCAAGATGATTTTACCAGTTTTTCATCCACGGGATACCATGCCGATAATTCAACGCGCGCTTATGCTTAACTGCTTGACTAAATACTATGCAGACCTATGGCGTTCCTGCTGGCAGGACACCTTTAAGAATGAGCTATGGTCAAAAGAAGACCCACGCTTGAGTTCTGCTCAATATTCGACCTTATCGTCAGAATGGATTTGGGACACCCCGCTCCGTACCGACTACGAACGCCGCCAAGCCCTCGTGGAGATAGATGTACTGACAGCACAAGCACTCGGCATGACTTTGGAGCAACTGATGATAATATATCGCATCCAATTCCCCGTCCTTCAAAGCTACGAGGCTGAAACCTGGTATGACCAGACAGGCCGCATTGTGTTTACGAACAACCGCAGCTTGACCAACGTGGGCTTCGCGCGCCCGGAATGGGAAAAAATCAAAGACGTTTCCTCCGGCACATTTAAGCGCACCTTCACAGATGACACCCAACCCGGCGGCCCGGTGGAGCGCACCATCGAATACGTCGCACCTTTTGATCGCTGCGACCGGGAGAAGGATTACGAAACAGCGTGGGCATTCTTTGAAAAGAAATACGCGGAGGAAAGATAGCGATGCTACCATCCATACTGGCAAAACAATTAGAAGAAGGGCTGTCGGATTACATCAAGACGACGTTTCCGATGACCACGCCCGGATTCAGGGATTCGATACCGAATCTTCTTGCGACGAAGGATTCGGTCTTTCACGAGCCGTATGTCAGTGTGCGTCTCCCGTTCCGCGTGGCCGAGGATATGCCGGAAGCTTTCTTTGAGGCCATCCCCCCCAAGTACAAGCCTTACGTCCATCAGCAGAAAGCCTTTGAACGGCTCACGGGCGAAGACGGACGCTCCACCCTAATTGCCACAGGCACAGGCTCCGGCAAGACAGAGTGCTTTCTGTATCCGATACTCGAATACTGCTACAAGCATCGCGGAGAGAAAGGTATCAAAGCTCTCATCATCTACCCGATGAACGCACTCGCCACAGACCAAGCGAAGCGTATTGCCGAGCTTATCTACACAAGCCCGGAACTGCGCGGCAATGTGACCGCCGGGATGTATGTTGGCGGCCATGAAAGCGTCCCAAACAGAGCGATGACGGACGACCGTATCATCACCGACCACGAGACGATGCTGTCTTCGCCGCCGGACATTCTCCTGACCAACTACAAGATGCTCGACTACCTGCTTGTGCGTTCCAAAGACGCGCTGCTGTGGAATGACAACAAGAACCCCGACACGCTCAAATACATAGCGGTGGATGAGCTGCACACCTTTGACGGAGCGCAGGGAACCGACCTCGCCTGTCTGCTGCGCCGCTTGAAGTCCAGACTATTTACCCCTGTTGGCCATCTGTGCTGCATTGGCACCTCGGCCACGATGGGCAACAAAGAAAGTGCGGCAGGTATCCTCGGATATGCCGCAGAAGTATTTGGCGAACCATTTGAGAACGATGCTGTTGTGACCGAAGACAGACTTACTGCCTCTGAATTCTTTGAAGGGAAAACACCCACGGACTTCACCGTGCCAGACAAAGCAGCGGTTGAATTGCTGAACCGCGCGGTAGAAATGGATGACCAGAGGCCGTTCCTCGAAGCGGCAACGAAAGCGTGGTTTGACGAGAGTTTCATCTACACCGACATCATGAGCGAGGATGCGCGTCTTGCGCTCGGCTCTCATTTGATGGAACACGCCTTCACCCAAGAGCTATTGACCTATATCGCCGGGAGCTTTGTACAAGACGAGCAAGTCTGCGAAGACATGGGAGGCAACCACCCGGAACTGCGCGTACAAGGCGCAAAAATCGCCATAGATGCACTCTACGCGCTCATATCCCATGCGAGGACAGGTGCGGCAGATAGTCTTCGCCCATTCCTCTCTGTGCAAGTGCAACTCTGGTTCCGGGAACTGCGCCGCTTGCTTGCCAAAGTGACTGGCTCGACTGTTACCTATGCCCTTGCCACTGACTTGAATGAACAACAGGCGGCAACCTATCTGCCCGTCGTGAATTGCCGTGATTGCGGTGAGACAGGATGGGTCTCGGCAGCCAATGAGCGCGGCAGCGTCCAGATAACCGACCTCGGAGCCTTCTACAACCTCTACTTCAAGAACGACAAAAAAGTCGTGATGATGTACCCCAACGACCATGAAGAAAAGCCGTGGAACACGGCAGAAGCTTTCCTTTGTCCCAACTGTATGCAGCTCGATGTGGCCGAGGGCAAGAAGCACTCCTGCTCGTCATGCGGTACAGAGCAGATTCCTGTGATTATCCCGCTTCGGCAGGAAGACGCAGGAAAGCGCAACCGTGGCTTCCGCTGTCCCCATTGCGGGAGCCTCACCGGACTTTCCATCATCGGTCTGCGGAGTGCGACTGCCATCAGTACAAGCATCTCACAGCTCTTCTCGTCGAAGTTTAACGACGACAAGAAGACGCTTGCCTTCTCGGACAACGTGCAGGACGCAGCTCACCGCGCAGGGTTCTTCGACTCGCGGACGTACAAGCCAAGCCTTCGCAGCACGATTCAGCAATTTGTCATAGACGAGGGCGACGGAATGAGCCTTCGTGAGTTTCAAGACCGTTTCGTTTCCTACTGGCACGAAAAACTCACCGATGAAGAATTCGTAAGCCGATTCATCGCGCCGAACATGGCGTGGATGCGAGCATACGAGAATATGAAGCGTGAAGGTTCATTCGGCCACGGTCAGGACGAAAAGAACCTGATGAACAACATAGAATACCGTCTTCGCTATGAAATCATGCTCGAATACGGCTTCCTGAGCCGTATCGGACGGACGCTTGAAAAGTCCGGTTGCTCGGTAATCTCCTTCCCACAAAAAGACGTGGAAGAAGTTATAGAGCGCGTTCTGGAACGCGCCGTCAATGAAATCGGCGATGCGCAGGGTCAGTTCAACGCCGACCTGTTCGGCAAAATCGTTATCGGCTTCCTAAACTTGATGTCATCCAAGGGTGCCTTTGACGACTTCATCTTCAACCAGTACACCAACAACGAAGGCAAGCCATATCTGCTCTCCAACGACAAAGAGAAGTGGTTGCCCGGTGTCCAGTTCGGACGCAATACACCGAGGTTCCTTTATCAGCTTAACGACCCGAACGGCAGGAGAATCAAAGCTTTCGACACGCTCAAAGCCAATGGCGCGTACTGCGACTGGATATGGAAGTGTTTCAACGAGCCGATGTACGAGAGCATTAAGTACGAGGGCATCGCAAAGATAACGCTCGAAGAGTTAGTCAAACAAGGCTTCATCGTCGCTATGCCTTCTCCTGCGGAGTATAAAGTATGGGGGCTGTCAAAAGACAAAGTAACCATCAACGCCGACGTGAAGCAATATGTCTGCGAAGAGTGCGGTCATGCCGTCTCGGTGAGTGCTGAGAACGAAACGCTTTGGGATGGTGCGCCGTGTCTTAGAACAAACTGCACCAGAGCCTTGCACGTTCAAGATGATGCGGCCTTGGGGTACTTCGGCAAGCTGTACAGCAGCGGCGCCATCGTGCGCGTCTCGGCAAAGGAGCATACCGGGCTATTGGAACGCGACGACCGTGAAGAATTGGAACGCGTCTTCAAACGTGGTGGCGCAGACCAAAAGCCGTGGGATACAAATGTCCTCTCTTGTACTCCTACTTTGGAAATGGGTATCGACATCGGCGACCTGTCTTCTGTCATTCTGTGCAGCGTACCGCCGGGGCAAGCCCAATACCTGCAAAGAACAGGCCGCGCCGGACGTAAAGACGGCAACGCCTTGAACATCGCTGTCGCCAATGCAAGACCGCACGACCTCTACTTCTATGCTGAGCCGATGGAAATGATGGCGGGCAACGTGGAACCGCCGAAAATCTTCTTGAAGGCATCTGCTGTATTAGAGCGGCAGTTCCTTGCGTACAGCATGGACAGTTGGATTAAGAAAGGTGTGCCGGAAGGAGCCATCCCAAAGGCGGTTGGTGCCTGCACCAACAATCTGACCACCAGAGACCCGGCCAAGTATCCGTTCAACTTCCTGACCTTCGTGCAAGGGAATATCTCCGGGCTGCTTCGCACGTTCATTCAGATGTTCCCAGAGCTTGAAGAGAGCGAGAAGGCCGATTTAGAGAAGTACGCCAAAGGTGCAGGTGTGACGGATAGCCCGATGCACATGAGGGTCTTAGAAGCGTTTGAATCCTTGAAGAAGCAAAAGGACGCGCTCACAGAAAGCATCAAACAGCTCAGAACGCTCATTAAGGACTTGGAGGCAAAGCCGAAAGACCCGGCTTATGAAGCCGAAATCAAAGAACTTGACGCAGAGCGCAGGGCTTTGGCAAATGTCGTGCGTAGCATCAACGGAAAAGACGTTTTCAACTTCTTATCCGACGAAGGACTACTTCCAAACTATGCCTTCCCGGAATCCGGCATCATCCTCAAAGCCGTCTTGTATCGTAAAGAAGACGCTGCCGAAGGCGCAGAGCCGCAGCCGAAGAAGTATGAGAAGATGGTCTATGAGTATAGCCGTTCGGCCTCAGCTGCCATCAGTGAGTTCGCGCCGTCCAACAACTTCTATGTGGACGGCAGGAAGCTGAATATCAATCAGGTAGACCTTACCTCGGCGCAGGTTGCCAAGTGGCGGCTCTGCCCCAACTGCTCCCACGCGCAGTTGGAAGAAGCCGGGCGAAACGTCGCAGCTTGCCCGGAATGCGGCAGCCCTGCATGGGCGGATTCGGGACAAGTTCGCTCGATGCTCAAAGTGCAAATGGTCTACTCCAATATGGATTACACCAAGAGCCTCATCGGAGACGAGAGCGACGACCGCCAGACAACGTTCTACTGCAAACAGCTCTTAGTCGATGTGAATGAGGACGGAGACATAACCAAGGCATATCGCATGGACAATGAAGAGTTTGCCTTTGGCTATGAGTTCGTCAAGAAAGCGACGCTACGGGAAATCAACTTTGGTGAGAGCGACATCGCCGGAGAGCAGCTCACCGTCGCCGGGCAAGAAGACGTTCGCAAGGGCTTCAAGATTTGTAAATATTGCGGCAAGATACAGCCAGAGAACGGAAGGCCGGAGCATACTTTCACCTGCAAGGCAAAGAATCTTGCAAGCGGTATGGCAGACCCATACGAAGAATATCTCTTTCTCTACCGCGAGTTCGCCACGGAAGCCCTTCGGATACTGGTTCCGGCAACCACGATGGATTCAACCAACGTGCGCGTGGAATCCTTCATCGCTGCGTTCATGCTCGGCATGAAGGAATACTTCGGAAATGCAGACCACCTACGGGCTACGATAAGCGAAGTCCCCGTGCCGGATGCCGACTACCGCAAGCAGTACCTCGTGATTTACGATTCCGTTCCCGGTGGCACCGGGTATCTCAAACAGTTGATGCTCAAACAACACTCCCTGATTGAGATATTTGAAAAGGCTCTTGCCGTTCTCGAAAAATGCGAGTGCAAAGACGACCCACAGAAAGACGGCTGTTATCACTGCCTATATGCCTACCGCCAGAGCCAGAACATCGGACAGATTTCGAGAGCGACCGCTATCCGTTTGTTGAAGCAGATATTGAGCGGCAAGGAGAACCTTGAAGAGATAGAGAAGCTCGGAGCCGTCCCGGTCAACGGTCTGTTTGAGAGTGAACTGGAACGTCGCTTCATAGAAGCTCTTTCACAAATGGGCAACCACTCGCGGACGCTGACCATCAACAAGGAACTGGTTCACAACAAGGAAGGTTACCTGCTCAAAATCGGAGAGGCCATTTGGGAAATTGAACCGCAGGTGAAGCTCGATGCCGCAAGCGGCGTTGCGGTCGAAACCCGCGCAGACTTTGTGTTATGGCCGACGAAGACAGAAGGCAATCAGAAGCCAGTCGTCATCTATACAGATGGTTTCCTTTATCACAAAGAGAAGGTGGCCGACGACACATTGAAGCGTGAAGCCATCCGTCGCAGCGGTAATTTCCGTATCTGGTCTCTCTCGTGGAAGGACGTACAGAGCGTCTTCAAGGCGCAGGGCGACTATGCGACTGACGTGCTGAATGCAAGCAGGATGCCGAGCTATAACACCATGTACAACCGAGCGGTTCAGGAAGCCAATGCTGAATCACTCAAACCTGATAGAATGCCGCCGATGGAGCTGTTGGCACAGTATCTTGAAAACCCTGAGGCTGAGAAGTTGTTTGCCGCCCACGCCGGAGCATATGCTTTCTCTCTGCTCTCGCCTCGTGACATGGCAAACGGTGTTATCTTTGCTGATTGGAAATTGAATGTCGGCAACATCACCGAGATGCTTGGGCTGGACAGTCCTGAATATGAGCTTGGAAAGACTGTCTTTGGGAATTGGAGGCCACGTTCGGCAAATTCCCACATGACGGTATACAGCGGCGTTGTAGCCGACGATATGCAGCAAAACAAATTCAAAGCTGACATAGCGGTTTATGCTGTTCTCGATGATAGCGAGGCAAACCGCACAGAGAAATATGAGCCTGAGTGGAACGGCTTCTGGCAGTTCTACAATGTGTTGCAATTCTTGAAGAGCTTTGCCGCTGTTTCTGCGAATGGGATGAAGAATGATGTTTACAACCGGGTTCCTTTGATGGTTCCAGCAGCGGCAGAGGCCACGCCCGGCGAGGGCGAGGCTACATGGCCGACAGAAACCCTTGTGCAACTAATGGGCGATACGGCGAAGGCTTTTGCCACCAAGTGCGCGGAGCTTGCGGTTGCTGCCCCCGACACCATCGGCTACGAACTCGAAGACGAGAACGGAGCCGTTGTGGGAGAAGCGGAAATGGCTTGGGAACAGTACAAAGTCGCCTTCTTGCTTGAAGAACAGGAAGAGAGCAAGGAAGCGTTTATTGCGGCGGGTTGGAAAGTCCTCGCCGCCGATGATGAGATTCAAACCGACTGGTTTAAGGAGGTCGAATAAATGGAGCAAAACACCGTGACTGTTGCAATATCATCCGATTTTTTAACGGCGTTTGCCGCGCTGCCAAGAAAGATACAGGGCAAGGTTACTGACTTCATCAACAAGTTTCGGAACAATCCGATTGCGCCGGGTATCAACTACGAGAAAATCAATTCTGCGATGGATGACAAAATCTGTTCCGTCAGGCTTGATGGCACTTATCGCGGCATCGTAGCTCGTCAGGAAGAGACTGGCGTATACCTGCTCCTTTGGGTTGACCATCACGATGAGGCCTACGATTGGGCAGCACGGAAGAAGTGTGTGGTCAACAAGCTCACAGGCAATATCCAAATCTTCGATGTGATTACCGACACCGCCGTAGAGAGTGGCGGTGAGCCGAATCTGTTCTCGATGGCCTCTAACGACAGCCTTATCGAACTCGGTGTGCCGGAAGAGCTTGTGCCATTCGTGAAGAGCTTTAAGAATACGAGTGAATTCTATCAAGCTAAGCACAGCCTTCCGACGGATGCTTACGAAGTGTTGGAGTACCTTGCCAACGGATTTCCTTTGGATGAAGTCAAAGAGCTTTTCCACAAGGAAACGGTGCCGGAAGCGGGGGCGGACGACCTCGCCAAAGCTCTGCAAAGCGACGGAAGCAAGACTTCTTTCGTGGTTCTCGAAGGCGAAGATGAGCTGCGCCGCATGATGGCCGAGCCATTGGAGAAATGGCGTATATTCCTGCATCCTGCACAGCGTCAGCTTGTTGAGAAGGACTTTTCCGGCTCTTACCACGTATTGGGCGGTGCCGGGACGGGAAAGACCGTTGTGGCAATGCACAGAGCAAAATATCTTGCCTCCAAACTGTCCGGCAAGCAGCGAATACTCTTCACGACCTTCACCGCGAACTTGGCGGGTGACATCAAGGACAACCTGCGAAAGATATGCAGCGTGGAAGAACTGCGCCGCATTGAGGTCATTCATCTGGACGCTTGGGTCGGTCAATTCCTGCGTCAACATGGATACACCTACACGATTGTTTACGACGACAAGGCGTATGCTGTTTGGGAAGAAGCTATATCGCAATCCGGCGAAGACATCGGATTCAGCAAGGACTTCTATGCTGATGAGTGGTCGAAGGTTGTGGCTGCGCAAGAGAGCTTCACGCAGGAACAATACTTGAAGGCATCGCGCATTGGCCGGGGAACCCGCCTTGACCGCAAAAAACGAATGCAGGTCTGGAATGTGTTTGGAGAATACATCGCACTTATGAAAGAGAAGCAGATACGCGACGTGGATACTGCCATGTATGAATGCCGCCTGATTCTTGAAAAGAATCTACAAGAGGCACCATACGCGGCTATCATCGTGGACGAAGGGCAGGATTTCAGCTCCAATGCCTACCGTCTTCTCCGCGCCATCGCCGGAGCCGAGCATCCCAACGACATCTTCATCGTTGGAGACGCACATCAGCGTATCTACAAGAAGAGGGCTGTTCTCTCCAAGTGCGGCATCAACGTGCGCGGCAGGAGCAGCCGTCTACGCATCAACTACCGCACCACAGAGGAAATCAGGAAGTACGCTTTCGCCTTCCTGAAAGACATCAACTTTGACAATCTGGATGACGAGTACGAAGGCGAGGAACGCTGCCAATCATTGACCCACGGTGCCTATCCTGATATTCAGAACTTCAAGTCCGCCGCCGAGGAATACGCCTTCATTGTGGATGAGGTCAAACGGCTCACCGAAGAAGGCATTGACCAGAAGGACATCTGCTTGGTCGCCCGCACCCACAGTCTGCTTGACGATTACGTCAAGGCATTCCGTGATGCTGGAATGCTGGCTTATGAGATAAAGAGAACCAAGCTGGACGACCGCAACTTTGAGGGCGTTCGCATCGCCACGATGCACCGCGTCAAAGGGCTTGAATTTCAGTATATGTTCATCGCCGCCGCCAACAATCGCGTGATTCCGTTCGCCACAGCGATTGACGACACGGATGAGGTGTCAAGACTGTCGAGCTTGATATCTGAGAAGTGCTTGCTCTATGTCGCCCTCACCAGAGCGCAGAAAGCAGCATACATCACAAGCTATGGAACACCGTCGGAGTTTTTGCCGAAGTGACGGCGAGGGGGATAATTGATGGCTATTGAGAAAATCAAAATCGGGAGCAAAAACACTCTCTCGCATTCGCCTTCTGGAACAGCATGGGCGAGTGTTGATGATGCCCTCTTGTCGTGGAACGAAAACCAATTCAATTATCCTGAGAGCAACATCGAAACAGAACCCGGATTCCGTTCAGCACAATTAGGAGCATTGTTCGCAATCAAGGCTCATTGGACTGTATTGGAAACTCCGGCAACCATCGTCATGCCAACGGGGACGGGCAAGACGGAAGTTATGATAGCGACTGTTGTCTCTGGAAAGTGCAACAAATCGCTCATCATCGTACCGAGCAACCTTCTCCGCAAGCAAACAGTCAATAGGTTTTGCACTCTGGAAAAGCTCCGTGAAATAGGGGCAATAACGGATTCATTCAAGAATCCAGTTGTAGCGACATTGCTGACTTCTCCAAAGGACAAGATCGAACTGGAAGAATTGATAGACAAGAGCAATGTCATTATTACAACGATGTCTTTGTTGAGCAATCATCGCTTCGACGACAGTTATCCTAGTATGTTGGCGGCGAAGTGTGACACCTTGATAATTGACGAAGCGCATCATGTCGCATCCAACACTTGGAAGAGCATCAAGAAGAAGTTTGATGGGATGAAATGTCTGCAATTCACGGCAACGCCGTTTCGTAATGACGGCAAAAAGGTGGACGGCGACATTATCTACAATTTCCCTCTCGCACTTGCACAGGAACGCGGCTATTTCAAGCCAATCAATTTCTACCCGGTGCTTGAGTTCGATGACGACAAGATGGATGCCACTGTTGCGGCCAAGGCTATTGAGTTGCTTGAAGCCGACATTGACGCTGGCTATCCACATCTTCTACTCGTCCGCGCTGCCACACAAGAAAGAGCAACGGAACTGTACGATAAAGTCTATCAGCCCAAATACTCTGAACATAATCCCGTTCTGATAGTCAGCCGTAATTCCGCAGCGCATAATAAGAAAGCCTTGGGAAAGGTCAGAACTGGGCATTCAAAGATAGTGGTATGCGTCGATATGTTCAGCGAGGGTATTGATATTCCGCAGTTGAAAATCTGCGCCATTCACGATAAGTATAAGTCGATACCCATCACAATTCAGTTCATCGGACGTTTCGCTCGAACCCAAACGAATCTTGGCGAAGCGTCCATTGTCGCAAACATTGTTGATGACGACATAAGTGAGACACTTGAAGACCTGTACTCTCAGGATTCAGACTGGAACAAGATTCTCAAAGACACATCAGATGAGAAGATTGGTCGAGAGGTGGAGTTGCAAAAGCTCGCCAAGGACTTCACGGGAACCGAAGTTATTCCCCTGAATCAGCTCAGACCAAAGGTCAGTATGTTCATGTACTCGACAACCGAAACAAAATGGCACTGGAAAGAATGGACAAAAGTTTTCAAAGAAGAGAACTGCCATCATATTGTCAACGAGAAAGCCAAGGTCTTAATAATCACCGAGCTTCGCACAAGCAGCGTAGATTGGACTGTCAACCGGGATATAACAGATAAGGACTGGAACCTGCACATACTTTACTGGAATACCAGAAAAGGCGTTTTCTTCGTCAACACGACCGATAAAGGAATTGCAAATCGCTTTGCTGAGGCGGTCTTTAATTCAAGCAAGCGTATCGTCGGCGAAGATGTTTTCCGTTGTCTATCGGGCATCAATCGTTTGATGCTATCGACTGTTGGCTTGAAGACGGCAATATCAAACCATCACATTCGTTACAGGATGTTTGCGGGGGTCGATGTTGCGGAGGGTATCACTCAATCAACAACAAGTGCGGCTACAAAATCGAATCTCTTTGGGGTAGGCTATGAAAGCGGCAGCAGTATGAGTATTGGCTGCTCGTACAAAGGGACTATATGGGCGAAGTGGGTTGAGACTATCAATTACTGGATGGAATGGTGCAACAAACAGGCTGACAAGGTATTGGATACATCCATAAATACCACATCGGTACTAAGTGGTGCGCTCGTTCCAGAGGAAATAGATTCGCGTCCGGCAATAGTGCCGTATCGAATTGATTTTCCCATTGAGATTGAAGAAGAGCTTCGAGGCTCAATAAGGGTCAGGACGAGCTTGCATGATTCTCGCTTGTTTCTTCTCGATATTGGTTTGAGCGTATTTGATGACACATCAGATATTTCGTTCTATGTCGG
Source organism: Clostridium sp. (assembly GCA_031275405.1). Lineage (GTDB taxonomy): Bacteria > Bacillota > Clostridia > Lachnospirales > Lachnospiraceae > JAISOV01. Next base: position 7,018 of record JAISOV010000024.1, on the reverse strand, counting down.
CAATGACGATTTCAAGGAGGAGCTCGTTCTTCAAATTGATACCTCAGGCTATTCCATCAAACATAAGACGGGCGATAGCATCAAGATTCAAGTTGGTCGTAGTCGTGAAGTAACTCTCCAAGAGTTTTTCCAAGAGAACCCTCCGCGAATATGGTTTGTGGATGGTTCGTCGCTTGAAGGGAATCTGCTTGTTAAGCTCAAAACCGCAACCCCGGCCACATTCCCAAGCGATTGTATCACGGCATGGGATTGGACTGGCGTTGATATTCGCAAAGAATCGCAAGGCAAAAGAAAAGAAGCAGATAGCATTCAGTATCGGCTCATTTCAGAGTTGAAATCATCCGGTAAATACTCTCTCATCTTTGACGATGACGGCTCCGGCGAAGTGTCCGATGTAATAGCGATTCAAGAAGATGCTACAAACAATCGACTTTTATTTGAACTATATCATTGCAAGTTTTCAGGCGCAGACAAACCGGGCGCGAGGGTCGATGACCTCTATGCAGTTTGTGGTCAAGCAGAAAAGAGCAACAGATGGGCTGCCGACGCGAGGCATCTTATCGACCGCCTTCGTAAACGAGAGAGCGACAGGACAGGCAAAGGTAATCCATCAAGGTTTGAGGTCGGAGACAACAAATTACTTTTCACATTGAAGAACAAGCTGAAAGTCTACTCGGCTGAGTATGCTGTTTATATAGTGCAACCGGGCGTGGACGAAAGTAAACTGACAACACAGATGCACCAAGTATTATGCAGCGCGTCATCGTATCTTATGGACACATTTGGAGTGCCGATGTATCTGATTTGTTCTTGAAGTTGGAGACCTTATTTGGCGTGATAAACTGGTGGACGAGCTTGCGAATGGCAAGACTGTGGAGAAGATATTGCGGAGTGTTAAAATCCCAGCTCAATAAAAAAGACCGGGAACGCGGCAGCCACTATGGGCTTGCCGCGTTCCCGCGTTTGGTGACGGTGCCGCTTACGCAGCGTCGTCGGGTTCGTCGTCATCCGTGACGAATGCCGCTTGTGCGAACTCGTCGTCGGTCATCCCGGCGAGCTTGGCCGCCGAGCTTGCGGCGATGTCCTTGAATGCCGCTTCCATGTCCGGCATGGCCGATACGATGGCGGCGGCGGTCGTCAGGCGGGTCGGCTCCGCATAGATGGCGATGAGGCTCTGTTCCTCTGCCGTGAAGTCAAGAATGTTCATGTTCATACCTCCATTTGTTTTGACTTAGCCGCTGCCGCCACGCGCAGCTTGAAGGCTGCCGGGCGGGACTGATTACGCCGCTCGCGGTCTGCCCGCGCCACTTTGAGCGCCTGCGTCAGCGCGGCTGATTACTCAGATCGACTGATTATCCCCCTAATCAGCACGTGATGAGTATAGGGGGGCTATAGGCGTAAAATATTATCCACGGCGAGCTGCCGAGAGGCGTGTAAAGGCACGCTTTCGACAACAGAACCCGTGGATAACTTATACGGCAATTTCACGGCTGCGGCGCGAGGGAAATCATCTCTTGCCGCAAAACCGTGTATAACTCGAAACGTATATCAAATGTACAAATCGCCTGTTTTGTGCTACGATAGTCGGAGCGGAGAGCGACTGTTCCCGCCGTGCAATGGTTGGGGCAGCAGTTCTCCGACTTTGTTTTGTAAGGGGATTGTTATGCAAACCATCCAAGAACTGGCGATGAGGGTGCCCGCCGAGATGACGGCGGCGGGTTACGCTCAAAACACGGCGTGGCAGCTGTACATCTATTCTCTGCTGCCGTTGGTACGGCTGCACGAAGCGCAAAGCAAAACGCACTTTGACACAGACCTGACAGCAGACCACATCAGGGAACTCCGAGCGCGGTATTACGGCGGTGAGATTTCGTGCAGGCTCTATGTACAGCGGATTTACGGAATCGAAAAAATCACGCGGTTGCACGAGACCGGGAAACTGCTTTGGGAAACGCCGCGCAAAGGGTCGATGTACAAGCTGAACGACTGCTACGGGCAACTGCTTGACGAGTACCTTGGCTCAGCGTCGTTCCACCCAAACACGCGCGGCGATGTGGTTTGGGCGGCGCGAAGTCTCTTTGCTTGGCTCGTCAAAGAAAATCACGACACGCTTGGCGATGTTGCCGCGCCGGAGATTCAGGCGTATATGGTGCCTTGTTCACAGTCGATGACAAGCAGCAGCATACGCAACGTACAGTTGTATCTGCGCAAGTTGTGCGCGTATCTGCACGAGCGCGGACTGCTCGGAAATCCGTATGCCTCTCTCCTGTCAGTGAAATCGTCGCACGAGGCGAAGCTGTACCCGGCAACTCCGCAGGAAGAAATAGCCGCGGTACTGCGGCAAATCGACCGCAGTACAGTCAGCGGCAAGCGCAACTACGCAATGATTCTGCTAGGAGCGGTGACGGGACTTCGCGCCGTTGACGTCAAGAATCTGAAGCTCTCGGATATTGACTGGGCAAACGGCGAGATAGCCGTTGTTCAGAGCAAGACGGGCAAAACAAACGTGTTGCCGCTGGCGGAGGACGTGGGCGAGGCGGCCAGGGATCACATTCTCCACGCCCGCCCGAATACGACTTCCGGCAATGTTTTTATCCGGCTCGCCCCACCGTATGTCGAAATGAAAGACGCCGTTTCAATCGGATGCCTTTACGGCACTTACCGCAAGAAAGCGGGGTTGACGCGCAAAGCGTTTGGCGGTATGGGCTTCCATTCCCTGCGCCGCGCGCTCGGCAGAAATATGATAACGGCGGGCGTTCCGATTGAGGACGCGGCGCAGACGATGGGCGACGAGAAAATTGATTCTATGAAGAAGTACATCGCGCTTGACAGCGAACATCTTGCGGAGTGTTCGCTTGGCTTCTCCGGCACAGAGCTTTCGGGAGGCGCGGAGGAATGAGTAACTTCGTTAGCGGCTTTGCCCCCGCGATAGACGCGATGCTTGAATACCGCGTCGCGCTCGGGCTGTCGCCGAATACGCTGCGGTACGCGCTCCTGCGATTTGACAGCTACTGCGCGGAACGCTGCCCTGATTGCGCGGAGTTGACCAAAGAATTGGCGTTCGGGTGGCTCAATTCACGCACGGACGCGGGCGGCGTTTCCGGGAACGATACCTCCGCAATCCGAGGTCTTGCGGAGTATGTGACCGCGATTGGTAAACCCGCATATATTCTACCGCAAGGTTTTTATCCCGTCAAGAATAATTCCACGGCGTACATTTTTACTGACGCCGAACTGTCCGCGCTGTTCGGCGCGATTGACAGATTGCCGAAATCGGCAGCGTCAACGGAAGCGGTAGTCGCGCCCGTGCTGTTCCGGCTGATTTACACCTGCGGGCTGCGGCCGAACGAAGGGCGCGGACTGCTCCGCGAGAACGTGAATCTCATCAACGGCGAGATTGACGTCACGAACACGAAAAAGAAGAAAGACCGAACCGTTGTTATGTCGCCGGATATGCTCGTGTTATGCCGCAGGTACAATGAGCGCGGACTGCCGGAGAGCGAATATTTCTTCCCTCGCTCCGATGGCGAATGCTACACATCGGCACAGCAGGACAAGCTGTTCAAGAAGTGTTGGGCGGACGCGAATCCGGGCGTTCCCGACCTGCCGAATGTCGTGACGTACTGCCTTAGACATCGCTTCGCGAGCGCGCGATTATGCCGCTGGCTCGACGAGGGCGCCGACCTCCACAACAAGCTCGCGTATTTGCGGGCGTATATGGGGCACAAAGACTTCTCCGAAACGGCGTACTGCCTTCACATTCTGCCGGAAAACCTCGTTAAATCTGCGGGCGTGGACTGGAGCGCGCTGGGCGAAATACTGCCGGAGGTGACAAAATGGGCAGAGTGAAGTCCGGGGAAGTCAAGGATACGCTGCTGTTCGGTTTGATCCACGATTTTTTCAAAGTCTATCTCCCGAAACAGAAGAACAGCAGCGAACACACAATTACCGCCTACAAGTACGCGCTCGACAATCTGCTGGACTATGTCGTCGCGCAGAAGAATATCGGCCTTTCTGCCGTCACATTTGAGATGATTGACCGCAAAACGCTGGCGGCGTATCTTGACGACGTTGAAGCCGACGGCAGCATCGTTTCAACACGAAACCACCGCCTCGCGTGTATCAGGGCGTTCTACGCTTATGCCGCTAAAATGGAATCTGCCGCCGTAATCCACCACGGCGAGATTCTCAAAGTGCCGTTGAAGAAATCTTCGGAACCGGAAGCCATAGCGCATATGAGCGAAGCGGCGGCGTCCGCGATTCTCGCGCAACCCGATACGACCACGGCGAGGGGACTGCGCGACCAGTTTTTGCTCCTGATTTTTTACGGCACGGGAGCGAGGATTGCCGAGGTTTTGGATATCCGCCTGCGCGACATAAAGCTCGGCGCAACGCCGACCGTCACAATACAGCGCGGCAAGGGCCGCGGGGTGCCGCTCTCCGAGAAGGCCGTAGCGCACTACAACAACTACCTCGGCGTGTTTCACGCAGACGAACCGCGCTGCTCCGCGCAGCACCTGTTTTATACAATTCTGCACGGAAGAAAGAACCCGATGGGCTCGACGACTGTTCGCGGTTTGATGTCCCGGTACGGCGCGTCGGCTCGTGAAATCTGCGGCAAAGTCCCGGCGAACGTGTACCCGCATCTCTGGCGGCATAGCCGGGCGATGCACCTGTACCAACGCGGAATGGACCTGACGCTCGTTTCGCAATGGCTCGGCCACGCCAATCTTGAGGCCACTCTCGTCTACGCCCACGCCGATACCGGACACAAACGCAAAGCGATTGAAGCGGCAGTCCCGGACGGCAGTCCGCTGAAAAGTTTCGTCAATCCGGCGCGTTACAAAGTCACCGACGACGAGACGTTGAAGCGGTTATACGGACTCCGCTGATATACGTTTCGAGTTATACACGGTTTTGCGGCAAGAGATGATTTCCCTCGCGCCGCAGCCGCGAAATTGCCGCATAAGTTATCCACGGGTTCTGTCGCCGAAACCGTGCGTTTACACGCCTATCGGCAACCCGCCGTGGATAATATTTTTCGCTTATAACTCAATACTTCCCGCAGTATATTTGACTGCCTGCAGATGGCGTTGTCGCACCGCTTTTAGCGGCCTGCTGCCCCGCAACAATGGCATCAATTTCGTCAAGTACGCCCTCATCTCCGGTGAGGTGATACGGCTCGTAACCTTCTTCCAGGAACCCCAGAATATCATACTCCCGATCCTGCTGCCGGAACTGCTCAATCGAAATATTGTGCCGCTTCATGTACTTATGAGCCAGCCTGACTTGCAAGTATAGAGTGTTGTCAAGATTCATTTTTGGCATGATTACACCTCCAACCATCTGTCCCAGTTGCCGGCACGTTCGGCATCAAGCATATCCAAAATATATGCAGGACTCTCAAGGCACAAATAGGATTCCGGGTCCGCCAGCAGCTCATACGTCTTGCTCGCCATGAACTCGCGGATGCAATCTGTTTTGGATTTGCCCTCACGCTCAGCAAGCGTCTCTGTCAGCTTGACGATATGCAAATCGATGAGGGCTTGGCTTGTGCTTTCGTTGAACTCTACCATACTTTTCGCCTGCCTTTCTGCTTCAACAAGCTTGCGGCTTTGTCGGTGCCGAAATACATCTGCCTCGGCAACACTTCGGGGAGGATAAGCTCCAGGAAAGTGTTGATTGCGAAGTCGCTTTTGGAGTCACCATATGTGCCAATCATGAACAGGTCAATCGTTGCGTTGGTGTTATCGTTAGCGGTCGGGCCTACGATAACATCATAATCGTGTTCGCGGTTGCTGCTGAGGCGATTCTGCACAATGAACTCCACCCATTCGCGGTCGGCAGTGGCAAATTCTTTCGCTTTTAGTCTATCCATTTCCTGTAGGTCAAACTCGTAAGTATAAAGCCACGGCGTAACGGTCTTGGGCTTTCCGTATTTCGACAGCCGCCTTTCCTCGATGTGCTTGTTCCTAAGAGCAAGCCGCACGGCATGGCTTTCCTCTTGAGAAGTATAGAATCCAATCCCGAAATCCTTGAATGGCTTGCCTTGGTTCACGTCGATTTTATCGAACTCGTAGATGGAGCCGTGATATAGCGTGATGATGTTGCCCATCAGTTGATACCTCCTTGCCGTGTGCCTCTGCCTGCTGCTATTTTATTGTAAGCAGTGCAGATGGCTCGAATGATTGTGTTGACATCCTCATCTGTATTATACCGTCCGTAGGAAATCCGTATGGATGATTTTGCCTGGCTCTCGGAGAGTCCAATCGCAACCAATACATGGGACGGTTCATTTTTTCCCGAAGTACAGGCAGAACTCGTCGAAATACACACGTCTTTTAAGTCGAGTAAGTGCATCATGGACTCGCCCGAAACTCCTGGCAAAGTGATATTTAATGTCCCTGGCAGCCGGTCAGCATTCTCACCGTTTGTGTGGACATCAGGAATTACTTCTTTGATCCCGGCGACTGTCTTATGAACAAGGACATTTTTCCTTTCTGCTTCAGCGTCTATCATAGCGACGCTTTCATCAAGTGCGATTCCTAATGCGACTATACCAGCAACATTTTCAGTACCAGCGCGATAGCCATGTTCCTGCCCTCCGTCGAATATCAAATGCGGCAAGGTCAAGCCTGATTTAACGTATACAAACCCTGTGCCTTTCGCACCGTTAAACTTATGGGCAGACGCTGTCAGGAAATCAACCTGCAAATGCTTAACATCAACAGGAATATGGCCGACAGCCTGTACGGTTCATTTCCTATTACCGAAAAAAGTTATTCAAACAAAGCAATCGGAGCCATGTGCAATTTGCTACAGTTAAGATAAATCATAGTGGAATATCCCCGAAACGTCCGAAATCCTCTCGCTTTGCGTTTTCCCGCCTGTATCAAGCTGTTAATCCCCTCCGCAATGGCGTTGGCCAATCTCGTCCTGAAATATTCCAGTATTTCTTTTTCATATTTCAACAACGTTTTCGCCACATCCTTCATCGGTTGCAAACGACTGCGCCTAA
>JAISOV010000045.1 GCA_031275405.1 Clostridium sp. | reverse complement strand
AAAAAAATTCAGCGGCTGGTTCCGGATACCGAATTTCAGAAGCAGCTCGTTCACGATACCGGAACTGGAAAGCGCGTCATGCAGGATCCCCGTCACGATGATCCAGGAAAGAAAGTGAGGCAGATAAGAGATCGTCTGCACGGTCTTTTTCCCCGTTTTCGACCGCACCTCATTGAGCAGGATCGCGAACAGGATCGCCATCACGAAACTGGACACCAGATTGATCACGCCCATTGCCAGCGTATTGCGAATGACCAGCAGGAAAGCGCGGTCTGAAAATAACTGCCGGAACTTCAGGAAACCGACAAACTGCGAATGCAGGAACCCGTCCTTGGGCTTATACTGCTGAAACGCGCCGATCCAGCCGCCCAGCGGCAGATAGCAGAAGAGAAGGCCGTAAAGAACCAGTATGCCCGACCAGATCAGCAGTACCTTCTGACGCTTGATTTCTTTCCATGAGAGTTTGATCGTCTGTTCGTTTCTTCTTTTAGACTGTTTCCCGTTTGGCTTTGCCGTCACAGCCATGCCTATGACCATCCTTTCCGACCGGTACGACAGGCGGCTTCGTCTGACCGTACCAAAGCCGCCTGTTTTTCAGTTTTTGTCTCTGGAAAACCGGAACCGTTCCGCATTCCGGTTCTTTAGGAAGGAACACGTTTCCATGATACTTATTGCAGGCTCATCCTGCGATCCAGCTCCTCCTGCATTTCCGCAAGGAAATCCTGAGGATTGCATCTGTCATATATTCCCATATATTCTTCCCAGGCCGTTTCAAAATCGGAAGCCATGACCACTTTCGGCAGATACTCATGCTTGACTTCGCCCATTTTCGTCCATGCCGTTCCGCCCGGCGTAGCCGTCGTAAGGTTGTTAGAATGGGAATACATCGGGAACCAAGATCCGGGCGGATCGTTATTCCCCAGCATATCCACGTAGGTATACGCGCTGTATGCCTGGAGACATTCCGCCACGTCGGACGGCAAGTTATCCAGGAATTCCTGCGGCTGCTGAGCCGGTGTCGCCGCGTTCAGCCCGTCTTGCAGCATCCCCTCGTAAGTAGGGAAATAGGAATAGGTGCATAGATGGGAAGCTTTGTATCCCGCTTCGGCAGCCGACATCCTCATTTCCTCCGTGCGGTAGAAAATGCCGTCCGCGCCTGCTTCATAGTCCGTGCCTTCTACGCCCCAGCCACGAAGCGCAAGCACTTCAGGGGAAAGCAGGTCGTTGACAAACTGTAACGCGCCGTCTACGTCTTGACAGCTGACTGTGACAGCCAGCCCGCTGGCGACGTTGAGCAGGCCGCCGCCCGTATGCCATTGGTTCTTGATTCCTTCGTCAATGGTGATCGGAAGCGGAACATAGTTACAGCCCTGCGCGTCCAGACCCTGCACTTTCAGCACGTCGTTGACCGAATAAGCGAAATCCCACCACTGGTCGATCATGCCCAGTACCCGTCCGGTAGAAAGCTTCGCTATGTATTCATCATAGGTCTGCGTAAAGGATTCGGGATCCACGATACCTTTCTGGAATTCCTCGTTCAGCTTACCGAAATAACGCTTTGCCGTCGGCGTGGTGTTGTAGTCGATCACCTTTAATTCATTCGGCTCCACAATGACCGAACCGTCGTTGGGATACCCGTCCAGGAACTGCGGCGCGTTCTCCAGGCAGAAATATCTCCAGTCCTCGCAAAGAATGGTATACGGGATGTTCCGGGTGCCGTCTTCCATCGTGGGATTGGCCTCCTGATAGCTTTCGATCAGGTCAAAATACTGATCCAGCGTCTTCACTTCCGGATAGCCCGCCCATTTGAGCACTCTGGTCTGGATCCAGAACGCTTCATCGTCATGGGTCGCCGCCATGTCCTTGCCGTAAATATTGGCAAACTGGGGAATCCAGTAAATATGTCCGTCATCCTGCCGCAGCTGATCCCACTGTGCCTCGGTAAAGAAAGATTTCAGGTTCGGGTAGCTTTCCAGATAATCGTCCAGAGCGACCAGCGCCCCGGCTTCATATAACTGAGCCATCCCGTCGCTGCCGTCAATGAAATCCGGATATTCCCCTCCGGCGATCAGCGTACCTACCGCCTCTTTTGCCGTCTGCCCCGTCAGCCAGGTCTCTTTACACTTGGCTCCGGTCAGCTCCGCGATGATCTGCTGGATCTCGTTGTCGTCGTTGATGTCCGTAGTGGCGGGTACCGCGAAGAAGCCCGTGAACTCTTTGATCTCCTTGCCCGGCGCTCCGGAACCGGAAGCCGCGGAAGCGCCTGACGAACCAGACCCTCCGGAGGACGTCTCCGCAGAACTGGAACAGCCGCTCAGACCTGCCAGCGACAGGGCCGCAAAAAGCAGGGCAGCCGTTAATCTTTTCTTCTTCATTTTATTTCCTCCTTTTTCCCCAGGTTTGTGTCGGCATAGCCACGGTCTGATGCGGGCTTACACACAGCCTACGCGGGCCTGCGTACAGCCTTATGCGGGCCTGCGCACAGCCAGCCTATGTGTACCGGCCACCGGTCTATGTGGGCATGGCCACCGGCTTATGCGGGCTTGCTTACCAACCTTATGGGCTTGATATGACTAGTCTACGCATTTTGTGCAGTTTGAGCAACCCGTAAAAGCATAGAAAAAAACAGGAGAAACTATATATGCATTCCGAATAAGTTTCCGCCTGTTTTGCGGTTTTCTCTATACTGATTACCCGCTTTACCCCTCATGCCTTGGATCGTTTCCGGAATTTCGACGGTGTACAGCCATTGGCCAGGATAAAACGGTTCGTAAAATAGTCCAAGTCGCGGTAGCCCACCTCTTCCGCGATCTCGTAAATTTTCTTGTCCGTGTAAAGCAGCATTTTCACCGCCTGTTCCATGCGGTAGTTGTTCAGGTATTCCTTAAATGCCACCCCGTATTTTTTCTGGAAGATCTGCCCGAGATACGCGCCGTTCACATAATACTTCCTGCTGAACTCCTTCAAGGTAAGGTTCTGCCCGTAATGCTCCCGGATGTCTTTCTCCACTTGGGAAAGCACTCCCCACGACGCGTTCTTGCGCAGCTGTACCAGATATTCCCCATAGCTTCGGGCAAACCGCTTTAAGTTCTCCTTGTTCCCCCGAAGCGCGCCCCAGTTCAGCACATTGGAGATACTGGAGCGCATGATGTCTTCTTGGTTCACGTTGCTGTCCTGCTCCGTCGCCAGATGGATCAGCTGGAAAAGCAGATAATTGATATTCAGATCCATCAAAGCTGTGTTCACCCGCAGGTTCTTCATTTCTTCATATAAGCTATCGGTTTTACGGTCGATCTCTTCTCCGCTGCTGCGTTCAATGGCGCTGATCAGCTCATCCACGCTCTTTTTGCACAGAACCGTTCCGGCATTCCTTTTTCTTACCTCTTTTTCATAATAAATGACTCCTCCGGCGGTATGAAACGCGGAAAAGGCGCGGATGACCGAAGCCGTCCGGTAAGATTCCGCCAGTTCGCCGATATCCGCTACTCGACTCCCCACGAACATCACCACCGGAAGCTCCAGCGTGACGCTGATAGATTCCAGAAACTTCCTGAAATATTCCTCTTCCCCCATGCCTTTCTCCCTCGCCATATAGTCGCAGTAGATCAGGCCGACATCGTAGCTGCACTTCTGCCCGGAAGCGTCAAAAATACAGTGTCCGCTTTCCTTCCCCAGTTCGTCCACGCAGTTGCGGTAAAGCCTTCTTTGCAGTTCACGCTTTCCTTCCTCCGGCACGGCCTGTGCTTCTTTCGTAGCGTCCACCTCCAGATTGGCGTAGCGCACTCCTTCAGACAGGCGCATATGGCTTTTCACATATTCCAGATTGATCTGGTCGTATTTCCCGGACAGCAGAACGATCACATTACGCGCAAGATACGCTTGCTCCACCTGTCGGTTCTCCTGTTTGCGCTCCTCATCCGCTTGGTGCATGTCCGCGACTTTCCGCAGGATTTCCGTCAGATCTTTCTCCTTGATAGGCTTTAACAGATAATCCATGCAATCGTACCGAAGCACCTGCCTGGCATATTCAAAATCGCTGTAACTGCTTAAAATGATAAAGTACGCATCGGAAATATTCTTCCTGCGCATGGCCTGTAGCAGCTCGATCCCCGACATCACAGGCATCCGGATGTCCGAAATGATCAAGTCCACTTTGTGCCGGCTCAGAAACTCCAAGGCTTCCTTGCCGTTTGCCATGATCCCGGCAATCTCGTACCCTTGCGCCTCCCAGTCGATCAGCACGGAAAGACCGAGCGCGGAGACCCGTTCATCATCCACCAATAATACAGAAAGCATCCTGAATGACCATCCTTTCCCACAGCACTCCCCATCTGAAAAACACGTAACTGCTCGGCAAGGCTTGCCGACCATATCCCGCAAGCTCTCCCGGCCACATCCCGCAAAGTCTGCCGGATGGGACTGTATGCGCGCAAATTGCACATAACAGATTCAACAAGAGCTGCCGACGGCATCGAACAAGGTACGCAACAGCCGTCCAAAGCTGTCGGATAGCAGTTTAGCGCATACCACCCACATGATTTTGTACAAAATACGCACTGCCCATATATGGCCATGTATGCCCATCAGCCTGTGGAATGCCCCCCTGAGCGGTAAGCAGAATACCTCTTTGGAGCAACTCCGTATTCCAGGGCTTCGGCTGCGTGTCCTGGAACCTTAGAAACGCTTTGTGCGCTTAGCTTCCGACAATTTTGATCGTTACGGTCGTGCCGGAGCCTTCTTCACTTTCCAGCCCGAACTCCGCTACGTGTCCGGCCATCATTTTCAGCCGCAGACAGGCATTGATGATCCCGACCTGTCCTTTTCCTTTCAGGTTCCGGATACTGGCGTTCTTCATCTTCTCCAGAAGCTTCGACAACTGCGGCTCCGGGATCCCCTTTCCGGTATCCTCGATTTCCAGACAGACGGCCTTCCCCTCCGGATAGGCGCGTACAAAAATCCATCCGCAGGCGGACTTGCTCTCCATGCCATGCACACAGGCGTTTTCCGTAAAAGTCAGAAGCGTCAGCTTAGGAATCCGGAACTCCAGACATTCCGGCGCCAGTTCGATACGGTAGGAGAGGCGGTCGCCATAGCGGTATTTCTGCAGTTCCAGATAGTCCGCCACGAACCCCGCTTCTTCCCGCACGGTAACAAGGTCTTCCCCCCACTCCACATACTGCCTTTCCATCTTTGCCAGTTTTTCCACCATGCTCGCGGTTTCCCGCTCCCCTTTCAGTACGCTGTGCATTCGGATACTTTCCAGCGCGTTAAACAGGAAATGCGGGTTGATCTGGCTGTGCAGCGCCTGCAGTTCCGCGCTCTGCCTGGCAATGTCCATTTCCTGCTTTTTCAGCGTCTCCTTGTAGACCGTCTGGATCAGTTCGTTGATCCTCGCCGCCATGTGGTTGTAGCCCCTCATCAGCGCCCCGATCTCATCTTTGCCCCGTACATGGGCAATTTGCTCCAAAGCGATTTCCCTCGAAGCAATTCCTCCCGGCTTTTCTTTGTCCCCGCTGTCAAACACCCGGCTTAACTCACGCAATCTTTCCGTAAAAGACTTGTTGATCATTTTGACCAAGATCCAAGGCAGGAGCGCATTGATACAAATCAACAGCAGGATCAGCGGCAGCCCTTTCCGGATCCGGCGAAGCGCCCCTTGGTCGGTTTCCAGTATGTAAAGATCCAGATCCATGCCATACAGCTGAATGGACTCTGAAAAGCCGATCCTCTGCCACTCCCGGAAAATATCGAAATCCTTTCTCGCGTCTCCGTGTCCGGCGTTGGAAAACAGGATCTGATCCCCCGTACAGACATAGACGGGGGCGCCATAGTTCATTTCCGCCAGATCCCGTACGATGCCGCTAAAATTCAGCTCTATCTTCAGAACTTTTTCTCGCGAATCCCTCCGGTAGAAGTTCAGCTTGCGCAGGAGCAGGAGCCTTCGCCGCGCATCGATGACAGGAGTGCGCTGGGTATCGTAATAGCAGTAGAGAACCACGGTTTCTTCGGAATCCCTAAGATACCGGTACCAAGGAGTGTCCGCCACCGTTTCCAGACGAGCAAACTCTCCGCCGTTGATGATCGTCTCATTGTCCGCATACATGGTAACGATGAAATTGGTTGAGCCGCCGCTGCTTTTCAGCAAAGACTCCCTGGTCTGCCGTAAGTAGCTGTTGTAATAATCCAAAGGAGAGTCATAGGTCGCGTTCAGGAACTCGTTGATATACCGATTGGTGTAGATGTTGATGGCAACCGCCGCTGCGTCTTCAACGGTACTGGTCAGACTGTACCGCACCGCTCCGGCAATGTTTTCCAGTTCATGAAGCTGTTCCTTCCAGTTGCTCCGGTTGGCAACCAGCAGCACTACGCCGTCCGTCAGGATCAGCGGAAGCAGCACACAAAAAAGATAGAGAATACGAAGCTTCTTTTTTACATTGTAGTCGTTCATTTTTTCTGTCAGCAGGCAGAAGCCGTTACGGACATAAGATCGAACAGAAACTCTTTTTTTCAAAGAAACTCCCCCCCTTATGTCAGCTTTTAAGGTTTTCTACTTCCTCCAGCCACAAAGCCGCGCTAGCGTCCGAGGGCATACGTAGATCTCCCCTGGGGGATAACGCCACGCTTCCCACTTTCGGCCCGTCCGGCAGACAGGAACGCTTGAACTGATGCCGGAAAAAGCGGCGGTAAAATACGTTCAGCCACCGCAGGATCTCTTCCGCGCCGAAGCGTCCGGCAAAAGCCCTCTTCGCCACCCGGTATACCTTCGCCGGGGGGAAGCTGCAGCGCAGCATATAATATAGAAAGAAGTCATGCAGCTCATAGGGACCGACCAGGTCTTCCGTTTTCTGGGAAAGCTTTCCGTCCACCGCCGGAAGCAGCTCCGGGCTGACCGGAGTGTCCAGCACGTCGCACAGAACCTCCTCCAGCTCCCGACTGCCGCAGGTGTCCGCGTAATATTGCACCAAGTGCCTGACCAGGGTCTTAGGCACTCCGGCATTCACTCCGTACATGGACATATGGTCGCCGTTGTAGGTCGCCCAGCCTAGGGCAAGTTCCGACATATCGCCTGTACCGATGACCAGGCCTCCCTTCTGGTTCGCCAGATCCATCAGAACCTGTGTCCGCTCCCTGGCCTGGGCGTTTTCATACGTCACGTCATGGCAGTCCTCGTCCTGCTGAATATCCCGGAAATGAAGCCGCACGGCCTCCTGAATGTCCACTTCTTTCAGGGTCACGCCCATGATTTGGGCAAGTCTGCGGGCATTGTCATAGGTTCGCCCCGTAGTTCCGAACCCCGGCATGGTGACTGCCAGAACCCCTTTGCGATCCAGATGCAGCAGATCAAAGGCGCGTACCGCCACCAGGAGCGCCAGCGTAGAATCCAGTCCACCCGAAAGCCCGATTACCGCCGTCTTGCTCCCCGTATGCTCATACCTTTTTTTCAGTCCATAGGACTGAATGGAGAGAATTTCCTCACATCGTTTCTTTTTCTGCTCTTCCTCGCCCGGAACAAAAGGAAGGGGGTCAAACGTCCTGCCCAGCTTGGTTTCCTCGATCTTCAGCCGAAACGGCACCGCTACATAGGAGAGGTCTTTTTCTTTCCCAAAAGCTCCCATGCGCCGCCGCTCCGCACGGATCCGCGCAAGATCCAGATCTCCGTAAAGCGTCTGCCCCGTGAAGCGCTCCGCTTCCGCCAGGATCGTGCCGTTCTCCCCGATCAGGTTATGCCCGGCGAACACCACGTCCTGTGAGGATTCTCCCTCACCCGCGCAGGCATAGACATAACCGCACAGCAGCCGCGCGCTGACGGATTTCACCAGTAATTCCCGGTACTCATGCTTGCTCACCGTCTCATTGGACGCGGAGAGGTTCGCGATCACCGTCGCCCCCATCATGGCATGGTCTGTAGACGGCGGATTGGCCACCCATAGATCCTCGCAAAGTTCACAGCCGACCGTAAGCCCTTTTACATTCAGACATTCAAACAGCAGATTCACTCCGAACGGGATTTCCTCCCCTTCCAGACAGTAGGTAGAAACTTCCCGGTTTCCTTCCGAAAAATGCCGCCCCTCATAAAATTCCGCGTAAAACGGGATATTCATTTTAGGCACCATACCAAGCACCGCGCCGTCCTGAAGAACCGCCGCCACATTGTATAAGCGTCCGTCACGCTCCACCGGAAGCCCCACTGCCACCAGCGCGTCCTGCCCGGAAGTGGCGGCCGCGATTTCCAGAAGCTGGCTCTTCGCCTCTTCCAGCAAGGCTTCCTGCAAGAACAGATCTCCGCAGGTATAGCCCGTAACACACAGTTCCGGAAAGACGATGAGCTTCGCGCCCTCCTCATAAGCCTTCCTCAGTTCCCGGCAGATGGCCTGTCCGTTATGCTTGGGGTCTGCCACCTTGACCTTAGGGGTAATCGCCGCCGCTTTGATAAACCCATGTTCCATAGATGAATGTTTCTCCTGTTTCTGTGACAATTCTGCCCATATTTTTCTATTTATGACTTTTCGCCTGCTTCGGTCAGAGGTATGCGAACGGATCCTTTTGACTCTTTACGATATTCCTTTGCCACCAGATATACCCTTTCACTTTCCGGACGGACACGGTCGTGCGTATCCGCGTCCATGAGTTCCACCACCCGCATTCCGGCGGCTTCCACGAAAGATTTCATCCGCTCCGCCGTATACCCTCGCTGGAAATGGGTTTCCGTAAACCGCCGGAACCTTCCGTCCGCTTCCCGCACAAACACCGTCAAATCGTACTCGTTTCGCCCCGTTTCCGCGTCATAAGTATTTTCCCAGATAAAACCGCATTCCTCACGGTTCTCGGCTATAGTGGCATCTCCGATCACCGTTTCATATTTATACTCGGTGTTGAAGTCAAACACAAAGATCCCTCCCGGATACAAGTAATTGTTCACTAACCGGAAGACGCGCAGCAGTTCCTCTTCCTCCAAGAGATAGTTCAAAGAATCGCAGACGCTCACTACGGTTCCAACATTTCCATATAATTCTAATTCTCGCATGTCCTGTTCCAGATATAAAATGTCCGCGCCGGAACGCGCTTTCTTTTCCATCGCCTTTCCCAGCATTTCCGGGGAATTGTCCACCCCGATCATATCATAGCCTTTCTCCGCCAGAAGCTGGGTCAAGGTGCCTGTCCCGCAGCCTAAGTCTACCACCAGATCCCGCTCCGACGCCAATGCGGCTTCTTCGTTCAGCTGCCCGAGACCTAAAACTGCTTCTCCGTCCGCCCTTGCTTGCCTCCGCTTCGGTCTGGAGATTCCATATTTTTCAATAAACTCGACCACCCGCCCACACCACGCTTCATAAGGCGCCGTGTCCATCAGCGTATCATATACCTCCGCAAAATCTCCATAGGCGTCGGCGTTTTCTTCGCTCCCTGCCATCCTGCTCTCTCCCTTAGCCCGTATGAGCGTAAACGTCAGTTCACGCTCATACGCCTAACTTCATCGCGGCCACAAAGCCCACGAACGCCGCCGCGAAACCGGTGACGATAGTGGGAATGGTATACTCCGGGAACGTTCCTATCAGGAAGATTGCCACGGGAGAAGACACCAGCAGTCCGATGATCGCCCAGTAGGCATACAGGGGAAATTTCAAAAACACAAGCTCCACTAGCTTGGCAATGCCGAAAATGCCCGCCACCACGCCTAGGCCAAAGGGCAGCAAGATTCCCATGCCGTTCCATATCCCTGCCCAGTTCCAGGCAAGCAGCGCACGTATCACTTCCGTAATCGTAGAGAGAATCGGATGGTAATATCCGATCAGCAGCAGCACCATGGATCCGCTGACCCCCGGAATCACCATGGTTGCCGAAGCGATGACTCCCACGCCGAACAGCAGGACGGCCTGCCCGGCGTTTCTGGACAGTTCAACGGCATTTCCCTCCGTTTCTCCTACCGCCGCAAACCCTACCACGAGAGCAAAGAAAAACAGACCGATCGCCGCATGACCCAGATGCATACTGCTGCCTTTCACGTTTTTCCAGATAGCAGGCAGGCCACCCAAGATCAGCCCCACAAACAGGAAGTTCGTCGGAACCGGAAAATGGGTAAACAGATACTCCAGCCCGAGCGAACTGCCCACGATGGCGACCCCCATCCCAATGGCAATCGGAAGCAGGAACAGGACGCTTTTCCTGAATTCCCGGAACAGATGGGTGATACAGTGGATCAGTTTGTCATAAACCCCCATGGACACCATCAGGGTGCCGCCGCTGACCCCTGGAACAATATTGGCAATGCCGATTACCATACCTTTCAGAATACTCTTGATCATATCTTCTCCGCCTCATTCCTGTTTTATGAAAATGAATTCAAATAATTTTCTGTTGTCCCATGCAGCTTTGTCTTCCAGAATCTAACTATGTATTTTTTATCCTTAAAAATTCCTCACGTATTCTCCAGATACTTCTTCAGAAACGCCATCAGACTCTCCATCTCTTCCTCGCTGCCGACCGTGATCCGCAGACAATCTGAAATACGGGGCTTGTTCCAATAACGCACATAGATCCCTGCTTCCTTGAGAACCGCGAAGATTTCCGCCGCCGGTACCCGCTTATGGGAAACGAACAGAAAGTTTCCCTGTCCGTCCGGAAAAGAAAAACCCAGCTCCCGCAGTTCCCGCTTCACTTTTTCCCGAGTCGCAACGACCCTCCCCACGGTTTCCCGGAAATACGCTTCATCCTTTACCGCTTCCGCCCCAAGGATCTGAGCAGGGCTGTTCATCGTATAAGAATTAACAGAAAATTTCACATCATTCAGATACCGGATCAGTTTCTCATTCCCCATGGCAAACCCGATTCGCAGCCCCGCCAGAGAACGGGATTTGGAAAATGTCCGCACTACCAGAAGCTGTTCGTATTTTTCCAGCAAAGACAGGGCGCTTTCGCCGCCGAAATCAATATAGGCCTCGTCCACGATGACCACTGCGTCCCGGTTCGCTTTCAGGATTTCCTCCACTGTATCCAGAGATTCCAATACCCCGGTGGGCGCGTTTGGATTCGGGAAGACGATGCCGCCGTTTGGCTGCCGGTAAGCCTGCGGACAGATACGCCAGTTTTCGTCCAGTGCGCAGGTCTTGTACGGAATCCGGTAGAGATCCGCCCACACGTCATAAAAAGAATAGGTCACGTCCGGGAACAAGATCGGCTTCCCGGAATGGAAAAACGTCAGAAACGCCATGGACAGCACATCGTCCGACCCGACCCCCATGAAAATCTGCGATGGCTTCAAGTGATAATACGCCGCCAGCGCGTCTCCTAAGATCCTCGTATGCTGATCCGGATACCGTTTGAGCTGCTTACAGTCCATATCCGCCGCCGCCCTGGCGACACCCGGAGCCGGGGGATAAGGGCATTCATTGGTATTTAATTTGATTACATCCGGCCTGTCCGGCTGTTCCCCCGCTACGTAAGGCACACAGCTCCGGACATTTTCTTCCCACGTCATTTTGTTCCACCTCATATTACAAGCCAGCTTCGCGGATACGCGGTCTGCGTTTCTTTGCCGGTCGCCGCTTCGCGGAGGTCTTGTCTGTTTTGCGGTCTGCGGCGCACTGCCAAACTTATAGTGCCTTGGATAAAAATTCCTGGAGTCGCGGGCTTTCCGGATTCCTGAAAAATTCCTGTGGCGTATTTTCCTCCACGATACCGCCCCCGTCCATAAAAAGCACTCTCGTGCCTGCCTCTCTCGCGAAGCCCATTTCATGCGTCACCACGATCATGGCCATCCCGCTCTCCGCCAGTTCCGTCATGACGTCCAGCACCTCGCCCACCATCTCCGGATCCGGCGCCGACGTAGGTTCGTCGAACAACACGACTTTCGGGTTCATCGCCAAAGAACGCACGATCGCGATCCTCTGTTTCTGTCCGCCGCTCAAGGAACTGGGTTTAGAAGCGGGGATTTTCTTGCAACGGACGCGCAAAACAGATACCAGTTATTGCTACTTTGTTGTTACCGGTTAAGCATAGCATTTTTATTCAGCAAAAGCAAGCCTAAAATGAACCTGCTTCTTTTGATCCTCACCGCAGCCTGGTGCGGAGCCCGTCCAGCACGCTGCCGCTTACGCCGATGACGCCGAACGCCGGATGCTCCTCCAGCTTCTTACCGCCCTTATAGGCCCGCACCGTGACCTGGAAGCCGCCTTCCGGGGCATAGAGCGGCACCAGGAACCGCAGGACTTCCTCCCGGCGCCAGGAAGGGGCATCCCCGTAGTCGAACACGGCGTCCAGGCCCGGATCCAGGGCCGACATCCCTTCCGGGAACTCCACCTCCACCCGGTCGGCGTAGCCGTAGGACACGATACGGAGCACCCCGCTCTCCCCTGCCCGGAACGCCGGCGCATGGGGCTCCAGGAC
>JAISOV010000030.1 GCA_031275405.1 Clostridium sp. | reverse complement strand
TAGGTTCGAGCCCTACTCGGGGAGCTTGCCCTGCGGGGCAGGGCGCGGCTCCGTGGTCAAGCGGTCAAGACACCGCCCTTTCACGGCGGTAGCACGGGTTCGATTCCCGTCGGAGTCATCTGATAAAATATGGCGCGGTAGCCAAGTGGTAAGGCCCCGGTCTGCAACACCGTTATCCACCGGTTCAAATCCGGTCCGCGCCTTTTTAGGAAGCCTGGGAGATTAAGGCCACTGAAAAATCTTCGTTTATTGCAAGCAGGGATTTTTCAGTGGCCTTAGTCTCAGGGCTTTTTTGCGTATGGCAGCAGTTTTCAAAAGTTTGCGAATAGCAGCCTAGGATCTGCCGGGGTCTGGAGCATAACGGTACACTTTCGGAAAGGGGCATACAGAGGGCATGGTGGAAAATCCTCATTATATGGAAGAAGAAATATATTCTATGGATCAGATTGCGGTTCTGATACCATGTTATAATGAAGAACAGACCATCGGAAAAGTCGTGGGAGATGTGAAAGCGGTTCTGCCGTCAGCGCGGATTTATGTGTATGATAACAATTCCAACGACCGCACGGCGGAGTGCGCCCGGATCGCGGGGGCGGTTGTCCGGCGGGAATACAAGCAGGGGAAAGGAAACGTCGTCCGCAGGATGTTCCGGGATATCGATGCCTTGTGCTATCTGATGATAGACGGGGATGATACGTATCCTCTGGATACCGCCGCCGACATGGTGCGGTGTGTACTGGAGCGCCATGCCGACATGGTGGTTGGCGACAGGCTGTCCTCCACATACTTTCAGGAGAATACCAGGCCTTTCCATAATTTTGGAAACAGCCTTATGCGGGCAGGTATCAATCGGCTGTTCCATTCGGACATCCGGGATATTATGACGGGGTACCGTGCTTTCAGTTATGCATTTGTGAAGACCTTCCCGGTCATTTCCAAAGGGTTCGAGATAGAAACGGAGCTGACGATTCATGCGGTGACTTATCATATGCAGGTGGAAAATGTCGTGGTGCAGTACCGCTCCAGACCGGAGGGCAGTTCGTCGAAGCTGGATACCTTTCGGGATGGGCTGCGCGTTCTGCGAAAAATGGCATCGCTCTATAAGAACCACCGCCCTCTGCGGTTCTTCGGGCTGCTGTGTCTGCTGCTGTGGCTGACGGCGGCGGTGCTGTTCATGCCTGTACTGGAGGAATTCCTGAAGACGGGTCTGGTTCCAAGGTTCCCGACTTTGATAGCCTGCGGCTTTATGGTATTGGCCGGCATCCAGTCTCTTTTTGCGGGGATGACTTTAGAGGTGCTGGCGGCAAAGGACAGGCGCGACTTTGAATACGAGCTGCTGCGGGTATCTATGGCAGAAAGACATTCCATGGGAAAAAAGCGTTCCATGGAAGAAAGCGGTAACGGAAAGTGAGGGTCTTCTTATATGAAACTGATGTTTACGGAACTGATACTGGGACTTTCCCGTGCCTTGGATTATGTGGAGACGGAGCTGATCGGGGTGCAGACCAACCACGGGAAGCGGGTGGCCTATCTGTGTTCCCTTTTAGGGAAATATGCCGGTCTGGGACGGGAGGAACGCCTGGATCTGGCGGCCTGCGCCGTCCTGCACGACAATGCCCTGTCGGAGTACATACAGTCGGAATATCGGCACGGTCGGGAGATCACACATGGTATTCCGGAAAAGAACATGGGTATCCACTGTACTTTGGGGGAAAGAAACGTGAAGGATTTTCCGTTCTTTGGGAACTGCGAGGGAGCGGTGCTTTATCATCACGAAAATGCGGACGGAAGCGGCCCGTTTTCCAAGCGGGAGGGAGAAATCAGCCTGTATGCCGCCTGTATCCATCTGGCGGATCAGCTGGATGCAAAATTTTCTTTGAAGTCCATGGGCAATGAGGGAAAAGCTTTCCAAGATAAATGGGAAACGGTACGCGAGTTCGTACAGGAAAAAGAAGGAAGTCTGTTCGGCGTGTTGGAGAGCAGCCTTTTTTTGGAAAACATAAAAAGGAAAGACATGGAAAAAATGGCGGATAATACGGTAGAAGACGCACTGCGGGCGGAGCTGGGTTATGTGGAGATGGAAGGAATGCCTTCCATGGAAGGAGTGTATTTCAAGGAATACAGCCCGGAGCAGCTCATGTGTTTTTCCGGTATTTTTGCGAAGATCGTGGATTACAAATCGACCTTTACCTGCGCGCACTCCATGGGGGTCGCCCGGAAAGCCTATGCGATGGGAGAGTATTACGGGTGGACGGAGGAGCTACGGGCGCGGTTTTTCTTGGCGGGCGCCCTGCACGACATCGGGAAGCTGGCGGTAGACGTGGATATTCTGGAGAAGCCGGGTAAGCTTACGGCGGAGGAATTTGAGCAGATGAAGAACCATGCCTTGGTGACGTGGCAGGTGCTTTGCGGGATCCGAGGCATGGAGGACATCAGCCGCTGGGCGGCCCATCATCATGAGAAGCTGAACGGGAAAGGCTATCCCTTTGGCTATGACGCTTCCCGGCTGGACCGGTACGAAAGGCTGATGGGCTGTCTGGACATTTATCAGGCGCTGCGGGAGGAACGCCCCTACAAGCCGGGAAAGAGCCATGAGGAAACCATGGCGATGATGTGGGGCATGGCGGAGGGCGGCTTCATTGACCGGGAGCTGACGGCGGATGTGGACAAAGCGTTCCGGACGGAAACATAGCGGACAGAATTTCAAAATAATTTTCAAAGGTCTTCCGGCAGCATTCGGGATGGCTGATCCGGATACCTGGGGCGCGAAGGCCGGTCAGGGAAAAGCCCATGGCCATGCGGTGGTCGTCATAGGTATGCACAAGGGCCGGCTTGGGTCTGCCCGGAAAGATGGTGATGGAATGCGCCGTTTCCTGACAGCGGATTCCCATTTTCCCCAGTTCGGCGGCGATGGCGGCAATCCGGTCGCTTTCCTGGAAACGGATGTGTCCGATCCCCCGGATGACAGTAGGACTGGCGGCAAAAGGAGCGATAGCGGCAAGGGTGATGGCCTGATCGGAACAGGCGGACATATCGACCTCCACGCCGGGAAAAGTACCGGCTGCGGGCGGAAATACCGTGATCCCTCCGGGGGAGTCGTCCAAGGTACAGCCCAGCTGTTCCAGGATACGCAGAAACTGTATGTCTCCCTGCCCGGAACGGAAATCCACATGGCGGACTTGGACGGGGATCCCCAGCAAGGGCGACATGGCGTAAAAATAGCAGGCGGCGGATACGTCCGGCTCGATCTGATAATCCAATGCCCGGTAACGCTGCCCGGACCGGAGGAAAAAAAGATCCGGGGCGGGCTGTGCCACTCTTACGCCGAACTGCTCCATCATGGTCTGGGTCATCCGGATATAGGACATCCCATGGACGCCCTCGGTTCGGATGGTGAAGTCCTTGCCGGAAAGGGCGGCGGCAATCAGCAGGGCACTCAGAAACTGGCTGCTGTGTTCGATATTTACGGAGATGTGGTCTGCCGAAAAGCCGCTGCTTTGCAGGATAAAGGGAAAATGCCATTTCTTTCCTTCAAAAGAAACCGTGCAGCCTAATTCCTGTAGGGCCTGTAAAAGGGGGGCCATGGGGCGTCTGCGCATCTGTTCGGAGGAATCCATATGGTAGCGGCCATGGGCAAGGCCAAGCAGCGCGGTGAGGAAACGGGCGGCGGTTCCCGCGCTCCCGACGTATAGGGAAGCGGACGGCAAGGGGATAGAGCCGCCTTGACCGACGACCCGAACGGTTTTTTCCTCTTCCCGGGCGACGGCGGAAAACCCCAGTTCCTGTATACAGCGCAAAAAGTGGCGAGAATCTTCGCTGAACAGCGCTCCGCGCAAGGTGGAGGCGCCGTCGGCGAGGGTCGCTAAGAGCAGGGCGCGGCTGGTCATGCTTTTGGAGCCGGGAACCGTGACCGTGACTGGCGCGGCTGGGATCCGGGCGAAAGGGTAGGCGGGCAGGGGCGGGGTCTGGGCAAAGGGATCAACACAGGGTACGGCATAGGCTTCGATGGCGGGAAGACGGTTCGTAGTCTTGTCCATAGGGCGCTCCTTTGGCAGTGCTTCTTGGCGGTCTGTTCCGGAAAACCGGGAAACAACTACATCATACCGGCTGTACGCCGGGCTGTCAATGCGTGATTGGAAAGTGACAGAAATCAATTCCGGGAAGCGGCGGGAATAGACAGAAAACAGAAAAATTCTTGACTTCACAGGGGAACTGCTGTATGATTTATTTCATAATAAACCGATTGAGATAATGGGAAATGAAGCCGCTGCGTTCTGCGGGGGTACTTGTCTTTACCGGATGAAAGGAGGTGCGGCGTTCATGAAAATATCGACAAAAGGCAGATACTCGGTGAGGATCATGCTGGATCTGGCTTTGCACAATACCGGGGAAAGCGTAAAAGTGAAAGATATTGCCGCCAGGCATGGCCTGTCCGAAAAATATCTGGAGCAGATCATCGCGGTCCTGAACAAAGCCGGGTATGTGAGAAGCATACGCGGCGCGCAAGGCGGCTACCGGATTGCGGGGAGTCCGGAAGGATACACGATCGGCATGATCCTGCGCCTTACGGAAGGGAGTCTGGCTCCGGTCGCCTGCCTGGAAGACAACTCCGGGCAATGTGAGCGGTGCGATACCTGTGAAACCCTGGAGGTCTGGAAAGATCTGTATCAGGCCATCAATCAGGTGGTGGACGGCGTGACCATTGCGGATCTGGTGGAAAGCAGGGACAAGCGGCTTGAAGCCTTGGATTATAGCATCTAGGGTGAAGGGCTTTGTGTTTTTATCCGGCGGCGGCGATTTTGCTGGACATCTTGAGATTTTATGAGTATAATTTACGGTAAGCTGCCGCAGAAGCGTGAGACGGAGGGAAGATGAAGCGAAAGGAGCCTTATCAGAAGCAGGTTTACCGTTCTTTGCTGCTGGTCATGCAGCTGGGCATTGACATGATGGTTCCGATCCTGGTACTTTCGGTGGCCGGCGCATACCTGGATCGAAAACTGGGAACTTCTTATATCATGATCCTTTTCTTCTTCCTGGGGGCGGCTGCCGGGGCGCGGAATGTATACCGCGCGGCGAAGAAGATTTACGAGGAGCCGCAGGACGGCACGGCGGACAAGGCTGCCGGAACCGCCGGGCAGAAGCGGGAGGAACCATGACGGGAGCGGTCGGGCTGCGGAAACAGCATAAGACTTTTTTGGAACTGGCCTTAGGCATCCTGTTCTGGGGTCTGCTCTGCCAGTCGGTCGGGCTGTTCGTGGCAAAGGATCAGGCGTATTACGCGAGGAGCCTATGGTTCGGGATCGTGCTTGCCTGGATAGGCTCTTTCCATATGTACCGTTCCTTGGACAAAGCCCTCGGAAGAGGGGCGGCGGCGGTGAAGCTGGTGGCGAGGGATTATATGATCCGCTACGCCGCGCTCCTGCTGGTTCTCCTGCTGGCCGTCAAGACCGGAAGCATGAACCCTCTGGTGGTGTTTCTGGCCTATATGGGTCTGAAAGCGGCGGCGCTGGCCCAGCCGCTGATACATAAATTATGCAATCGGCTTTTCCGTGAGGCGGATCCGCCGCCGGAACCGGATCAGGGCGTGGAGCAACCGAAGCCGGAGGACGGGGGTTTCAGAGAGCAAACATAGCGGCAAAGGAGGTGAAAATTGGAAAGAAGGCCGTTTTCAGATATTGATTTCATGTCCGTTCGAGCGGACAAGGAGGTGTGATATGAGAAGTGGGATGTTATTATCCCAAGGCGCGGATATTGATTTTATGATCAAGGGAGTCTGCAAATATTCCTTTTTCGGTCACGAGGTATGGATTACCACCACACATATCAGCATCCTGATGGTCATGCTGATCCTGATGGGCTTCGCCGCCGCCGCAGGCCGTGCGATCCGAAAGGCCGGGGAAGTTCCGGCGGGGTTCCAGAACGCGGTGGAGCTGATGGTGGAGAAGCTGGACGGCATGGTGGACAGCGTGATGGGAAAAACCGCGCCGAAGTTCCGCAATTACATCGGAACGATTTTCTGTTTTATCCTGTTCAGCAATCTTTCCGGGCTGCTCGGACTGAGGCCGCCCACCGCCGACTACGGCGTCACGCTGGCGCTGGCGCTCCTGTCGTTTACGCTGATTCATTTTAATCAGTTCAAGCACCAGAAAGTAAAGGACATCTGGAAAGGCATGTGTTCCCCGCTGCCGCCGTGGCTGCCGATCTGGTTCTTCATCAGCCTGATCGGGGAGATCGCGGTTCCGATTTCCTTGTCCCTGCGTCTGTTCGCCAACATTCTGTCGGGAACAGTCATGATGGCGCTGCTTTACGGGCTGCTGGGATGGTTCGCCACGCTCTGGCCGGCCGCCCTGCATGTCTACTTTGATCTGTTTTCGGGCGCCATCCAGACCTATGTGTTCTGTATGCTGACGATGACGTATATCACCAACGCCATCGGAGACAGCCGGTAAAAGAGGGTACGCCCCGTGAGGGGGGCTTGACAGAGGCTGGTTATTTAGGTTCTTTACCGATTCATTCATCAAAAGCTGAGGGTCAGCTCATTTTAAGGAGGAAACAGTTATGGATTTCAATGAGAATTTTATTCTGGGATGTTCTGCAATCGGCGCGGGCCTGGCGGTCATCGCGGGTATCGGGCCTGGTGTCGGACAAGGGATCGCCGCCGGACACGCGGCAGCTGCGGTAGGACGCAATCCGGGCGCGAAGTCGGATATTACTTCCACCATGCTCCTGGGGCAGGCGGTGGCGGAGACCACGGGTCTGTACGGTCTGTTTATCGCCCTGCTGCTGCTGTTCCTGAAGCCGTTGATCTAAGCGTTCCGGAAGAAGCGTACCTCTTAGCGGCTTGTTTTCGGCGGTACTTTGCCGCAGAAAAGCTTACATGGCTCACCATGTGCGTTTTTTTGCTCCCCGTTCCGACGGAAACCGTTCGCTCATCGGTACAAGTGGTTTCGTAACGGCTGCTGAGGCGGGAAATTTTATCCGGAAATTTTATTCCGGAAACCTTACTCGGGAAACCTTCTTCGGGGCGCTCCGTCTAGGATTTCCGAACGGCATTAGGAAAGGAGGCAGGGAATGGTACTTTTAACGGCGGGTGCGTCCATGGAGAGGATCTTTGACCTGGACTGGCAGCTGATCGCGGATGCGGCTTTGATGGTCATTGCCGTCTTTGTCCTGTTTTTATTCATGAGCTATTTCCTGTTCAACCCGGTGAGGAAGCTTTTAGAGAACCGCCGGAACAAGATTCAGGAGGAACTGGACAGCGCGAAAAAGAACATGGAGAGCGCGAAGGCTTTACGCGAAGAGTATGAAGACAGGCTCCGGGGCGTTGACCAAGAGTCGGAGGGTATTTTAAGCGATGCCCGGAAACGCGCCCTGTCAAATGAGAACCAGATCGTCGCCCAAGCGAAGCAGGAGGCGGCGAGGATCCTGGAAAGGGCCAGGGTGGAGGCGCAGCTTGAGAAGCAGAAAGTCGCGGACGAGATGAAGCGCGAAATGATTTCCGTTGCCTCTCTGATGGCGGGCAAGATGGTCACGGCGTCTATGGACGGCTCCGTGCAGGAGCGGCTGATTGACGAAACTCTGAGAGAAATGGGTGAAAGCACATGGCTAAACTAATATCCAAGGTCTATGGGGAAGCCCTCTTTGAAACAGCCGTGGAAGAGAACCGGCAGGAGCTGTTTCAGGAAGAGGCGGGCGGGATCCTCAAGGTGCTGGACGAGAACCCGGAATTCGACAGATTCATGAAGCATCCGGGCATTCCCAAGCAGGAGAAGCTGGAAGTCGTGCGGAACGTGTTTCAGGGTCGCATCAGTACCCAGATGGCGGGTTTTCTGGACATCGTCGTCCGGAAAGAGCGCTACGGGCAGCTGCGGGCGATTTTCGGCTACTTTTTGGAAAAGACCAAGGAGGAGAAGAAAGTCGGAACGGCGTATGTGGCGACGGCGGTAGAGTTAAATGAGATCCAGAAAGCGCAGGTCGTGGACAGACTGCTTGCCACTACTTCCTACCGGGAGATGGAGGTGCATTACGCCACCGAACCGGCACTCATCGGCGGCATGGTCGTCCGTATCAAAGACAGGGTGGTGGACAGCAGTATCCGGACAAAATTGAATAACCTGACAAAACAGTTATTGCAGATCCAGATTGGCTAAAAATCGGAGGAAAGGTGCGGACGGATCCATGAATTTAAGACCAGAAGAAATCAGCTCGGTAATCAAAGATCAGATCAGAAGATACGTGTCAGAGCTGGATGTATCCGATGTAGGAACGGTAATTCAGGTTGCCGACGGTATTGCCCGCGTCCATGGACTGGAAAACGCGATGCAGGGGGAACTGCTGGAGTTCCCCGGCGAAGTGTATGGCATGGTGCTGAATCTGGAAGAGGACAACGTAGGCGCCGTCCTGTTGGGCAGCCATAAGAACATCAATGAGGGCGATACGGTCAAGACGACCGGGCGCGTGGTGGAAGTACCCGCGGGAGATGCCATGCTTGGGCGCGTCGTCAACGCGCTGGGTCAGCCGGTGGATGGGAAGGGTCCTGTCCAGACGGGCAGGTACCGTAAGATAGAACGTGTGGCAAGCGGCGTCATCACCAGAAAGGGCGTGGATACGCCGTTACAGACCGGGATCAAGGCGATTGATTCCATGGTGCCGATCGGAAGAGGGCAGCGCGAGCTGATCATCGGCGACCGGCAGACCGGAAAGACGGCGATTGCCATTGACACGATCATCCACCAGAAAGGACAGAAAGTAAAGTGCATTTATGTGGCAATCGGGCAGAAAGCTTCGACGGTCGCCAATATCGTAAAGATTTTGGAAGAATATGGAGCAATGGACTATACTACCGTAGTGGTGGCCACCGCCAGCGACTTGGCGCCTTTGCAGTATATCGCGCCTTATTCCGGCTGTGCGATCGGCGAGGAGTGGATGGAGAACGGCGAGGACGTGCTGGTGGTGTATGACGACTTGAGCAAGCACGCCGCCGCGTACCGTACCCTGTCCTTGCTGCTTCGGCGGCCGCCAGGCCGGGAAGCGTATCCGGGCGACGTGTTCTATTTGCATTCCAGGCTCCTGGAGCGCGCCGCCAGGATGAATGAGGAGTACGGCGGCGGTTCCCTCACCGCCCTGCCGATCATTGAGACGCAGGCGGGCGACGTGTCCGCTTATATCCCGACCAACGTGATCTCGATTACGGACGGGCAGATCTATCTGGAAACGGAAATGTTTAATTCGGGCTTCCGCCCCGCCATCAACGCGGGTCTGTCCGTATCCCGTGTAGGCGGCGCGGCGCAGATCAAGGCGATGAAGAAGATCGCCGCCCCCATCCGCGTGGAACTGGCGCAGTACCGGGAACTGGCGGCTTTTTCCCAGTTCGGTTCCGAACTGGATCAGGACACCAAGGAAAAGCTCGCGCAAGGGGAGCGGATCAGGGAAGTCCTGAAACAGCCGCAGTATCAGCCTATGCCGGTGCAGTATCAGGTCGTCATGATCTATATCGTGACCAATAAACATCTGCTGGAAGTTCCGGTGGAGAACGTCGGGCGGTTTGAAACGGATTTTCTGGAATATCTCAATACGAAATATCCGGAGGTGCCGGGCGCGGTACAGGAGGAAAAGGTCATTTCCGAGACGACGGAAAAAAGGCTGCTGAAAGCCATCGAAGATTTCAAGGGGCAGTGGAAGTAACTGTGAGCCATAGCTACTGTGGCAGAATGTGAGGAATTTATGGCATCCATGCGTGACATCAAGCGGAGAAAGGGAAGCATTCAAAGCACTCAGCAGATCACGAAAGCTATGAAACTTGTTTCCACCGTCAAACTGCAACACGCGAAAGCGGCTGCCGACCGTTCCAAGGCTTATTTTCAGTGCATGTATGAAACCATCCGCAACATCATCTCGCGTATGAGCCACGTGGATCATAAATATCTGACGCAGGTTTCCGGGGGGAAGAAAGCGGTGCTGGTGATCACTTCCAATCGGGGGCTGGCGGGAGGCTACAATTCCAACGTCGTCAAACTGATCACGGGACACGAAGCATGGAAAAAAGAAGACCTGGTACTCTACTGCGTGGGCAGTAGAGGCCGGGAAGCCTTACACCGTAACGGCTATGAGATCCGCGAGGCTGCTTCCGACGTCATCGAGAACCCGGCTTATGCGGACGCCATGCAGCTATGCGCACAGCTTCTGGAAGCGTATGAGACGGGGGAGGTTTCGGAGGTCTATCTGGCGTATACGGTGTTCAAGAACACGGTGAGCCATGATCCCGTCCTGCTGAAACTGCTTCCGGTCGAGCATGACGGACAGCAGGCG
This sequence comes from Clostridium sp., assembly GCA_031275405.1. Classification (GTDB taxonomy): domain Bacteria; phylum Bacillota; class Clostridia; order Lachnospirales; family Lachnospiraceae; genus JAISOV01. The sequence continues at coordinate 17,714 of JAISOV010000030.1, read as the reverse complement.
GCGCAGCACCATGCTCTGATGAACTTTGAGCCGAAAGAGGAAGAGGCTTTGGAACAGATCATCCCGAAATATGTCACGAGCCTGATTTACGGGGCGTTCATGGAAGCTCTGGCCAGCGAGAACGCCGCCCGTATGCAGGCGATGGACTCGGCGACCAGCAACGCGGAAGAGATGATAGAGGATCTTTCCTTGGCGTACAACAGGGCAAGGCAGGGTTCCATCACGCAGGAACTGACGGAGATCATCGCGGGAGCGGAAGCGATCTCTTAAGGACTGGGCGCGGCGGGAAGGCAGGGCTATTTTTAGGAAAGGAAGAGGGAGATGGCAGAAGAGAACAGGGAAAAAGGGCCTTCCGTGGACGGAAAGCATTTTGCGGGAAAGATTACCCAAGTCATCGGGGCGGTACTGGATGTTCGCTTCGACGAGGGGAAGCTGCCGCAGATCAATGAAGCGATCCGCATTCCCACTAAAGCCGGAGCGGAACTGGTGGCGGAGGTATCGCAGCATTTGGGAGATGATACGGTCAGGTGCATCGCGATGGGAACGACCGACGGACTTGTCCGGGGCATGGGAGCGGAGGCTACGGGGGGGCCGATCATGGTTCCCGTGGGGGAGAACACTTTAGGGCGTATCTTCAACGTGCTGGGAAAGCCCATTGACAACCGTCCGGAGCCGGAAGCGGTCACGTATATGCCGATTCACCGTCCCGCGCCGGAGTTTGTCGAGCAGTCCACGGAAACGGAGCTTCTCGAAACCGGGATCAAGGTGGTGGATCTGCTCTGTCCCTACCAGAAAGGCGGCAAGATCGGTCTGTTCGGCGGCGCGGGCGTAGGAAAGACCGTGCTGATTCAGGAACTGATCCGCAACATCGCGACCGAACACGGCGGCTATTCCGTGTTTACCGGAGTAGGGGAGCGCACCCGCGAGGGGAACGACCTCTACCATGAAATGAGCGAATCGGGCGTTATCGACAAGACCACCATGGTGTTCGGGCAGATGAACGAGCCGCCGGGCGCTAGAATGAGGGTCGGGCTGGCGGGGCTGACCATGGCGGAGTATTTCCGTGACAAAGGCGGCAAGGACGTGCTGCTGTTTATTGATAATATTTTCCGTTTTACGCAGGCGGGGAGCGAAGTGTCGGCGCTATTGGGACGTATGCCTTCTGCGGTAGGCTATCAGCCCACGCTCCAGACGGAAATGGGCGCGCTTCAGGAACGCATTACTTCCACAAAAAGCGGTTCCATCACTTCGGTACAGGCGGTCTATGTGCCGGCGGACGACCTGACGGATCCGGCGCCCGCGACGACTTTCGCCCATCTGGACGCGACGACGGTCCTAGCCCGCTCCATCGTGGAGCTTGGCATTTACCCGGCAGTAGATCCGCTGGAATCCACTTCTCGTATCCTGGATCCGAGGATCCTAGGGGAGGAGCATTACCATACGGCTCGAGGCGTGCAGGAAATCCTGCAAAGATACAAGGAGCTTCAGGACATCATCGCGATCCTGGGTATGGACGAACTGTCGGAAGAGGATCGGTTAGTCGTATCCCGCGCCCGCAAAGTACAGAGGTTCCTTTCCCAGCCCTTCTTCGTGGCGGGGCAGTTCACCGGGCTGGAAGGGAAATACGTGCCGATCAGCGAGACCATCCGAGGTTTCAAAGAGATTCTGGAAGGGAAGCATGACGACGTCCCGGAAAGCTATTTCCTGAATACCGGAAGCATCGACGACGTGCTGGCGAAACTGAAATAATGTGGCTGTCCGGAAAAAGGATCTCGTGAAGCGGAACTCATGTGGCGGTTCGGCAGGGGGTCTCGCGAAGCGAATGTGTGCGTTTGGCGAAAGCCTGCGAGGAAAGGAATGATGGCTTATGGCGCAGGAGAACGGCTATACCCTTCGTATCATCACTCCGCAGCGTGTGTTTTACGAAGGGCAGGTGGACATGGTGGAGTTTCATACGACGGAAGGGGAGATCGGCGTTCTGCCGGGGCATATCCCTCTGACGGTGATCATCCAGCCGGGCATTTTGAGGATCTATGAAGGCGATGACCGGAAAGAAGCCGCCCTGCACGCGGGGTTTGCGGAAATCCTTCAGGATCGGCTGACGATTCTGGCGGAAATCATCGAATGGCCTCAGGAAATCGACCGGGAACGGGCGGAAGCCGCCAAGGAACGGGCACAGGAACGTCTGCGCAGCCATACCGAGGAAACGGATCTCGCCAGGGCGCAGACCGCGCTGGCGAGGGCGGTCGCACGTGTCCATGTCCTGAAATAAAGGCGGGGCTGTTTGGCAAAACCGCCGAATGCTTCGCTGCCATTCGGCGGAAAATATTCCCCCGGCCAGTGAGTACCCAGGTACGTGATCTGATACAAAATTGCGGGGGCAGCATGAGCTAAGCCGCACAGGATGTGCGGTTTGCGTACATATAGTTTATCGAGCTGCTTTGCTTGCATGCGGCCAGCCGCTTTTGCTCAATCGTAATGCATAGTCAGCCGAAAATGCCAGACAGTCACAAAACATGGTCACGAGCATATCTTAATGTAACAATCGAAGTGATCGGGCTTAGGCTTCAAAGGAATGGTATATGGCGTTTGAACGAAGGGCAGTACCTTTTTACATGACGTACCCGGGGGCATATCACGCACGGCAGGATGAAACGGTCTTGAGGGATCTGGAATACCTGAATCAGACTTATCCGAACGAAGTGAAGCAGTATCAGCGAAAAATTGCGGAAATATTGGACAAAATGGACTACGAGGGCAGCATGATCTACGACGAGTATCCCGACCGCTATTATTTGTGGCACATGGCGAAGACCATCCTGAAAGTGCTGCAGGCGGAGCAGGGGGGTTCCGGGAACGGGACGGCTGCCATGAACGGAGGGGAAGCCCTGAATGACGGAACCCCTGTGCCGGGGGCAGTGCGGATGGCGGCTGACACGCAGTCCGGGAACGGACTGGAATATCTGATCCAAGTACTGATGTGCGGCGAGATTTATCGGCGCAGACATGGCGGAAGAAGAAAATTTATCAGATTTTAGTTGTGGTTTCGGAATAAAATTATTACAATATAGTCGTGACGTTTTGCCATGGCTATTTTGTATCATAGGCAGACTGCGTGGCCGCAGGGAGCGCGGGAGGGATTTGGGAGCGAAGATGGAAGAACTGCGGAAGCTTTTGGAGAAGATGCTGAATGAAGAACTGGAGCAGATCATATTGAGCGGATCTACTTCCCGGGAAACCGTATCGAAGATCAAAATCCGCCCGGTCAGGTTAAAGGGCGAGCTGTTTTTTCAGGAAACGAAATACTGTGGCACCCAGGTATTTCACAGCAACCACCCTGCCCCGGAAATGCGGGAGCGGATCGAGGGCTATCTGTCCGGGTGGTTCCGGCAGGCGGAGCTGCGCTCTCTTGACTGCTCCGCCATCGTGCTGGCGGGGAAAAAAGGCAGGATGAACATCAAAGTCAAGCACATAGAGCAGGCGCGGGAGGGTCAAGCGAAAGCCCGCGATTTAGAACATGACCGGGTAAAGACCTATCTGCTGGAAGATGGGCGGCCCGTGGATTTTCTGGTGGCTCTGGGCGTACAGACGCCCGAGGGCAGGGTGGTAAAGGGAAAATATGATAAATTCAGGCAATTGAACCGGTATCTGGAGTTTATAGAAGATGTGCTGAAAGAACTGCCGGCGGACCGCCCGATCCGGATCCTGGATTTCGGCTGCGGCAAGTCCTACCTGACGTTTGCCATGTATCATTATCTCCATGAACGGAAGGGCAGGAAGGTAAGGATTACCGGGCTGGATCTGAAAGAAGCCGTCATAGAGGACTGTAACCGGCTGGCGGAGAAATGCGGCTATCAGTACCTGAAATTTGAAAAAGGCGACATCCGGACATATACGGGGGCGGAGAAACCGGACGGGGAAGCCGGAAAGATGGATCAGACAGCCGGGCTTCCTGGCCGGATCGATATGGTGGTGACGCTCCATGCCTGTGACCTTGCCACGGATTACGCCTTGGAAAAAGCCGTGAAGTGGGGCGCCAAGGTGATCTTGGCGGTTCCCTGCTGTCAGCATGAGCTGAACCGCCAGCTTTCCTGCGAGGTGCTGGCTCCGATTCTGCGGTACGGGATCATCAAGGAGCGTATCAGCGCGTTAGTCACTGACGCGCTGCGGGCGAATTTATTGAAAGAGCAGGGATACGAGGTACAGATTCTGGAATTTATCGACATGGAGCATACGCGGAAGAATCTGCTGATCCGGGGCGTGAAAAAGCAGGGAATGTCTGGGAAACAGGCAAGAGAGGATCACGGCAGGGAAAGCAACCGGGCGGCGATGGAGTTCCTGGGCGTGTCGCCGACTTTACGGAAGCTTTTGGAACCGGAGGACGGAGCGGTATCGGAATGAAGAAGTTACTCATCAAAACGGCGGTTTTTGTGCTGGTTTTTTTGGCCTCCTTGGTGATCGTCGGGAAGATCACTAACCGAGGACACGATAATATGACGATGGAGCTGGCTTCCGCCACCCTGCCGGTGGTAACAATGGAAAGCGGGGCATTTTCCATGGAAAGCGGGGAATCTTCCATGGAAAGCGGGGAGCCTGTGGAAAGCATTTCCTATAATCAGCTTCACGGCTACCGGAAACCGATGGAAGTGGCTTTTCAGAGGAGGAACATCACGCAGCTTGGGAGCAGCCGGGATCTCTATTTCACGGTAGACACCTACGGCAGGAGCGTCAGCGGGATTTCCGCGGAACTGCGCAGCCTTGACGGAAGCAGGCTGATTGAAAGCTCTCCGGTCACGGATGTCGAGGAAGAGGGTACGACGCTCCGGGCAAGGCTGGAGTTAAAGGATCTGATGGAGGCGGATAAGGAATATGCCTTGGTGATCCTTCTGACCATGGAAGAAGGGGATTCCATGGAAGGAGGGGATTCCATGGACGAAGGCCTTTCCGTGGGAAAAGGCGAAGTTGTCCGTTATTATACGAAAGTGGTGTGGAGCGAGAATACCCATGCCGTGGAAAAGCTGCGTTTCGTGAAGGACTTCCATGAGAAGTTATATGATAAGGAAGCGGCGCGGGAGCTGACGAAGTATCTGGAAAGCAACGCGCAGGGCGATAATTCTACGTTCCATAAAGTCAATATCCACAGTAGCTTCCATATGATCACCTGGGGAGATCTGGACGTCCGGGAAGAGACGGAGCCGGTCATTCAGCTCACGGAGCTGGCAGGGCAGACGGCCTGCGCCTTGGTGTCTTATCTCGTGTCGCTTTCGGGGGACGGAGGCGTTTCCTATTATCAGACGGAGGAATACTACCGGATACGCTACACGGCGGAGAGGACGTATCTGCTGGACTATGAGCGGACGATGACGCAGATCCCGGACATGGAAGAGGATATGTACGCCAACGACAAGATCCTGCTGGGCATCGTCGGCAGGGATATTCCGTTCTTGGAAAGCGAGGACGGGAATATCGTCCTGTTTGAAGCGGCCAACCGTCTATGCGGCTATAACGTGAACACGAACAAGCTGACGGTGCTGTTTAGCTTTTTTGACACGGACAACATGGACGCCCGCGCCCTTTATTTCTGCCATGATTTCAAGATCCTGGACGTGGACGAGGGCGGCAACGTGCGCTTCGCGGTCTACGGCTATCTGAACCGGGGCAGGCACGAAGGGGAAGTCGGGATCCAGATCTATTATTTTGACAGCGGCCTGAACACCCTGAATGAAGAGATCTATCTGCCGTATGGCGGCTCTTATGAGGTACTGGCGGCGCAGATGGAACAGCTTCTGTATCTGAACCGGGAGAATATCCTCTATCTGTTTCTGGAAAACTCGGTTTTCCGCGTTGACCTGAATGAAAAAGTATCTCAGAAAATCGTGACGGTCACACAGGACGACAGTTTGCAGGTGTCTGAAAACCATCACATTCTGGTGTGGCAGGAGGGAGAAGATCTTTACCGCAGCGCGAAGCTGATGGTGAAGAACCTCCATACCGGAGAGGAACACGCCATCCTGGCGCAGTCCGGGGAAGCCATCCGTCTGCTGGGCTTCATGGAAGAGGACGTCATTTACGGGGTGGCAAGGGTGGCGGACGTGGTGAGGGATCACGCGGGCCAGGTCTTTTTCCCCATGTATCAGATCGGCATCCGCAACTCCGAAGGGGAACTGCTGAAGACATACCGGCGGGACGGGGAAGCCCTCTACGTGACGGACTGTACCGTGGCGGACAACCAGATCACCTTGCGGCAGGTACGGCGGCTGGAGGACGGCACGTATCAGGAGGCTTCCGACAACCAGATTACCTACAACATGGAGCTTGCCAAAGGGAAAAACAAACTGGTGGAGGTCGATACGGACAGGTACGGAAGGTATCTGGAGATCCAGGTGCGTCATCCCATTGACGCCAAAGCGCTCAAAGTCCTGACGCCCAAGGAAGTGGTGTTCGAGGGGGAGCGGGAACTGGAGCTGGCTCTCGGGGAGGAGGCGCAGGGGTATTACGTGTACGGAGCCTACGGGGTGGCAGGGATCTTCCATTCCCCGGCGGCGGCGGTGCGGCTTGCCGCCTCCGTGTCCGGGGTGGTGAGCGACCGCTATGGCGCCTGCATATGGCGCCAAGGAAACCGCGCCGCCAGGAACCAGATCATGGCGATCCGGGAAAGCGGCGTTCCGGAGGGGGGAACCAGCCTGGCCGTCTGTCTGGATACGATCCTGAAACTGGAGGGGATGACGCAGAACGCCCAGCTCCTGCTAAGTCAGGGGCTGTCCGTGACGGAAATCCTGCAAGGGAGCATAGAGGGCATTCAGGTTCTGGATCTGACCGGGTGCGGCCTGGAAGAGCTGCTGTTTTATGTGAACCGGGATCTTCCGGTGCTGGCGGCCTTAGAAGACGGGGAAGCGGTGCTGGTGACGGGCTTCAACGAATTCAACGTGGTCATTTTCGAGCCAAGTACGGGCAGGCTGTACCAGAAAGGGCTGAAAGACTCGGCGGAATGGTTCGAGGAGAACGGGAACAGCTTTGTGGCGTATGTGAGGAAAGAAGGGTAAGCGGCTGCCGTCAGGCAGCCGCGCCGTCCCCGCTTTCGGGAGCGAAAGCATATTCCACAAGTGCAAATACGAACAACATGATAGAAATGACAGCAAGAAAGTTGTAGTATCCTGTGAGTTCTGTGAAGAACCCTGCAATGCCCTGGATTCTTTCGTTCAGGCTGCCGTCCCAGAGCAGATCACCTAGCATTTCGTGGATCCTTGTCAGGAGAGAGCCGCAGAGCCAAAAGCAAGCAGCCGCCGCGGCCCGGGAGGCCGCCCGCAGAATGCAGGCCTTGGACGTCATATTTTTGAGACGGAAGCGGAATCGTCTGCGGTACAGGATCCAGCAGCCGCCGAAAGGAAGCAGGATAAACCACCCTATGATCATCCCGACGTCCCCCACCCACCGAATCAACGAGACAAAGGGAGAAAAGAAGCGGATCAGAAGCGCACAGACATACGTGAGCGCTCCCAACAGCAGACCCAGGCATAGCCCGGTCAGAAAGAAACGCGGTATCCCGTGTCCTGCTTTCGCTTTCGTCTGTTCTGTCATTGTCATAAACGGCCTCCCTTACGCAAAGCTGCTGGTAACAGTACAGGTGACTGTTCCAAGGTTTCCTGCATTTGTTTTCGTCTCACATTTTATCCGTAACGGTTGATGGTGAAAAACTATTTACACCTTTATGATACCATACGAAATCATTTTTTGCAATAAAAATCCAAAAAAAATAGGAAAAAAATAGGAGGACTACATACAAATGCGTCCAAAAGGCCGTGGCGGGTTCAAAAAACATTTCATGCGAAAGCCGCCGGTAACGGCTCGAAAATCACAAAATGTCCAAAAAGGCAGACGAGCGTCCACATCGCTATTTTCGTCGGCTGTGCCTTTGGCATAAGAGCCGAACAGCACCGCTTTGTCTATGGCCATAACCCGCCTGACGTCGTCGGCGTATGGCTTTGCCGCAGTTCTTACGGCTTCATGGTTTGCAGCCACGCGAACACCTCCTTTGTCTTTGCAAGCACACGCCGGGCGGTTGACTGCTCAACGGACTCGGCGTGTGTGCCGATCAAGTCCGGGTATCTGTGAAAGGGGTGGACGGTTTCCCGCTCCCTGTCCGCGGCTTCCCGCAGGATCGTTACGGCTGATTGACGACACCCGTGAACAGCACGTCGCCGGTACTGCCGGCCAGCACGAACACGAACGGCGAGTCGCATTTCATCTCAAACGGTTCGGTCGGCTGCAGCATAGCCGCAGTACCCTCGAGCGTGACGACCGTCACGGCGGCGGCGGTCGTGCCTGTTTCGTCCACCTTGATCACCGCCTTCTGTACGGCGTCTGACACCCAGACCGGAATATCTTCCTCAATCACGCCTTTCGTAAGCGGCGCGGCGTCTGCGTCAAACAGAGGAACGCCAAGCGCCTGCAAAACGCCTGAAAGCCGTATCAGTCCGCTGTCAAGCTCGAATTTCGGCAGCAGCAGCTTCCCGGTCGCGCTGATCGCGCCGCGTTTCATCTCCTGGAAATAGTCGTCCGTAAGCGACCGCAAAAAGCCTGTCGCGTCGCCGTCTTTCGGTTTGATGACGTACAGCGCGCCGCCCGATTGAAAAGAAAGCGGCATAGCCTGAACGCGCTCATCCTCATAATAGGGCTGCGCCTCACCCGCGCGGAGCATAAAGTCGGCGGTCGTGTCGCCGTCTGGCGCGTGAAATGTGTCCTGTTTGGTGTCGGCCTCATGGAACTCCCACGTCCATCTGTCGGAGAAATAGATCGCGTTGGCGATAGCCGCCACAGTCTGCGGAGGAAACTCCTGAATGAGGTCGGTAATCAGTCCGTCCGTGCTGTCGCTGGCCCACTGATTCACGGCGTCTGCCGCGTCTTGGGAGCCGAAGTCCACGCGGAACGTCGCGCCGCGATAGAAGTCCAGAAACTTCTGCGCGAAGCTCCGTTTCAAGGTCACTTCGTCATCGACGAAGATCGCGTTGGCAATGCGCAGCGGGTTATGATACTCGTCCGTATCCCATTCTTTCATCCGCTCGTTCGTCAGGGAATAGAGAGTCCGTGAGGCATACTCGTTCAGGTCGCTTTCCGAGATCCCTTCCGCGCCCAACGCTTCCAGCAGCTGTGCCTTGTGCGCGGAATCCGTTCCGTTCACAAGCGCGGCAAGCGGGAGCCACACCGAGAAGGGCGAACAGACAAAGTTGTCGCTGCCGACACTTTCTGCGAGTTCGGCCGACAGTTTCAGCGCGAAATCGTTCGTACTGACCGCGGGGTATTCCCTATCCCATTGCGGCGCGATAAGCGGCGCGGCGGTGAGGTCAAGCGCCGCAAACGCCTTGCCTGGAGGGTTCTTCCCGGTATCCGCCGCACAGGCGACGAGTGACAGCGACAGCATACTTGCCGTCATCATGGAAATCAGACGTTTCATAGTTATCACCCTGCCCCTTCCAAAGTCTGGAGACTTTGTGCGTAGCACAAATCTCCGGCTGAAAGAATGCAATTCTTTCAGCCTTGCTTCCCGTCTGCCTATCGGCTGTCTTTTGGAAAACCACCTAATCCGCCAAAGATCTTCAGCTCTCCGCTCGGGTCCAAATCTCCCCGAAGGAACGCTCCGTTCTTCTTTGCTATCGCCGCGTATTCAGAGCCGTTTATGCCTTTTTCGCCGAAAACCACTTGGAACAGATACACAGCCGCGCCTTTTATGACGGTTTCTTTTTCAAATTCCACGCTGAACTTGCGAAAGCCGGAGCAAATATAGGCGGTGTTCGTCTGTTGTTTGGCTTGTTCCGCCGAGCTGATCGGCTGCTCTATAAATTCCAGATCAGAGGTCGGATACAGTGCGCGGACATCGTCCAGTAATTCCGGCAAAGCTTTACCATCATATTGACTCAATTCGGCAAAGCGTGAATGCGATACGATTTTGCCGTCGTCATTCAGCTCAAACAGTACGTCAAGGTCGCCGACGATCCTATACGCTCCCAAATCCGCGCTGAACTTTACGGGAAGCAGATAAACGCCGCCTTCGCGAAGCAAATTGTTCGGTTCGTCCATGGTACAGCCGCCGATGAGTGTCTGGCGAATGAGGATTCTGCTTCCGGTTGAAATCTTGTAGTCGTCCCATGGCCGTGTTCTGATCACATCGCCGATGGTTTCCGCGTACGCGGCAACAGAGGTCTGCATATGGTTTTCCTCCGCGCTTACCTCGTGTACTGCCGGGACAAGGATCCAGGCGTCGGCATCTTCCGCTAAGTCCTGTAAAGAAGTGAATACTATGCGGTCTGCGGCTATTCCTCCGGTTTCCTCATTCAGGACGTAATCGCCTGCGGGAAGCCCGCGCCAGTCTGCCGGGTCAGCGTAACACGCCGCGGATTCCGGTTCTTCCATTTTCAGTTTCAATGACGGCGGCGCAACCGATGGCTGGGCGGCGGAACCTGTTTCGGTTCCGGAACCGTCGGAATCGCCAATGCCGCCGTCTGTGCCTCCCGCTCCCGCCATGGGCGAAACGCTGCCGCTGATCAGGCCGCCCGGCTGTCTGTCTGACAGGGTCGGCGCCGCTATCGCCACGGCGACCGCCAGACAGGCGGCGGCTGGCATAGCCCATTTCAGCCACGGCGCGAATGTGGATACACGCGCGGCTTTGATCCCTTTTGCCTCGTAGGCGTCCTCCAGCAACTTTTCGTCAAGGTCGCCGACAGCTTGGTAAAAGTCTTTTCCGTTCATACGATAATACCCTCGCTTTCCAGGTAATTTTTCAGGTTTTTCCGCATACGAAAGAGGATCGATTTGGCTTTGGTAACGGACATTCCGAAGTCGGCGGCAATTTCCCCCAAGCTGTCTGTGTGCCAGTAACGGCGTACAAAGAGCCGCCTGTTCACATCCGACTGCGCGGACAGAAAGGTGTTGAGAGCTTCTGTGACGATTTTGGCTTCCATCTGCTGTTCCACACTGGAACCTCCGTCCGACAGCACTTCCTCCAGTTCCGACAAAACAACGTCAAACTGACCGCCGCCGCGTTTCTCTGCCTGCCGTTTTTCCCAGACGTGCAGAGCCAGGTTGCGCGTGATTCTGCCGAGAAACGCCGACAGTCTGTCAGGTCGTCCGGGAGGGATAGCGTTCCACGCGCGAGCGTAGGTGTCGTTGACGCATTCGTCCGCGTCTTCGTGGTTGGCGAGGATGTTCATTGCGATTTTATGGCAGTACCTGCCGTAAACCGCCGCCGTTTCGGAGATTGCCGCCTCCGACCGCTCCCAGTATAAAGCGATGATCTGCTCGTCACTCACGTCGTTCCTCCCGTCTGTGTCCGTTTGAAAGACCTTTCACCCATAAAGACCGAAAAATCCGCCGCAGGTTGCGCAAGCTTAGGAAGATATTTTTGAAAAAGCGGTCTTCCTTGCGCAAAAGCGGCTTCTTGTCATCGATTTACGGCACTATCTATTGGACATACTAAAAAAGTCCGCTAGGGAACCTCAAAAGAGCGCGTCGCCATGGAACAGTTGATTTCCTTGCCGTCTGCCCGCAGATAGCCGGAACCCCAGTCATATATGGCGAACAGAATGGGTTTCAGGCTCAGGCCCAGATCCGTAAGGGCGTACTCCACTTTCGGCGGAACAACCGGGTATACCGTGCGGAGAAGCAGATGATCGCGTTCCAGCTCACGGAGCTGCTGTGTCAGCATTTTGGGTGTCGCCTGCGGAATCAGCCTTTGAAGCTCGCCGTGGCGCAGCGCCCCGCCGATGAGGTGCCATAGAATCAGGGATTTGTATTTCCCGCCGATCAGTCGCAAAGTAGCGTCAACAGGGCAGTTGTGTCCGATACAATCGCAGTTTGTCATCTTGCCAGCCTCCATGCTTTCCTTTTGTATAGTATAGCACAATAAAGTGCGTACTTGAAAAAGAAATTATTATGGATATAATAATAGCGTAGCGCTTGGAAATTGTCAAGTTTCAGGAATGAGGTGATCCGTATATGGAAAGTCAAGTTTTCAGCATCAGAGGAATGACCTGCGCGGCCTGTGCCCAGAGGATCGAAAAAACCGTCCGCAAGCTTTCCGGCATCGGACAGGTAAACGTGAATCTGGCGAGCGAAAAACTGTTCGTGGAATATGACGCGGCAAGCCTGTCTGTTTCCGCCGTCCGGGAAGCGGTAACGAAAATCGGCTATGAAGTCGTGGAAAAGACCGCAGGCAGCAGCCTTACCATCCCGATCGGCGGCATGACCTGCGCGGCCTGCGCCCAGCGGGTAGAAAAGGCGATTCAAAAGCTTCCCGGCGTAACGGGCGTGACGGTCAACTTCGCCACGGAAAAGGCGACGGTAGCCTACGACCCGATGGCGGTACGCGCAGCGGCTATCAAAGAAGCCGTTGAAAAAGCGGGCTACAAGGCCTTGGAGGTTTCCAGGACCGACGCCGCCGATGAGGACAGGGCGCGTAAGCAGAAGGAGATTCGGACGCTTTGGGCAAAGTTCATCGTGTCGGCGGTGTTTTCCCTGCCGCTCCTGTACGTCGCCATGGCGCCGATGCTTACCGTCGTCCGGCTGCCTTTCCCAGGCTGGCTTGATCCGATGGCCTATCCGCTGGTTTACGCGCTGGTCGAGCTGCTGCTTGTCCTCCCGGTCATCGGCGTGGGGTATCGGTTTTACGCAGTCGGTTTTCGGGCGCTCTGGCGGCGAAGCCCCAACATGGACAGTCTGATTGCGGTAGGCACAACCTCCGCTGTTTTATACAGTGCGTACCATACCTGGCAGATCGCGGCGGGCAGCTTCGGCCTGGTGGAATCTCTGTATTTTGAAACGGCGGGCGTGATCATTACGCTGATCCTGCTGGGCAAATCGCTGGAAGCCGTTTCCAAAGGCAGAACCAGCGAGGCCATTAAAAAACTGATGGGGCTTGCGCCAAAAACGGCGCTGATCATACAGGACGGCGCCGAACGCGAGATCCCCATTGACGAAGTGGAAGCGGGAGACATCATCGTCGTGAAGCCGGGTGCTAAAATCCCCGTTGACGGCACGGTCGTTTCCGGCAGCACGGCGATCGATGAGTCCATGCTGACGGGCGAGAGTATGCCGGTGGACAAAAAGGCGGGCGACGCGGTATATGCCGCTTCGCTCAACACTACGGGAACCGTGCGGTTCCGGGCCGAGAAAATCGGAGCGGATACGGCGCTTGCCCGGATCATCAAGCTGGTGGAGGACGCACAGGGCAGCAAAGCGCCCATCGCGCAGATGGCGGACATTGTGTCCGGCTATTTTGTTCCCCTTGTCTGCGCGGTCGCGCTGGTCTCGGGAGTCGCCTGGTATTTCGGCAGCGGAGGGAATCTGGAGTTTGCGCTGACCATTTTCATATCCGTACTCGTCATCGCCTGTCCCTGTGCGCTGGGGCTGGCGACGCCTACGGCAATCATGGTAGGCACGGGCAAAGGCGCCGAAAACGGTATCCTCATCAAAGGCGGCGAAGCGCTCGAAACCGCGCACAAGATCAGTACGATCGTGTTCGATAAGACAGGCACCATCACCGAAGGCAAGCCGACGGTGACGGATGTGCTGACGGCGGACGGCAGCGGCGGCGATTCCCTGCTCGCGCTTACGGCTTCGGCGGAAAAAGGCTCGGAACATCCCTTGGGGCAGGCCATCGTGACCGGCGCGCAGGACAGGGGCCTGGCGCTCTTGCCGGCGGAAGATTTTGATTCCATCACGGGACGCGGCATGGAAGCAAAAATCGGCGGACGGCTGGTTCTTGCCGGAAACCGAAAACTGATGGACGAACGGAACATCTCTCTCACGGAGCTGGCGGAAGCCGGCGACAAGCTGGCGGGCGAGGGCAAGACGCCGATGTATGTGGCGGTTGACGGCGCGTTCGCCGGAATCATAGCGGTGGCTGACGTGGTGAAACCGTCGAGCAAGGCCGCCATCGAGAGTCTGCACAAGATGGGCATAGAGGTGGCGATGATTACGGGCGACAACGCAAAAACCGCCGCCGCCATCGCCAGACAAGTCGGCATTGACCGCGTGCTGTCCGAAGTCCTGCCGCAGGATAAGTCCGACGAGGTTCGGAAGCTGCAGGCGGGAGGAACCGGGGAACCCGTAAAAGCGCAGGACTTTGTGGGAAAAAGGAGCCGCGGCGTAAGCTCGCCGGCGCGTAACCGCGGAAGCGGACGGTACAAAGCCGGTGGCAGCGTGGTGGCAATGGTGGGCGACGGGATCAACGACGCGCCCGCTCTGGCGCAGGCGGATGTCGGTATCGCCATCGGTTCCGGCACGGACGTCGCGATGGAATCGGCGGACATTGTACTGATGAGAAGCGATCTGACGGACGTGCCGACGGCCATTCACCTAAGCCGCGCCACCATACGCAACATCAAGCAGAATCTGTTCTGGGCTTTCGGCTACAACGTGATCGGCATACCGGTTGCGGCGGGTTTCCTGTATCTGTTCGGCGGGCCGCTGCTGAACCCGATCTTCGCCGCCGCCGCGATGAGCCTCAGTTCCGTTTCGGTACTCACAAACGCGCTGCGTCTGAAAAGATTTCAGGCGAAACGCCAGGAAAGGGTTGGTGTATCATGAGGAAGAAATTGATTCGCAAGCTTGCTCCCCTGTTGGTTGGGGCGATGCTGGTCTCCGCGTTGGCGGCCTGTTCCGCGTTGGATGTGGTGGGCAAAGACTCCGTCGTCTCGTTTGAAAAGGTTCTGGCCGCCGTCCCCGGTCAGGTCGCGGCTGACGAAAGGAACGGCGGGTGGTCGCTGTCCGCGCCGGATGATACGGTTCGCTTTCTATGGAGCGAGGATACCGGCACAAGCCCGTTTTACGAGGTGATGCTGGAGCTTGACGCAAAGCCGTTTGTGGCTGCCGGGCTGGATACGGGCAGGCTGCCGGAAAACTATGCGGCGTATGAAGGTATGCTGATGGTGGGGATGAAACTAGGCGGCGACGACCGGAAAGACGGCGGCTCCCTTACGGCGCTCGCGGCGTATGAGCAAATCGTTAAGAAATACCGTAATGTGGTAGGCTACCATGCTGCGCTCGACCATTACAATGTCAGTCTCGGCGACGGGAACCTGTTTGAATGGGCGAAAGACTTTGCCGTAAACGGTACGACAAAGGAAAATCAGGACAAGGACCTCGTGTTTGTTCTGAACCCCGAACCGCTGATTGCGGCAGGCGTTGACCCCGAAAAAGTCGAAGGCTGGGTATACGCCACGGTAAGCGTAGACCTTGACGGCAGGCCGACGGACGTCTATAAATTCTTGAAGCCATTTGATTTGCGGTAGGAACGGAGGGAACAGGAAATGGAAAGAATGACTCTGCGTGTGGAAGGCATGGTCTGCGGGCATTGCGAAATCGCCGTACAAACTGCGGTACGCAAACTGCCCGGCATCAAAAAGGTAAAGGCAAACAGGCGAAAAAGGGAAGTCGTCACGGAATTTGACACCGCGCTGGTGACGGCGGACGCGATTGTCGGAGCCATCAACGGCACCGGGTATCAGGTGCTTCTTTCCCACGGGGCGTGAGCGCAACGCGGATCACGTGTGCCGTATGTCAGCCGGAAAAGCGGATCCCCATGTGCCTGCGGGAGCGAAGGGATTTGCGTTCCTTCCCGCAATTTCCGTATGGGTCGGTTTTGGGTATTGCTCTTGGCGCGTGACGGGTGTATGATCAGAAACAGGAATCCATCCCGCCCGGCCTTTCGCGCTGTCCGGACTTCACACAGCCGACGACGGGCAGGCACCCCAGCGGAGGACGACACTATGCTTCCGGAAGCGTTTCTGGAAAGAATGCGGCGGCTGCTCGGTGAAGAAGATCCGGAGTTCCTGTCCTGCTTCGGGCAGGAAGGACACCGGGCTTTGCGGTTCAATACGCGCAAGGGCGACGGCAGGGCCGTTCCGGAACCGGAACGGCTGTTTCCGGAACTTTCCTTTTCCCAAGGGAGCCGCGGCTTTCCGGAGAACCCCTTTCTCCGGGAGAATTCCGGCTTCCCGGAGGGTGCTTTCTTCCAAGCGAGACCGTTCCCTCCGGAGGGTGTTTCCCCGCAGAGTGTTTTCCGGCGTGTGTCCTGGGCGCCGCACGGCTGGTACTATCCGCCGGATTTGCAGCCGGGCGGACATCCGTATCATGCCGCCGGGCTTTACTATATACAGGAGCCTAGCGCCATGGCTCCCGCCGGGCTGCTACAGGCGCAGCCGGGAACGCGGGTCTTGGATCTCTGCGCCGCTCCCGGCGGAAAAAGCGTACAGCTTGCGGACCGGATGAAAGGGCAGGGTGTTTTGGTGTGCAACGACATCCATCCTGCCCGAGCCAGAATCCTGAGTGAAAACGTAGAAAGGATGGGAATCCGCAACGCGCTTGTCACCAATGAGCGGCCGGAGCGGCTGTCCGGGTTTTTCCCTCTCTATTTTGATGAAATCCTAGTGGACGCCCCCTGCTCCGGCGAGGGGATGTTCCGGAAGAGCGAAGAGGCCCGTACCCAGTGGAGCTTGGAAGCCGTCCGCGCCTGTGCCAAAAGGCAGGACGGCATCCTGGAGGAAGCCGCCGCCATGCTGCGTCCGGGCGGACGGCTGGTTTATTCCACCTGTACCTTTGCCCCTTTGGAAAACGAGGGAACCGTCAGCCGCTTTCTGGCAAGGCACGCGGAATTTTCCGTCTCCGTTCCTCCTTGGACGCCGGGCATGTCCCAAGGCCGGAGCGCGTGGACGGAAAACCCGGCTCCCGGACTGGAACACACCATACGCCTATGGCCGCATAAAATCAAAGGCGAAGGCCACTTTATGGCCCTGCTGCAAAAAGCGGGCGAGCCGGAATCCGCCCAGGCAACGCAGAAATGCCGGAACCTAGGGAAGAAGCGGAAGGATTCCGGATTCCGCGCGGAGTTCCTGCGTACCGGCCTGTCCGGCAGTCTTTTGACGTTCGGCGGGCAGCTTTATCTGGCCCCTCCGGAATTCCCCTCCCTCCAAGGGCTGAAAGTACTGCGTCCCGGGCTGCACCTTGGCACTCAGAAAAAGAACCGTTTTGAGCCTTCCCACGCCTTGGCGCTTACCCTTTCCCCGGAAGATGTTTCCCGCCATAAGGACTTGGCGCCGGACGGCGAGACCGTCCGGGCTTATCTGAACGGGCAGACCTTTCCGGCGGAGGGCGAGGATGGGTGGCACCTGATCACCACAGGCGGCTACAGCATCGGCTGGGGCAAGCTTTCCGGCGGCGTGATGAAAAATCATTATCCGAAAGGGCTGCGGGTTTCGCAGCCGAAAGCAAGTACAGAGACGGCGGCCGTCGGCGGCCCTGGCTGAGTCGTCAGGAACGGTTGCGAAAGAAACGCTTACAAGCCTACGATACTCGCTTTTTTTGCTCCTTGTCCTGACGCAAACCGCTCGCTCATCTGCACAAGTTTCCTGACCGGGCGTAACATGTGCTTCTATGGAATGACGTCGGACTCTTGCTTATTCGGGCGGTATGTATTAATATATTACAAGAAGCAAAAGCAGCTTCTTGTAATCGAATGCGGCGCATGGGACGCGCCTTTTATCAGAAGCTGCTGCGCAGCTTCCGATAAGTCATATTACAAGAAGCAAAAGCAGCTTCTTGTAATCGAATGCGGCGCATGGGACGCGCCTTTTATCAGAAGCCGCTGCGCAGCTTCCGATAAGTGGTATTACAAGAAGCAAAAGCAGCTTCTTGTAATCGAATGCGGCGCATGGGACGCGCCT
>JAISOV010000035.1 GCA_031275405.1 Clostridium sp. | reverse complement strand
TGGTCATAACGAGCCTGACTCGAAATCAGGTTGTCCTCACGGGCACGTGAGTTCGAATCTCACCGCCTCCGCCATGAGCCTGTTTGCGGTCAATGTCCGCAGCAGGCTCTTCCTTTTTTGTTCTTTTCTACGCTCCCTTTTGGGGGCGTTTTTTCTGCTTTCGTAGAAAACGGATATGCTTGAAACCTTGTTATATAAGGATTTGCCGTATTCTGATAAAGCAGTCCGTAGAAAATCAATTGGTCGTTGCAAGTCCAGTAGGTTCTGCCACTCGGTTTCGTTCAAACATTCCGTCCATAACCAAGCCGGATTCGATCTGCGCATGGAAGTCCAGATGAGAGTAGATATCCGCAGTGGTCGAGAATGTACTGTGTCCAAGCCATATCTGGATTTGCTTCATTGATATGCCGCTTGCCAGTAGGAGGCTGGCGCAACTGTACCCTTATAGTATAATAGAGACAAATCGGAAAAGCCTGTAATATCAAGGGCACTGAAAAATCCCCGATATTTTTATTCGGGGATTTTTCAATGTATATTTATTCAGTTGATTTTTAACAGTCTGATGGAAAAATCATTGAGTTTTCATTGAAGAAGAAAAAACAATCTATATTAGGCCAGATTCGGCTCCAACAACTTGACTATTCGCTTCACATTGACCACAAACGCCGTAAAATACGTTTGTAATCGCATGGCTGCAAGACCCACGGAATCGGCTCTGCCAAGACCGTGCGCCACTTTCATCTCTCCGTTTTTTTCTTCAATGCGATGCCGGATTTTTATTCGCTCCCGGAACGGTTCGCTGTTTTCAAACTCAAGCCTTTGGCGGTTTTTCTCGCTCGGTTGCGTAATGTTATAGCATTTCCCTTTTGATTTTCCCATACGGCATTGTTCGCAGAGTGGACATTTTTTGCATTTTCGTTTACTGAAAAAATAATTCAAATAGGTGTTCCTGTTTTCCGCCGTCCTTTTCTCAACTCGCATGGACAATTCCCCCGCCGGACATTGCAATAATCCCGCGTCCTTGTTGAATGAAAAGCCCTCATCCAATGGCGTGGCGGATGCAGCCGCTACAGCGGAGTTTGTTCTCGCAAAAAGCGCTATGCCTTTTTCTTCGCAAACATCCAGATTATTCTCGCTGACATACGCCATATCCCCAACGGCTTCTGTAACTTGAACGCCGCTTTCGATAGTTTTTTCAAGCAATGCCGGAAGCTGGTTGCAGTCCGGCTCGCCGCCGTGCGTGACTTCAATACCTGTTATGATTCTCTCTTCGGTCATGGCCAAATGGCTCTTAAATCCGAAAAACGTGCTAGTTGCGGTTTTGTGTCCGAACCGGGCATCCTCGTCAGTTTTTGAGCGGATTTCTCTGATGCGGCCTGTGTCTAATAGTTCCTTTATGCGTTCGTACAATTCAATCAAGCCGGTCTTTTCGCTTTGTAATATGTCCTCGCCAACGCTTTCAAGCAACTGGTATGTATACGCTGTTTCATCCGCTAATTCGGCGGTTTCACCCGGTTTATCGGGGAATTTTTCTGAAAGCTCCAGCATCTCCCGATAGATTTCGCGGCGTAATTGTTTGCTCAAATCACGCAGAACCTGTGTAACCGTTTTGGGGCGGGCGTTTGCGTTTGTGTGTGTGGAATCTACAATAATCGCCGTGGATTTTATCAGCCCCTTTTCAATCGCCTGACGGATGGTCTCACGCAGCATTTCATCTAAAATATCTTCTGTTATGCGGGTCTTACGGAATTTTGTGAGCAGGCTGGGGTCTATCATTCCAGCTTCCGGGTCTAAATCTAAAAAGTATTTGTACGCCATGTCGGTCTGCGCACTGCCAGTCAACCGTTCGTCCGACAAATCGTACACTTTCTTCAAAAACATCAGCTTGAACATCATCTCCGGCTCTTTGGCCGGACGCCCAAAGTTTTCGCAGTACTGCTTGCGCAACATGGGATTCACAAAGCTGAAATCTATGTTTTCTTTGATTTTTCTGAGCAAATTATCTTCCGGCACAACAAGCTCATACAACCCTTGGTATGGTGATAATGAAAACTTTATTTGGCTGTTATCTCTCAACATATTGATACGCCTCCCGCCTCTCCTTCTATGAATAATTATACCATTTATACGCCAAAAAGTCCAGTTCCTTTCACGGAGTTGGACTTTTTCAGTGCCCTTTAAACACGGCACTTTTAAGGTGTTGTAAAGTGAATTTGACGCATATTTGACGCATAACGCGATAAAACAGAGTGAAAAACGGCGTTACATTATGCAACGTGGAGGAATGAAAAAAACAACGAGCGGGAACAAGTTTTTACTCGCTCCCGCTCGTTTATCTGTGTGCGTCTACAAGGTTTTCGCCAATTCGTTACCTTTGGCGGTCATTTCCTCGTCAAGGGCGGTCAGTTTGTCGTGTGCTATGGTGATGAGGTTGTCGAGTTCCTCACGTTGTTCGTCCGTGATGTTATCCCGTTCGGTGAACCGAAACGCCGTTTTAAGTAGCATAACCGCTTCGGACACTTCCGCGCTCCAATCGGTAAGGCAATTGTAAAAATCTGTTTGCGGCTTCGTTTTCTCGGCGCGGCGTTCCCTGATGAGCGTGTCGCACGTTATAAGAAGTTCGCCGTATTGCCTGTAATTCTCGAACTTGATTTCAAGTCCTGTGTCAAGCGTTTTGAGAAACTCGTTGAATACGCCGATGTGCGGCGCGTCCGTTAGTTCCCAATCGTAAAGGCAAGCGTCACCGCCGCTAACAAACATACGCGCTACGGGGACTCCGTTTGCGTTCGCGGCTAACTCCACACTAACAAGGTTATCAGCGGCAGCGGGGAAACTCGCGGAGAGTTCCAACACCTCTAACATTTTTTCTTTGTTCGTCATAATAAATCGCTCCTTTTCAAATTTCGGTTGATTTTCGGAGCGGGACGGTGTATAATACTGATGTCCCGCTCCTTGTGAGTGGTTGGGCGCGTACGTCATTGCTTTGGTCGGCGGTTGACGTATGCGCCTGTTTCATACCACGGCGAAACGCTTGTAGGAGGTGATTTTCGTATACTCGGACAAGTCACTTAAATCAGCTTCAAGCCGCTTCTTGTCTAAGTCCTTGCGCGTGCAGTCGCTGTAACTTACCTTGTACTCACCGACAATCAGCTTGCTTTCGCCGCGCTCGGTCATTGCCGCTTTGAGTTCGTCCGCTATCGCTTGGGCTTCCTCTGCTAACCTTTTGTACTCGTGGTACTGCTTGATTTTCTCTAACATTTTGATTACCTCACTTTGTTTTTTTTTTTTTATTTGGGCGGTTTTGCCGCCGCACATCGGCGTTATTCTATCGCGTATTGCTCTCGCCCTTCTATAGCTCCGGGGGCTGACCTTTACCTATCGCGGCTGGTTCTTTCCTCGGCGGTTTTGGCCTTTCCGCTTGGCTTCGGGGTTGAGGGGCGGGTGGCGTTAAGTTTATCTCGCTTGGCTGTGCCAACATTTTCTTATCCGTTCCCGCTCTTACGTTGCCTTCTTGGTTTCGGCCTGCGCCTACTTTCGTCTGCCTTCCCTCAACCTCTGATTATAGTATAACATGACGTTATGTTATTGTCAACGATTTTCCAAAGAAAATTTTGCACAAATATAATAACGTTATGTTATTGAAGTTTGTGCAATTATATATTGACGTTATGTTATTTTTCTGCTATAATTACGTTAAAGGTGGAAGAGTGGGCGCAAAAAGGACACGCCCCCACAACCTGTAGAAAGGGGGTTGCCGATATGCCACAAAGCAAGGCACACCAAAAGGCAAGCCGCAAATACAACGAAAAAGCCTATGACCGCATAGAACTAAAAGTTACCAAAGGCAAGAAAACCAATTTACAAGCCCACGCCGAAAGCAAAGGCGAAAGCCTTAACGCCTTTGTCAACCGCGCCATTGATGAAACGGTGGAGCGTGACAACGCCGACAAATCCGACACCTAAAAAATAACCCCTGTGGAAATCAAATCCACAGGGGTTATTTTTATTCCCTCGTATAACGCGCTACAACGCCCCTTAAATCGTTCTTCTGCTCGTGATGTGGTTTTCCTTATCAAACGCATAAAACGCCGTACAGGGCAAAATAGAGGGTACACAGAGCATTATAGTTAACGTTTGGTATTCCGTCATTTCTGACACCCTAAAAAGGGGAGTATGGTAACAAATGTCACACCCTAAAAAGAAACATTCGGCAATTTCGGCAGCCATAAAAAGCGTTCTTCTCGCGTAATTTCAAAGAGTTCAAAGCCGTAGAGAAATGCCCGAATGACACACGTATGACACAAAACCGCCGATAACCCTTGTTTTTACGGCATTTGTAATTGACCGATGGGGAAAAGGTTAAATCGGTACGCTCCCCTTGACGATTTAGTGCATCCATTTTCATCTTGTACGACAACGCCTTTTCGCTCGGCAAGATAGTTTCGCGCTGCAAATTCGCGTCCACCATTGCGATAATGGCCTCGTCGCGGGAGAGTTCCCGCACAATAATCGGCATGGTTTCAAGCCCCGCCAGTATCGCCGCCAGCTTGCGGCGGTGTCCGCTGATTAGCTCGTACCGCCCATCCTCCTTTTGCCGCGCAATCGCCGGGGTTTGAATCCCGACAGCTTTCACGCTGTCCACCATCGCCGTCATCGCGTCGTCCCGGCGTACCTGAAAGGGGTGGTCGGGGAAATCGTCAATCAGGTCAAGCGGCGCGTCCAGCACCTTTTCCCGCTTATCATTGTCGCGTTGTTCCTGTGTCGTGAATAAATCAGCGACAAGGCTCGATTTTCTTGGCAGCTCGAACATCTGCCCCGATTTGTCGGGCATCTCTGCACACCTCCTTTACCAGTTGTTCGTAGGCGTATGCCGCCGCGCCCTTGGGATCGTAGCTGAAAATGCTCTTGCCGGACGCGCTCGCCTCCTTGACCTTCGTCGAATAGGGTATCGGGTGCGGGAAAATCTTCACCCCGCCGCCGTAGGCCTGCTTAATGATTTCCAGCGTGTTCTTCGCCAAATTCGTCCGCATGTTCGCCAGCGTCAGCAGAATGCCCTCAATTTTGAGGTTCGGGTTAATCTGCTTTTTTACGAGCGCCACGGTATCGAATAGCTGTGTCATGCCGATGACGGACAAATACTATGGCTGTACGGGTACAATCACGCGGTCGGCGGCGGCAAGGGCGTTGACGGTCATCATGCCCAGCGTCGGCGGGCAGTCGAGGACAATCGCGTCATAGCTCTTGACTTCCGATAAGTAGGAACGCAGGACAAATTCACGGCTCATGGCGTTGACCATCCGCATTTCCAAGCCCGAAAGCTCAATGCTCGATGGCATGAGGTCTACGCCCTCGGGGTGGTGTAAAACACCGTCTAATGGGTCAAACGGCTTGTTTTCCACCACTTTGCCAAGCTGCGTGGCAATCGTCACGGGCAGCTCGTCCGGCTGTTTCCAGCCCAGAGATACGGTTTGGCTTGCCTGTGAATCGAGATCGCAGACGAGTACCTTTTGACCATGCCGCGCCAATCCGATACCCAGATTGGAGCTTGTAACGCTCTTGCCCACACCGCCCTTCTGATTTACAACCGCATACACGCAGCAGTTCTCCTGCTCCATTCCGGCAACTCCTTTCGCAAAAATTTTGTGTTCATGGCTTGATAACTCCCTTCTAAATGAATTTAGCCGCCCTGCTTTTGGTAAAGCGGAGCGGCTATGTAACGGCCTGCGGAACGCAAAAAAGCCGATTACCTCGACCGTTGAACGGTCACAAGCAATCGGCTCTGTGCGAATATGTGATATTCAGTTTTCCGGGTCTGCGCTGTCGTCCATCTCCGCATGAATGTCCGCGACGACCACCGCAATCATTTCCTCGCTGGTTTCCATGAGAACGCCAAGTGCCACTTCCAGCGCGTCATGGTACGCCGCCGCGTTTGCGCCGCCTTGAATAGCTTCCAGCGCGTTCACGATACTGTCCTTGTCCATTTGCCTCACCTCCCTGCGCATGTGATACTCTGATTTTAGCCACGAGGGAGGTTGTCCGCAAAGGTGCGATTGGCGGGGAAAGGAAACGGGGCGACCTACGTCACCCCGCAACCTTTACTCGCTTGGTCTTTGCGTTCACGAACGCGAGAATGGCGTCATTGACCGTATCAATGCACTTGCCCTCGGCTATCCTCTTGTTCCGCAACTCGTTCAAGGCAAGCAATATGATTCGCCACTTGTTTTCGGTGAGGAAATATTTCTGCTTCTTCATGGGGTGCGTCCCTCCTTTGCACTTCCATTATATATGGCGGCGCGGAGGCGGGGCAAATATGCGATTGTCCCGTAGCAGACAATCTTGAATAGCCTCTTGACTTTTGGATAAAATTAAGATATAATATGATTTGTGGCGCATTATCTTAAATAGGAGGTTGTGTATGAACTATATAAAACGCGATTTGGAACGCAAATTCCTAAAAGCAAACGCTTTTTTTAAGGCGGTTCTTGTCACGGGCGCACGTCAGGTGGGTAAAACTACCATGCTCCGTCATTTGGCACAGGGACAAAACCGCACCTATGTGTCGCTCGACGACATTAGCGTCCGCGACCTTGCCAAACGTGATCCCGCGCTGTTTTTCCAAACCTACAAGCCGCCCGTCATCATTGACGAGGTTCAATATGCGCCGGAGCTGTTCCCTAAAATAAAAGAGCTTTGCGACGCGAGCGAGGAATGCGGCCAGTTTTGGCTGACAGGTTCACAGCAGTTTAGCATGATGAAAAACGTGCGGGAATCGCTGACGGGGCGTATCGGCATATTGGAGCTTTTCAGTTTATCCAAACGGGAAATTGGCGGTGCGCAATACGATAGCGACATTGATTTTTCGCTTAACGGTTTGCAAGCGCGGCAGCGCCAAGCGCCCCAGACCGACATCACCACCGTTTTCGATTATATTTGGCGCGGCGGGATGCCGCAAACCATCGGAGCGGATGCGGAACAGCGTCAGGACTATTTCAGCGCGTATGTGAACACCTACCTCATGCGCGACGCGGCGGAGCTTGGCGGTATCACGGACACGTTGCGCTTCGGGAAATTTATTACCGCCTGCGCCGCGCTAATCGGGCAGCAGCTAAATTACAAAACGACTGCCGACGCGGCGGAAATCGCGCAGTCCACGGCGAAGGAATGGACGAGGCTTTTGCAAGGGATGGGAATACTTTATCTGCTTCCTCCGTTTTCCAATAATGCTTTGAAACGGCTGTCCAAAACGCCGAAGCTCTATTTCCTTGATTCCGGGCTTGCGGCAAGCCTGTCCATGTGGCCGAGCGCGGAAACGCTGATGAACGGGCCTTCCAGCGGGCAAACCTTTGAAAACTTTGTCGTAACGGAGCTTGTAAAGAACTATGCGTACTCCGCGAACAAGGCGGCGCTTTCCTATTACCGCGACCAAAACGCCAAGGAAATAGACTTAATCGTCGAGGAAGGCGGATTCGTTCATCCTCTGGAAATCAAGAAGTCTGCGAGTCCCGACCGCCGCGATGTCAAGAAGTTTGATGTGCTTTCAAAGACATCCGTAGAGCGCGGCGCGGGCGGTATTATCTGCATGATGCAGAATGTGCTTCCGATTGACAGCCTAAACTGCTTTATTCCGTGCGGCTTGATATAATTGTCATGTGCGGATAAAAACGCTCATTCTGAAACCGAAAAAGAGCCGACTGTTTTTCAAACAATCGGCTCTTTCCCTATGTCGCTTGCGTTCCAAACGCCCGAAGCAGTTCATTGTGCCTCGCTGACTTTTGGACTATCCCGGTAAATTCTGCGCTTGCCATAAAATCTATAAACGCCTTTTTCGGAATCTGGTAGGCGCGGTTGATATTGAAGTAAATGAACTTTCCTGTTTCGCACCACTTCAAGACCGTTTCCTTTGAATACCCGCACAGACGGGTAATTTCTTGAACTTTGCAAACATCGAGGAAGTCTGCAAAGTTCGCCGTTAGAAATACGCCCCACCGAGCAAGGTCAATGGCGCTTTCTTTTGGCAAAGTGATTTTTGCCGTTATTGTGCCTGTCGGCTTTCTTGATGTTCCCACCGGAACCCCAAATGCCGTAGGGTCTTCCTGCCGCTTTTTAAGGAACGTCACGATGTCCACCGTCTTGATGAGATATTTGTGCGTCTTGCTTTTTCGCTTTTCGCAGGGCAGAAAGCCCTGCTCCAAATAGTATGAAGCAACCCGCTTCGATACATGGCACAAACGATAAAACTGTTCTTTCGTTACCTTATCGGGAAAATCCGTGAGGATTCGCATATAGTCGCTGTCGGTTAATTGGTGCATGGTTGTCACTCGCTTTCCGGCTCTTGCCGCCTAAATCTTGTAGTGATTGCAGGCGTCGATGCAAGTGACTTGGGTTCTTTTTAGCGTACCGCATACTGAGTCTTTTATAGTTATTCGGAAGTCCGTAGAAAACAAGGAAATCTACTGGTCGAGTTCTCTCGCCGTTCTCTCCGTTTTCCGAAAAATTCTTCAAAGTTGTTTGCTTCCCACATCCCTTATCAGCACTGGATTTCGGAACGATTTTGCCCTAAAAGTCTTGATTTTTCGGGCTTTTCATGGTGCATTTAATTCCGCTCAGTTGCAGCAAAGGATAGTGAGGTTTGGTTAAGACTTCGAACTCGAAATCAGTTTGGGAGCAATCCCACGCGGGTTCGAATCCCGCCCTCTCCGTTATTGCTCACCAAATCCGAACACCCCATATTATGTATTTGTTGGCGGGGTTTTCGGCGCGGTGTTCTTCCGGCGATAGAGCCGGAAACGCAAAAAAGCCCTCCCGCCCCGTTATAAGCCGTCAAATCCGAACACGCCTTATGATGTTTTCATAAGCGGCGTTTTCAGGGCTGTTTTCTTCCGGTAAGCCCGGAGTGTTGCCGGAAATGGAAAAATCCTCCACGTTGTCATCCTTGCGGGTGAGCGTGGGGGATTTTGTCCACAAAAAATTAACATTTTTTCAAAAAACCTATGGCTCAAAGGCTTTTCACGGGTTCCGGGCTATATCCTCCCGGATCAGCCGCTTAATATAGCCGGACTTGTTGCCGACGCTTTCAAGCCGTTGTATGATGTCCTGTTCGGTGGCCGTGACAGCCCGAATTGCAAACATGACCGTTTTTTCCTTGTTATATTTATTATTCGATTTATATTTCGTCCGTCTCAAATAGTCCTGCTGGATTTCTTTTTTGCTTTTAGCCACTTGCAAAACCTCCTTTGCCGTGGTATGCTGATAGGGATAAGAGGGGCGGCAAGGTTCGCCCCGTCCTATCCGCTAAGAGTAACCGCCTTGCTTGTCGGCTGTGTCGGCTGCTCTTTTACTTTGTGCTAAGTAGCTTTTTCAGGTATTCGACGAATTCTTTTAAGTCCTTCGATTCCTCGGCCACCCTTAGCAACTGTAGCCGCTCGTTTTCTCTTGCAAGTTCGACGGCGGTTTCTGTCGCGTTCGGCGTTTTCATGTCCTCCCCTCCTTTCAGAAGGGTTTTCCCTTACCTTGCATACTTATAATATCATACGTTTATATGTTTGTCAACAGTTTTTCGGAAAAACTTAAAATATTTTTTCAGCCAAATGAAAAACCCCCATGGTCGTTATTCGGTTCCGCCGCTGTAGTCCTCCCAATTCGCGGCAGTGGCGGCTTCGCTATGCCCTAAATCAAGTACTGCGGCTTCCACCGCGCCATCCACAATTTTATCAATGGCGGCGGATTTTTCAACGCCTGCAAAAAAGCACTCGGAGTATTGGCTGCGATGAAGATACTGAACGGTACGCGAAACAGCGAGAAGCTGCGATAAGACAGCGGGCCATATCCGGGCGCTCCCTAGGAACAGCGGGTCTGAGACAACCGAAGCCGCACTGCCAGGCCAAGTCAGGCGCTTTGCATTCGGCGCGGCGGTGATGTTCAGCCCCGCCATAAGCTTCGCACGGCGATTTCAGGATTCCTTGTTCGCCCGCACTCTGCCGGCCGCATGGTAGACCGAACCGGCGTGCCGGTTAAACGCGAAACCATACTCAATGGCGGCGCGGACATAGGCTTTCGCCTTGACCGCCGCCTCCCGGACGGAAAGCCCGGCGGCAAGCCCGGCGGCAATCGCCGCAGAGAAGGAACACCCCGCTCCTTGGTTATAGGGGCTGTTCACCTTCGGGCTTTTCAGGATTTCATAATTCTTGCCGTCATACAGCACATCCACGGCGTCCTCGCCGTCCAGAGCGCCGCCGCCCTTGATCACAACGTGCTTTGCCCCGCTGTCGCAGATGATTCTGGCGGCTTTTTTGATGCCGTCAACGGACTCCAGCCTACCCAAGCCCGAAAGTATGCCTGCCTCGAATAGATTCGGCGTCGTCACCGCGGCGACCGGAACCAGAAGATCCCGCAGCGCCTCGGCGCTTTCCAGATTGATAGCGGCTTCCTCACCCTTGCAGACCAGCACCGGGTCAATGACGACATTGGGAAGCTTATGCTCCAGCACCGTGTCCCGCACAAAACGGATCAGCTCCACGCCCGGCAGCATTCCGGTTTTCAGCGCGCCCAGCCCTTTTCCCGCCAGCACGGTCGCAAGCTGCCTTTGGATGACATCCATGCCGATGAGCGACACCTCGTGCGCCCAGCTGTCTGGATTCATGGTGACAATGGAAGTAAGGATCACCATGCCGTGGACGCCGTATTCCTCAAAGGTTTTCAGATCGGCCTGTATGCCCGCGCCGCCGGTGGTTTCGCTTCCCGCGATGCTAAGTGCCAATGAAATATCATGCGCCATCGTTCCAAATCTCCTTTCTGTTAAATCCGGTAATCGTCTTCTATCGCGTCCATCAGACCGAATTCCAGCAGGATCTGTTCCAGCCGCTCCTGCGTCATAGGCCTGGGGATGGCAAACAGGGTGTTCTTGTCAATCGCCCTGGCGAGATCACGGTACTCCTGCGCCTGCCTGTCCCCCGGAGCGTATTGGATCACGGTTTTACGGTTGATTTCCGCCCGCTGCACAACATTATTACGGGGTATAAAATAGATGAGCTGTGTACCCAGCTCCTTAGCGAAAGCTTCCAGCAGTTCATGCTCCCTGTCCACGTTACGGCTGTTGCAGATGATACCGCCCAAGCGGACGCCGCCCTTCTGCGCGTATCGGGCGATACCCTTGGCGATGTTATTGGCGGCGTAAAGCGACATCATCTCGCCGCTGGCCACAATATAAATCTCCTTGGCCTTGCCTTCCCGGATGGGCATGGCGAAACCGCCGCAAACCACATCGCCCAGAACGTCATAAAAGACATAGTCCAGATCCTCAGTGTACGCGCCAAGCTGCTCCAGCAGGCCGATGGATGTGATGATCCCGCGTCCGGCGCAGCCGACGCCGGGTTCCGGCCCCCCGGATTCCACGCATCTGATACCGCCGAAGCCCTCCCGCATGATACTGGAAAGCTCTACGTCGTCGCCGGCGGCGCGGATCGTATCCAGCACGGTATGCTGCGCCAGGGTCCCCAGCAGCAGTCTCGTGGAATCCGCCTTTGGGTCGCAGCCCACCACCATGATTTTTTTGCCATCCTCGGCAAGACCGGCAGTCAGATTCTGGGTCGTGGTGGACTTCCCGATGCCGCCTTTGCCGTAGATGGCGATTTGTCTGATTTGTTTTTCACTCATGAACGCAATCACTCCTTCATCGTCTTATCACGCTTTCGGCAACGCTTTCTTCGCCGCCGCGCCGAGCGGAACGCCCAGCACGGCGGCGGAGACAACCTGTAGGACATTACCCGGGACAGACGCGGCGGGGGCGAACGGACTGCCGTAAAGGATCCATTCCGCCGCATAATAACCGGCAACCAGAATCACGCCGCTTATCAGCACACCCGCCAGGTTCCATCTGATATCCCGCCCCTGCCGTTTCTCGGCAAACAGCCCCAGAACCAGACCGACCGTCAGCCGGATGACAAACGTAAACGGCGCCCAGAGAAACCATCCGCCCACCAGGTCAAACAAGGTCATACCCAGCGCGCCCGCAGCCGCGCTGTATTTTTTGCCTAAAACAACCGCCGCGACCACGACGGGCAGATTCCCTAAGTGAACCAAGCCGCCGTTTCCCGGAATCGGCAGCCGGATATTGACAAAGGTCAACGCAAAGGTCAGTGCCGCCAGCACAGCGCACAGGCAGAGCGGAAGGATCTTTGTCTTTTGAGCGGACAGGGGATCACCTCTTCTGATATGGTAGTCTGCGTTTTGAACGGACATGGCATACCTCCTTTCATATCGTATATTCCGGCTGAGGATTGGCGCTGGCCAAATGCAGCTTCTCCAAAATATCCCGTCGTATGGAAAGGAACTCCGGGCCGCCCCGATGTCTGGGATGCGGCAGCCTGACTTCTAAAATCTCCCTGATTTTTCCAGGGCGCGGGGTCATGATCACGATGCGGTCGGAAAGATAAATCGCCTCATCCACATCATGCGTCACCAGAACCATGGTGGTCTTATCCCGCCGCCAAAGCTCCAGCAGTTTATCCTGAATATCGGCGCGGGTGAAAGAATCCAGCGCGCCCATCGGCTCATCTAAGAGAAGCGCGTCCGGCTTGTTGATGAGGGCGCGGGCAATCGCCACGCGCTGCGCCATGCCTCCCGAAATCTGATGGGGAAAGGATTTCTCAAATCCCTGTAGGCCGATGAGTTCCAGATATTTCGCCACCTCCGCTTTTTGCTGGCGGTAAACATGCCGCGCTTTCAGCCCGGAAGCGATGTTCTGGGAAACGGTAAGCCACGGGAACAGGCTGCCCTGTTGAAACACATAGCCCCGGTGCGGGTCGGTTCCGACGATTTCTTCGCCGTTCAGTTTCAGGCTTCCGGCTTCGGGCGCGTCCAGCCCGGCGATCAGCCGCAAAAGGGTGGTTTTTCCGCAGCCGGAAGAGCCGATGATGGACACAAACTCCCCGCGCCGAACAGAAAGGCTTACATCCCGGAGGGCTTCGACCTTGTTTTCCTCCGTATCGATATAGGTTCGGTCTACGTGTCGGATTTCCAAAAGCACTTCGCCGCTCATTGTTTCACCAGCCCTTTCCGCCACCGCAGAACACGGCTTTCAATCAGGCCGACCATCCGCAGAATCAGCGAGAACAAAATCGCCATGATCACAATGGCGGCAAATACCTTGTAATAAGCCGACCAGACCTTTGAGGCGTTGATATAGTATCCGAGACCTCCCGGCTGACCCATCATCTCCACCATCACAAGAGTCGTGAAGGTAAAGCCGTTGGCTATGGTGATGCCTGTGAAAATCTGGGGCATGGCGTGGGGAATCGCGACGCGGAACACCAGATAAGGCGTTCTCGCGCCAAGCGTCCGCGCCACTTCAAAGTGCGTTTTCGGCGTGCTTTGTATGCCCTGCGCCGTCAGGGAAGCGATGGTGAACCACTGACAGATGGTGATGAGGAACACCGCGGCCGAAAAAGGCGTGGGGAACAACGTCAGCGCAAAGGGCATCCATGCCACGGCGGGAATGACGCCGCTTATTTTCAGCGCCGGCTGCACCCAGTAATACACTCTGGGGAACCAGCCAATTAAGATGCCGGTCAGCACGCCCGCAACCACGCCGATGGCAAAGCCGTAAGCGAACAGCCGCAGGGAATACTGTATCTGCTGGAAAAGGTACGCCGGTTCCATCAGGAACGGTTCGAGGATTCTGGCGGGGCCGGGGAAAAATGGCTGCGGCAGTTTCAGCAGCTTTGTTCCCAGCACATCCCACAGAGCCAGAACCAGCCCGATGGCAAAACGGAACGGCACTCGCTTTAGGAATTTCCCGCGCCTGTCTTGATCGAAAAACGAAAAGGCGGCAATGCCGAGGTAAAGCAGGATGATTCCGGCCAAAACCAAAATGTAAAGCTGGTTCCTATCAAGGCTGAGTGAGGCTCCGACCGGATAAGGCTCCATCGCCACGTCGGCAATCTGCGGTACAGCCCGGTTGGTCACTATCGCGGCGGCAAAGCCAAGCACCGTTATCCCGGACAACATGAGAAATCGCGCGTCGGAGATATTTCGGCGAGTTCCCCGGCCGGTGTACGCCGGGCCGGGGAATTTCTGCTTTAAGGTTTTCGCAAAGGCTGCGAGAAAGGTTTTCATGTGCTTCCCTCCATAAAAGCGGAGCTTTGGTTGCTGCTGTCACTGCTTGGCAAGTTCTTGCCGAGCAGCGGCAAGCTTTACTTGCCGAGATTCAAATCCACCTCATAATAAGCCTTTTGGGCAAACTCGGCGGGGTCGGTTTTCAAATATCCGATGTTGTAAAGTTCCGTAGCGAAGTACAGCACATCCGCGCCGACATCCTGCGTGTTGTTGGCATGGTCGTGGGCGGAAGGATAAGCATAGCTCTTCACCAGTTCCTCAGCCAGCGCTTTGTCCTCGATGGCGGAATATTTTTTGTCGGAAATGATGTCCACGGCTTCCTTCGGATTTTCGGCAATCCACTCCTGCGCCTTGCGGTAAGCGCGGAGAAGGGCGGAAATCTTTTCGGGGCTTTCCTCCAGCAGCTTGTTGGAAGCATAGAGGAAGCAGCAGTACTTGCCCGCGAAAGTGGGGTCGGTGGAGAGGTCAAACAGCACCTCATACTCATCGGCGTGTTCGCCGGTGGTATAAACAGAGCCGAGCGGATCCCACAGAGCGGCCACGTCCACGTCGTCGTTTTTCAGCGCTTCGATTTCGAGGTTGCCGTCGCTATAGACCACAAACTCCACCTGGCGGTCTTCCGGCTTTGCGGAGATGCCCGCTTTTTCCACCCAGACGCTGGCCACCTGATGGGGTGTTCCGCCGATTTCATCCACCGCGATCTTCTTTCCTTCCAGATCGGCGGCGGTTTGGATAGGCGAACCCTTCTTCACGAGGAACTTGATACACCCGTTGTGCAGACCGTCCACCACGCTCACGTTCACACCCTCATCAATGGAAGGGAAGAACTGGAAGTCGCCGTTGACGATGGGAATGGTGCCGTTGTTCAGGCCGATCTTACGGGTCTCGGCATCGGCGGAAATCAGCTCCACGTCAAAGCCTTCCTCCGCGAAAAAGCCTTGGTCGTAAGCGATGTAGATGGGAGCGCCGCAGAGCGCGCCGTCCTTGCCGGGAATCTGGATTTTGCCGTACCGGAACTGGGTCTCGCCGGTACTGGAGGCAGGGGTGCCGCTTTGGCCGCAGGCGGCGAGCAGAAGTGCCGGAACGAAGAGGAGCGTAAGAGCGCTGGTGATTTTTTTTCTTGTTTTCATACGATAAACTCCTTTATCACATATATATGTTTGCTATGTTTTTAGGTGAAAAAAATTTTGATCCGCGCTTTTAAGCGCGTCTTGCCTTTTGGAACGCCTGCTCCAGATCGGCAATGAGGTCTGCCGGGTCTTCCAGCCCCGTCGAAATGCGGATGAGGTTTTCCGGGATGTCGGCTATGGCTTTTTCGTCGGTCTCCAGTTCTCCGTGGGTGGTCTGGGGCGAGTTGACGATGAGCGAGCGGGCGTCGCCGATGTTCACATGGTAATGGAACAGTTCCACCGAATCCAGGAACGTCTCCCGCTGCGCGTCGGTTCCCTGGAACCCGAAAGACAAAATCCCGCCCGCGCCTTTCGGGAAATCCCGCTCATACAGCGCATGGCTGGAACTTTCGCGCAAGGCCGGATACCGCACCCATTCCACCTGCGGATGGGCGTTCAAGTATTCCGCCAGCGCCGCGGCGTTGCGGCTCTGCTTGGCCAGCCGTTCCGACAGGGTTTCCAGCCCGATGACGGCCAGATAGGCGTCAAACGGGCCGATCGCCGCGCCGAAATAATTCAGGTAGTTGAACCGGATCCGAGCCGTAAAGGGAAAGTCAGGAAATACTTCGGGGAAGGAGCGGCGGCGTCCGTCCGTATCCCGCAGAGTGTAGTATTTCTCGGAAAACTGCGGGAACTTCTCGCTCTGCCAGTTGAATTTCCCGCTTTCCAGCACCAGCCCGCCGATGAGGTTCCCGTGCCCGTTCAGCCCCTTTGTGGCGGAATAGATCACGATGTCCGCGCCGTGGGCGATAGGATTGTAGAGATACGGCGTGGCTACCGTATTGTCCACCACCAGCGGAATGCCATGCCCGTGCGCCACTTTTGCGATCGCGTCCACATCCAGCAGCACCGTGCCGGGGTTGCTGATACTTTCCAGGAAGACCGCTCTCGTATCCGGCCTGATTTCCTCCGCCAGCTTTTCGGGATTGAGGATGTTTCTGGCGTAATCAAACCGGATTCCCAGCTTCGGATAGATCTTCTTGAAGCTGTCGGCGCTGCCGCCGTAAAGGTAAGGCGAAACGAGAATCCGTCCGCCCCCTTCGGCCAGGTTCAGCAGCGTGTAGCTGATGGCCGCCATGCCGCTTGCCAGCGCAATCGCGCCCGCCGCGCCGTCCAGAGCCGCTACGCGCCGCTCCAGCACGCTCACGGTGGGATTGCCGACGCGGGTATAGAGATTGCCCGCCTCCTGAAACGTAAAGAGGTTTTTTGCGTGTTCCACGTTCCGGAAATCATAGGCGGTGGTTTGATAGATGGGCGGCGATACGGCGTTCTGGTGTTCCTTTGGGTCGTAGCCCGCCCGCACTCGCTGCGTATCGAACCGGTACGCCGGTGCCTGAATTGTGTTTGCCATAGTCTAGCTCCTTTCGCGTTTTGTCCTGCCGTCTGCGGCAGACAGATACCGTCGGACAGATCCCAGTCACTGCACACGGTTGCTCCCATCTTCCCGCTTCGGCTGATCAAGCGTCTTGGGCAGAGCTGCCAATCAGGGAGGTTGAAAGCTTCTTTCCATACTTCACCACCGCCTTTCCTTGTTTCTTCCAAACTCTCCGCATGACGAAGAGAAGATTGGCTTTGTTGCGTTCCCGCCCTTTAGCGGTAAGTCGCCAGGACGCCCAGATAAAGATCCTCCATCACCCGCAGGCCGCCGGAAAAGCCCGCGTAGTTTGTGGTCAGCACCAGCCGGTAGGGCGAGGGCAGAGCGGCGGAAAGGAAATCATAACCTTTTTCGCGGGCAAGCTCTTTGTCCCAGCCGCTGCCGATGATGAGACCGCGCCCACGGTGTCTCAGCCTGCGGATGGCTTCCTGCGCCAGTCCCGCGTCCGGCTCAAAAGTGACCGGAATCTCCCGTTTGTCTGAAGTTCCGGCCAGTTCCGCCGCAATCTGTTCCTGGAACTTCTCCGGCGTGCCGTCCGTGACAAACTGCTCCTTGGGAACAATCCCAACCTCATGCAGCAGGAATTTGGACAGCCCCACCACATAGCCCGCGTCATGCAGGATATGCACATGGTTGGGCAGGCCGTAGCGGAATTCCAGCAGAAAGGTGGCGAGGTTGTCAATTTCCTCATAGTAGGCTTTGCTTTCCCTCTGAAGAAAGGCTTCCGCTTTCTCCCGGTCGATCGATGCGCCCTGTTCCGACGCGAAATCCAGAACCTGCCGCAGAAACTTCTCGGTCTCGTTTGCCCCGATGGGGATATGCGGGAACCATGTATAGGGCTGGCCGTACTTCCGCTTCAAGTGATCCACAATAGGCTTGCCGTGCCACGGGGATACCAGAATATTGAAATTGGCGCAGGGAACGCGCCGCCATTCCTGTACGCCCTCAGAAAGCGGGCCAAACAGGATCTGTACCTTGAAGCCCAGCCCCTCCAGCAGGCGTCTGTATTCGCTGAGGTTTCCTTTCCAGAACGGGTCCTGATACGGCAGGGACGCGAATACATTGACGGTATTCGGCTCACTGCGGCTTGCGTTCTCTTCGGCGGTCAAATCCACGTATTGATCCAGGATGGCATTGACCACGAGACTGTGCGCCTCGAAATTGCTGCATTTGAATCCCGCCGTTTCCACCGAAACAATGGGCCTGCCCTGCTCCCGGAATTCCTCCGCCAGCGCGTCCACGTCGTCGCCCACGATACCGGAGGTGCAGCCGGTCAGGATCACCTGCAGATCGGTGTCCAGAACCTTGTATGTATTGGCGACGATCTCCCGCAGACGGTCGATCCCGCCGAACACCACCTCCTTTTCTGAAAAGTTGGTGCAGGGAGAAGTCGGACCGCCCGCATAACCGGTGGAACGCTCAAAGAAACCGGCGATCATGTCGCCGCAACCGGGGCCGGAATGCAGGATCGGCACAGCTTTGGGGATGGCCACCACGCTTTGCAGTGCGCCGATGGCGCAGGTATAGCGCTCTTGTTCAATCACGCTGCTCACAGTTTCGCCCCCTTCCATTCTTTCGTTGCAGGAAGGTATCGGGCCGCTGCGCCAGCCACCACCGGGTATAAGGATTGACCGCGTGTTTCTCCAGATTTTTGACAAACTCGTCGTTCTCTAAAGTTTCCAGAATCCGCTCGCCGTACTTGAGCAGACCCTCATAGCCCATGCTATAGTGTTCATCGCCGATTAGCAGGGAGGGAATGCCCAGTTTCGCGCCCCATAGCGTCATGCCGCCGTGCCGCGCCAGCAGCAGATCCGGACGCAGACGATGAAGCACGTTGACCAGCTCAAACTCCTGCTTGTTGCAGACATTGAAGTTGGGCACATCCCCGTAATCCTTTACCCGCTGGGCCAGCTGGTCGTTATCCGGCTCGCCGTTGTCAAACAACGGATCATGGTGGAAGATGGCCGCGCCCGCCGCATGAATGCCCAGCTCGCCAAGCACGGACAGCAGCGCGTGGCCGTGAGCCGCGCCGCCGGTGACATAGGCGGTGATGCCCTCCGGTTTCAGGGCATGGATTTTTTCTTTCAGCGCTTCGATTTTGGGCAGATATTCCGCTTTCTTTTCGGCAATGACCTGTTGAGCGACGTCTTCCTTGCCCAGCAGTTTTCCCAATGCCCGGAACCAGCGGTCGCTCTGCGCGACGCCGTATGGCGGGGCGGTGGGCAGCTCCGGCACGCCGAATTCCTGCTCCAGCACCGCGCCAAGATAGGAGCCAAGCGTCGAGCAGGCCTGCACGGTAGCCGCCGCCTCGCTCGACCAGGTAAGACTTTCCACCGTGGAATAGGGTGTGATGTAGTTGGGCTTTGCGCCGAAAGGCGCGAACCAGTCGGCGAACACATCCGTTCCCCAGAAGTTGATGACATTGATAAGATCGTTCCGGCGTCTGCGGGGCGGTTGTATCAGCTTACGGGCGATACCGTGATAACCCGCGTCAAAGCCGGTCGTCCAGACCGTGGAGCGGAACCCCTCGCAGAAAATCGCCGCGACGGGAACGCCCAGTTCCGCCTCCGCTTCGTCGCATACGCTTTCCACGTCGTCGCCGATAATGCCCGCCGCGCAGGTGGTGAGGACAAAAATCACCTTTGGATGAGCGCGCCCATAGACCTCCCGGATAGCTTTGGCCAGCTTGACGCCGCCGCCGTACACCGTATCCCGCTCGGTGAGATCGGTAGAGTATATTTTGCGCTGGGTGGGCTGTTCCACGCTTCGCAGGGGCGCATTGACCCGGTAGGTAAAGGCAAATTCGTGATAGCAGGAAGAACAGCCCACCGGCCCGTGGCTGATGACCGCGCCGTCCTGTACCAGGATCGTCATGCACGCGGCTTTGGATGTGGCGCAGCCCACACACTGCGTAAAGCCGCGGGAATTGTCTTTGAGGCCGCAGCGGGCGCAGCTGATCAGTTCCTCCGCGCTGCCCTGAAAGCCGGTGATGGAATGGATACGGATTTCCCGGATCTGCACTGCCGGGAGAGATAAATGAACCTTGCCCATGAAATGCCCCCTTTCAGAGTTTCTTTGTGACTGCTTGGCAGGAAGATTCCGCGAAAGCAGTCAGCCGTTCCGCCTCCAGCCGGTAAATCCTGCGGTCGGTCAGGGCGGTCGCCCCATGTTTACGGTAGAAAGCCGCGCCGTCCGCGTTATCGTCCAGCACCAGCCAATCCAGCCGCCCGCACCCGCGTCCCGCCGCGATCTGCGCCAGCCTTTGCAGCATGGCGGTTCCAATCCCGCCGCCACGGTAAGGCTTCCGCACGAACAAATCCTCCAAGAATAGATTTGCCTTGCCCAGAAACGTGGAGTAGCTGTGGAAGAACAGGGCAAAGGCGGCGGGATTGCCGTCAGCCTCACCGATGATGGCTTCCGCTTGTCTTCGGCCGAACAGTGAGCTGCGGATGTCCGCCTCGGTGGCGGCTACTTGATCGCCCATGCCTTCCCATGCGGCAAGTTCCTTGATAAAATGCAGGATCAGCGCAGCGTCCGCTTCTTCCGCGTAACGGATATGCAGGCTTCTCATGCGATTTCCTCAAACGCCGCGCAAAACGCCTGCTCCAAATCGGCAATCAGATCTTTGGCGCTTTCCAAACCAAGCGACAGCCGGACGGTGTCGGCGGAAAGCCCGGTCAGTTCCCGCTGCCGATGGGTCAGCTCCACATGCGTGGTTTCCGCAGGATTGATGATCAGGGAACGGGCGTCTCCGATATTCGCCTGATAACCGAAGATTTTTGTGGCGGCGAGAAATCTGCGTTTTTGTTCCTCTGTTCCGCTGAAGCCAAAGGAAACGATAGAACCCGCGCCTTTGGGGAAATACCGGTCGGCCAGCGACCGGTACGGATTGCCCTTTGCGTAAGGATGGCGCACCCAAGCGACATAGGGACTGGTCTCTAAATAGTTCAGCACCGCCTTGGTGCTGGCGGTTTGTTTCTCCACCCGTTCGGAGAGGGTTTCCAGCCCCAGCAGGACGAGATAGGCGTCAAAGGGCGAGAGCGCAGCGCCCAGATAGTTCAGGTGCACCGCCCGCAGCCGCCCGGTGAAGGGAATCCGCGGGAACACCTGCAAGATGTTTCGCTTTTGATCATCAGCGTCCCGCAGAAACCACAGAGACTGCTCAAACTGCGGGAAGCGGCCGTTGCCGTAGTCAAACCTGCCGCTTTCCACCACCGCCCCCGCGATCACGTTGCCGTGTCCGGAAAGCGCCTTGGTCGCCGAATAGACCACCACGTCCGCCCCGTGTTCCAGCGGATTGAACAGATACGGTGTGGCGAGGGTGTTATCCACAATCAGCAAAATACCGTGGCTGTGGGCAATTTCAGCGATCGCCTCAAGATCCGGAATGGTGGCGAAGGGGTTGGTCAGGCTTTCCACAAAAATAGCGCGTGTGTCGTCTTTCAGGCCGCGTTCAAATTCTATGGGATCATCAGGATTTTCCACTACGTCCGTCTCCAGCCCCAGATCAGGGAATACCGAAACAAAGGCGTCCAGCGTACCGCCATATAGCCGTGAAGTGGTAAGGATCCTTCCGTTTTTGCCCGCCGCGTTCAGCAAAGCATAGGAGACCGCCGCCATGCCGGAAGCCAGCGCGATCGCGCCGGAGCCGCCGTGCAGGGCGGCCAGACGCTTCTCCAGCACATCCACGGTGGGATTGGAGAGACGGGTATAGACCGGGTCATCCTCCGAAAAGGAGAACAGCCGGTCGGCGCGGTAGCTGTCGCCCAAAGCGAAAGCCGTGGTCTGATAAATCGGTACGGATACCGCGTTGTTGTGCTGATCGGCGCGGTAGCCCGCATGTACTTTCAAAGTATCGAAATCATATCTCATATCAAGAAGTCCTCTTTTTCTTTTCGCGCCGGCCTGATACGCTGCTGTCCAGATGAAAAAATACGTTCCCGGCGGCTCTTACTTTATCTTATATAAAACATATCCAATTAATATGTTTTATTATAGTACGATATTCCTGACGTGTCAAGCATTATTTTTTCATTTTTTCATCGGAGGAAATCGCAGGGGATTTTATCGAAATACGGAGACGTGAGATCAGCCCGCCGCCCATGCCGGGCGCACGGAAAACAATGACGGCGAACCGCGTAAATGCACATTTGCGCATGGATTTCCAGCGTTCCCGAGGTGACTCGAACACCCGACCTACCGCTTAGGAGGCGGTCGCTCTATCCATCTGAGCTACGGAAACATTTGTTCCAAGCCTGTTTTTCGTCTGTTCCCAGACCGGCTGGAAGACCATCTGCCGACCGCAAGGAACAGAAACGGCTTCCGATCAGTTTCATTATATTGATACAGGCGCCAAATGTCAACTCATTACGGCAAAATTTCAAGGAAATCATTTTGAGGTTGGCAATGATATGACCCCTATTCGAGGAAAGGCTTTCCCCATATGGTTCTTTCTCCTCGGGAAGCCTGTCGAGCCGTAGGCGGGGAAGGCTTCCCGAGACGGCGCGACAGCCTGTCGGAACCCATACACCTGCTTCTTTCCGTAAAGCTGACACGGAGCAAGAGGTGGAAGCGCTTGGAAATTTTGAGTGGATGAGATGACGCAGACGGCAAACGCTTACCGTGACATCGCGAGCAGCCCAGATTACGCCGATTTAGGGCGTAGACGACGGATGGGTTCTTTGGATAGGAATCAAGAGATAAACCATGCAAGATGTGAAGAAGCGGCAAAAGAACGGACGAAATAGAAAAAGGAACGGACTCAAATACAAGCGAAAATTGCCCATCTACATGAGCGAATAGGTAAAAATACCCAGCTTCTAGGCAATTATCATAATGTAAAAGAATTTTAACCTTTGCGCCTCGGCAATAAGTTGAGTAAAAGTTTCCGGCTCGGAGCCTTTGTATCTCTGCTGCCTGTGTCATCGCCCCCTGCGGCGTTTGTTTCCCGGCCCCCGTGTCTGTCGCGCCGGTTTTTGCCGCTGACGCCCCATGGCTTAGTGTGCTCGGCGGAACCCCCAGGCTCTATGGCTGCCTGCCCGTTCCCGATTTCCTGCACCAGCTTTACCGCTTCGGCCTTGTATTCAGCCGTGTATTGGCGAGCCGGCTTTCTGTTTGCTTCTGACATTTCGTTGGCCTCCATTTTCTCTATGATTAGATGATCTCTTCGAGGTCAATCTGACAACTTTTATGGTACTACATCACAAGCATAAAATAATAAAAACCTTACGCAGTCCGAATTTCTTTAACTGTGCAGTCTTGCCCATACACCTGCTCCTTCCGTTATATTTTATGCTTGATAGATAACCTGCCCGGTCTTGAAAACATGCTGAACAAAGCCGCTTTGGTCATGCGTGGTATCCAGCAAATGCGGCTCAATGTCCCAACTGATGTCATACGCCAAATTCCACAGGCGGGAGGAGACTTTCCTCCAATCGCCGTTGAACCCATTAAAAACCACGCCCACATCAATATCGCTGTCCTCATTTGCGCCGCCCTTTGCGTATGAGCCGAACAGCACCACGGCAAACGGCGAAAACTCCCTTTTCACCGCGTCCGCGTAACGCTCGACTGTGCTTATAACTGTTCCTTTATCCAACATAAGAGTTCCTCCGTTCCCGCAAGAAGTTCCTTGCATACTTCGGCGGTCAGTCCCGCCGCGATTGCCTCTTTGTATTCGGGGTATCGCGCCTCAATGTTCAAGGGGTTTAATTCCTTGATAAACGCCTGCTGCTCTGCGGACATTTTCTGAAAAAGCCCCGCGCGGTCAGCCAGTTTTAACAAGTGGTGTATTTTGGGCGGAATTTCTCCCTCGGCACAATCGCGGGCAATTCCCGCTTTGAACGCCTTTTCAATCGTTTGATGACACATAAAGCCAACATACAAATACCGCTTGCCGCTTAACATAACTTTTGCTGTTTCAATGTCATAATCGGCTAATTCAAGCCAATACCGGGCGCGTTCATTCACCGCCGACACCACCTTTCCTACGGGCATAAAATTACATTTAATAGTATAGCACAATTCACATGGAAAATCAATCCCTAAATTTCACACAGTAAAACGGCGTAGCGTGAGTGAAGCGTGGCTTGAACAGAAAAATCCCATCGTCTTGGGAAAGACGAGTGGATTTTCGGAACAACTTGATTTTGAACGGCAAGAAAATTATTTTGCAAATTTGGACAAACCCCCTTGACAAAACTCTTATAATGATGCGTGTAGTGGTATCGCGTGTTCGGACTGCTCAACTCCGGCTCTGTCTTTATATGACCATATCGGAATTTTTCGTACATGGTCGTAACCTATATATTCAGGAACTCCTAAGCTGTTCCATGTTGGCGGCGGCGTGGTGTAAAGTCCCTGACGGTCGGCCTCGTTCTTAATTAGCGTATACAATGTTTCTGATAATTTGGGGTCGATTTCTTCATGATCCAATCGCTCTATTTGATATTCATTCAGGAATTGCTTTGCGATTCCCCGAATTTGTTCATGCAGCTGTGACTGAAACGAGTCTTCAAACTGTTCGTCTGACATCATTGTATCGAACAGCCTCGTTTTATTCTTATCCAGTTTAATTCAACGAAAAAGTTCGGGTCGGTCAAATGACAATTTGGATAAATGACAAGTGTGCGGTGTAAAATCGAATCCTACTATTTTACCGAGCATATGGGCGCATTCAATCATGATTTTTAACTGATCTGCAACTTTTACGCAATTCTCGTCAGCAACTAAAATATCCGAATTAATGCGATAAAATGATTTTTGACAATAAACAATACCATGGCAGCATTCATAAAAAGGTGCCAAATGTATACCTGTCGCACGAATCGTCAGCAAGGCTTTCATCGCGTTTAGTATATTGCCGACTTCGTTCGGTCCCTTTCCTAAACATCTGATATTCAAGAAGCAATAGTCAATATCTTTCATCCAATTGCCATTTCGGCAATGAATGGGCAGTCGATTTACACACTGCGGACGAGTCATCCTATAGATATACCTGAAAAATAGAAGTATGATATCGTCAGGTATTTGGATCGCCCGTTTCAACGAATAATCATAAAATGAAGTCGTGTCCGGGTAACGGGCAATCAATTCTTTGAGGACAGAATAAGATTCAAGACTGATATAATTCTGATAGTTTCTCGTATGGCAAATGAACCTTTCCCAGTAATCGGGCATCGAAAAATCAATCAACAAATCTTTCTCGATTTGTTGAACCATGATCATAGTGTCACCTGCTTTTCCGATTAAATGCTCTTTATAATATCTTCTAATTCAGGTTTCTTTATGGACAAGTCTTTTACTTGATACCTTGTAACAATAAATTTCATCAACTCAGGTAGATTAATTTCACTATCCTTAAAAGAAATAGTAACAACCTTGTCGGCAACTTGTTTTTGCGTTAATGCACTTGTAAAGGGACAATCGGCTCCGCTAATGTCAATACTGTTTTTATCAATCAATTCAACCGTTAGAAGACTTTGGTTCCCATAGCTTTTTTTCAATTCTCCTAGCATATCATGAAAGATGACTTCCCCCTTGTCGATAATAAGAATCTTTTCGCATATTTCTTCAATATCGTCTAAGTCATGCGTTGTAAGCAGAAGTGTTGTGTTAAAGTTACTATTGATATATTTAAGTGCCTGTCGTATCTTTTCTTTGGCAAAAACATCCAAGCCAATTGTCGGTTCATCCAAAAACAATACGCAGGGATTATGCAACAACGAGGCCGCAAGGTCGGCGCGCATCTTTTGTCCCAAGCTGAGATTTCTAACGGCAGTTAAATAAAATTCGTCTAACTCAAGCAAATCTGTAAGATATTTTAGATTGCTCTGATAAACTTCTCCAGGTATTTTATAAATTTTTTTCAATACAGAAAAAGACTCTGAAACAGGTAAGTCCCACCACAGTTGAGAGCGATTGCCGAATACGACACCTATATTTTTCGTATATACATTCCTGTTTTCATGTGGTATCATCCCATTGACAACGCATCTGCCAGAGGTGGGTACCATGAGTCCTGTCAATATTTTAATGGTAGTGGATTTGCCTGCTCCATTCAGTCCGATAAATCCTAAGGTTTCACCTGCGCCAATTGAAAAATTCAAATTCTTCACCGCTTTTTTATGGTATATTCGTTTGAAAAGAAACTCTTAAGTGCGCCTGATCATCCTTCGTACTTCCGCGGTATCTTGAATTCTTTACATAAATCAGTAACCTCAATCATAAAAAGCCTTCTATCTCGCGTTATCTCCATACGAAACAAGTCGAGAGATTCCGCGTTCGTCAGTGCTGCATGATTTATCCACAGACACCAAGCCAAACTTCACGCCACTTCGAATTTAACATGATATTATCGCCATGCGATTTTTCCTGCGTTCAATTTCGTTATCAACCCGTTATACCCCTTCAGCGATTTCGGCAGCACATCAACGCAGTCGTTCTCTTTCAGTCACGTTTTAGATTCGCCCATAATGCCCATTAACGCCAATCATCTTGTGTTTTGCTATTTCCTCTCTCTATATATAGTTCTTTTCTCCTGATTAAATATTACCACATATCAATCAAAATTTTTAGTATCCGACAGTAATTTCAGCTGCCTTTACGGAATGCAATCAGCCGTCTTTGCTGAATAGTAACACCCCCTCCAAATTATTGATCAAACTTCAAGGAATGTGCGTCTGGCACACACGAAAGAGCCTTGCCGAGCCGGGCCGTTTATAAGCCCTGAAACAGCGTCGGCGTCATTCTGTTTGAGCCGGATGCCGGAACGACGCTTCCGTCTTTGACAAGGCCATAGACCTCGCCCAGCTTCGTCAGGGTATCCTCGCCGAGCTGATGCCTGCCCGGCTCGCCGACATAACCGGTTGAGTCCGTATCAGCGCGTAAGACGAAATTCCCGCCTTGGAAAACGCCGTCCCGGACTGCCTGAAGCTGTTTTTCCACATTGTACGACATACGTTTCAGAACGCTCGTCAGAACGATGTTGCCCGAACCGTTCTCGCCGTCCCGCCACTGATCCACGTCGCAGCCGATCACCATCGCGCCGCCGTTTTCCTTTACCGCCGTGAACACGCCG
This sequence comes from Clostridium sp., assembly GCA_031275405.1. GTDB lineage: Bacteria > Bacillota > Clostridia > Lachnospirales > Lachnospiraceae > JAISOV01. Next base: position 4,851 of record JAISOV010000035.1, on the reverse strand, counting down.
TTTCCGCTGTTGCCGGCCGCCGTGAAGATGATATCGACCCCCTCCGCAAGAAGAGTCTCGCCGACGACCTTGCCCGTCGCTATATCGTCAAAATTCCCGATATAATTCCCGCCGACGCTGGCGCCGCTCACGTCCGTACCCGCATAACCGGGAAGCTCGACGATTTCCGCGCCGGATCCGTAATGCTTCCTCGCGTACTCCACGCCGCTCATGAAGCCGTACTGATAGTTCACGTTGGAAGGATAGGCGATCCCGCACACAACCGCCACCTTACCGCTCTTTGTCTCAAGAGCGGCGGCGATCCCCGCGAAAAAACCGCTTTCCTCCTCCGCGAACTGCATGGCGAAAACATTGGGCGCGTCGCTGCGCTCTTTTCCGTCGGAATCCGCCGGAAAGGTATCAACGAGGATAAAATACTTATCCGGGTTGCTGACCGCCAGGTCATAGATCCCCGCGAACTGGTAGCCCGGCGTGACAATCACGTCATAGTCCGCCAGGACGCCGCCCACCGCGCCGACGGAATTGCTGAGATCCGTTTCCTGAATACTTCGTGCCGACGCTCCGGGATTCTTGCCGACAAAGGACGTGATTCCTTCATAGTTGTCCTGGTTGAAGCCTCCGTCATCGACCCCCGCGGGGCTTGTCACGATGACGATCCTCAGATTTCCCGCGCCCGCCGACAAGCCCGCCGCGGCATCCCCGGATTCGCCGGGATAAGGGTTTCCCGCGCAGCCGGCCGTCAAGGACAGGCAGACGCCAAGCGCGGCGGCTGTGAAAAATCTCGCCGGTTTTTTCCTTTTCACGATTCGATCCCTCCATTTCCGTCAGCCGTCACCGCTTGCTTTGATCGTAAATTTCTCCCAGCGCCCTCGGGGCGCGGCTGCCTTTCGCAAAAAACGCAAGCAGGAGCAGCGTCAGGAGATATGGGATACTCATCGCGAGGTCGGTGACGTTACTGCTGATTTCAAGCAATTTTACCATCTGGCGCGCCGCGCTCCGGGCAAAGCCGAAAAGGATACAGGCGCCGAACGTCGGCAGGATCCTCCAGTTCCCGAAAATCAGGGCGGCGATCGCCAGATAACCCGCCCCGAAATACAGGGAGGATGAAAAATTCGCAGTAACCGAATAGGCGAAACACATACCGCCGACTCCGGACAACGCCCCGGAAATGACTACGGCCAAGAAGCGCGTCCCCGAAACGTCGGCCCCGGCGGCGGCAACCGCCTGAGGGCAGTCGCCGCACGCCCTGAGACGAAGCCCGTACCGCGTCCGGTAAAGCACGTACCAGCAAACCGCCGCGAGCGCGAGAATGATGATTTCAAACGGATAAACGTCCGTAAATACCGCGCCGATTACGGGTATGCCGGAAACGACGGGTACCGTGACGCGCGGTGAAACGCCGACCATAAATTTATTGGAAGGGCTTCCGAACACAGTCACGTTGATTTGGTTCGTCAAAAATCCGGTAAGCGCCGCGGACAGGATATTGACCGCGACGCCGCTTATCACCTGATTCGCCTGGAAGCCGACGCAAAGCAAGGCGTGAAGCGCGGCGTACAGCCCGCCGCCCGCCGCCGCGAACAGGAAGGAAAGGTACAGGGGCGCCGCCGAACCGGCGGCGAACCGGCTTCCCAGAACCACGACAAACAGCCCTCCCGCGAACGCCCCGAAGCCAAGCGTTCCCTCCAGCGCGAGGTTGGTAATCCCGCTCCGTTCGGAATAGATTCCGCCGACCGCGATGATAAAAAGCGGCAAGGCATAAGACAGCCCGTTGATGATGACGGCGGAAACGTCGGCAGCGCTCATCCCTTAGACCTCCTTTCCGCGGCGGCGCGGCCTGATCTGTACCGGCCTGACTGACGACGGATATAACCCGAACAAGCCGAAAAAAGCAGGATCAGTCCGGTTACAAGCGAAGACAGCTCCGCACGGACGCCCGCCGCGCTGCTCATATAAGTCCCGCCGCGCCCCAGGCTTGTGATCAAAAGCCCCGAAACGACCGCGCCGAAAGGGTTCATCCCGCCGAGGAACGCCGCCGCTATGGCGTCAAAGCCTACGGGGCTTAAAGTCCCAGGCGGAATCGAGTCATAGTACCCAAGATAATAGGTCACGCCCGCCAGGCCGGCGAGCGCCCCGGACAGAACCATCGCCAGAACGGTATTCCCGCCCACTCCGATTCCCGCGTAACGCGCGGCGGCGCTGTTCTTCCCCACCGCCTTGATTTCAAAGCCCCTCACGGTCTTCGCAAAGAAAAAAGAAATCAGAGCGGCACAGGCAAGCGCAAGCACAAGGCACCACGGCGCCCGGAAAGAATAGCCCCCCGCGCGGATCCCCGTCGGCGTAAGCCGCGCGTTTGGCGGAACCGACACGGACTGCCGCGATACGGGATCCAGATACCGCGTGTTGATAAAAAAGCCGACGATCGATTGGAACGCGTAATTCAGCATAATCGACGACACGACCTCGTTGATCTGGAACCCGCATTTCAGAAGCCCGATCAGCCCGCCCGACAGCGCCCCTGCCGCCGCGCCGGTCAAAAGGATCAGCGGGAACGACGCAGCCGGGCGCATACCGCCCCCGTACCCGACGGTAATCGTCGCGACGAACCCCGCGAGAAGCATCTGCCCCGAAACCCCGATATTGAAAAGTCCCGCATGAAACGCGGTCAAGACGGACAGCGACGCGAAAAGCATCGGCGTAAACGCGTCGAGCGTATAAAGGATATCCGTAAGCTGCCCGCTTCCGACGGGGTAGTTGGATTTCGGAAGCCAGCCGGAGCCTTGGAAGATACTTACAAGCGCGGTCAGCGGATTTCTCCCGGCCAGCAGGATGACGGCCGACGACGCGAGCAGGCTGAGCGTGACCGCGAACAGCGCGGCAAGCGGCGCTTTTAATTTATCACGGAACTTCATTTTGCCGTCACCCCCATCATATACGCGCCTATTTCGGCGGCGGAAAGACCCTCCGCAGCCGAAACCAAAAGCATTTCCCCGCCGCAGATCACGCCGACGGTATCCGCGCACGCAAGGATCTCATCAAGATCATAGGAGATCAGCAGGATCGCCTTGCCCGAGTCCCTCTCGGCAAGCATTCTCCTCCGAATCGACGCGATAGCCCCGATGTCCAGCCCCCTGGTCGGCTGGACAAACAGGATCAGACCGGCGCCGGACTCAATTTCCCGCGCGATGATCGCCTTCTGCTGATTTCCGCCGCTCATGCCGCGCATGATCGCCAGGCCGCCCTCGTTCCCGCTTCGGATGTCATACGTTTCAATCAGGCGGCCGGCATACGCGGCGAAGACGTTTTCATCCAGCGTAAAACCTTTCGAGAACGGCGCTTCCCGGTATTTTTTCAGCGCAAGATTTTCGGAAAGCGTAAAATCGAGGATCAGTCCGACGCTCTGCCGGTCTTCCGGGATATAGGCGATACCCTTTTCTTGGCGCCCGCGTGGGGAGCTTCGGGTAATCTCCTCGCCGTTGAGGAGGATTCTGCCTGTTTTGACTTCCGCAAGGCCCGCTATCGCATCGGCGATTTCGACCTGGCCGTTGCCGGACACGCCCGCCACGGCAAAGATTTCCCCGCTCCTGATTTTGAAAGAGACGTTTTTGACGGACTCAAACTGATCCACGGTGTCCTCGACCGTCAGCCCCTCGACGCTCAGCACCGTTTCCCCGAAATTCGCGGGAGACTTTTCGACCTCAAGCGCGACGTCGCGCCCGACCATCATCCGCGCCGCCGTACGTACGGCGCCCTCGGATCCGGCCACGTCGAGGACGCCGGCCAGCCGTCCTTGGCGCAGAACGGCGCAGCGGTCAGCCGTCCGTCTGATCTCCTCAAATTTGTGCGTAACCAGAATCACGGTTTTCCCGCCGTCGCGCAGGTTTTTGATCACGCGCAGGAAATTTTCGATTTCCTGAGGCGTAAGCATTGCCGTCGGCTCGTCAAAAATCAGGATTTCCGCATTCCGGTACAGCATTTTCAGGATCTCGACACGCTGCCGCTCGGACACTTTAAGGTTTTCGACCAGCCGCCGAGGCCTGACCTCAAGCCCATAGCGGCCCGACAGCTCCGCTATCTTCTCATCCGAGCCTTTTCGATCGACATAAGGCGGAAACACGCCGAGAAACCGCCGGATCGGCTCGGCCCCCAGAATGATGTTCTCCGTCACCGTGTAATTCTCCACCAATTTGAAATGCTGGTGTACCATGCCGATGTCCAGCTCGACCGCGCGCGCGGGAGAAAAAATCTTTTCGGGAACGCCCCGGATCAGGATTTCCCCTCCGTCCGGTTCATACATACCGAAAAGCATACTGATCAGCGTACTCTTTCCGGCGCCGTTTTCCCCGATCACCGCGAAAACCTCGCCTTTTTTGATTTCCAGGCTAATATCCTGATTCGCGACGACTCCCGGAAAGCGCTTCGTAATATGGCGCATTTCCACAATCCGTTCCGACATTTTGCCGCTTCTCCTTGGGTTCGCATTCCTCAGCCCACGCCCGCTTTCGGCGCGGGTTCGCCGGACAGCGCTGCTTTGCCGATCCTTCCGCTCCGCGGAGGAACCCGCAAATAAATTGCGAGTCCGAGCCACACTAGGACAAGAACTGATCAGAAATCGCGAAGCAGAAAGCTTTACGGCTTCCGATCCCATGTGCCGCTCTTTGTGCCGCATGGGATGTCCTGCTTCTTATCATTATGACCTTATAGTGATATAAAAGGCGCGTCCCATGCGCCGCATTCGATTACAAGAAGCTGCTTTTGCTTCTTGTAATACCACTAATCGGAAGCAGCGCAGCAGCTTCTGATAAAAGTCGCGTCCCATGCGCCGCATTCGATTACAAGAAGCTGCTATTG
>JAISOV010000041.1 GCA_031275405.1 Clostridium sp. | reverse complement strand
AAGCACCGTCTGCAAGGGCAGCAGGGCCATTGCAGAACTACGTTATTCCATAAGCGCTTCGGGGGCAGGCGCAAAGGAACCTGGCCGGTGCATTCGGGGGCATCGGGCTGCAGAAAGCTCCCGCCGGCGTTCGGATGTGGCATTCAGGGAGGACGCTGGCCGGACATGGGAAAAACGAGCGGCATGCCATGGAAACGTCCTGGATAAAGTTGCGTTATCCGTACTGGAAATCGCCGGTTCAGGGAAGGAAGCAGCGGGCTTAAAAAAGAATCGCTATAGCATTTCCCTGGGCCCTCTAAGATTTTTGAAAATGGCCTTATCCGTCTGGTTTTAAGCTTCCTGCCGTCTGGGTTTTTGTCCAGTATGCGCCTTCATGCGTTTGCCGTGCTCTGAACCTGCGTAAATTCCTTCCCCAGCAGCAGCCGGATGGCCTCCTGCACGGTACGCACGCCCAGCAGCTTCATGTTCCCCGCCTTCTGGATCTGTTTCGCGCTGACGCTCGGCAGGATACAGGTATCGAAGCCTAGCTTTTCCGCTTCCGCCACCCTCTGCTGTGCCATGCTCACCGCACGGACTTCCCCGCTTAAACCCACCTCGCCGAAAGCGACCATCCTCGGATTGACGCTCTGGTTCTGGTAGCCGGATACGACCGCCAGGACAATGCCTAAATCGATGGCGGGTTCCAGGATCTTCATCCCCCCCGTGATATTCACATAGGCGTCGCAGCCGGAAAGCTGGAGGCCGGATCTTTTTTCCAATACCGCCATCAGCAGGTTCACGCGGTTGAAGTCCGTGCCGATGGTCTGCCTTCGGGGAATCCCGAAATTGCTGCGGCACACCAGCGCCTGAATCTCGATCAGGAGCGGGCGCGTCCCTTCCAGGGAACACGCCACGACGGAACCGCTGGCTTCCTCCGGCCTGCCGCTCAACATATATTCAGAAGGGTTCGCCACTTCTATCAGCCCTTCTTCCCTCATTTCAAATACGCCGATTTCATTGGTGGAGCCGAAACGGTTCTTGACCCCTCTTAAAATGCGGTAGGAAGCATGGCGGTCGCCCTCGAAATACAGCACCGCGTCCACCATATGTTCCAGAACCCTCGGGCCGGCTACCGTTCCCTCCTTGGTCACATGCCCTACGATGAAGACCGAGATCCCCAGTCCTTTCGCCAGCTGCAGCAGGGTACCCGTAGATTCCCGCACCTGTGACACGCTCCCGGGCGCGGCGGATACATGTTCATGGTACATAGTCTGGATGGAATCGATTACCACGATCCCCGGTCGCTGGAAACGGATGGCTTCCGCTATGGTCTCAAGCTTGGTTTCACACAGAAGCAGCATCCCGTCCTGAAAACTGCCGATCCGATCCGCCCGCATTTTGATCTGTACGAGGGATTCCTCGCCGGAGATGTACAGGATTTTCTGACCCCTCTGCGCCAGCAGGCGGCAGATCTGTAACAGCAGGGTGGACTTGCCGATACCGGGGTCTCCCCCCACCAGAGTAAGGGAGGACTGTACGATACCCCCTCCCAGAACCCGGTCAAACTCCCGGTTCCCGGTCAGGATCCGATCCTCTTTGCGCACGGTCACTTCGGAGAGCCTGACCGGCCCGCTGTTTACAGAGACGCCCCAGCCTGACCGATCCGGCTGGGCGGTGGATCTGGAAGCGGTCTTACTGACCGTTTCTTCCACAAGGGTATTCCATTGCTTACAGCCTGGACACTGCCCCAGCCATTTGGAGGATTCGTGCCCGCAATTCTGGCAGAAATAGACCGTCGTCAGTTTCTCCCTTGCCATGTTCCCGTTCCTTTCCTGACAAAAAACAAAGAGCAGGAAACTGCGAGACCATTTCCTGCCGATACCGTTGACACAGCTGATACGACAACACAGCGATAGGCCGATACTTGCCATACGGCACGCGGGATACGACCGACACGGCGAGGCCGCCGATACGGCTCATACGGCGACACAGCAATACCGCCGGTACGGCCGATACGGCTTATGGCCGAAAGAAAAAGGCTTCCGGAAAGGGGCTTTCGCCCCTTTCCTATCGCCTTATGATACTTGGGCTACCTGTACCGGCACTTCCCCGTTCGTTTCCAGTTCCACGCTCAGGCTCAGCTTTCCGCCTAGTCCGGTCTTCATCGCGCCGATGCTGCTTCCGTTCACAAATACTTCGTAGGACTTGCCGTCCGTCAGCCCTAGAGTGATCTGTACGTCCTGATCCCCCTCCGCTACAAATTCCACTCCGTCTTCCCTCTCCAGGAAATTCAGTACGCTGGTTCCCGGAACCGATTCATACAAGAACATCCCATTCTTTTCCAGCTTCGTGATGGCCGCATAGGTCTTGACTTTCAATCGATCCCCGTCATGTTCGAAATCTTCCACTTTTGCCTTCTTGGGCAGTTTGTGGTTGCCGAAACTAATCGCGCCGCCTTCCTCGCTCCGAAGCAGTTCCTTGATCACCGCCATGTTCATGACCTCCCGTAAATTGCTATTTTTTGTTATCACAGCTCATACTTCAAAATTTTCCGACTTAAAATTACTATAATACCGCCCATTTTGCGCCGTAAATTTCAGCACGCTATCATCGGGATCCGTAACTCCCTCGGGGTAATACAGCTCGTCACCCATCTGCCATATGTTTTCTTTCGATTCCGGATCTTGCAATACCTCGACGGTTCCTTTCAACATGACACCCTTAAAAAATCTCTGATCGTAAAAGTATGCACACGCCTTTGGATTTTCCAGATATTGCCGAACCCTCCTAGAGGATGTGTTGGTAGAAAAATATAAGTACTTGATGCCCTCCCTTTTTCGCACCTTTAACATTGCTTTCGTATTGGGATACCCCTCACGATCCACAGAACTTATGATCGACGTGCGGCATTTATCGATTAGATTACCGATCGTTTTTTCTGCCTCTCTCATCCTATCGGAATGACCTCCTGTATTTTTATAATTACAGTATAGTACACTTCTCTGAAAGTTGCAATGTAACTTTCGAGTTATTTGACCAAAAAAACTCCTATTTCGTTGCCGGCCGGCGGTCTTGGCCGAATATGTCCAGCTGGCCGCCCGACAGCAGCCTTTATTTCGTCACGCTCTCGAATCGGACTTTCCCGTCCTGAAAATCGGCACAGACCTGATCTCCCGGCAGGACTTTCTTGGACAGGATCTCTTCCGCCAAGGCATCCTCAATATCCGACTGGATGGCGCGCTTTAAGGGGCGCGCGCCCATTTTCTTATCGGAATATTTTTCAATCAGGTGTTCTTTCAGCGCGTCGCTGATGACAAGGCGGATCTCCATCTGCGTTTCGCAGCGTCTGCACAGGTTGGCGGCGAGCAGGTTGACGATCTCTTTCATCTCTTCCCGGGTCAGCTGATGGAAGACGATAATAGCGTCAATGCGGTTCAAAAACTCCGGCTTGAAACTGCGCTTGATCTCCTCCATCACGGCGGACTTCATCTTCTCGTAGTCTTTTGCGGCGTTGGTTTCCGTCGTGAAGCCTAGGTTCTTAGGGTCTACGATCCGCTGGGCGCCCGCATTGGATGTCATGATCAGGATCGTGTTCTTGAAGCTGACTTTCCTGCCTTTGGAGTCGGTGACGTGTCCGTCGTCCAGTACCTGGAGCAGGATGTTGAAAACATCCGGATGGGCCTTCTCAATCTCGTCGAACAGAACAACGGAATAAGGATTGCGCCTCACTTTCTCGCTCAGCTGACCGCCTTCGTCAAAGCCCACATAGCCGGGCGGCGAGCCGATCATCTTCGACACGGAATGCCCCTCCATATACTCGGACATATCCACCCGTATCATGGCGGTCTCCGCGCCGAACATCGCTTCCGCCAGGGCCTTGCTCAATTCCGTCTTGCCTACTCCGGTAGGCCCCAGGAAAAGGAACGAGCCGATCGGGCGGTTCGGGTCTTTCAGCCCCACGCGTCCTCGCCGCATGGCTCTTGCCACCGCGCTCACCGCTTCTTCCTGCCCGATGACCCGCCGATGCAGGATCCCCTCCAGTTTCAGCAGGCGTTCGCTTTCTTTTTCCGCAAGCTTCTGCACCGGGATCTTCGTCCACATGGCGACGACGTCGGCAATGTCGTTTTCCCCGATGTCGCACTGCTGTCTGGTGTCCTGCTTGTCGCGGCGACGCTGCAGACGGTCGTATTTTCTCACCAGTTCGTCCTGCTCCCTGCGTATCTCTCCGGCCTGATCAAAAGCCTCGATTCGGATGGAACGCTCGATCTGTAAGTCCATTTTCTTGATCTGCTCCAGAAGCTCTTTTTGCTTGTCGGGCATTCCCACCATAAGTAGCCTTGCGCCCGCCGCCGCTTCGTCGATCAAGTCGATTGCCTTATCGGGCAGGTTCCTGTCGTTGATGTAACGCCCGGACAGGCGTACCGCCGCGTGGATCGCTTCCGGCAGGATCCGCACATTGTGATGTTCCTCATATCGGCCTTTGATCCCCTCCAGAATACGGACGGTTTCTTCTTCCGTGGGTTCTTCCACATTGACCGGCTGAAAACGCCGCTCCAGGGCGGCATCCCTTTCCACGTGCTTACGGTATTCGGAAATCGTAGTGGCGCCGATCAGCTGAATCTCCCCCCGCGCCAGGGAGGGCTTCAAGATATTGGAAGCATCGATGGCGCCCTCCGCGCCTCCCGCGCCGATCACGGTATGCAGTTCATCCAGGAACAAGATGCATTCCTTGCTCTCGATCACTTCCTTCACGACCCGTTTGATCCGTTCCTCAAATTCCCCCCGATACTTGCTGCCTGCCACCATCCCGGCAAGATCCAGCGTCAGCACACGTTTGTTCTGCACGGTAAAAGGAACGTCGCCCGCCACGATACGTAGGGCAAGCCCCTCCACCACGGCAGTCTTGCCTACTCCTGGCTCCCCGATCAGACAGGGATTGTTCTTGGTACGGCGGCTTAAAATCTGCACCACGCGGCGGATTTCCTCTTCCCGCCCGATGACCGGATCCAGTTTGCCCTCTCTGGCAAGAGCAGTCAGATCCCGGCTGTACTGATCCAAAGTAGCGGTCCTCCCCCTGCCGACTTTTCTCCCGAAATCCTCTTTATATAAATTCGGATCCTGCCCCATGGAAAGGAGGACGTCCACATAGATTTTCTGCGTGGAGACCCCGAGGGTATTCAGCAGGCGGACTGCCACGTTTTCCCCGTCTTTGATCAGAGCCATCAGGATATGTTCCGTTCCGGTAGCTCTCTGCCCGAACCGCTCCGACTGCCTGTGGGCTTCCTCCAGCACCCTCCTGGATCTCGGGGAAAACCCTCCGCGATCCTGTACGGCGGCATTCCCCTCGAAGCTGATCAGCTCCTGAATCATATTCTGGATCTGCTGCGCGTCCACCCCATTTTCCCCAAGCACCTGAGCCGCGACGCCGGTTCCCTCTTTCAACAGGCCGACCAGCAGATGTTCGGTTCCCACATAACCCTGTTTCAGCTGCTTGGCGCATTTTTCCGCCTGGGCAAGGGCAGTCCTTGCCTTATCCGTAAACTGTGACTGCATCATGATTATCCTCCATAGTTTTCATAAATCTCATCGATCAGCTTGTGGATCTCTTCCTTGGCAATGTTTTTACAGCAGCTCTTTGCCAGGATAACCTGCAGTTCCTTCTTCACCTCAGCGTAAGTCCGGAGCCTATCCGCATCAATGGCAATGACGGCGCCCTTTCTCCGGTCCACTTTCACGAAGCCTTCCTGTTTCAGCACCGTATACGCCTTGTTCACCGTATGCATGTTTATGCCGATGGTGTCCGCCAGCTGACGCACGCTGGGCAGGGAATCCCCTTCCCGGAAGCGGCAGCTGGCGATTCCTAAGATGATCTGGTTGCGAAGCTGTACATAAAGGGCTTCTTCGCTGTTAAAATCGATCTGAATCAACATGGCCACACCTCCCGCTAAAACCTCAGGAAAAAAGCTTGCAGAACTTTTTTGAGTCGAACGGTCGTTCAGACTGTTATATCTATTATATCATGCCTAGCATTTTCGTCAATCTTTATTATGGCTTTTCGGAGAAATTTTATGATCCAGTCCACACAACGCCATAAAACCTCAAAACACGTATGGGCAACGTGTTTTGTTTGTGATACACCAAATCGGCTTGACATTTCCGGGTATTGCGCTTATCCTAAGATAGGAAAATGAAAGCTGCTGCTTCGCTGGAAAGGAGGCTTCCGGATCATGAAAGACCAGACAGAACATAAGGCGCGATACAAGATCTTTATCGACGGCAGCGAGGGTACGACCGGGCTTCGCATTCACGAACGCTTTGCCGGGCGGGACGACCTCCGGCTGCTTCCCATCGACCCGCAGCTACGCAAAGACCCTGCGGAAAGGAAGCGGCTCATCGCGGAGTCTGACATTACGTTTTTATGCCTGCCGGACGCCGCCGCCGCAGAGTCCGCCGCTCTATGGGAAGACTGTGGGAACGAAACCGTGCGGCTCATTGACACCTCCACCGCCCACCGCACCTTGGACGGCTGGGCGTATGGCTTCCCGGAGCTGTCCGCCGCCCACCGCCGAAAAATTGCCGACGGAAAAAAGATCGCGGTTCCCGGCTGCCATGCCACCGGCTTCCTGGCGCTGGCCTACCCGCTTCTTTCCAGGAAAATTCTTCCTGCCGACTACCCGGTCAGCTGTTTCTCCATCACCGGATACAGCGGCGGCGGAAAGGCAGCGATTGCGAAGTATCAGGCCAAAGACCGGGATCCGCAGCTGCTTGCCCCACAGGAGTACGCTCTCTCCCAGCAGCATAAGCACTTAAAAGAGATGAGGGAACTCTCCGGCCTGAGCCGTCTGCCCCTCTTCTCTCCCATCATCGCCGACTATTACAGCGGCATGGTGGTGTCCGTTCCCCTATATAGCGAACTGCTGGATCAGAAGCCGACACCCGTACAGTTGCGGCAGGTCTTTGCGGAATATTATGAGGGCGAACCTTTTATCCGGGTCATGCCCTTTGGCGCGGAGGAACGGCTTGGCGGCATGATGGCCGGGAACGGCTGCTCCGGCTGGGATGGCCTGGAACTTTATGTCACCGGGAACAAAGACCGGATCCTTCTCACCGCCCGTTTCGACAACCTGGGAAAGGGCGCGTCCGGCGCCGCCGTCCAGTGCCTGAACCTCATGCTTGGGTGCGGGGAAGCCAAGGGCCTGCAGCTTTAGGCCATACCCTGTCACGCAAAACGGATGACCTGCTCTGCCGGAGCCTTTGCCTTTTCCACCGCGACCGCATACAGCACCGGGCCTTCCCCCTGATACCCGGCAAAGTATTCTTTCTTTACGGCGGCGGTGACTTTTACCCAGTCTTTTTCCTTTAATCCGTATGCCCCGTCATACCGGCAGGCGTATCCGAAAAACACCATGTCGTCGGCGCAGCAGGTCATTGCCATGCGCCCCGGCACAAAATAATCCTTAGGAAACCTGTCCGGTTTTAATACGATCCCTGTAAAGGAAATCTGTTTCCCCTCATACCGCCCTATGTGTTCCATAGAATCCAGATACCAGATACCGAAGGCCTGGCTGTCCAGCTCCAGAAGTTCCTGATTGATATCATATGGCAGGTCGTCTTCTAAGATCTGGTTTATTTCCCCGTTGGAATCTTCAAAAATGACCTCCGCCGAAGGATTCACAGCTTTCACGTTTCGTTTGTAGGTATTCAGATCCTTGACTTCGTCACAGCGGTTGAAGACGACCATGTCCGAATCGCGGATCATCTCCGACAGCAGGGCGCGCAGGTTCGTATAGTAGGGCTGAAACTTCGAGCCGTCAAGGATGGTGATCTGCTGTTCTATTTTCCAGTGCTTAGGCAGTTTCATGTTCCTGAAATTCCACATGCCGTTGTACTCGATCACAATACGCTCCGGCTTATGCTTCCGTTCCAGCTCCTGAAGCCGCGAGGGAGTAAACGCTTCTTCGCTCTCTATGGTTTCCACAAGGGAACGGCTCTCCCGGAGCAGGTTCGCGCCGTACTCTGATTCCCCCTCCTCGCACAGGAGGATCAGTGTCCTGCCGCTGATCCGGAAATACGGCTGCGACAGGGTAAAAGTGATGAATTCCGTCTTGCCGCTTTCTAAAAAACCGTTGATGACATATACAGGCTTCATAATCTATATCTGTGACCGTCCTTTCTTAGAAAGAGAGCTGGGATCCCGGATTATTTCCGGAACAGCCCGGCAAGTGCTTCTTCTTTTAGTTTTTCCCCGATAACGCAGATCTTTCCCGTCACGTCAGGCTTTCCCGCCCGGATGTCCCGCTCCTGCGGAACATAGTCAAAGTAAATCCACGTGCCGTCCTCATCCGGAACCATCCCTTTCGCACGGAGGACGTTCCCATATTCCCCGCTGTCCAGCGCGGTCAGAATGTCGCGGAGTTCTTCCTTGGTATAGGAAGCGGGCGTTTCGATTCCCCATCCGGTGAACACCTCGTCCGCATGGTGATGGCGGGCGTGGTCATGAGGAGTCTCCGTATGGTGGTGATGGCTTTCCCCATGGCGGTGATAAGCTTCTTCGTGGTGATGGCGGGCTTCTTCGTGATGATGGGTTTCCCCGTGGTGGTGGCGGGCTTCTTCGTGATGATGGGTTTCCCCGTGGTGATGGCGGGCTTCTTCGTGATGATGGGTTTCCCCGTGGTGGTGGGCTTCTTCATGATGATGGCCTTCTCCGTGATGGTGAGCTTCTTCGCGATGATGGTCTTCCCCGTGGTGATGGGCTTCCTCTTGCCCGCAGGCGTGATGAGGATCGTAATGGCCATGATCCTGCTCTTCCTCCGGCAGCTGTTCCAGCATTTCTTTCACCATGTCTTTTACTTTTCCGGCGCCCTCCATTGTCTCCAGGAGCGTCTGCCCGTCCAGCTTCTCCCAAGGCGTCGTGACGATGGCGGCTTTTTCATTATATCCGCGCAGCAGTTCCACCACGGCCTTTAATTTCTCCTGCGGGAGCTGATCGGTTCGGCTCAAGACAACCGTTCCGGCATATGCTACTTGGTTCTGGAAAAACTCGCCGAAGTTTTTCAGATACATCCTGCATTTCAAGGCATCCACCACCGTGACCGCGCTGTTCACTTCCACGTCCATGTCCCTGGCCACGTTTTCCACCGCCCGAAGCACATCTGACAGCTTGCCCACGCCGGACGGCTCGATCAGCACCCTCTGCGGTGAATACGTGCGCAGGACTTCCTTCAGGGACGCATCAAAATCCCCGACCAGAGAACAGCAGATACAGCCGGAATTCATCTCCTTGATCGCAATCCCGGCTTCTTTCAGGAACCCTCCGTCAATGCCGATCTCGCCAAATTCATTTTCAATCAGCACGACTTTGTCCGTTCCCAAAGCCTCCTGTAACAGTTTCTGAATAAAGGTCGTCTTTCCGGCTCCCAGGAAACCCGATACCACATCGATCTTCGTCATCTTTCCATCCGTTCCTTTCCTTATTTATTTTTATTTTATATGGCGCAAAGCGGCAGGAAGATACTCTCCGTTCCCGCTCTTTGATATTTCCGGTAAGCGCCTCCCGAATCAGGAACCAAAAAGGAGTTCATATTCCGACTGAATAATGCTCCAGGGCAAAACGACGACCTCGTTCTTTTCATTCCCGCCGCAGAGGATTCCTATCAAATACCCTTGTGTGTCAAACACCCCGCTGCCGGACATTCCGGACATTTCGTCCCTGTCGCGCTGCTCTTCTATTTTGCCCCACATCATATATTGCCCAAAATCTTCCGTATAAATCCAAGGATCCACCAGCTCCCCGCGCCAGACATTTACCGCGACCCCGTCACGGGAGCCTATCACACAGATTTCTTCCCCCTCCGCCAGACGCTCGAACGTTTCCTTATCCGTCGCCGCGTACCGGAGAGTTTCCCGGCTTTCTATGGACAGTTCTTCCATTTCCAGCCACACGAAGCCTAAATCCGCCCCGTCGGATACCCATACCGCACGGCTCTGCGCCATAGAGCCATCCGCAAGCTCCAGCCATACCTCATCGGCTTCCCTCACCACGTGCGCCGCCGTCGCCACGACCATCCGCGCTTTGTCCGCCCGGAAAATGACGCCGCTCCCGGACGCGCTGCCGGTACTCAGCCGCACCACCGCCCTGGCGGCTTCCCAGGACTGCGCTTCCATGCCCTGACCCATGCCGGCTTCTATGCTCCCGCCCATGCTGGATTCCGCATTTTCAGCCATGTCGCCTGTCCATCGTTCCTCCTGCGGATTGTCTCCTAAGGGGCTTTCCAGCCAACCGGAGCGGCCGCCAAAAGTATCGCTCTCCGGAAACACTTCCTGGGTCTGGTTCTCCGCCTTTTTGCAGGCACTCCAGAAACAGCTTCCCAGCAGAACCGTCAGCAGGGCCGCACATCGGATCGTCCTGCGGATTGGATTGCCCAGACTGCCGCAGACTATTATAGAGCCGCCAAGCGG
Organism: Clostridium sp.; assembly: GCA_031275405.1. Classification (GTDB taxonomy): domain Bacteria; phylum Bacillota; class Clostridia; order Lachnospirales; family Lachnospiraceae; genus JAISOV01. The sequence continues at coordinate 20,659 of JAISOV010000041.1, read as the reverse complement.
GCCGCGTAAGTCTGCCCGTCGGGCTGCCGATATGGTTTTCAGCATTCTGGCCTCTCATTTCCGGTCTGTTGCAAGCCATCGGTAAGCAGAACGATAAGCCGGGTTCTGTCGTGAATAATCATCTATCTGGAACGGCTGTCGCCAGCCGCTTCCTGCGACCTACCTGAAAGCAGGCCGGGCAAGCCTGTCGCTCTCATCTGGTCTTGCTTCGGATGGGGTTTACATGGCTCCGCCTGTTACCAGACGGACGGTAGTCTCTTACACTGCCTTTTCACCCTTGCCCGGAAGTTCCCGAAAGAACCTCCGGGCGGTATCTCTCTGTTGCACTGGCCTTGGAGTCGCCTCCACCGGACGTTATCCGGCATCCTGCCCTATGAAGCCCGGACTTTCCTCGACCGTCTCTTGCGGCCGCGATTATTTATTCTACTTACCCGCTGGCTTGTAAAGATCCGGAAACGCTGCCGCGCAGACAAGCTCCGCGCTTCTCCATAGTAGCACATCCGGCACGGAAAAAGCAACTGCTATTTTCCTTGGGAGCAGAGCAGGATCACAGCCGCCTGAACCGAGAGCAGACTTTTTTTGAATGCATATCCGACAAAGTAAGCACTGTCCATGACTTCCTTTGACACCTCTTCCTCTCTGAAAAACGGAGGGCAGGGATTTAACAAGGCTCCATGATTTGCCGATTCCATGATCTGGGAAGTGACTTGGTACGTAAGACAGTCCGTACTTTCGCGAACGGACTGAGGCATTGGATCCGTTATCACAAGATCGCTGTTCGCGACCGCTTTTTTCAGATCATGAGCCGCCACAATATCCTCCATCTCATAACCCGGCGGACAGCATTGATTCAGCTTGATTCCGAATGCGAGCGAAGCCTCCCGCCATGCCAGCCCGATGTTGCCTTTGATTCCGACAAAAGTGTACTGCAAGGAAAGGAAATTGCTTCTTATTTTTGATAAGGAATACAAATCAGACAAAACTTCACAAGGATGGTTGGCGTCTGTCATGGCGTTAATAACGCCGACCTTGCTGTTGTTTGCGATATTGGACACAAGGTTCTTATCCTTGTGCCTGACAATAAGAAAATCAGCCCAGTTATTGATGTAGCCGACCACATCCGCGATGTCCTCTTTTTTATCAAGGGCAGCACTGGGGAACAGGATGACTTTTCCCCCAAGATAATGAACCGCCATTTCAAAGGTAATCCTTGTCCGGATACTGGAAGCCGGAAAAAACAGCAGAAACGTTTTTCCGCTCAGGGCATCCGCGTGTTTCTGTGCTTGTATCTCATCCGCTGCCTGGAAAATCTTTTCCAGATCCTGCATAGACAGATCTGTCAAGCTTATTAAGTGATTCATGGGATTCCTTTCTTCATGCTTTGCTATGAAAAATTTTCACTTTCTTTCATCCAGTTTATTATCTCATCATTCCTGTCCTTTAGCAAAAGAAAATCGGGAAATTCTATCTTTTTTATTCCCTTCCCATTTGCAGCTGAAACAGAAAAAAATCGTACTAATAAAAAAGACCGGGATTTAGATATACTAGATTGACAAGAGTGTTTTAATCTGGTACAATTAGAAAAATTTAGTTTTTAGGTGATGTGAAAGGAAAAGATACCATTTGGGCTGCTTTTATGAAACAAGAAAAGCGATAATAAGAACTCTGATTTTCTAAGGTGGTCGGCAGAAATGATATTAATCCCATGATTGATACCGGCCATATAGTTTGTACCATTAAAAAAAAACGGAAAAATAAGGAAAGTCCTGAAAGGAGGTACGGAAAGATATGCTTGAAGGAGCCGGAAGATTTCCTGGTGGGGCAGTCTATCGTTATGTCTTCTGAATTTTTATTGAAGAAATACAGTCTGTTGCTTTCGGGAAAAGAATGTGCGGTTTTTGGATACGGGAAAATAGGAAGGAGCATTTCCCGTTGCCTGTCTGCCCGCTCTATTTCCACCAAAATTGTAGAAATAGACCCTATTTTGTCTGTCCAAGCGTTGTCCGTCGGCTTTCCCATATCAAGCAAAGAAAAAGTCTTACGAACCGCAGATGTTATTTTCAGCTGTACCGGAAACAAAAACTTAAAAGTAAGCGACTTACATACTTTAAAAAACAACGCAATCATCATCTCCGTCACATCGGCTGATGATGAGTTCAGTTTTATCAATTTAGAGGATGAGTTCCATACAAGATCAAATTCCACGGAGATCTGTTTACTGGAAAGTAACGTGAATCAGAAAAGATTTTATTTAGCTAACCGTGGAAACGCCATGAATTTTATGTTTGGGGACTATTCCGCCAGTCTTGGCAATTTTATCAGACTTGTTCAGGCTGAAATCATAATTGCTATCACTGAACTCCTAAAAGGGAAAGCGGTAGGTTTTTATGAGGTGGACGAGGACACGAAACGAAGAATCGCAGACACTTGGCTGACAACATATCATGATAAAGGAGAATAACATGTTCCTTGCATTTGAAGGGATCGATGGTTCCGGAAAAACAACTTTGACAAAACTGGTCGCCGACCGAACAGATATGACTGCGGTCGAAAAAAAGGCCACAAGTTCTGAAAATATTTTCGTGAATGAACAAATTAAGAAGATTTACAGCGCAAATTATCCCGGATACAACGGACAGTATGATCCGCTGTTATCTTTTCAGTACTGGACCTATCTCCAGTGTGTCTGGTACAGTCTTGTTTACGATTACAGCATCTCGAAACACCTGAAAAATTCGTGCGATGTAATCGTCGATGGCTGGTATTACAAATTCTGTGCCAGGAAAATACAGGAGGAAACCTTATCTTTGGACGAAGCGGAAAAGATATTTCTGCATGTCCACAAGCCGGATCAAGTCATTCTTCTGGATGTTTCCGCTTCAGTCGCGGCAGAGCGCAAAAAGGAGTTTACACATTTTGAAGCGGGCGGACACATCGGCAAAGAGTTTACCGTTGCAAATTTCATAGAGTACCAAGAAGGTACCAGAGCGGTACTTCTGGACTTCGCCAGGCTCCATGACTGGATTGTCCTATCGGTACAGCCCGGTGATTCCGCCGAGTCTATAGCAGACCTGGCCGTTTTGGCCATCCGCGACAAAAAACAAGCTGTAAAGCCAGACAGGAGGTGATGGTCGATGAAAGATGTCTGCAATACGGAAGAATATTTTATCTATGATTTTACAAAAGCATATCTCAAGGCACAGAAGCCGGAATCGATTGTTTTACAAAGCCCGCAAGACATGGATTGGAATCGCCTGTCAGACAGGCTGCGGCAACACAAACTGTATCAGCTGGCCTATCGGTGTCTTTCTCCGCATATGCCGATACCGCCTTTACCGGAAGCGGAAAAAGTACGCTTCACATCCGGGTATTTCAGGCACTACAGGCAGGAAATCATGGACATTGCCCGGTTATTGCAGTCGAACGGGCTGCATTTCCTGCTGATCAAAGGCGTCACATTATCGAAAGTCCTGTTTGATTCCTATTGTGCAAGGGATATTGGCGACATTGATCTCATAATACATAAAGAAGACGCGGAAAAAACTTACGAATTGCTGACCCAGTCAGGCTATGGGCAGGAGAATCATGATTCTTTCCATAAGATGTACGGGTATTATCACCATGAGATCCTGCTTTATAAGGAAGTGCTCCTGGAGTCCGGTGCTTCCGCCACCATCTGGCTGGAATTGAAATGGGGCAGTTCCGCATTTAAGTATCACTTCCCGCAGTTATTTGAATATACACAGAGCTTTGATTTTGATGGCTGTGAGATCCAGACACTGGACGCAAATGCTACTTTACTGCACCTATTGGTGAATACCTATGTGAACAACGAAAGCGTATTCATGAAATACGGCGCGAATTTGAGAGATTATTTTGAAACCGCGCTGTTTATCCATAAATATGGAGGTTGTGCTGATTGGAAGCTGATACTGGCTTTGTCTAAATCACTGGAATGTCAGCATAAAATTTACGATGTGATGAACTCCATCCATAGCTTATACGGACTTCCCGTGGATGTCCTTGAAAACTGGCTTCCCCTGTTTTCACCGGAACATTGTCCGTACCGTTTCGGATTTGAAGATTTTTTTGTTGACAAGAACCTGACGGAAAAGAATGACGGGTTAAGCCGCCCCAGGCACAGACTGCATCCGCTATACCGGATATTCCATATCGATTCGGCGCTATATTACAGTTACCTGTCCTATAAGGCCGCGCTGTATTCCAAAAAAAACAGGATGTATCAGGAGCGGGAACCGCTGAAACACAACGAAGACTCCCGGCTGTACCATTACGAACAGGAGCTTTCACCTGTCTGGTTCCATTATTGTTTCGGAATCAGAAACCGACACGTGAAGATCTCATTCACGATTCCATCCTTTTCGGAAGCGAAACAGCGGCTGAATGAAAAGATGACGATCCGGCTGGTCTGGTACGACAATGATGTCCAGTCCAGCTGCTGGTATTATTTTGTTGATATTCCGATTTTATATCCGCACACCCCGGCCAGAGAAGAGTATTCCGCGCAGACGAATACAAAATATCATAAAGAGAATCTCTATCATGAGGAACTTCAAAAAAAAGAAAAGGCGCTTTTGCCTTTTATGGTGGAACGCAGACAGCAGGGGGAGCAGTACCAGATACGGATTCTGTTTGATAGAGATAACTGGTTTGAATATCTGGACATTGTATATTTTGAAACCGCTGTCATGCTCATGACTACGCAGGACGGCTCAGACAGGTTCAGTTACGGGGCGGACGCCCACATGGTGGAATTCGTGGAAGGAAACGGATCAAACTGCGGCTAAATTGGCAAGAAGGGCGGTCATATGGTAAGGAAGCATGTTCGTTACTGGTATACGGCGATCCGGTACGGGTTCAAAAGTAAAATCATATACCGGATGAGTGCATGGATCAGCTCCATCAGCGGACTGACCACGTTCCTGATCCAGGTCATGGTCTGGAAGGCTCTATTAGGAAACGGCGCCCGGTTCGACACTTCCTTGGAACAGATGGTTACATACCTTGTGGTGACGCAGGTCGCGGTTTCTTTCGTACAGTCTTTCTCCGGGGATACGATCGCACGTCTGATCAAGACGGGCGATATCGCGATCTATCTGGTGCGTCCGATCCGGCTCAAGAACCATCTGTTTTTAGACGATTTCGGCAAGAATCTTTTCAGCGTGTTCTGCCTGAATCTTCCGGTCTGTCTGCTGCTGTCTTTCAGCTGGGGCTTCGTCCTGCCCAAGGACAGCCTGACGGTGAGCCTGACCGTCCTGATGCTGATCAACGGCATGGTGATTCTGTTCCATTACCGCTACATTTTAGGGCTGATCAGCTTCTGGATGCTGAAAAATCCCTTTACGTCATGGGGGGTCCAGAACGCCGAGTCCATCTTTTCCGGAAAAGTCCTGCCTATCTGGCTTTGCCCGGCCTGGCTTGCAACTCTTACGAGATTCCTGCCGTTCCGTTATTTCACCTATGAGCCGGTCGCCCTTTTCGTAGGGAAGACACGGCCGGACGACGCGTGGAAAATTCTGCTCGTACAGTTCCTGTGGATGGCGCTTTTCTGTATCCTGGAACATGTCCTGTCCACCCGCGCCATGCGCAGACTCATTGTACAGGGAGGCTAAAGCTGAAAGAAGTTTTGATCCCCCCTGATTGGTATGCCCGCCAAAGATGCTTGACAGACCAGGGTGGGCAGATGGGAGCAGCCGTGAAGAAGATCCTGCGAAAATATTTTGAAGTATTAAAAATATTCATCCGTAACGAGACCTTAGCTAAGTTCCAGTATCGCGGGGCGATGTGGGCGGACTTCATTTTCTTTGTCATGGGCTATGGAACACAGTTTCTGCTGATTTATCTGATGGTCGGCAAATTCGGCACTCTCGGCGGCTGGGGCAGATACGAGGTCATGCTTCTGTATTCGATGTCCATCCTGACCTATACTTTGGCCTGCACTTTTATCCGGGGGGCGGCAGATAATATTCCTGAAAAAATAAGGGAGGGTCATTTTGACCAGACCTTGACGAAGCCCATGCAGCCCCTGGGTTATGAGATCGTGTCTTCGTTTTCCGCTTATTATCTGGTACACGTCGCGCTATCCGTCGGAATGCTGATGATTTCCTTCCGGGCGCTCGGCACACAGTTTAACGCCATAAAGGCCGCTATGCTAGTTCTTGCCCTGATCGGCGGCACCATGATACAAGGAGGCGTCCTGATCCTGTTCTCGTCCGCTTCTTTTTATCTGATCGGGAACAATCCGCTGGTTTACGGCGTATTCGTAACGCTGCGTATGCTGAACGAAAATCCGGTTTCCATATTTCCGCCTTTTGTCCAGATTTTCCTTACGGTCGTCATTCCGTTTGCCTTTGTAAGCTTTTACCCCGCGCAGTATTTTTTAGACAAAGAGGATTTCCTGCTGTTCCATCCCGCTCTGCAGTATCTTACGCCGCTGGTCGGCGTACTGGTCTTGGTCGCTTCCGGGGCCGTCTGGACGTATGGTGTGAACCGTTACCAAAGTTCAGGCAGCTGACCGGTACGTAAGGCTGAAAGGACGGTCATCATGATCAAAGTCTGCAATGTATCGAAAGATTTTAAGCTTTACAAAAGGCCCGCCGGCTTTTTCAATGTCCTGAAATCTGCCTTTTACCGCAGCTATGAAGTCAAAAACGCGGTGAAAGACTTAAACTTTCAGATTGACGGCGGCGAGATCGTAGGTTATGTCGGGCCGAACGGCGCCGGAAAATCCACGACCATCAAAATGCTTTCGGGCATCCTGACGCCCACCCAAGGCGAAATCATTGTCAGCGGCATCGTGCCTTACCGGAACCGGATCGCGAACTCCAAGAATATCGGCGTGGTTTTCGGGCAGCGGTCTCAGCTTTACTGGGATCTGCCTGTAGAAGATTCCTTCGATCTGCACGAAAAAATGTACGAGATCCCTCCGCAGGTCTTCCGGAAGAACGTGTCTCTTTTCACCGAGGTGCTGGACATGGGCAGTTTCCTGTGCCAGCCGGTGCGTCAGCTGTCCTTAGGGCAGAAAATGCGGGCCAATATCGCTATTTCCCTGCTGCACGACCCGAAAATTGTTTTTCTGGACGAGCCGACCATCGGGCTTGATATTGTCGCAAAAGCGGCGATCCGCAATTTTATTTTAGAAGTGAACCGCACAAAAGGCACTACTTTCCTCATCACCACACATGATATGAGCGACATAGAGCAAGTCTGCCGGAAACTGATCCTGATAGACAAGGGAAGGCTACAGTATGAGGGGGAGCTGAAATCTTTCCGGGAAAAGTTCGGGCGGAAATACACGGTCTCCGTGACACTGCGCGAACCTGCCTCCGGCTTTGGCCATCCGCTGCTTGAGGTTCTCGGCCAAAAAGAAAACACTATTTCTTTTTCCGGAGATAAAACGAAGCTTTCCATCGCCGAAGCCGTGAATTATCTGACGCATACGTTTGAAATAGAAGATATTTCTATCCAGGACTCGGATGTGGAATCCATTTTAAGAGAAGTGTACGCAGGGGAATGCGACCTGAATCCCATTCCCCTGCCGGACGGGGCTACACCAGAAAACAGCTCCCCCCCACGAACTCCCGGCAGATAGAGTTATTCGGAAGGTTCTCACTGCCGACGCCTAAAAAATATTCCAGGAATTTCAGCAGCCGCTTCACTTCCAGATACTGCGGATCCGTCTTTTCGATCCCGAACAGGAGCGGTTCCGCGTACTGTTTCAGGACGGCAAGTTCATAGATCAGCGCGGAATTGAACATGGCGTCGGCTTCTTCTTGGTATGGAAAAATATTCCTATCTTCCCCCCGCCTTACCGAGGGCCACATGGCGATGGTACTGGCGGCGCTTGCCCCTCTGGTGCGGGCATCCCGAACCATGCGCCGCAGGAGCCTGCCGTCCGTGGTAGAAATGCGGTTATGCACATCAATATTGATGCTGGTCAGCGCGCTGATGTAAATCTTATACTTGCTCTCTTCCGGGAGGGAGTACGACATCTTGTCATTCAGTCCGTGGATCCCCTCGATGACCAGGATTTCCTCCGTACCCAGTTTCTTCACGCGTCCGCTATGCTCCCTCTTTCCGGTCTTAAAATTGAAGATAGGCAGCTCCACCGTTTCCCCGGCAAGCAGTCGGCTCATGTCTTCGTTGAACTGTCTTACGTCAATGGCTTCCAGACATTCAAAGTCATAGTCGCCGTTTTCATCCTTGGGCGTGAACTCCCGGCCTACGTAGTAGTCGTCCAGCGCGATGGGATAGGGCCGCATCCCCAGCGTCCGCAGCTGTATGGAAAGCCTATGGGAAAAACTGGTTTTTCCGGAAGACGACGGCCCGGCGATCATGACGAACTTCACGCCGTCGCGCTTGACAATGTCCTTGGCGATCTCCCCGATCTTGCGCTCCTGTTCCGCTTCCTGCACCAGAATCAGGTCGCTCAGGGAACCTTTGCAGATTTCCTGGTTCAGATCCCCCACGGTTTCAATGCCTACCTTCCGCCCCCAGGCCTCCGCTTCCTTCATCGTGGCGAACAGTTTCGGCGACGCCGCAAAAGGCTCTGTCCGATCCGGCTGTTTCCGGTCGGGCAGAATCAGCAGGAAGCCTCCTTTGTAGTCCATGACCTCAAACCACTTCACATAACCGGCGTTCGGAAGCATGAAGCCATAATAATAGTCACAGTACCCGTCCGCTTCGTACACATTCACGAAAGAACTCCGGCGGTAACGGAACAGCTTTTCTTTATCTTTCATCCCTCTTTTAGAAAAAAGCTCCACAGCTTCCTCCAGAGCGTAGGATTTTTTCAGGAAAGGAAGCTTCTCCTTTGCCAGCTTCCGCATACGCGCTTCCAGCAGGGCGGCAGTCTCCGGCGTGGCTTCCAGCAGAGAACCTTCGTCCGGTACGCCGCCTATGCTGACATAATGCCCGTTGGACACGGAAAACCCTACCCGGCACCCCTGTGCGGCCTCCTGCCCGAAACAGTCATACACCGCCTTGAGAAACAGCATGGTAAGGGTGCGAACATAAGCCTTATACCCAATGCTCTCTTTCAAAGTAATGAACGTCAGCCCGCAGTCCTTCGTCAGCCGCTTGAACAGCTCCCGAACCTTGCCGTCCACGTTCACCAGGCCGATCAGCCCGCCGTACTGCTCCTGGTATTCTTCCGCGATGTCCTCATAGGACGTGCCTTGCGGGTAAGCCTTCCGCTCCCCGTTTACCGTCACCGTATACATTCTCTTTTCCGTCCTCCCTATCGCTTTTTACCTTCCTTGTTCCGTGCCTCGCCCCGAAGCCGCTTTTTCTCCCTGCCGCCAAGCGGCACCGTTGCGGCAGCCGCCGCAGCGTCATTCCAGCCGCTCGGCCGCTTCCCGGATGAGCCGCAGCTCCCGGCAGACTTCCCGGTATCTGCGCTTCGCGCGGGGACTATCCTGTCCCCTTAACTGCTCCAGAAGCTCCCCTGCTTTCTTCTCCCGGATACCCAGGTATTTTTTCAGCACCGGATGTTTCCCGGCAAACAGCAGTTCCCCGAACTGCTCGAACTCCCAGACTTGTTCGGTCTTCCCTGCCTTCCCAAAACGCTCCGCTTCCGGCTCCGTTCCCCCGCGGGAGCGGATACTTTGGCCCAAAGCGTCCTGCCCAAGCTCTTCTGAAAGGACTTCCCCGCCCGGAACCGCTTTCATCAAGAAATAGAATTTCCCGTCTTCCTCAATCATATTCTCTTCCACCGTCCGGTATCCCTCTTCGCGCAGGAACCTGCGGAAAGCGGGCAGGTCGGACTGCGGCTGCAAGACCAGCTCCCGGAAGCGCTTCGCCTTACTCCGTCCTTCCGTGAGAATACGCTTCATCAGCCTGCCGCCCATGCCGGCGCACACCAGGCAGTCCGCTTCCCCACACGCAAGGCTTTCCAGTCCGTCGGAAAGCCGGGTTTCTATGTAATCCTCCAGTTCCTGCCTGGCAATGTGTTCCTCCGCCCCGGACAACGGCCCTTTCCGGACATCCATAGCAATCACCTTCGGGCTGATCTTCTCCCGTACCAGATAGATGGACAAAAACCCATGGTCACAGCCTACATCGCACACACGGCTGCCGGGAGTCACCATCCGCGCCAAAGCCCTCAGCCTTCCGGAAAGCTTCACCTCCCCGGAAACTTTCCTTCCCCCTAAGACCCTTTTTCCCATCCAGGTCTGTTCTTCCCCGGAAAGCTCCCTTTCCATAAAAAGCTGTTCTTCCCCTAAAATCTTCCATCCGGATTTCAATCCAGATAATCCTTCAGCTTCCGGCTGCGGCTCGGATGGCGCAGTTTCCGCAGGGCCTTGGCTTCGATCTGGCGGATCCGCTCCCTGGTCACGCTAAACTCCCTTCCCACCTCTTCCAGCGTCCTTGCCCTGCCGTCGTCCAGACCAAAGCGCAGCCGAAGCACTTTCTGCTCCCGCTCCGTCAGCGTACTCAGCACATCCACCAGCTGCTCTTTCAGCAGGGTAAAGGCGGCGGCGTCCGCAGGCACCGGCACGTTATCGTCCTGGATGAAGTCCCCCAGATGGCTGTCTTCCTCTTCTCCGATAGGCGTTTCCAGAGACACCGGCTCCTGGCTGATCTTTAAGATCTCTCGGACACGCTCCACCGGCATGTTCATTTCCGCCGCGATCTCTTCCGGCGCCGGTTCCCTGCCCAGTTCCTGCAGAAGCTGACGGCTGACGCGGATCAGTTTATTGATGGTCTCCACCATATGCACCGGGATACGGATCGTCCTTGCCTGATCCGCAATCGCCCGGGTGATCGCCTGACGGATCCACCAGGTGGCATAAGTGGAGAACTTATAGCCTTTCCGATAGTCGAATTTTTCCACGGCTTTGATCAGGCCGAGGTTCCCCTCCTGGATCAGATCCAGGAACAGCATTCCCCGCCCCACATACCTCTTCGCGATGCTGACCACCAGGCGCAGGTTCGCTTCCGCCAGGCGTTTCTTGGCCTCCTCGTCGCCTGACTCCATCTTCTTCGCCAGATTGATCTCTTCCTCCGCGTTCAGGAGAGGCACCTTGCCGATCTCTTTCAGATACATGCGCACCGGATCCTCAGTGCTTACCCCGTCCGGAACCGACAGGTCAATATTCTCCATGTTCTCCACATCTACTTCTTCTTCGTCTGTGAGCAGGATTTCCGCCTGCTCCACTTCATCCTCTTCCGCAATCCGCAACACGTCGATATTACTCCTCTCTAAAGTTTCCAGAATTTTGTCAAACTGTTCCTCACCCAACGGCATGTCCAGAAAGAAATCGCTGATCTCCTGATATTCGAGTATATTCTTTTTCCTCTTCGCAATATCTAACAGCTCTTTTACTTTCTCGTCAAATCTTGCCTGTATGTTCTCATCCATCTTGGTAGTTCCATCCTTCCTAATGCGAGACGGCCGCATTTCTATTCACCGAAAGCTTTCTTCCTATTTATGATTTTTACCTTAATCCAGAGAAATATGCGTATCTGCAAGGTCTTGCAGCTCTTTCTTTCCTTTTTTTACCTTTTCAAAGTCCATTTCATCCTCCGGATCCCGGAACATGCTCCGGCGATAGCTGTTCTGCCTGATCTTCAGCAGAAGATCATGGAGCGCCCTCTCTTTCTCCCTCTTCCCGGCAAGCTGTGGCAGGTCGGCGCTAAAGATGGCTGCCGCTTCCCCCCGTTCCCTCTCTTCCGGAAAACGGCCGATCAGCCTAGCGGGACTGGGGCGAGGGTTCCCGGCGGCAAACTCCGCAAACAGCTGCCGCGCCACCTCCTGGATACTGCCCTGCGTGAAGTCCCGGGGGCTGATATAGTCCTTGATCTTAGGATAGATCTCCGGTTCGCCGACAAGCCAGCCTAGGAACAGCCGTTCCACTTTCTTCTCGTTTTCTTCCGGCCCGGCTTTTTTGCGGATCCCGCTTAGGATCCTTTGCGCCGGCTCTGTCCTTCCGGTCTGCGCGGCGACTCCCGCCACAAGCTTACGCAGGTCAGAAAAACCGATGTAATACTTGTCCGCCATCGCCTGAAGGTAATTCTCCCTCTCCACTCCTTCCGCAAAGCCGCACAGCTTCCGGGCGATTTCCTTCGTGAACCTCGTCCTCCCCTGCGGGTCGCTCAGGTCATAGTCTTTCTCCATCATACGCACTTCATAGAAGAAGCCGTTCTCCGCCCGGTCGATCCTCTCCTGAAAAGCGGTTTTCCCTTTATTTTTCAGAAACTCGTCCGGATCCTTATAGGGCCGCATATCCACGACTCTGGCCGCGATGTCCGCCTCCTTGAGCACATCCAGTCCGCGCAGCGCGGCTTTCACCCCCGCCGGGTCGCTGTCATAGGCCAGCAGGACGGTTTCTGTGTACCGCCTAAGCAGCAGCGCCTGTTCCTGGGTAAACGCCGTTCCCAGGGAAGCCGCCGCCTGTGGGAAGCCCGACTGGTGCAGGGTGATCACATCCAGATAGCCCTCGCACAAGATGATGTTTCCGCTCCTTGCCGTCCGGGCAAAATTCAGTCCGTACAAGTTCCGGCGTTTGTCAAAGACCGGGGTTTCCGGGGAATTGAGGTACTTCGGCTCCCCCTCTCCCATCACGCGCCCTCCGAAGCCGATGACGCGATGGTTACTGTCCTGGATGGGGAACATCACCCGGTTCCAGAACTGGCTCCGCAGTCCGTGCCGCTCCGAAAAGCGCGCAAGTCCGGCTTCTGTCAGAAGCTTGTCCTCAAAACCTTTCTCTTTCAGATACCGCACCAGGCCCGCGCCGCTTACATCCGCAAAACCCAGGCCGAATTTCTTCATGGTTTCTTCGGTCAGCCCTCTCTGTGCAAGGTATCGAAAGCCCGCCGCGCCTTGCGACGCACGCAGGGCATAATAAAAAAATTTCGCCGCCTCCTTGTTGACCGCCAGCAGCCTGGCGCGCAGCGTTTCCCGCTGCCGCTGTTCCCGGGAAGCTTCCTGCTCCGGCAGAGGTACCCCCGCGCGCTGCGCCAGGGTCTGCACGGCTTCCAGAAAGGTCTGGTTCTCATACTTCATCAGGAAAGCAAATACGTCCCCCCCTACCCCGCAGCCGAAGCAATGGTAGATCTGCCTGCTTTCCGATACGGAAAAGGACGGGGATTTTTCATTATGGAACGGACATAGCCCCCAGTGTCTGTCGCCTTTCTTCTGCAGTCTGACATATCCGGCAACCACGTCCACAATATCATTTTTGCTTCGGATCTCTTCAATAAGTTCCTCCGGATACAACATATGTAAACTCCTAAATATGCCATGATTTCGGTATGTACAGCTCTTCATACAGGCTGATGGCATATCGGTCGCTCATGGCCCCCACATGGTCACACACCACTTTTTCCTTAGGCTCCCCTTCCGCGATCATCTTCCGCAGTTCTGTGGGCAGATCGTCCAGTTTTTTCAAAAAATGACCGTACAAAGTCTCCATCAGCATTTCCGCTTTCTGTTCCTCGCTCTTTGCCTCCTGATTCTGGTATACGCGGTCGAACATAAACTGACGAAGCTCTTGCATGGCCCGCGCCACCGGCTCCGACATACGGATGTCGTCCCGATCCATGCTGTTCATCACGATGTCATGGATGAAGCGGTCCAGGCGAACAGTCGCGGTATCCCCTAAAATTTCCCGGATGCCGGACGGCACGTCTCTTTCTTTCAGGATCCCCGCCCGCACCGAATCATCCATGTCATGGTGGATGTAGGCGATCTTGTCGGAAAGGCGAACCACCTTCCCCTCTAAAGTGCCGGGCGTTCCTACCGTCTGATGGTTACGGATCCCATCCCGCACCTCATAAGTCAGGTTCAGCCCCGCTCCGTTTTTTTCCAGCTTGTCCACCGTGCGGACGCTCTGCTCGCTATGCTCGAATCCCATAGGGCAGATCCGGTTCAATGCCCGTTCCCCGGCATGTCCGAAAGGCGTATGCCCCAAATCATGCCCGAGCGCGATAGCCTCCGCCAGTTCCTCGTTCAGCCTCAGAGCCTTGGCAATGGTGCGCGCATTCTGGGAGACCTCCAGCGTATGGGTCAGCCTGGTACGGTAATGGTCGCCGTCCGGGGTGAGGAAGACCTGGGTCTTGTCCTTTAACCGGCGGAAAGCCTTGCAGTGGAGGATCCGGTCGCGGTCGCGCTGAAAGACCGGGCGGATGTCGCACTGCTCCTCAGGCCGGGAACGTCCTTTCGAGCGGGCGCTTAAAGCCGCATACGGGCTTAGATATTCCTTTTCCCTTTGCTCCAGCTGCTCTCTGATCGTCATCGCGCTCTCCCAGTTATGATTCCTCCAGCTGATTTCACTGTTCCTACCTACTATATTCTGCGAGAAAGCCGAAATTCCTTTTTTTCTGTAAAAAAATTGTTACCGTGGCCACGGCTTAGGAACCGCCGCTTCCTTACCGGCAGATGTCAAAAACAAACTCCGCGTTCCTGTCCATCGCGCGGTATGCCGTCTTGAACGGCGTCATCTGGAACACATGCCACATATCGGGAAAAACGTCCATCTTCACCGGAACATTGGCCGCCACCAGTTTCCGGTGGAGTCGCTGGGAGTCGCTCAGCAGAAGCTCATTTTCCCCCACTTGGATATAAGTCGGCGGAAAGCCGTCAAAATCCCCCATCAGAGGGGAAATCAGCGGATCCCGCAGATCTTCCCCCTCCGCATAAGCGACGGACATGTTTTTCAGGTATTCCTTCGTAATGACCGGATCCAGCTCCTGTTTCGTTTCCACGGATTCCCCCGACAGGGTCAGATCCGTCCAAGGCGACATCAGCACCAAGCCCCTCGGAAGCAGCCGATCCTCCCGCCGCAGTCTGTGGGAAAGCGCCAGCGCAAGGTTCCCTCCGGCGGAATCCCCCGCCAGGATCACATCCCGCGCGCCATATCCGAGCAGCATCAGGTAATTCCAGGCTTTCATGGCGTCTTCCAACGCCGCCGGGTATGGATGTTCCGGCGCAAGACGGTAATCGAAACACAGCACATCCATGGAGGTGGACATGGCTAGTTTGGAGGTCAGCACACGGGCATAGAGGCTGCTTCCGGTAGAAAACCCCCCGCCGTGGCAGTACAGGATCACATATTTTCTCATATGGGCGCGGGCCACGCTTACCCATCCCGCATTCATCCCCTTGATCCCGATACTCCGGTACTGGATGTCCCTGGCGTTTCCGAAGAGAATCCCGAACTGGTTCTGTGACTGCCTGTGCTTCTCAAGATCCGTATTTTCCACCAACCCGTGTACCACCTTGATGAAATGCATACGGCTCAGTTTTCTTTTTTCCGGAAGCTCTTTCTTCCGGATGGTCTTTTCCTCCATAGATACTCTCCTCATCAAGCAGAATCCGCCGCTTAAAAGTGCAGTCTTCTGCGCACGGCGTTGCGTAACCTTCTTCTGGACAGAAGCGTGATGATGGTGATGTCCACGATGACGCAGACTGTCAGCACGATTGCCGACCACCCCAGGGAAATCCCGCCCCAGAATGGTTCCAAGCCCAGATCCTCCCCTTGAGGAAGCCTCAGATAACGGTCAATCAGGATCTCCAGACCGATACAGAGCGCCGCCGTCTCCGTAAAGAAGTACAGCGCCACCGTCAGAAACGACCGGGGAAGCTTCCGGAAACATAAGACGACCGTCTCCGCGACAAGGGTGACATAGACCACAATCGGCAGCCCTAGATGAACGAGCCACCGATTCCCCTCCGTCATGTAGGAAATCATATAGAGGTACAGCATGACCGCCAGCCCGTCAAAGAAAACGGAAAGATAAGCCGGCTGTCTGGTGTAGATGACCGCCGGAATCATAATGACCCATAGCAGGACACACAGCCCGACAATGGGCAGTGACCACAAAGTGGAAGAAAACACCAGCAGATTCAGCAGGCCGCAGGTCACGGACGCCCCCACCGCCAGCGCCGTCAGCAGGATCCCCAGATCCTTGCGCTTCACCATTTCCACCGTTCCTTTTTCCTTAGGGAAAGGAGGAACCTTTTTCCTACGCGGAAGCTCCCTGGGATTGAAGACCGGAGTATTGCACAGCGGACATTCTTCCAGGGAACCGTCCAGCTCCACACCGCAGTTGACACAATAGGACATCTATATGACCATCCTTTCCCAATAAAGCGAGATGTTTGTCCGAAAGGACAAAACTCTCAGTTTGAAACGTAGTTTCAAACTTCGCACCTCCCTTATTCGTCATCCGTCTCCCGGTTGCTCTCGATCCGGACATGAAGTCCGTCCGATACCAGTTTCCGGAAAAAATACCGCTCCACGTCCGCTTCGATGATGCTGCTGGCAAAGTTGACGGTAAGCACGTCGCCGAAACTGATGATGGCACAGTTGGTACGGGAAGAAAAAGGCTGCCCCATATAAATATCAAACCGTTCGATATAAGGCTTCATCCCTTCCGGCACCTCCAGCGCCCCCATGTTGGTCAGCCCCGCCGAAGAGTTCTTATCCTGAACGTTCCGGTAAAACTGCCTTACCACCAGATCCTTCAAAAACAGCGGAACCACCCGGATCAGCGGATTGCGCTGCGTGGCGGCATTGGTGGTGATGTCGCCGCGCAGGAATTTTTCATTGATATAATACCGCATATAATGATGCACATGCAAGACGATCTCTTCAAAAGTATATTCTCCCAGGCGCGGGTCGATCCCCGGATAAATCATAGTAATGAAGTTGCGCAGGGTTCCGGATGGGAAAAAACGCCGCAGGTTCACCGGCATGGCGATCTTGACCGGACGCAGACGAAAGTGCCATTCTTTTTCCTGCTTCCTCAGCAGCGCATACAGAAGTACCGCGTTGAGGTATTCGGTGACGGTGGCTTGATACTTCTTGGCCACCGCTATCACCTCCCGCACGGAGAGGATCCCGTCCACGATATTCAGGGTATAAAAAGGCTCTTTGGTTCCCCTTACGCGGTACGCCTTTTCTCCCGGTCTCGGCGGGCAGACTTTGGCGTTGGCGTACTTCATATAAGCATCTTCCAGTTCCGCTTTGTCCGGCTGCGCGTCCACATCCAGCACGAAGCCGCCGTTTTCGATTTCCCGCCCCAGCAGACGCAGATAGACCGCCGTGACCGTCTGTAAGACGCACATCCCTCCGGTGCCGTCTCCCAGGCTATGGTGCGCTTCCAGGGAAATCCGCCCTCCGTAATAATAGAACCGGATCAGATAGCGGTTGTTTGCCCTGAAATTCATCGGCTGACAGGGGTTCCGGACATCCCGCGCCACATACGGGCCAGGCCTATGGTTGGGTTCCAGGTACCTCCAGAACAGCCCTTTGCGGATGGCGACCTTGTAGGTAGGAAAGCGGCACATCGCAAGATCCACCGCTTTCTGCAGGATCTGCGGCTGTATCTCTTCTTTCAGCAGGACGGACAGCCGGTACACGGAAGAAAAATCCCTCCTTTGGAGCGTGGGGTACACGATCGCGGACAGATCCAGTTTGTACCAGTCACGGTGCGCCGACCTCTCCGGACGCGCTTTTCTTTTGGAGGGTAATGTTTTCGCTTTCAAATGGATTGACACCTCACGCTAAAATTTCAGTTCCCGGCACCGGTTGAAACAGGCAAAAATCTCCTGCCGCCTAGGCCTGCACAGTCCAGAGGGGAGGTAGCTTCGCTCCGCGAGGGAAGCCAGGCCCTTTTCCTCCAGCTGTCTTTCCAGTGCGTCCACGACCTGTGTCAGGCTCCTTTTCCCGTCCAGGTAATGGGAACGGGCGTACACCAGCAGATAAGCCAAGGCGCAGAGCTGTTCCGGATCCACAAGCTGTTCCAGGTACCGCAGATCAGTGGCGTTTTTATCCACTTGTATGCCGTCCATGCCCATGACCCTGATCTTCGCGTGTTCCTGCGCCCCCGCGGCCCCCTCCTGCGCCGCATAGGCGGCCCGTCCGCGCCCGTAATAGGGACGGCCGGACTCCCTCCCTCCCCTGCCGCCGGAACCGAAAGAGCCGGAAAATCTGGGAATCCGCCCGAAGTCCGGCAGGGCAAACCGCAGCCTGCCTGTGCTAAGCTCCGGGAAATCCTTGGCCGCTTCCTTTGCTTTCGCGGTAATGTCCAGCGGAACATATTCCTTCATCTGAATGACGGTGTCCGCCACGTGGAAAAACGCGCCGGAGCTTCCCGCCACGATCACGCTGGAAATCCCCGCTTTCTCATACAAAGCCCTTACCCGGCTGATGAACGGCGTGATCGGCTCTTCCTGCTCCGCCACCACGCGCTGCATTAACTCATCCCGTATCATGAAATTCGTCGCCGAAGTGTCCTCGTCGATCAGGAACAGCTTCGTCCCGGCTTCGATCCCCTCCACTACGTTCGCCGCCTGAGAAGTGCTGCCGCTGGCATCCAAGGTCGTAAAAGCCGTCGTATTCCCTTTATTTGGAAGGTGATTGATGAACAGGGAAATGTCCGCGTTCCCCACGTACCGGGAATCCTCCGCCCGAAGCTTCCACGCGGAAGAATCCGTGACCACGTATTCCCTCCCGTCGCCCGCGATATGGTTGTACACGCCTTTTTCCAGGGCCTCCAGCAGTGTGGACTTTCCGTGGAAGCCGCCTCCCACCACTAAGGTAACGCCACGGGGAATCCCCATCCCCGTTATCTTTCCCAAATGCGGAAGGTCGAACTCCACCTCCAGAGAAGCGGGAGAAGAAAACGCGACGGCTTCTTTCATCGGCTTCTCGCTCACCCCGGAAACACGGGGCAGAATGCTGCCGTTTGCCACGAAAGCCGTCAGTCCCTTCCGCGCTATGGCCTGGCGGAGGAACTCCTGATCCTCGCACAGGTCGGCGACTTCCGTGAGCGTCCTCGGCTTCAGGCTTCTGTAAAAAAGACTTTTCGCGACGCATTCCGGCAGGAACTCAAATAAGATCTTTTCTAACTGCGCCGCCTGGATGGTGCGCCCGTTGGCGGGGAAGCCCACTTCCAGGCGAACCAGCAGGCCGCCGCTTCCGGCGTCCACCGTGAAACAGGAACGCTCCAGAATTTCCTGCCCCGGACGGCTGACGCTGATCAGGCCGCTTT
The DNA here is from genome assembly GCA_031275405.1 of Clostridium sp. Lineage (GTDB taxonomy): Bacteria > Bacillota > Clostridia > Lachnospirales > Lachnospiraceae > JAISOV01. Next base: position 1,639 of record JAISOV010000041.1, on the reverse strand, counting down.
TGCCGGAGCCATAGGCTTTATGGCTGACCCGGCTGACCTGCTCCCCGAAGACCCTTGTCAGATAGTCCTGTAGGGCGATCTTCTTGCCGGGAGTGTCGTAAAGCTGTCTGGGAAAACCCGCCTCTCTGCCGGACACTTCCACATGAAGCTTGGACGGCGCCGCGAACGGATCTCCCTGCACATGGTCAATACACAGGAGATAGGCGCCGAAATCATAAGCGCCTTGCAGGGCTTTGTACGCCGGATAGCTTCTCCGGTCAATCTCGTAAAGGGTAGACTGTAGCTGCCTGGATGTTTTCATTTTGAGGTACTCCTTAAAAACGACAATGCTCTGCTAATATTTAAGATGCGATTTTACATTAGCATAACATTGCCGTTTTGTCAAATGTTCCGCAGCCGGGTCACGACAGCGGCAGACTGCAAGGATACGATGTATGTTTGATGTGAATACTCCTGCGTATCCGAAAAGATTTATGCATTTGTAATATATCAAACATCCCATAAACAAGCCATTCGCCGCTTCTTTCAGGTCGCGGATTTGGGCGTAGCGGGCCTTGCTCCCGCCGCCGTCCAAAATGTCGGAAATAAGATCAGCAAAAGTCGGCTGCATGGGATTCTCAATTTCATTTTCACCTAGTCTTTAAGGCGGTTCATCCAAGCCCGCAGCGACCGGATGTGCTTGTTCGTAAATTCGATTTCACGGTTGATGTCGCCGCGCTCGTCAATCGGACGCATAGTCAGCATGATATGGACGCGGCGGGAGCGAACATGAATGAAAAAGAAAAATAGCTATCTCAAAAAAACCATAAGTCTTGGCTTATTGCTTACACGTATGACACGTCAAACAAGCCCCTGCGCGTTCATGGCTTCCGCCACTTTCCGGAAACCGGCGATGTTCGCGCCCGCCACATAATTTTTTCCATGAAATAAAAGAGTCCTTTCCTCCCAGTTGCTTCGCCTGTTCTCTTATATCCAAGTTTATTATATAATTTTAATGCAATTGGATTCTTTGAAAATACGTCAAGCCGTATTGATTCTATACCATTATTTTTTAAATGTTTTTCTATACATAACATCGTTTTCACTCCAAAACCTCTGTTTTGATATTCTGCATTTACACACAATCTGTGCAAAATTACAAAATTATTGCCATCATATTCCCATTTAGCACTTAAATATTCTTTGTCATATTCTTTATTGAGAACAAATACAGAAACAATATTACTATTAAGAATTATTTTATACATTTGATTTTTTCTTATATCATTTTCTAATATTTCTTTATTTGGATAAATTTCATCCCATTGAAAAATATTGTTTTTTATCATATTTTCAATTGAATGTTTAAATATTTTATCAATCACATTTATATCTTCTATTTTGACTAATCGTAATTCCATAATATGATCCCCTTCAAACAGATATGTTTTCGGATGATATTTCCGACAATAACCGCACAAATCCTCAAGGATACTTTTGGACTGTTCATGGGATTTTTATTTTGAATCATGGTATCATATGCGTAAACAATGAGCCAAGCGCCGCGAAGCGGCATTTGGCGAATGTACGCGAACCACGGTTTGCGAAGCAAACTGTGGTACCATATCCGCAGGATAGGATATAGGCCGAATGGCCATGC
>JAISOV010000038.1 GCA_031275405.1 Clostridium sp. | reverse complement strand
CCGTCCTTGCTTCTTGTAATATGATTTATCGGAAGCTGCGGAGCGGCTTCTGATAAAAGGCGCGTCTTATGCGCCGTATTCGATTACAAGAAGCCGGTCTTGCTTCTTGTAATATGATTATATCGCGTTGACTGATGAAAAGCAAGCGGGAAGATGACTTAGGACATAAGCAAAAGTTACCTGCGTTACCGCCCAGCCAGGACTGCCGATCACATCCGGCGAAAGCGGCTGGTTCCATCCCGAAAGAGTAGCTGGCTCCATTCGGCGAAAGCAGCTGAATGGAACGATATGCGCACAAGCTGCCATTTGCTGTTCTGGATCAATATGGTATGCGCAACCCGGCGCGCTGTCTTCGTAATTTTGAGCAAGTACCGCATATTCCCATATATTATATGGGCAAATTGCTTCGCAGGATATTTCTGCAAACGGTAACTTGCCTGCAAGGCAGTGACCCGCGGCGCAAGGAAATCCAGGGGAAAATTACCTTACAAAAATCGCGTCCGAAAATTGCCGGGGAAACTTTCCACTTTTCTCTTTCCCAAGATTATGGGATATGGTATACTACGTGTAAGCGGAAAAGGTTGCTTCGCAACCTTTCGCCAAGCGCCGCAAATCAGCTGCGCGGAGCCCGCACTGGCGGGCATACGCGGGCTTACGATTTGCTCCGGAAATCGCGGTATGAGCTTGCGAAACATGATTGCGCTCCGCGAATCGTATACATTCTCCGGAAGGGTCGTGATTGGGAAACCATCATGGTATAGTATCCGTGAAAGGAACGAAACGTGCAATGTCGGAAGAAAATAGTTCGGGGCAGGTATCCCGCAGAAGACGAGTACGGATCCTGAAAAAGCTGATTGTTCTGGCAACGGCTGCGTTCATGCTCATGCCGGTTTTCTTCTGTGTGATATTGTTCTGGAAAGTCCGTGTCTTGGAAAAGCAAGTGGGACGAGTATCCGGACGCTTGGAAGAGGTCGCGGGTCTGTTGGAAGAAACGTTGCGGGGAGAAGCGGCGCAGAGCCTGGCGGATCCGGACAGCCGAACCGTTGACGAAGAATATTTTTCCGGCGAAGCTGGCGAACGCAGGAAGGGCAGTCCGGAAAATACCAAGTCGGAGACCTTCGCGGAAAGCGGCGGTAAGACGATCTCTGCGGAAAACACCGGACAGGCAACGTCTGCGGAAAACACCGGACAGGATACCGGACAGGCAACGTCTGCGGAAGGCGCCGGACAAGATACCGGGCGGACGGTTTCCGGGGAAGAAGCCCAGGAAACACTCCGTAAAGTCTATCTTACTTTTGACGATGGTCCTAGCGGTTACACCATGGATATTTTGGATATTCTGGATCGTTATGAAGTGAAAGCAACTTTTTTCGTGCTAGGAAAGGAGGACGAACAGTCCAAGGCGTCGATACAGGAGATCGTAAATCGCGGGCATACCTTGGGAATGCATTCTTACAGCCATATTTACGCGGACATTTACCGTTCCGTAGAGGATTTTGCACAGGATTTCCAGAAACTGCAAGCATACCTGTATTGGCTGACGGGGGTGAAAAGTACCTGTTACCGCTTTCCGGGGGGAAGCTCCAATACGGTGAGCAGAGTAGACATGATGGAATTTGCCGGATTTCTGGAAACCCAGGGCGTGGAATACTATGACTGGAATATTTCTTCCGGGGATGCGATGAGCAGCCGCCTTGACACCTATACGATCGTAGAGAACTGCACGAAAAACATTGAAATATATGACACTGCCGTCATCTTGATGCATGACTCGGTCGTGAAGCGTACTACGGTAGAAGCGCTTCCGATCATCATCGAGAAGATCCTGGCAATGGAGGATACCGTGATACTGCCGATCACGCAGGACACGGAGCCGGTACGGCATATTCAAAAAAAGGACAGCGGGAGAATGGAGGGATAGTTTGACATGGGGTTTTTCTCGGATTTGAAAGAAGATTTATCGCAGGCGGTCACTGAGCTGATGCCTGGGGAAACGGCTGCGGGCGAGCGGCAGCCGGAAAAGAGGAGGTTCCTGGATCCGAAGCGTTTGAACGACTGGAAGCGCCCGAATGATTCACAGTCTTCCATGGAACCTGCGGATTCCATGGAACCTGCGGATTCCATGGAACCGAATGGCTATAGGGAAGGGCCGGATACGTGGGGAGCGGCACAGAGACAGACGGAAACACTGGAAGAAATGCTCGATAGGATCGATCCGATCCGGGTCCCGGAGGAAAGATCCGTGATCGGAACGTATGAACACATGACACAAGGGCCGGAAGGAGCAGGTTCCGTGGAAGGAGCAGGCTCTGTAGAAGCCGCAAATTTCGTGGAAGCCGCAGGTTCCGCAGAGGACGCGGGTTCCGTGGATTTGAACAGTATGCTGGAGAGTGTCATAGCCAGCAGCGAAGCACAGGAACAGGAAGCATATCGTAAATATGATGATACCATGCGCGTGAGCGATGACCCAAGCGACCGCGAAATCAGCCAAAACGGCTGCAAGGAAACCATTGAGCGAATGCATGAGAACCAGGAGTCCGCAAAGCGGATGCATAGTATCGCGGAAGAAAACATCGCGGCCTCTGCGATAGGGGAAGGCGTGGCTGCCGCTTCTGCGGCGGGAGAGGGTATGGCGGCACAAGACATAGGCGGGGCTTTTTGGAAGGAGGGTCGGCCGGAGGAACATATGCCGGAATACCGCCGGTCGCAAGACCACTTGTCGGAGTACCGCCAGTCGGCGCGCTGGCCCAAGAAAGATCGGCGGGAAGCAGAAACTGCGGCGCAAAGCGAGGGAGAGGTGAACGAAAGAGAAGGAAGTTTACGAAAAAATCCATGGGAAGATGAAGGAGAGGCAACCAGAAACTTAGAAAGCAAAAAGGAAGAAGAGGATATGGAAACAGTTACAAACAGGAATGCAGTGGATGAAACAGCGGTGATTACCTCCGGGATGACCATTAATGGAGACGTGGTATCTCATGGCTCTATGGATGTGATCGGCGTCATCAATGGGAATATTGATATTTTGGGAAAACTGAATGTTACCGGACACATTACCGGAAATTCTAAAGCGGCGGAAATTTATGCGGACAGCGCCAAGATCAATGGGGAAATCGACAGCGAAGGTTCCGTGAAAATCGGCGCGAGTTCCGTGATCATCGGCAACATTACGGCAAAGAGCGCGGTGATCGCGGGGGCGGTAAAGGGTGATATTGATGTGAAAGGCCCGGTTATCCTGGACACTTCAGCGATCGTCATGGGCAATATCAAATCCAAGTCCGTTCAGATCAATAACGGTGCCGTGATCGAAGGTATGTGTTCCCAGGCCTATGCGGATGTAAGCCCCACTTCTTTCTTTGAAGATTATAAGCCGGACATCAAAGTAGCGAAAATACGATAAACAGGCGAACACGGGGGGCGGGGTATGCGCAGGATCTTATTGAAGTTAAGCGGTGAGGCTCTAGCGGGGAACAAGAAAACAGGTTTTGATGAGGGTACCGTGCGGAAAGTGGCGCTGCAGATAAAAGTGCTGACGGAGGAAGGACTGCAGGTCGGCATAGTGATCGGCGGCGGCAACTTCTGGCGGGGGCGCGCCAGTCAAAATCTGGATCGTACCAAGGCGGATCAGATCGGAATGCTGGCGACAGTGATGAACTGCATTTATGTGTCGGAGATTTTCCGGAGCGTGGGTATGAGAACGGGAGTCTTCACCCCTTTTGTCTGTGGCTCCTTTACAGAACTGTTTTCTAAGGACAGGGCCGATGAATCTTTTGAGAGCGGCAAAGTGGTATTTTTTGCGGGCGGCACAGGACATCCTTATTTTTCCACGGACACCGGAACGGTGCTGCGGGCGGTGGAAGTGGGGGCGGACGTCATCCTGTTGGCAAAATCTATCGACGGTATTTATGACGATGATCCGCTCAAGAACCCGGCGGCCCGCAAGTATGACCAGGTGACGATCTCGGAGGTCATCGACCGGAAACTCCAGGCGGTGGACATGACGGCTTCCGTTTTGGCCCGCGACCATAAAATGCCCATGTGGGTGTTTGGGCTGAATGAGGAAAACAGCATTGTCGATACGGTGAAAGGGAACTTTCATGGAACGAAGGTCATAGTGTGAGCAGAATTACTAAGGTAGGAAAGGGCCGTGGGAGCTGTGAAAGCCGCGGGAGCCGTAATGGCTGCGGGAGCTGCAAGAGCCGCAGCCGAGCCATTTTTCCTAGGTATGGTGTCTGGAAATGCGAAACAAGGTCGGCCGGAAGTGCCGTCCGATCCCTGAAAATGGAGGAAGCAGTCTGTAAGAAAGGATGGTTAGGAAGATGGACGAAAGAGTGAAGCAGTATGAGGAAAAAATGAAGAAGACAATAGAACATCTGGAGACGGATTATGCCTCTATCCGCGCCGGGCGCGCCAATCCCCATGTGCTGGATAAGCTGAGGGTGAATTATTACGGGTCGCCTACGCCGATACAGCAGGTCGGGAACGTCACGGTTCCGGAAGCGCGTATCATCCAGATTTCCCCTTGGGACAGGTCTTTGATCCGTGAGATCGAAAAAGCGATCCAGACTTCGGATCTGGGGATCCATCCCTCCAATGACGGTTCCGTGATACGGCTGGTTTTTCCGGAGCTGACGGAAGAAAGAAGGAAAGATCTGGTAAAAGAAGTGCGCAGGAAATGCGAAGAAGCAAAGGTGGCAATCCGCAATATTCGCCGGGATGCCAACGAAGCTTTTAAGAAGCTTGCGAAAAAGGATGTGTCCGAAGATGAGATCAAACAGCTGGAGGACAGTACCCAGAAGCTGACGGACAAGTATGCGAAAGAAGCGGACAGCCTGCAGGAGAGTAAGACCAAAGAAATCATGACGGTGTAGGATAGAGGTGATCCTGCTAAGCGGGAATATTCCGCAGGGTCGATTTCGTATCTGTAAGAAGTACCTCTAAAAAATTGTTTTTCGAGATACGAAACTTTCCATATTACAGGGCAGCAGGGGAAGTTCCCCGAACATTGCGAGAATGCCATGCGTCAAACTGCCATTCGGCTGTCCTTGCGGAATGGGATCAGCTGGCCATTGCGGAATGTGGCTAGCTGTCCTTGCGGAATGGGATCAGCCATCCTGTGGAAGGTGGTCGGCTGTCTTGCCGGACAGTAATGGACGGGGATAAGGGAGCGTTCATGAGTGGAGTAAATGGAAAATCGTTCCATAGAGTACCTAGGCACGTGGCGATCATTCTGGACGGAAACGGGCGCTGGGCGAAAGCGAAAGGCAGGCCGCGTAATTACGGTCATGTCCGGGGAGCCAAGACGGTGGAAATCATCTGTGAAGAAGCTTACCGGATGGGCATCCAGTATCTGACGGTCTATGCCTTTTCCACGGAGAACTGGAACCGTCCGAAAGAGGAAGTGGACGCTTTGATGAAGCTTCTCCGTAATTATATGAAAACCTGCCTGAAAACGGCGGCGAAAAACCGGATGTGCGTCCGGGTACTGGGCGAAAAATCCGGATTGGATGCGGATATACGCAGGCGGATCGAGGAACTGGAGGAAGCCACCAAGGAGAATGACGGGCTGCATTTCCAGATTGCCTTGAATTACGGCGGACGGGATGAGATCGTCCGGGCGGTGCGGCGTATCAGCAAAGAGGTGGCCGGAGGGCGGCTGGACGCGGAGGATATTGATGAGTCCTGTGTGGCGGAGTATCTGGATACCCAGGGTCTGCCGGAGCCGGATCTGCTGATCCGCACCTGCGGCGACCAGAGAATATCCAATTTCCTGCTGTGGCAGCTGGCATATACGGAATTTTATGTAACCCAGGTACCTTGGCCGGATTTCACCAAAGAAGAATTGGTTCAAGCCGTGGAGGCATATAATCATAGGGACCGAAGATATGGGCTAATCGTGGAGGGAGGCTCTTCCACGGAGGAGGATCCTTCCATGGAGGGAGATCGCTCCTGGCAGGAGGACAGATTGGATGTTTTGGACTAGGTTGGCAAGCGGAATTGTGCTGGTGGTAATAGCGATACTGTCTTTGGGAATCGGTGGTTCCGTGCTTGCCTTGCTTCTGCTGGCAATCTCGCTCATTGCCTACCGGGAGCTTCTGGCGGCTTTCCGGGCGAAGCCGGAGAAAGAAAGCCGTTCCGGCGGTTCCGGAAAGTCGTTCCTCCGGATTCATGGTTTGGAAGCGGTAGGCTTTGCCGGGATTTTTGCCTATTATGCCGCAGTCTTCTTTTCCGGTTCGGAAATCTTACGGTGGGTATGCGTGGTGGGAGTCTTCCTGGCCAGTATGTTCGTGTATGTGTTTACCTTTCCGAAATACCACGCCGGGCAGGTGGCGGCGTCCTTTTTTTCGTTTCTATACGCCCCGGTGATGCTGTCTTTCGTATATCTCACCCGGGCAGAGACACAAGGGGCGCACATCGTCTGGCTGATCCTGATTAGTTCCTGGGGCAGCGACACCTGTGCCTATGCGGTAGGAATGCTGATCGGAAAGAAAAGAATCTTCCCACGGCTTAGTCCCAAGAAGTCTTTAGAGGGCTGTATCGGCGGCGTGGCGGGGGCGGCGCTGATCGGCGGCCTGTACGGTTTTTTCTGGGTGGAAAGACTGTTCCCCGACCAGACGGTCGCGGGGCTGATCGCCTTTATCTGCGGAGCGTCCGCAGTGATGAGCCAGGTGGGAGATCTGGCGGCCTCGGGTATTAAGCGTAACCACAATATCAAGGATTACGGCAGCCTGATCCCCGGGCATGGGGGGATCATGGATCGGTTCGACAGCATGATCGTGACCGCGCCGGTGATTTATTTTCTGACGGCGCTGCTGATTCGCTGACTGCTTGGCGAGAGGAAAGCGTGAAGAAGACGCCTGCGAAAACCGCGTATGGCCCGCGCTCCTTTCACAGGCGGATGGGAGACGGAAAGATGTCATTCTTTCCGCCGGAGCTTTGCGCTACGCGCAAAGCTTTCAGACTTTGGAAGGAGCATGGTTATCAAAATGGGGAAGGCGATAGCGGTTCTGGGTTCCACGGGTTCCATCGGGAAGCAGACCCTGGAAGTCGTCAGGCAGAATCCGGAGCTGAAAGTGGCGGCCTTGGCGGCGGGAAGCAGCGTGCTGGAGATGGAAACACAGATCCGGGAGTTTGAGCCGCTGGCGGCCGCAATGTGGGATGAAGAAGCGGCGGCGGATCTGCGTCGCCGTGTGCGGGATCTGCCGGTAAAAGTCGTCGCGGGCATGGAAGGACTGCTGGAAATTGCCGTGATGGGGCAGTGCCAGGTATTAGTGGCGGCGATTGTGGGAATGATCGGTATCAGACCCACGATGGAGGCGATCCGCGCCGGAAAGGATATTGCGCTTGCCAACAAAGAAACCCTGGTGGCTGCCGGACATTTGATCATGCCCCTGGCGAAAGAACGAAGGGTATCTGTCCTGCCGGTGGACAGTGAGCATAGCGCGGTTTTCCAGTCTTTGAACGGAGAACCTGCGGGCAAAATCGCTAAAATATGGCTGACTGCCTCGGGAGGGCCTTTCCGGGGGAAGACGCGGGAAGAGCTGAAAAACATAGATGTGGAAGCCGCCCTCAGGCATCCGAGCTGGGCGATGGGGAGGAAAATCACCATCGATTCGTCTACTTTGGTCAATAAAGGCCTGGAAGTGATCGAAGCAAAATGGCTGTTCGGCGTGAACCTTTCCCAGATCCAGGTGGTGGTGCATCCCCAGAGCGTGATCCATTCTATGGTAGAGTTTGTGGATGGGGCGGTCATGGCTCAGCTGGGAGTCCCGGATATGAAGCTTCCGATCCAGTATGCCCTGTTTTATCCGGACAGGAAACCGCTTAGGGGGGAGCGCCTGGATTTTTTTTCTCTTAGGCAGATGACTTTTGAAAGGCCGGACATGGAGACGTTCCGGGGACTGGCGCTGGCTTATGAAGCGGCGCGGCGGGGGGGGAGTATGCCTACGGCGTACAATGCCGCCAATGAGAAAGCGGTGGAGCTGTTTCTGGGCCGCCGGATTTCCTATTTACAGATCGGGGAACTGATAGAAGCTGCCATGCGGCGGCATAAAGTGATAGAAGACCCGGACGTGGATGAGATCTTACAGGCGGAAGCGGAAGTACAGGAATATATCGGAAGGGAAGTGCAGGGACAGGATGGAAAATAAGTGCGGGGACAGAGCGGAAGAAAAATCTATGAAACAGATGAGCGAGGTGCTGGCGTGACGATTATTTTATTTATTCTTATTTTTGGGGTGGTGGTTCTTTCTCATGAGTTCGGGCATTTCCTGCTGGCAAAGCTGAACGGGATTCATGTGGTGGAGTTCTCGGTAGGCATGGGCCCTACGATCGTGTCTTTGAAGAAACGGGATACAAAATATTCCGTCAAACTGCTGCCCATAGGCGGAGCCTGTATGTTTGAGGGGGAAGACGGGCGGACACTCAAGGAGGGGGAAAGAAGTTCCGGCTCTTTCCTGGATGCCGGGGTCTGGAGAAGGATTTCCACTGTGCTGGCAGGGCCGATCTTCAATTTCCTGTTAGCCTATCTGATTGCCGTGGTGATCGTCAACATCGTTCCCAGCTGGGAGCCGGTCGCTTCCCAGCTGACGGAAGGCGGAGCGGCCATGGAAGCCGGACTGCGGCCCGGCGACCGAATCCTGTCCATCAATGGGGAAAGGATCTATCTGTACGATGAAATCCTGCTGTTTTCCCGGATGAACGATGGAAAAGAAGTGGCTATCCGTTATGAAAGAAACGGTGAAAAGTATGAAACCAAGCTGACGCCCCAGTGGGATGAGGAACAAGGCAAATATATGCTGGGGATTGCCTACAGTACGGATTTTGCCGAATCCAAGAGGTTCGGAAGCTTCCGATACGCCTGGTATGAAATGCGCTACAGCGTCAAGGCGACCTATAAGAGCTTGTGGATGCTGCTCCAAGGGCGCGTGGGAAGGGAAGATGTGTCAGGGCCTGTGGGCATTGCCGTCAACATCGTGGGAAAGACTTATGCCACCGCCAGGCAGTACGGCTGGGAGACCGTGGCGGTCAGTATGCTGAATATCACGCTTCTTTTGTCGGTGAACCTGGGGATCCTGAATCTGCTTCCCGTTCCGGCGCTGGACGGAGGCCGACTGGTATTCCTGCTGGTGGAAGCGGTCAGAGGGAAGCCGATCCCGCCGGAAAGGGAAGGGAGGGTACATTTTATCGGGCTGGTGTTCTTTATGGCGCTGATGGCGTATCTGGTTCTCAATGATCTGATGAATATCTTCCGGGCTTAGGGAAAGTAGGTGCTTTTATAGATATTTTTTTCGTATAGAAGGGCTTTTCGCGCTTCCGGCTTCTGGAAATGCAAGGAAAGCTCCCGGCAGAAAATCTGCTTCGGCGTTCCCGTGACATAAACCGCCAGCTGCCGCATGAATTCCCGCATATCGGGAACGCGCGCGGCCGCATCCTCCTGAAGAGCTGCGCACACGGTCTGTTCGGGGCCTCGCCATAGCTTCCGGTCATAGACGCGGATCGGCGCGGCCTCATAAGGCGGCAGACAGGGGTCTTTCCCGGTCAGCATATAGTGCAGTACCTTGCCCAAGGAATATACGTCCGTCCGTTCGCTGAAAGCTTCTGTCCGCAGCACTTCCGGCGCCGCGTAACCCGGTGTTCCCGCAGCTTCCGCCCTCCCGGACAGCAGGCAGACGGTTCCGAAATCCACCAGCCGTACTTTTCCGGTATCCTGGATCAGGATATTGGCAGGTTTCAGATCCAGGTACAGCAGCGGCGGCGTCCTTCCATGAAGGGAAGCAAGCCCTGCCGCCAGTTCTAGCGCGATACACAGGGCCTTTTTCTGCGGGAAGCTTCCGCGCTGTTTTAGCAGCTTCTCTAAAGTGGAACCGGAAATGTATTCCATGACCAGATAACCTTTTCCGCCTGCTTCCCAATAATCATGCCATTTCGGGAATAACGGATGCCTTGCCGCCTGCAGGAACCGGGCTTCCCTTTCCAGACGTTTGATCTGTCCGCTCGTTTTGCAGGCATAAGTCCTTTCCGTCAGGGGAAAAGAACCTGTTCCATGGGGATACTTTTGGCGCACACAGTAAACTTCCGTGTCCGTTCCCTGTCCTAGCGGAAATAATTTCTCGTAAAATCTTTCATACCGGGCGGTCATGGCTGCTGCGCAGTCAGGATAAAGTAGACCGCGCTCCCTCCTCCTTGTCTCGTTCTTTGGCGGCTTTCCCGGTGCAGCTCCCTTAAACGCCTGCTTAACTGTGACTCTGCCGTGATCTCCGGCACTGCCAGGCTCTGGCTGATTTCCGTTTCCGGAAGAGGGGAGCAGAAGCCTTGGGTACATAGCAGGACGCCGATTCCGGGCTGTAAGCGGCCGCTGACCACGGATACCTCGGCAGGGACATCCGTAAGTGTACCTGCGGGGGCGGGGACGTCCTTAAGGCTTTCCATGGATACATCCTGAGAAATTTCTGCGGGGACATCCTGAGAAATCCTCGGGCTGTCCGGAAGGGCATCTCCGTCGCTTATCCGCCGGATATGCGGCCTTTGGAATCTGCTGTTGATCAGATACGCCCGGGCGTCGCCCGTCTGTGCCAGCCAGAACCGCTTCCCTGCCACCAGCATACCCGCCATGCTGACGTCCGCCCTGTCTCCTGTTTTTGCGCTGTAGTCAGATAATTCCCCTAGGATCCTGCCGATCCGGTGTTTCAGTTCCCTTTTCATACGTGTATCCGTACTTTCTCGGATCCATGAGCTTCCAGATCCGTGCCATGGTTTGAGCCGGTCATGCAGCTGGTACCAATGCAACCCCCTCTGATAAAACCATTCGACCAGTTGCTCTGACAGGTAACTACAGAAAGCTCCGCTGACCGCGTTTTCGCCTTTGCCCTCGCATACACAGGCAAACAGAAGCTGTTCCTTGCCCTGCCTGATCTGCTGCAGGACGACCGCTTCCGGAGAATGCCAGGCTTCTGCCGCCGCGTTTTCTTTCTCCGCTGCGGAAGCCTTGTCTTCTCCTTCCCATACATATCCCGATAATATTTTCAAAAAAATTCTTTCCGCCTCCTTTGCCGGTGGAATGATTGGATACAGCCAAATGACCGGATGGGCCAGACAGCTGGGCGGATGAAATGGCCCGTAGATGAAATGGCCGGATCCATAAAACAGCCGGATGGATTGGACAACTGGGTATCATAGTGGAATATCATGGAATGTCTGGAATATAACCGGCTGCGCTTCTTGTCAGCCAGATGTCTCCGACCGGATTTCAATGGAACCGAAAGCTATGTATGAGCCGCTTTTCTCATCATAGCAGGGAAGTCCTGTTCTGTCAATCCAAAAACGAAAATCTTGCCCTAAGGTTCATCGCAGTATCTACTGTTTTTCCTGCGATCCTTTTTTGCACTTCTTGCTGTGCTTTTACTATGTACTTGTTTTCATACATGATTCTGATTTTGTCAATGCTTTTCAATCAGCTTTTTGAAGTGGCGGGGAGCCATAGCGGAATTTAGAATTTCGGCGTTTCACAAAAAAAGCGCAGCCCTTCCGTCCTTTCGTAGAGTGCGCCCCTTGACGAAGGGCCAGTCCGTCCTGCATACCGTAAGGCGTTTCTGAAAACATACGGTCGCCTCACTGATTTATTATAATACTCCAATTCTGGGAGAAATGCAAGCATTTTTTTATGCAGTCCCCAAAAATCTGCTGGCGATACCTTATGTTCCCATGGTACCATACGCGTAAACAATGAGCCAAGCGCCGCGAAGCGGCCAAAACGGTTGCAGGGCAACCGTTAAGCGAATGTACGCGAACCACGGTTTGCGAAGCAAACTGTGGTACCATGAATCCGCTTCTGAAAAAAATTCAGGACCCCCCGGTTTTTTTGCGGCTGGCCATGTGAGGATAAAACCGGGGAAGCTTCAGCGGGCAAGGATCCATTCGCCGTCAAAGAAACCGTCACCCCTACAACAGGAAAGGGACTTATGAAAATGGCACGGACAGGAGAGAACATCTACAGACGCAAGGACGGGCGGTGGGAGGGGCGCTATATCGCTTCTTACGGCCCAGACGGGAAAGCGAAGCACCGCTCCGTCTATGCAGGCACCTACGCAGAGGTGAAGAAGAAAGTGCGGGAAGCGGCGGTATCGCAGCCGTTTCCCGCAGGCAGGAAGAAAAAGGCCGACCAGTCGTTCGGCGATGCCGCGGCGTACTGGCTGGACAGCACCCGGCTGCGCGTCAAAGAATCAACTTATGTACGCTACCGGAATCTGATCAGTACACACATCCTGCCCCGCTTAGGCAGCTATCCTATCGGCAGGATAGACCATGAGATGATGGAAAGCTACGCAGCCGCCCTGCTGGCCTGCGGCCGCCTGGATCGGCAGGGCGGCTTGTCGCCTAAGACTGTCCGCGATATTATGACGGTCATAAAGAGCGTTTTTGCCTATGCAGAGGTTTCCGGCAGCTGTGATTTCGACCGCATACGGATCAAGGGTGACGAGAAAGATATGCGTGTTCTTACCAGGCAGGAGCAGAAGCGGCTGAAAGATTTTTTACTTGCCGGTACCGACCCCCCAAAATTCGGAGTGCTGCTCAGCCTTTACACGGGCATCCGTATCGGCGAGCTGTGTGCCCTGCGGTGGGAGGATCTTGATATTGCCGCCGGGACGCTCCGTGTCAGAAGCACCATGCAGCGGATCCAGGCAGCGGACGCCGGCGGCAGGAAGACCAAAGTCACGACCACCTCCCCCAAGAGCAGATGTTCCATCCGGAAGATCCCGGTTCCCGGTTTTCTGCTGCCGCTGGCGGAAAGTTTCCGCGTGGATCCGGAAGCCTTCGTCCTGACGGGAGAACGGGATACCTTTGCGGAGCCGCGGACAATGCAGAACCGGTTCAAGTCCTATATGAGGCAGGCCGGCATAGCTGACGCGAATTTCCATGCCCTCAGGCACACGTTTTCCACACGCTGCGTAGAGCTGGGCTTTGAACTGAAAAGCCTCAGCGAGATACTTGGACACGCCGATGTAAAGATCACGCTCGGGCGGTATGTCCATCCCTCCTTCGACCTGAAGCGGGAGAACATGCAGAAGCTTGCGGCGGCAGGCTTTTAGCCGTCAGGATCCTGGTCAAGAAACCGGAGGGGCCGTGCCGCCGTGGGCGCCAGGCCCCCGTTTCGTCAAGGGGCGCACTCTACGAAAGGAGGAACCGGAAAGATCTGGAGAAGAGGCAGGGAACGGGGGCAGGCAGCCCCTGCGGGTATCATCGACATGCACTGCCATATACTGCCAGGGCTGGATGACGGCCCGGGAAGCATGGAGGAGTCCATGCAGATGCTTTCCATAGCGGAAGCGGAAGGCATCACACATATAGTCGCGACGCCGCATTACCGACCGGGCAGACCTCACGCAGGCCCGCAGGCCATCCGCAGCTGCCTGGCGCAGGTAAAGGAGACCGCTTCGGAAAGAGGGATCGGCACGGCTCTGTACGCCGGAAATGAAGTGCTGTTCCACAGCGGGATGGAGGAAGCGCTGGACGGCGGCCGGATCCTTACGATGAACGGGAGTCCCTTTGTCTTAGTGGAATTCCTGCCGGGCGACCGATTTCTATACATCAGGAACGCGCTGGACGGGATCATGGCTATGGGGTACCGTCCGGTGCTTGCCCATGCGGAGAGATACGGGTGTATGCTGGCGGACAGGAAGAATGCAGCGGAACTGAAAAGCATGGGCGTCCGGATACAGGTCAACGCAGGCTCCGTGACCGGGGAGTCCGGAAGAAAAGCAGGGCTGTTCACGGCTCGGATCCTGAAGGAAGGGCTGGCGGACTATATCGCCACCGACGCCCATAAGAGCAGCGGAAGGACGCCGGCCATCCGCAGATGCAGGGAGCTTCTGCATAAAAAGCATGGAGGAGACTACGCGGCTGCGCTCCTGTACGGAAACGCGGGAAGGGATTTCGGGATCGGATGAAAGGTTCCGTATCCGGCAGCAGACGGAAAGGGACATTATGGAGGGAAGCGGGAACGGCGGCAGTGATGCCATAGAAATCGATTTACAGGGCTTGTTCAGGCTGCTCTTGTTAAAAGTACGGGCTATCTGTTTTTTCACGGCCTTCACGGGAGCCGCGGCCTTCGCGGCCAGCGCGTTCCTGATAGCACCGGAATATGAATCGACCACAAGCATTTATATCATACTGGACAAGGGAACAGACAGTATGCTGACTTACAGCGACACGCAGCTTGCGGCACAGCTTGCAAAGGATTATGAGAAGCTGATCACGAGCAGGCATGTGGTGGAACAGGTCATCGGTTTTTTTGGCATGGAAGAGGGCTACGGAAGCTTCGTAAAGAGGATGGCGGTAACGAACGAGCCGGATACCCGGATCATCAACATTACGATATCCGATCAAGACCCGGCGCTGGCACGGGATCTTGCGGACAAGATCAGGGATATGGCGGCTGAACACATCCGGTCCGTGACGGACGTGGAGGCGGTCAATGTGGTGGACGAGGCCAGTCTCCCGCTGGAACCGGCGGAGCCGTCCGTTCCCCTTTGGACAGCCGCCGGCGCACTGGCCGGTTTCCTGTTCAGCGTCGGCATGGTCGTGGTACGTTTCCTCCTGGACGACACCATCAAGTCGGCGGAGGATGTGGAGAGATACCTGGGAATGGGTACGCTGGCGCTGGTGCCGGACAGCCGCCCGGCTGACAAGGAAAAGAGCAGGAAGAAAAGAGCAGAGAGAAAAGACGGACGGACGGATAAAATACTCAGGGCCGCCCTATGGAACTGGCAGGAGCCGGAGAAAAGCCAGGCGCAAGGATCTGAGGAAGCAATCCCGGAAACGCAGCCGGCCGGCATTTTAAGGCATGAGGGA
This sequence comes from Clostridium sp., assembly GCA_031275405.1. Classification (GTDB taxonomy): domain Bacteria; phylum Bacillota; class Clostridia; order Lachnospirales; family Lachnospiraceae; genus JAISOV01. Next base: position 20,824 of record JAISOV010000038.1, on the reverse strand, counting down.
ACGGGAGAAAGCCATGCAGGACATTGAAATAAAAAAGGAAGAACAGGATTTCAGGACAGAAGAAGCGTATAAGACACTCAGGACGAATATAGAGTTCTCGGGGGAAGAACTTAAGGCAGTCTGCGTCACAAGCTGTATCCCGGGCGAAGGGAAAAGCAGCGTCTCTTTCGGACTTGCAAGATCCTTTGCGCAGAACGGAAGGAAAACCCTGCTGGTCGATGCGGACCTGCGGAAGTCCGCCATGCGGTCCAGGCATAAAAGAGGAAAAGTCAGATACGGGCTGACGAACCACCTGGCGGGCAAAGCGGCATTCAGTGAAGCCCTGTGCGCCACCGACATCCAGAACCTTTACCTGATCTTTGCAGGGCCTGTGCCGCCCAACCCCAGTGAGCTGCTCGGCAGCGGGAAGTTCCGGCGGATGATGGAGGAAGCCAGGAAAGTCTTCGACATGGTCGTCGTGGACACGCCCCCGCTCGGGAGCGTCATCGATGCCGCAGTGGTGTCCAGATGCTGCGACGGCGCGCTGTTTGTGGTACAGTGCGGTGCTGTCAGCTACCGCCTTGCCAGAAGAGTGAAGGAACAGCTGTCAGCGGCTGGCTGCAGGAGCCTGGGCTGCGTACTGAACAGGGCCAGCCTGTCAGGCAGGGAGTACGGCTACTACGGCGGCTACTACGGCAGCTATGATGGAAGCTAAGGCGGGAGGGCCTAAAAAAAGACAGCGGCAGGTGGAAAAGGCCGGAAGCGGGAAGGACGGTGCATGAAATGGAAGAATGTGGAACGGGGGGGGGGGTCATGGAAGGATACGGAATAGAGGGATACGTCATGGAGGGCTGCGGGACGGAAGGTTCTCCTATGCCCGCTCTGCGGGACGTTGGCCGGCCGTACCCTGGGCTGGGCCGCCGGCTGCCTGTTTACCGCTTCGTGAAGAGGGCGTTCGACATAGCCGCCTCGCTCCTGGGGCTGGCGGCCCTGTCGCCGGTGTTTCTGGCGGCGGCGCTTGCGGTCGCAATGGAAGACGGCTTCCCGGTCCTATACAGGCAGGAAAGGAACGGGCTGCACGGCAGGGTGTTCCGTATGTATAAGTTCCGGAGCATGTGCAGGGATGCGGAAAAAATGCGCCAGTCCCTTCTGGAGAAGAACGAGCTGGACGGCCCCGCGTTCAAGATGAGGAACGACCCGAGGCGGACACAGGTGGGGAAATTCCTGCGCAGGACAAGGATCGACGAGCTGCCGCAGCTCGTGAATGTCCTGAAAGGGGAGATGTCCCTGGTAGGCCCGAGGCCCTTAGTCACCTATGAAACCGCGCAGTGTACGCCCCGGCAGAGACAGAGGCTCAGCGTCAGGCCGGGACTGACCTGCTACTGGCAGTGCAGCGGCAGGGGCGGGATGCCGTTTAACGAATGGATGGAACTGGATCTGAGATACATAGAGGAAATGAGCATAGGGACGGATTTCAGGATCCTGTGCAGGACGCTCCTCTGTCTCCTGCGCTGCGATGCCTATTAAAGGAAGGCGGAAAGCGCCGGACAGAGGGAGGCCGTCAGGCGGCGGGACGGAAATCCTAAGGTCCCTGAGCGGGGAAACGCCGAATTTTTGGATGGTCAGCTGTAAGCCGGTCTTTCGGCAGGAAGAAAAAGGCGGATCCTCCATGAGGTATGGCTCATGGGCAGAAAGGTTCGGACATGGAAGCCGATGAAAAATGCGAGACGTTCAGAGCGGTCTGGTACCGTTTTCTAGCGATGGGAGGAGCGGAAAAGCAAAATGCGGCGACATAAAAATGATGGTGCCATACGCGTAGGCAGCGAGCCAAGCGGCTGCGAAGCAGCCAAAACGGTTGCAGGGCAACCGTTGGGCGAGCGCACGCGAACCATGGAGTCCGCAAAGCGGATTCATGGTATCCCAGAATCTGTCTCTCCCAGAATCTGTCTCCTGTCTTCTTCCGGCGGGCACCTGCTGCACCTGCTGCTGTTAAAAGGATACTGGGAGAAACGCGACCGCTTTTGGGTCACGTTCGACAAAGAGGATGCCAGGGGACTGTTAGAAGGCGAAAAGATGTTTCCCTGCCGTTTTCCCACGAACCGCAACATCAGGAATCTTTTTCGTAATTTTGCCGTGGCGGCCAGGATCCTATACAAAGAGAAGCCGGACATCCTCATTTCCACAGGCGCGGCTGTCGCGGTTCCGTTCTTCGTGCTTGGAAAGCTCATGGGGAAAAAGCTTGTCTTCGTTGAGGTATTTGACCGCGTCGATGGTCTGACGCTGACCGGGAAGCTGGTTTACAGGCTTGCCGATCTGTTCATCGTCCAGTGGGAAGAGGCGGCGCGGAAATATAAGCGGGCGGTTTGTCTGGGTTCTATCTTTTAGCGGCGCGGCTGGCGCGGGACAGATCCGGGGCGGCGCGGAAACCAGTTCAAGACAGGCGCGGGCCGGAAGTTCAGGAAAAATATGGCGCTGCCGGCCGGATTTTGCGGCAGAGGGGGAGCTTCCGTTCAGCTGGAACGGCCGGAAAGGGAATCGGGATGGTGTTGGTGACGATAGGAACTCATGAACAGCAATTTGACCGGCTGATCCGCGCGGTGGACGGATGGAACGCAGGGAAGCGCGAGGATGTGCTGATCCAGACAGGATATTCCGGTTATGAGCCGAAGAATTGTCGCTATGCGCGGTTTATGCCATACAGTGAGCTGATGGAGCTGATGGAGCGCGCCGATAGGATCATCACCCATGGCGGGCCGGCTTCCTTTCTGGAAGCGCTCCGTGCGGGGAAAATCCCTGTCGTCGTGCCAAGGCAGGCGCGGTTTGGCGAACACGTCAATGACCACCAGGTGAAGTTTGCGCGGCTGGTGGAGGAACAGAAAGGAAATATCATTGTGGTGGAGGATACCGAGAGGCTGGCCTGGACGCTCGATCATTACAAAGAGCTGGCAGCTGAAAAAAAGAGGGGAGAAACGGGCATGGCTTGGAATAATGAAAAATTCGTCCGGCGTTTTGAAGAATTGGTGAATGGGTTATGGCAAAGATGAACGTTGGCATACTTACCATGTGCCGGCTCGCCAATTACGGTTCCTATTGGCAGGCGCGCTGTCTTGGCCGGATGATGGAGCGCCTGGGGACTCAAGTCAGCTATCTGTCATACAGCGTCCCAAGCGAGGGACGCGCGAGAAAAGTCAAGCGCTTTTGGCAGGTTGCCTTTTCCCCGTTTTCCTTGCGCGATAAAATCAGGTTCCTGCTGTTTAAGGCTACCTTTCTCCGGAAATATTCCGGAGAATTCAAAGAAACCGGCAGACAGCCGGATTTGCTGATCGTCGGATCGGATGAAGTATTCAACGTGACCCAGGAAAACAAGATAGCCGCGAGCAGGGAGGATTATTTTGGCATGAACGCCACAGCGAACCGGAAGATAAGCTTTGCCGCTTCGTTCGGCCAGACCACCCTGCGGAAACTAAGGGGAAATAACCTATCGGAAGCGATTTCGGACTGCCTGAGTTCTTTTGACCGGCTCTCCGTCAGAGACGAAAATTCGGCTCAGATCGTGCGGGAGCTGCTTGGCCAGAGTCCGCCGGTGCTGCCGGATCCGGTGCTGTGCGCCGACTGGAGCGGATATGCCTGCCCGTCGGGCGTCCCCCGGGAGCCTTACTGCCTGCTGTATGGTTATGCGGGAAGATTTTCCGAGGACGAGTGTCGCGGGATCTGTGAGTTTGCGCAAGCCCTGGGGGGGGACATCATCACGATCGGAGGCGCGCAGCGGATCGGAAGATTCCTTCCCGTCTCTGTGGAAGAAGCGCCGCGTATTTTTGCGCAAGCGCTTGCCGTGGTCACGGATACGTTCCACGGCTGTGTTTTTTCCATGGTCTTCCGGAAAGAATTTGCCGCGTATGCAAGAAAAGCTTTGCCGGGCCAGGCGGGCAATGAGGAGAAAGTGGGGGACTTGCTTAGCAGATATGCGCTGGAAGATCGATTGTGTGCCTCCGCCCAGGTTTCAGAAATTTTCAGCCATAAGACCGATTATTCCGTATTGGAAGAAAAATTACCGGAGGATCAGAAAGCGGCGTGGGATTTTCTGAGAGAGGCGGTCGAAACATGGGAAGAGTCCAGCCGCGAAGAAAGGGAGATTTTAGAATGGAGTGGGGGGGGAGAAACAGACCCGGGAAGGGGCCTGCGTGTCCGTGATCGTACCCGTCTACAATCAAGAGAAATTCCTCAGGCAGTGCGTGGACAGCGTGAGGAAGCAGACCTACGGAAACCTGGAGATCGTTTTGATCGACGACGGGTCTGCGGACGGTTCGGGCAGGATCTGCGATGATCTGGCACAGGCTGATCCGCGGATCAAAGTCGTCCACCAGGAAAACCTGGGCGTTTCCGCGGCCAGGAACAACGCCGTCGATGCCTCGGCGGGCGAGTATGTCCTGTTCGTTGACGGAGACGATACCCTGCTGCCTGACTGTGTGGAACATCACGTGACTCTCCTGGAGCGGCACAGCGCCGACATCTCCGTGTCCGCCGGGGCGTATTCCACATTTGACCGCCGGAGCAAGCGCTGTCGGCACGAAACAGTGATGAGCGGGCCTGACGCGGTAAAAGCCATTCTGTGCTACCGGCTGCCTATCGGGCCATGGGCGAAACTGTTTCGGAGAAGCCTGTTAGAGCGGCATCGCTTGCGCTTTGATCCGGGTCTGTATAACGGCGAGGGATTCTGCTTCAATATCGATTGCTTTTTGAAATCCTCAAAAGTCGTCTGTTCGGATCAAAGGGTGTACTTCTACCGCAGGGACAACCTGAACTCAGGGACGACCGTTTTCAGGATGGCAAACTGGGAGTCCGCGCTCCGGGCATTGAAGCTGATCGAGGGGAAACTGAAGGGCTGCCCGCCGGAGGTCATGAGGGCATGGCGGTTCGCCAGCTGGCGCACGCACAGCGACGTCTATGATTACATCGCTTTGGCAAAAGCAAAGGACAAGGCGCCCCAGCTGTACAGGTTATCGAAAAAAGTAACAAAAGGGCAGGCATTTTCTGCGTTTCTGGCTCCGGTAAGCGCCGGGCAGAAAATCCGGGCGCTGGTGATGATGGTCTGTCCGGATCTGATCGTGAAAATGCTGGAGGCAAGAAGAAAAAAATATGGGGTGGGCAAGTGATAAAGATAACACCCAACCAAGCGGCATCCGGCATCTGCGCCGTGATCGTCGCCTATCGACGGCCCAAGCTGCTGCTAAAGCTGATCGGTTCCATCAGAGGCCAGAGCATGGCGGCTGATATTCTCGTGTGGGATAACGACCATGCCGGAACGTTGAGGGACACGCTGGCACAGGCCGGAGTCCTGGATTCCCCGGGCTTTCATTATGTTCGGAGCCAAGCGAACCTCGGCGGCGCCGGAGGGTTTTCAAACGGGCTGAAAGAAGCTGAAAAATTCGGCTATGAATATTACTGGCTGATGGACGACGACGGTGTCGCCGTCGATCCGGACTGCCTGAAAAAACAGGTGCGGGCGGCGCGGCTGCTGGGCGGGCCCTCTATTGTCGGGGCTTTGGTGGTGGACGACATGCGGGAACATGACCGGTTGAGTTTCGGACTGTGCGGCATGGAACGCAGAAAAGACGTGGCGGCGAAATCACAGGGCGGGATACTGTACGGCGGAGCCAACCCGTTTAACGCCACGCTCCTTGCTTCCGGGGCAGTCAGAAAGATCGGATACCCCCGAGAGGATTTCTTTCTATATGGGGATGAAACCGAATACCTGAAAAGAGCCGGGCGGGAAGGGGTTGCCGTTGTGACGGCAGTGGATGCGGTCTATTACCATCCCTCGAACCATAGCAAAATCGGTGTGGTAAAAATAGGAAATCGTCGGTTCCCGGTCTGCGATCAGCTGCCGCTCTGGAAGCGCTATGTATCCGTCAGAAACAAAGCGGCGATCCAGAAAGAATACGGGTCGCGTCTCGCGTACCCGTTTTATGGGATCTTTCTGGTCGCCACGTCGCTGTGCAACAGGCAGCTTCGCAGAAGGCACTTGATGACCAGCGTCCAGGCCTGGCGCGACGGGGCGGCGGGGGATTTTTCAAAGTCCGGGATCTTGCCATACCGGGATGAGGATTGGAGGAGTATCTGGAGTGGTTATAGACAGACAGACAGACAGACAGACAGACAATAACCTCTTTGTGTGCCGGGATCATTCTTTATTGCCCGGACTGCGAAAAGCTGCGTGAGAATATCACAGGGGCTGTAAAAGTGTTCTCAAAAGTATATCTGTTTGATAACACGCCCGGAGGTATTCCACAGGAAAAGTCGGCGGAATTCCGCAGGCTGGGCTGCGCCTATGCGGGTACCGGTGAAAACCACGGAATCGCGTTCGCGCTGAATCGCGTGATGGAGACGGCAGCACGGGACGGGTATGAGTGGGTGGTCGCTTTCGACCAGGATTTTTCCTTTGCGCCGAATATGGCGGAGGAATACACAAAGCATACCGCCGATGAAAAAAACGGAATACTTTGTCCGGTTCTCTGGGATAAAAGGCGGGGATACAGGAAGTTTCACGGGAAAGAAGGCACGAGCGAGCTGAATTACGCGGTGACAAGCGGTTCCTGTACGCGGGTATCGGCGTGGGAACACGCGGGAAAATATGACGAAGACCTGTTTATAGACCTTGTGGACCATGATTTCTCGAAACGCGTGCGATATGCGGGGTACAGGCTGCTTCGCGTTGACAGCGTGCTGATGGGGCATGAGTCCGGAATAGTCGAACCGCGTAAAGTTGGCGGAAAGCTGATTGGATCCTTAGCGGATCTTTTCCGTTCTCCCCTGCTCGGCCGGCTGTGTTATCGGAAGACGGTCGTCCCGATGAGGGTTTATTATACGAACCGTAACATGCTTTACTTGAACAAAAGGCACAAGCGATATGGCGGTATCGGCTACGAAAGCTATGATTGCAGAGGATACCTGAGCTTTTTCCTGCTTTTCAATTTCGCTTCTTTTCTGAGAGGCCGCGAAAAGGCCAGGATTCTGAAAGCCATCCTTTCCGGCGTGAAAGACGGCCGGAGAATGGCGAAAGCGGCGGGCAGCTATGAGATCCCCAGCGCGTTTGACGGACGGTGACTGTGTCGCCGACATGTTTTTTGATGGGATAGGCCTTGAAACAGGCAGGAAAGGAGCGGATCTTTGCGGAAACTGTTGATCATACCCATCCACGGCCTTGGACTTGGCGGTATCGGAACGCACATCTGCCGGTATATGGATGGATTTGCGGATGCCGAATGGTCGGTGGACGTCATAAACGATGACGCCCGCCCGTCGCCTTTGCCGGCAGTCCTGCGGCAGTCCGGCTGCCACATCCTGGACGTCAGCTCCCGGAGGAAGCAGTTCTGGGCTTACATGACCGACATCTACTGGATTATGAAGAGCGGGAACTACTGCCTCGTACACATCCACGGCAGCAGCGAGACCATGGCGCTGGAGCTGGCTGCTGCGCGGGTCGCCAAAATCCCGGTGCGCGTGGCCCATTCCCATAATATCATGGCGGTGGGAGGGAACAGGTCAAACATCGCCCGCAAAATCGCCAGGGGGATTCTGCGCGCCGCCTACCTGCGTCTGCTTACGGACGCTTTTGCCTGTTCGAGGGGGGCGGGGGAGTGGCTGAACGGCGGGCGCCGTTTTTCCGTGCTGCCCAACTGTATCGATCTGGACAGGTTCCGGTTCTGCCCCGGCATGCGAAAGTCCGTGCGCGAACGCCACGAAGCGGCTGATTCCACGCTCGTCATCGGTCATGTGGGGCATCAGTCTTTTCAGAAAAACCAGGGCTTCCTGATAGACCTTGCCGCCGCGCTCCCAAAGGAAGCGGATTTTGAAGTGTGGCTTCTCGGTCAAGGCGATATGACGCGGAGCTTCCGGGAACGCGCCAGGGATCTCGGCGTGGAAGACAGGGTGCGGTTCCTGGGCGTGGGCGACGCGGCGGAGTATTTACAGGCCTTTGATCTTTTCGCGCTTCCGTCACGGTTTGAAGGTTTCTGCACCGCCCTGCTGGAGGCGCAGGCGGCGGGGCTGATGTGCCTGGCGCACAGTGCCGTGGAAACCGTAACCGTAACCGTAACCGTAACCGTAACCTATCTTCCTCTGCGGGTAAAGGACTGGGCGAGGGAAATAGCGGACTTTCAGGTCCTGCCGGACAGGGACCGGGCCTCCCGAAGCGGGGCGGCTGTCGGGGCGCTTGCCGCCAAAGGCTATGACGCGGGAGGCGCGGCCCTGAAATTAAAAAGGCTCTATAGGGAGATGGAACATGACCAGAAACGCAAACGGTAGATGGCTGCTTGTCATCCTGAACCTCTGCTTCCTTCTTCAGGTCGCCGACGCGATGACCGGTGAACTGAGGTTCTTTGAAGCACGCTCTGATATAAAGGTTCTGAAGAACGCCGCGCTCGTCCTGCTGACCGCGGTCTGCGCGATGGCGGTCTGGAAAAACCGCGGCGGCTCCGGGAACCGGGGGAAACTGGATTCCGAGTTCCGTTCCGTGCGGAAACTGGTCGCCATACTGGCTCTCTGCTCTCTGTATCTGGGGATGAAAAACGGCGGAAATCTTTTGATCACCTCCGCCGCCCTGCTGAAATTCATTCTTCCGGTTCTGGCGGCGTACCTGGTTGCGCGGTCCCTGGAGGAACGTGAAATCTTAAGCAGCCTGCGCGTCTTTCTCTATGCCGGGTTCCTCGTCTATCTGTTCTGCAAGGTGTTCCCGGTGCTGAGCGTGAATAGGCAGGCGCTTTTTTCCATTGACTGGCTGCATTCACAGTCCCCTTTTGAATCGGACATGTTCTCTCCGATGGCGATCTCTTTTCTCCTGTATTTCTGCTACAACCGGAAAAGCAGAGCTGACCTGGCCGTAGCCGTTCTTTTTAATCTGCTTGCTTTCAAAAGGCTGGCGGTGCTGTTCACTCCGGTTCTGCTGGCCGCGGGTATGCCGCGCTTCGCCGACCTGCGGGTCAAAGGCAGATGGATCTGGGTGCTTCGCGCCGCGGTACTGGGGCTGGTGGCTTTCTATTACAGCCTGTGCATGGGCGCGTTTCAGGATCTTCTGACCGGGCTTGCAGGGCAGAGCGTGGACGGCTTTACGATGGGGCGTTCCTGGAGAATGCGCCTGCTGCGGGAAGCGGGATATTCCCTGCGGGGACTTGGTACTCTTGGAATCAGTTCCATCAGGAACAACGTGTTTTCTACGGGCGGCTATTCCATCACAGGGATGGAAATGGACATGATCCAGATCCTGATGGAGTGTTCCTGGGTAGGGCTTGCCGCCGTGGTGTGGCTTCTGTCGAATCTGGCAAGAAGGAGCTTCTATGGCTTCTGCGCCGTGGTTTTCCTGTTCGGGCAGATGATCACGTCACACTGGTATGACATTACCTATTTTTGGCTCGTGTTTTATTTCCTGCTGGCAAGCCAGCGACCGAGGAAGGGAGGATCAGTCCGTGAAGCATATGAAGCATATGGCAGACGCGTCCGGTTTGTCTGGGGGCAAAAAAGGGCCGCTTATCTCCGTCGTGGTTCCGGTATATAACGCGGAAGGAACTTTAAGGCACTGTGTGGCTTCCTTATTGGCGCAGACATACCCGAATTTCTCGCTCTATCTGGTGGACGACGCTTCCACAGACGGCTCTCCTGGCATTGCGAGAGAATACGGGCAAAAAGACAGCCGTATAAAGCTCCTGGAAAACCGCAAGAACTGCGGCCCGGCGCCATCAAGAAACGTTGCCCTGGATTACTTGTCAGAAAATGGAAGTGGGGGGGGGTACGTCACTTTCGTGGACAGCGATGACTATGTGGAGCCGGACTATCTGGCGTATTTCGTGCGCTGCCATGAAAGATACGGCGCGGACATTGTCTGCGTGGATCGGAAAGGGCGATGGGATCGCCCGGGCGAAAGGCTGTTTCCCGGCCCGAAAGCAATGGCTTATTTCTGTTCCATGCGGAAGATCAGCGGATATGTGCGGAAATCTTTTCGGTGGGCGCTCGTCCGGGACATGCGGTTTCGGCCGGTTCCTTTGTCCGACGACGGCGTGTATTCGTTTGAAGCCCTGCTTCGCGCGGAGAAAGTGGTTGTGAGCAGCTATTTCCGGTATCATTACACCATCCGGGACGATTCGGTAACAGACCGGAAGCATTTCACCGGAAAGCACGTGGACGCGGAACTCGTGCAGCTTCAGCTGGACAGAGAGATCCTGGAAGGCTCGCCCAGGGCCGCCGCGTACAGGAAGTACTACAGGGTGTTCGCTTTTACGCTGGCGTTTCGTCTGAGCCACCGGATACGGGCGCTTGCCAGACAGGACGAATTCCGGCAGGCGCTGGAGACCTGCGGGGAAATCATGCGGAGCGACTGGGCAGCTGCGCTGCGATATACAAAAAACGTGAAAACTTATTTTGAGATTCTGCTATTTTGGTCGCGGAATATCCGGCGGCAAAAGTAGGGCGACGGACTGTTTCTGCGGAAGGAGACATTGGGATGAAAGCTAGACCGCAGTACCTGTTTACATTCTGGCGGCAGGGAGAGGAAAACGCGCCGCCGCTCGTAAAAGCGTGTCTTGCCTCCATGAGGGCGCATGTTTCCGGCCGACGCCTCGTGGTGCTGGATGGCGGGAGCGTCGGCGACTGGATAGACGTCCCCCGGATCATCCGCGCCAGGTTGGAAGAGGGCCTGATGTCCGTTCAGCATTATGCGGACTATATCCGCTTTGCGCTTCTGCATACATATGGCGGGGTGTGGGCGGACGCCACCTGTTTTTTTTCTGCCGATCTGCCGGACAGCCTGTGGGAGAGGGAGTTTTTTACCTTGGAATACACACGGCGGAGGGACGTAGCCGGGCGGAAGGAACCGGACGGAAGCGGGGGGGGCGCTCTGGTGAACCGGTATGCCATCTTTTTTATGTCGGGCCAAGCCGGAAACGAGCTGTTCGCAGAAGTCCTTGCAGATCTCGAGGCGTACTGGGACTCGGAACACGACGCGGTTGCATATTTAGTAACGGATCTCCTTTTGAGAAGAGCCATGCTGCGGCTGGGCCTCTGGGGCAGCGAGAAAATCTGCTCCTATCAGCCGGGCGCGTGCCTGAGGCTGCAAGCGCGTCTGGCTTCTGCTTCTTCCGAGGAAGGGTGGCGTGAGATGACAAGTGGGAGCTATCTGCACAAATGTACATGGAGGATCGCCCTGCCGCTTACCAAAAACGGCGCGGACACGTTCTACAAAAAAATACTGGACGAATACCGCATACCGGACGAGGCTCCGGCAGGCTCCGGGAATCTGACCCGCGGGCAGGAACACGTGCTGCTGCGGAAGCTCCGCAGCTTCGCCGCGTTCCTTCCCGGCGCGGTGAACAGCCGCAGGATCAAAGCTTATGGGGTCGGGTACGTGTCTTTGCAGGTTCTGGAAAAGATCTTCTCCCAGCGTCCCGAAAGCGCCGCGTACTCAAAAACCCACCGTGCCGTGTATGAATTCGCGGATCAGTACGTGGAGCGTGTGCTGAAGAAAGCCGGGGTGGAGAAGGAATGAAAAGCAAGATCGCCTGGCAGACGCTGCTTTCCGTGGTGTCCATGCTTACGCCCGTCATCGTTTCCCCATACCTTACGCGCACTCTGGGCGCGGACAGGCTCGGGATCTATGCGTATGTTTTTGCCATAGAGGGTTATTTCGCGCTTGCGGCTGATCTGGGCCTGGGGCTGTATGGGAACAGGCTGACTGCCAGGTGCAGCGGCGACCGCGAGAAATTGGACCGCGTGTTTTCGGAAGTGTTCAGCCTGAAATTCCTGTATCTGCTGGTTGCCGTTGCGGCTTACGCGGCTTTCGCCTTTTTTTCGGCGAGATACCGGAACCTTGTGTGGCTGTTCGGGATCGCGCTGCTTGCCACGGGCTGCGACAGTTCCTGGTTTTACTATGGGCTGGAACAATTTAAGCTGCCTTCGGTTCGGGGCATCGCGCTGAAGCTGCTGACCTGCGTTTTCGTCTTCGTGATCGTGAAAGATGAAAATGACCTGTGGAAATATGCGCTGATCATGGCGCTTTCTCCGCTGGCGGGCAACCTTGCGCTGTTTGCGGGCATGAAAGGCCGGGCAAGTTTTATAAAAATCCCGGTCAGGGACGCATTTTCCCACGCGGTTCCGGCTTTCCTGATTTTCGTGCCTTTCCTGATGCAGAGCATCTTCCATTACGCGGACAAGATCATGCTGAACCTCATGTACTCGGAGCGCGAGGTGGGGCTGTATGCCACGGCGGAAAAAGGGCTGGTCTCACAGCAGATCCTATCCGGATTCGTGTGGGTTTTCATGCCTAGGATGTCGGCGCTGGCGCAGAAAGAAAGCGGCGCGGATGAACTGAAGAAAAAACTTGCCAGTCTGTGTGAACTCACTGTCCTCTTTGCCGTGCCGGCCTGCCTGGGGACGATGGCCATCGCCAGGCGTTTCGCCCCGCTTTTCTGGGGGGCGGATTTTACGGAGAGCGGCGCGCTGCTTTCCGGGCTTTCGGTGAATATTTTGATCTTTGCTTTTATCATGATCCTGCAGACCGGTTACATCCTGCCGGTCGGGCGCGAAAAACTTCTGTGGCGGACGGGGATCTTAGGCATCGTCTGGAACATAGGGCTGAACGCCTGGCTGATTCCGCGCTATGGGGCAATGGGCGCGGTGGCCGCCACGGCGCTTACCAATGCCGGTATTCTGCTGATCTTGGTCGTGTGTTGCCAAGAAAAGACAGAAATCCTGCAAACCGTCTGGGGCAACAGAGCGTTTTTTGTTTTTGGGCTTGCGATGTTTGCCGCAGTGGCGGCATTAGGGAAATGCCTGCCGCAGACGATGGTGATGATACTGGTTCAGGTCGGCGCAGGCGCCGCGCTCTACGGCAGCGCCTGCGTGATCTATTTCAGAAAGAGGAGGAAGGGCTGAAAGAAGGGCATTCTTTCAGCCAAAGCTTGGTGTTACGCATAAATTTTCCAGACTTTGGAAGGAGGATCACTATGGAAGAAAAAATCCAGCCGCTAGTCAGCCTGGTCATCCCGGTCTATAACACCGAAAACGATCTGCGGCAGTGCCTGGACAGCGCAGCGGTACAGAGTCATGAGAATCTGGAGGTTCTTCTGGTGGACGACGGCTCGGCTGACGGAAGCGCGGAGATCTGTGCGGATTTTGCCGGCAGGGATCCTCGTTTCCGCCTTTACAGACAGCCTCATTCCGGCGTGTCGGCGGCGAGGAACTTTGGTCTTGAGCAGTGCGCCGGAGAATATGTCTGTTTTATGGACTCGGACGACTGGATCGACGCGGATTTTATCAGTACGCTCCTGAAGACGGCGCTTGGCCATGACGCGGATGCGGTGATATGCCGCATTCAGGACGAGTATAAGACAAGACAAGACAAGACAAGAACATCCCCTTCCTGGATCAAATAAAAAAAATGGATCCAGAAGAAGCGCAGCGCCTGCTGTTCCTGGTCGGACGCATAGGCGTGTTCAGCGTCTGCTATAAGCGCGGCACTCTTGCGGATTTACGGTTTGACGAATCCATGCGGCTGGGGGAAGACATGGTGTTCCTAAGCAGCTTTCTGGAAAAATGTGAGCGGATTTTCTTCCTGGAAGACAGGCTTTACCACCGGAGGCAGCGGATTTCCAGCGCCGTCAACAATATGACGGACTTCCTGGGCAGCGCGGACAGAATGGCTGGCGCGTATTCGGCGCTAGGAAAGAAATATCCGTCTTTATTGCCGCTGACGGATCGACTGACGCTGTGCTGCCTTGCTCCTGCTATCGTATGGGCGGAACGCTTCCCGGCGGACCGAAGTCTGGCGGCAAAAAACAAAAGGCTCGCCTGGCGGCTCATCCGGCGGTATTTTCCACGGCGTTTCAGCATAAAAGCGCTCGCGATCCTGTGCTGCCCTTTTTTGTACCGGCGTTACCGCTGTTTTCACCGCAAAAGAAAGGAAAAGAAATATTTCAGATGACCTCCCGCGCTCGCTTGGCGCTTTTCTTTGACAAGGAACCAAGCGTGAAAATGATATGATATTTTCCTGGCAGAGGATTTTCTGTAAGGGATACCGGCACTTCCTTCCTGATCGCTTGGGTTCTCCTACATGAATGACCCTCGCCTCTGCCAGTTGACTACGCGCCGATCAACGAGAAGCTGGTATGGGAGCGCCAAAAGGCAAGGGCGTTTTGGCGCGGCGTCTCGGTCGTGCTGGTCAACACGAAAAAAGGCGCAAAGCTGTGGGAAATGGCCAAGTCGAGGTTTGACGCGATAGCAAGCACTTTGGACAACGCCGGGTACGAGAACTATAACCTGCGCGCCCCGACCAGGAGACCAATAGGGCGGGATACGATTTACGCACGGATCCGGGATGACGAAGCGGACATCTTCGCCGCGCCCGCGTTTCAGATAAGCATCTGGATGAAAGGAAAGGGATTTATCAGGAGCCGGATACCTCTACCCGTACGACGTATGATCAGGGCTGTCAGAAAGAGAGGAAAGCATGTAAGGACGTGAAGAATCTGCGTTTGATCCATTTATGCCAAAATCGACAAAGCCGCAATGGAAAAATCAGTGCGGGAACTGCTTGCCGCACAGCAGACCGATGAAATCAAAGCGCAGAAGAAACAGCTTGCGGCTTGCAGAACCCGCCACGGCGAACCGGAGCGGCTTTTGAATAAAATCTATGAGGACAACGCCCTCGGACGGCTGCCGGAAAAGCGTTATGAATCCCTGCTCAAAACCTACGGGGAGGAACAGGAAACGCTTGAAACGGAGATTGCGGAAATCCGATCGGCGGTGGAAAAATATGAGGACGACAACAGCCGCGCCGAACGGTTTATGAAACTGTCTGAACGCTACACCGACTTTGAGGAAATCCCCCCCGTTATGATACGCGAGTTTGTTGAAAAAATCGTTCTCCACGCGAAGGATGAGCGGTATGTGAAAACCTCGTCCCAAAGGGTAGAGATACACCTGAATTTTATCGGCGAGTTTGAATTGCCCGACGCTGAACGGGAACCCACGCCGGAGGAACTGGCGGAACAGGAGCGCGCGGAAAAAGAGCGGGAGCGCAATCGGTTGAGGTATCTCAAAAGAAAAGCAAGCGGCTACTACAGCAAGCCGAAAAAAGAGCCGCAGAGAGCGGAACAACAAAACGCCGCCTTGCCGATGGCGGCGAACCAGTAACAGCGAAGCGGATACTTCAAACGAGGTATCCGCTTTTGCTTGGCAAACCGGAATTTGTTAAGCATTATTTGAGCATAAAGTCTGCCCAGTCTCCTAAATAATCGCCAAAGTGTTCGCGCCAATAAAGAGCGCGCTCGGTGTAATGCGCAATGCGGTTTTCAATCGCTGCGGCGCAGTTCTCCACGCCGTTCCTATGTACGAGCGCGGTGAGTTCGTAAACAGGAAAACCCATACCGTGACCGTTTGCGTGAACAACGCCGCAGGCTTGACCTATCGCGTGACACAACGCAATATCCTCCGGCGAAGCAATCTCTTTCGCCACAGCGTGGCAATTCAAAATCGCCCGTTGGGTTTCGTGCATTTTCACTCTGCCCGCCGCCCAATCACGGCTCGTATCAAGCGCGATTCGCGGGCGTAGTTCGTTCGGGTATCTCTCTTTCAGAGTGTTTACCGCACCCTCGGCAAACTCAAACGCCCATAAAACCATGGCTTTATGGTTCGTCCGATCGATAGCGGCGATAAGGTCGGTAAAAAGCGGATTGTCTACCTTAAATAATACTTTGTTGCCGCGCTTTAATTTTGCCTTGACCTCAATCAACCAATCGTTAAGCAACATCGCTTTTGAATTTGGGAATCCGTCGTCGTCTACCGAACTGATGAAAGAAACGCCCTGCTTGTCAATCATGTTGCCTATCGTTTGTTCTGCGTCACGCAACATTGAAATTCCCCCCGTTCTTTGCGTTTGTGATTATTTTTTCTTTGCTCGTTTCTTGGCTTCGACGGCGACGGTTTCCACAACATCGCCGTTCACGGTTATTGCCTGGCTGTTGCTGATTGGCCGCAAATCAAGCGTATCAGAATAAGCGGCAATGATTTTCTCGGCGGCTTTCTTGAACGGTACATTCACGCAATGAGGAACAACGCTAAAATCCACAACCGACAACGCCGTGAAATCATCGTTCAGGTTTGGCGCGTCGCCGGGATTATCCATATGCTTAGCGTACTCAATGTTTTTTGAGAGTATCATTGAGCCTGCGGAAGCGCCGATGTACAGTTTCCCTTTTTGAATATGCTCAACAATCAGTTTGTCGGTTCCCGTTCGCCTTAGCTCCTGTAACAGGAAAAAGGTGTTTCCGCCGGATACAAACACATAATCCGCGCCGGAGATTTCACTTGCGATTTCATCTTTCGGCGCGGCGGAAATCTCAAGTTCCTCAACAGACATGCCGAGTTTTTCCAATGCCTTTTTGTCTGTTCCGACATAGAAAGTTACCTTTTCGGTAAGGCTTGCGGTGGGAATAAAAACGACTTTCTTCCCGGTGTGCTCGTTACGGGCAAACGCCGGGAACGCACCGGCAACTCCTGAAAAAAAGGACGCCAAAAAGAGTTTCATAAGTAAATCCTCCACCAAAATCAGATTCGTTTTTTAACGGCGAGAGTTGCCGATTGCCGTGGGCAAACGGTACGCGCCGAAGCCGTGAAGCGGACGGACGGAAAGGCGGCGCAGGTCACGGCGGCTTCATCGCGGCGGGCCTTTTCACGGGCCTCGGCTATCATCCGCACCTTCTCGTCCTGCGACAGTTCCAACCGGATTCCGACCGCCCTTTCCGGGGCGGGATTTCTCTGCGCTAACATAGCTACACCTCTAATCCGCTCACTTCTTCAGCGGTCAGGCCGGTATCTTCCATAATCTCGGCAAGGGGACGGCCCCGGCTGGCCATACGGCGTGCGATTTCTAATCTGCCGGCCAGGCTACCTTCGTCCCTGCCTAACCGGATGCCTTCGTCCCTGCCTAACCGGATGCCTTCGTTCCTGGCTCCCGCGATCCGGTCGGCTTCATCGCGGCGGGCCTTTTCACGGGCCTCGGCTATCATCCGCACCTTCTCGTCCTGCGACAGTTCCAACCGGATTCCGACCGCCCTTTCCAGGGCGGGATTTCTCTGCGCTAACATATGCAGTTCCTCCTCGTCGTCAGATTTCAGGAACCTCAGCCACTCCCAGAGATCCGTGTCGTCGTCCGCATCGGGAAGCTTCGGTAGCTCAAGGACGTGGACGCCGATAAGATCGCTGAATAAAACGTCATTCCCGCAGTCGTAAAGTTCAAATTTATGATGGTATGCGGCGTCGTCTTGGTAGTGGATGAAGTCGGCGATCAATATTGTCACCACCGGCTTGATGACCTCGTAGCCGTCGCCGGACGCGATCTGTTCCGTGACCATCCTGCCGATGTAAAACACGACGCGGCCTTCCAGGCTGGGGAGAGGCTTCACCTGGATCTCGATGTCGATGACCTTGCCGTTCCTGAGCTTCAGCTTTACGTCCAGAATCCCTAGTTTGTCGTCTTCGGCTTCCCTTTCCAGAAACGGGTTCAGAATCTGGAGCGAGTCAAACTCCTCCGTCGGGAGTCCCAGCACCGCCATCAGGAACGCCGCAAGGACGTCGGCGTGCTTCTCATCGCCGAATATCAGCTTGAAAATGTAGTCCATCGTGGCGGACAGCAGCCTGTGTTTCATCAGCACCTCCGGTCGCCCCGCAGCCGCGCAGGCAAAACTTCATATCATTATCATAGCCCCGATCGCCCGCCGCAGTCAAGACATCGGGCAAATTTTCCAATAATTTCTAAGATTCATTTCAAAAAGGCCGCCGTACGCAACGGCCGCCCTGTCCATGTCGGCCGTCCTCTTCCTGTCAGAAGGATGGAATGACTGCCACAAAATCATCCGTATTCATAGTACTTACCTGTTCGGTTTTGATTTGGCTTCTGTACCTGGAATTTAACTTTTCTGTTTCTTTGACGGACACGTCACTGGCAGCCACATAGTTTAGCGCCATCGTATTCAGCGCCACATCCTTGTCGATTACCGGAAAAAACACTCTGCGCTGTCGGACATTCCGTCCGTTCCTCCGACAGACAGCACGCCGTTAATGTCAGCAGGAAAATACCGAACATTCTGGCCGCGGACTTTGTTCCCGGAGGAGGCCACAATCAACAGTCCGTTTTTTTGAGCTTTTTCAGCGATTTCGGCTATCTTGCTGTAGTCGGACACCTCATCAAAAGGAATTCCAGCCGAGATGTTGACGATTCTGATATTGTAGAGTTCTTTATGATCGACAACCCATTGCAGACCCTCTGCCAGCTTAGAAATGCTGCATTCTCCCCTGTAATCCAGAACCTTTATGCAGATCAGGTCAACATTGTCGCATATGCCGCGCTTTCCGCTGTCGATGTAACCGCTTCCCGCAATGATCCCCGATACGGCAGTGCCGTGTCCGTTGTCGTCATAGGGCAGGGCATAGTGATTGACGAAATCAACGAATTTTAGGATCCGGGATGTTGGCTTGGTCAGATCGCTATGAGGGTACACTCCCGTGTCAAGCACGGCGACGCCGACCCTTGCCGCCGCGCTTGGGGAAGAAACGACGCCCCCGGTATCCATCCAGGACAAGGCTGCGGTTACGGTAAGCGAATGATCAAAGTCGCCGGTAGCCTTAGGCGTTTCGGCGGATGGATCACCGGCGAGGCACAGGGAAAGCGGCGCGGCCAGCAAGAGGGCAAAAAGCGGCAGGCGTCGGCATAAGCAAGTATGTGGCTCCCTGGATTTTTTGGACAGCCTTTTTGCCGTCCCATGTTTCTGGATTTTCATAGCGATCACATCCGGTTTCCTTTGTCTGCGGCGGTTCCCTGCGTCAGCCGGGTGGCACCCGATACGGACGCCCCGGAATGTCCTTATTCCACGCTGGGGAAGTCCCCGAGAATGCCCCGCCGCCGGTATAGAAGCCATTCCCCATTATCGCGCACATATACCCTGATCCAGCACTGTTCCGGGACCTCCTTGATTTTGAAAGCCCTGTCGAGCCACAAGCCGTCTATCCAGCTGATAAAGTCGCCTATCTCGGTGAAGGCGTTTACGGGGAAGAAATTTCTGTTTAGGAGATCGGCGTTACGGAGCGTCTCCTCCCAGTCTACCACATATATGGCCTCGCCCCAATGGATTCCGCCTTTGTCGGGATAGTAGCGCAGGCCCAGATCCGTGGAATATCTTCCCGCGTAGAACACGGCGGATACGGCCATGGTCTGACCAAATACAGCAAGTACAATCAATACAATCGAGACCCTCTTGGGAAGCCTATGCCCCATTCCGTCCACGCTCCTTCCGGCTGAAATGCCATGTCAGGAATAGACGGTGCCGCTCCCGTCATGGAGATGGAACCTTTCCGTGTGGTTGATACCGGGGAACCACGAGCGGTTGTAATGGCCGTCGCTCTTGTAGCTGCCGTTGCAGTACACGTTCTGTGTATGAGTATCATCCCCCATGGCCTCGGCCACACAGTACCCGCTCCTGTAATAAGCGGAAGACGGTCCAAACGGATCCAGGCTGTAGGCTATGCCTAACAGGATGGAATCGGCGCAGTCCGAACCGGTCGCCAGTCCAAGTCCCGACGACGTCAGGAAGGTATCATCGCATTTGTTGCACCCGACGATTCCGTCCGCTGTATAAAAATATGTTTTGCCTGGTATGCACTCTGCTGGCAGCTGCGAGGCCGGGATGCCGAAGTAACTTGGCCTGTATTCCGACTGCGCCTCCGCCATGGCCTGCCCCATCCCCTCTATGGCGGCGGTCAGATCCTGGTACGTCCGCTCTATGACGATTTCATATCCTTCCTCCGACGCTGCGATATGCTCGCGTCTTCCGTCTGCGGAATCCGCTGTGCCTGAGCCGGCCGGAGTCCGGGCTACCGTCAGGAGCTCGCGTCCGTCATAGGAGATGGACAGATCCGGCGGCGTCCCGGAATCCACGTCCGCCTCCGGTAGATCCGCATGGAAGGATCCGGCGGCGTCAGTGGTCACTGTGGTCTCTCCTGTGCTGGATGGTATAGTAAGGAAGCGGCATACGAAGGACGCTCCCTCCGTCCGCAGCCTGCAGCAGATATTCTTCTATCTGGAAATCCGCTATGGCCTCCACGGCCTGTGACCAGAATGCGCGTTCCGTGTCGCTGGCGGCTTCGTCGATGACCGGCTGCAGGTTATTCGCGACCGCAGTCTTGAGATTCTGATAACCCAGTATCAGATCCTCGGTTTCTTCTGCTGAGAATGAAAACTCCGCAAGCAAAGTTCCTGCCGTGGTCTTGGCGGCTTCCGCAACGTCTTGTCCCGCAGCGCTGGCAGTTGCCGAACCTGTGCTGAACAGCAAAGTGGCTGCCAGGCAGATCCATCGTGTTGTTTTACGTATATTGTCCTCCTTTGTGATAGGGCTGCCGTTGGCTGATCGGCAGCGGCTCCGCAGCTTCTGATAAAAGGCGCGTCCTATGCGCCGCATTTGATTGCAAGAAGCCGCCTTTGCTTCTTACACTATCACATATCCGCTGGAAATTGTCCACAGAAAACTTGTAATTTCTGATGTTTTTTGAAAAAACTCTCTGGGAAAAGTGCCGGGAATACGCCTCCCAGGACTCGCCGCGCCGGTTCCCCGCACAACCGGTAACGGTTCCTCCGCTCCTGCTTCCTGCTTCCCTGCATATCGTCTGGAAGCAGCCCTTATTTCCCGCCCTTTTTCCGCTTTTTCCATACGGCCCGCGCTTTCCCCGCGACCCCCGCGGCGGCTGATACGCAGCCGGATACAAACACAGAAGCCGTTAAAATCTTCATTACTGGCGGAGGTATCGGTAA
>JAISOV010000052.1 GCA_031275405.1 Clostridium sp. | reverse complement strand
TCCGCCTTGGCGGACATCAATTCAGTATTTGAAAGCGATCTTCTTTCAAATTTATCCTCCTTGTCCGCCTTGGCGGACATCAATTCAGTATTTGAAAGCGATCTTCTTTCAAATTTATTCTCCTTGTCCGCCTTGGCGGACATCAATTCAGTATTTGAAAGCGATCTTCTTTCAAACTTACATCCATCCGCGTGCCGCGCGCACGCTTTCCCGGCGGTTTGCGCTGTCTGCGGACAGCATGAAAGCAGCGCCGGAAGCCGGGTCATCCCGCCGGGGCGGAATCTTCTTGGGCCGCCGGATACGCAGTTTTATCCGGCGGTCGGATACCAGGAACTTATTTTCTGATCATACCATGCTTTCCCAGAAATGAAAAGCAGTTTCTGCTTGTGGTATTTCGGTTCACCAGAATGCTTCCTGTTAACGAAAACGCTTTAGATAACGGTTGCAAATCAGGGTAAGCAATGATATACTGTAGTCATCTGGAAAACAGAAAAAATGCGGCGGAAATGTACAATATCTGGAATAGGCGGGTGAGGTTTTGAAGAAAATAGGCATAAGGGATGTGGCACGGGCGGCGGGGGTCTCGATTACGACTGTTTCACGGGCTTTGAATGGATATGATGATGTAAGCGCATCGACCAAGGCGCGGATAGAAGAGGTGGTGGAGCGGCTGAATTATGCGCCGGATACCAATGCCCGTTCGCTGGGGGGCAAGGCGGAGAACACCATTGCCTTGCTGACCTCTGAACTGAAAGAAACCAACGAGAGCGGGTTTGTATATGGGCTGATCAGAGGGCTGTTCCAGCAATGTACCGAGAGTGAATGCGAATTCATGCTGCTGGCGACAGATGTGGCCAGGCAGAAGAAATTAAGCTTTTTGCAGCTGTGCAAGAAAAAGAACTTAAATGGCGTGGTGGCGACGGGGTTTCGGACGGATGACCCATATTATCATGAAATATTGAACAGCGATCTCCCCTGCGCAATTATTGACATGGAGGTCTGGGGAAAGCGAAAATGTAATGTCACCATAGACAATATTGAGGCCTCGAGAAAGGCAGTGAAACATCTGCTGGAACTGGGGCATCGGGAAATCGTGATGCTGAATGGATTGAAGACGGCTTCTGTGAGCGGGCAGAGGTACGGCGGGTACGTGTCGGCGCTGCTGGAAGCAGGCATCAATCTGCAGCTGGATTATATGCGGTATTGTGACTTTAGCGAGAAAATCGCTTATGAAGAAACGAAGAAAATCCTGAGGGAATATCCCCGTGTCACCGCTCTTTTCTGCGCCAGTGACCTGATGGCTTTTGGAGCGGTCAGGGCGATTGAAGAGCTGGGCATGAGAATCCCGGAAGACATTTCGGTCATAGGGTTTGATGATATTCCCATTGCAAGCTACATATCCAAGGGGCTTTCTACGATCCGCCAGGATCCGTATCTCATGGGGAGCGAGGGGGGGAGGGCAGTCTTCCAGATGATATTGGGAAAAGAGGTGGACAGTAAAATCGTCCTGCCCCATCAGCTGATCCTGCGCCATACGACGGGGGCGGCAGGCAAATAAGCAGGAAGAGTTTTCCTGGAAGTCCAGGGAATCAGGGTATACAAAGCAGGGAGCGTTCCCGTCGGTACCCTGACGGAACCGGGAGCATTGGCAGGGACGCTCCTTGCCGCGAATGTTACATTTTGCTGCGGGCGGGGGTTTACAAGCGTTTAGGATGATGCTATAATGAATAACGAAAACGTTTTGGAAAACATGGAGGAAAAATATGAAGAAAGCAAGGATTCTTTTAAGAGTTCTCTGTGGGTTAGTGGACTACCTGATCGTTCTGGCGCCGATACAGTTCATGATGATAGGGATTTTTCAGGTATCCGGAAAGCAGGCGGATTTTTTCTTTCAGATCCTCTTCGCGGTCTATGGAACCCTGCTGCTGGAGTATGCGGGAACGACTCTTGGGAAATATTTTGGGAAGCTGGTGGTGGAAGACTGCCATGGGGGGAAGCCGACCATCTTCTACCTGGGCCTTAGGGAACTGTCAAAATCTCTCTATCTCATTCCCTATATCGGCTGGGGGATAGGCGCGGTCAGCCTGTGTATGATGCTGGCGCGAAAAGACGGGCGCGGTATCCATGATTTTATCGGTAATACCCAGGTATTGGAAAAGTGGCAGATACAGAAACAGCAGACGGAATCATAGCCGGAGAAACGCAAGGGATCTTTGTGTACGAAATCGGAAACGTTTTGGATAAAACAATAGAAGGTGATGAACAGTCATCATGGACGAATTCATCAGGGAAGCAAAAACAGACAGAAGCGTTTGGCCTTCCGGATCTGAATGCCCGCCAAGGCGGGCGGATAGGAGCAGCGGTGGAAACTTGTATGGATTATTCAAAAGCGGAAGACTGGATTCTGGGAGAGAACCGGTTCGACAGCAGATACCTGGGGAAATGCGAATCCATCATGTGTCTTGGAAACGGATACCTGTGTATCAGGAGCGCGACGGAGGAAGGGTATCTGGAAGAAAAACGGGATTTTTTCGTAGCCGGAACGTTTAATAAGTTCGATGAGACCGAGGTGACGGAGCTTCCTAATGTACCGGACATCATTGGAATGAAGCTGGAACTCAATGGCCGGAAATTTTCTTTGGAACAGGGAACCATAAAGTCTTACGAGCGGCAGCTGAACTTAAAGAAAGGGGAATTAACCAGAAACATAGAGTGGATCTCTCCGAAAGGAGAGGAGTTTGCGCTTGCGTTTTCACGGATCGTATCCCGGAAAGAGCTGCATACGGCGGCGCAGAGTATCCGTATCACGCCCAAAGACCGGGATCTGCGGTTCCATCTGGAGACCGGAGTGGACGCGAGCGTGACCAACAGCGGAGCGCAGCATTTCTCGGAAGGAGAGAAGCGGTTCTACGAAGGGCGGTATATGCAGTGCTGCCAGACAACCACCCAGAGCAGGATTGATTTTGTGGTGACGACGGAGGTTTCCTTCGCGGCAGACGGACAGCCGTATGAAGCCGACAAGCATATTGTGATGGACAGGCGGAAGATCTACTGTGAATACGACGGGCAGGTGAAGGCGGGGGAAACCCTTGAGATCGAAAAGATCAGCAACGTTTATACGTCCAGAGACAGGGGAAATGAAGGGATCTTGCTGAAAGAACTGCAGGAAAAGTCCCTGGAGTCCTTAAAAGCGGCGGCGGAAAAGGGCTATGCGCGGCTGGCGGCGGAAAGCGCCGAGGCCTGGGCCGAACAGGTATGGGACCGGACTCCGATCCTGATTGAGTCGAGCAATCCCATGGATCAGCTTGCCATCCGGTTTGCGCAGTATCATCTGTATACGATGACGCCGATGCACGATAACCGTATGAATATCGGGGCGAAAGGGCTAAGCGGAGAAGGATATAAGGGGCATACCTTCTGGGATACGGACATCTTTGTGCTTCCGTATTTTACCTTTACGGCGCCGCAGGCGGCGAGATCCCTGGAGGAGTACCGTTACCTGTCTTTGCCGGGGGCGCGTAAGAAAGCGAAGGAAAACCGCTACGAAGGAGCGCAGTTTCCCTGGGAATCCGCGTGGCTGGACGATGGGGAAGTGACTCCCGTCTGGGGCGCGGCCGATATTATTACGGGACTTCCGACCAAGATCTGGTCAGGTTTTATTGAACAGCATATCACGGCGGATGTGGCATATGGAATCTGGCAATACTATATGGTGACTGACGATCAGGATTTTATGGAACGCTATGGATATGAACTGCTGATGGATACCGCAAAGTTCTGGGCTTCCCGGCTGGAATGGAGCGAAGAGGACGCAAGGTACCACATCAATGACGTGGTTGGCCCGGACGAGTACAAAGAACATGCCGACGACAATGCGTTTACGAATTATATGGCACATTGGAACCTGGGGATCGCCATGGAATACTACCGGGAGCTGAAAAGGCAGGATACGGAGAAATTCCGGGAATGGAACCGGAAGATGGAACTGGACAAGGCATATGGCGAATGGGAGAAGAAGCGGCCCCTGATCTACCTGCCGAGACCCAGGGAAAAGGATCTCGTCATCCCCCAGGATGCGGGCTACCTTTCTTATCGGGAGATTGACCTGACGCCTTATAAAGAGAGCGGCCAGGTCGGAAGCCTGTTCCGGGACTACAATCTGGAGCAGGTAAACCGTATGCAGGTGTCGAAACAGGCGGATCTTCTGATTCTGTTTCTGCTGATGGAGGATCTGTTCCCGCTGGAGGTAAAAAAAGCAAACTGGGATTATTATGAGCCTAAGACCCTTCATGATTCCTCCCTGTCTCTGTCTACCCATACCATCCTGGCGAATGACATGGGGAACAGGGAACTGGCATACCGGCTGTTCCAGCGGGCGGTGCGGATCGATGCGGGAGAAGCCATGAAGACGTCGGATCATGGAATCCATGCGGCCTCCATAGCCGGGATATGGCAGTCTGTGGTCTTTGGTTTCGGCGGTGTGCGTATGCTCCATGGCAAGCTGCGTATCTGCCCTTCGCTCCCGAAGGAATGGAGCAGCCTGGAGTTCCCGATTTACTGGCATGGGGAGCGGCTGAGGATCCATGTGGATTCCCGTCAGCTGCGGATTACGAATGAAACGAAACAAAAACCGGTGGAGCTAGAAGTATATAGTCATATTTACCAAATAGAAGACACGATAATTGTAGAATATGACGAAATGAAATAAAATAACGGAAGGGCATTGACAACAAAAACGTTTTGGTCTATAGTATAGTTATCCAAAACGTTTTTGTAACCAGCATCAAAAGAGCCATAGGGAAAAAGAATGGGAGGAACAGATTATGAAGAACGCATGGGTGAAAGGATTGGCGATCGCTGCGGCGGCTGCGATGACGGTGTCATTTACAGCGTGTACAGGCAAGGCGGAGGATCCGGGGAGTGCCGCCGGCGAGACTGCCAAACAGGAAGGGGCGGCAGAGGAAAAGGATTTTTCCGGGAAGAAACTGTCCGTAGGCATCTGGGGAGGAAACGATCAGGAGTCGGCGGCTATTGAAAAGGTGAAGGCGGATTTTGAACAGAGGACAGGCGCAGTAGTGGAACTTAAGGTGTATACGGATTACAATACCCAGATTCAGGCGGACTTTATTGCCAAAACAGCTCCGGACGTATTCTATATCGATGGAAGCATGTTTCCTTTCTATGGAAACCTTGGCGTGATGGAACCGCTGGATCCGCAGGAGATGGGGGCGGACAGCTATTATGAGAACCTCCTGCAGGCATTCACCACAGAAGACGGAACGCTTTACTGTATCCCCAAAGACGTGTCCACCCTTGCCACTTATTATAACAAGGGGATACTGGAGTCCGTAGGGGTGAGTCCGGATGACATCCCCGCCGCTCTGGAGGATTATCAGGCCTTTCTCACCGACCTGCAGGAGAGGCTGGATGAAAAATACGGCGAAGGCCAGGTGGCGGCCATGACCTACAACCAGGATCTTGCCAGAAATCTCTACATCCTGGAGGAAAAAGGCGGAAAGATCATGGATGAAAACGAAAACGCGACTTTAAGTTCCGATGCCGTGGTAGGCAATCTGCAGCTGATTCTGGATATGGCTCAGGCGGGCTGCTGGAAAACGCCGTCAGATCTGGGGCTTGGATGGAACGGAGAGGCTTTCGGAACAGGGAAGACCGCGATCATGGAAGAGGGGAACTGGGTATATGGAACGTTGAGAACAGACTACAGCGATATTGATTTTGAAGTAACGGAAATGCCGACCTACAACGGTAGCCAGCATTCCATGTGCTTTACGGTAGGATATGGGATCTCGGCGGTATCCAATGAAAAAGAGCTGGCAAAAGAATGGATCAAATACGCGACAGGCACGGAAGGCATGGCGACCTGGTGCCAGGGCGCCGGAACGCTTCCTTCCAGAGCGGACGTGGCGGAGGCCATCAAAGTGCAGGAGGATCCGGTTTGGCAGGTACACAGCAAGATGATCGATATTGCCACCCCATGGCAAAAGGGTACGACCATAGACATCGTCAACAGTGCGTACCAGAATTTCCTGCCCCTGGCAGTCAAAGGAGAAAAGACCGGGAAAGAGGCAATGGAGCAGGTAGACAAACAGGCGAACAGTGAAATTGCAAATGCAAAATAACTCACTTTCACCCTTGATCTGTGAATCAACTGAACATGCTTGCATGTTCAGTTGATTCATTTAGGAGGCAAAAGCTTTGTGCTACGCACAAAGTCTCCAGACTTTGGAAAGGAGCATGGTTATCAGCATGAGGCGTTATTCCAGGTATGAAAAACAGGAGCATAAGCAAGGGTATCTGTTCCTGACTCCGGCAGTGGTTCTGGTCTCTGTTTTTATTGGACTGTCTGTTTTGTTTGTACTGTATTTATCTTTTCATAAAGTGAATCTGTTTACCGGAAGCTATGAGTTTGTAGGATGGAAGAATTATGTCCGCCTGTTTGGAGATGATATTGCAAGAAACGGACTCAAAAACACCCTGCTGTTTTCTGCGGTTGCGGTTCCGGCACAGACCGCGCTGGCGCTTGTGATCTCTTCGGTCTTAAACAGCAAGATCAAAGGGAAATATTTTTTCAGGACGGTTTATTTCTTGCCGACACTGACCTCCAGCTCCGCGCTTACGGCAATCTTCATGTTTATGTTCAGCGTAAGCGGTCCGATCAACGGCGTTCTCTTGAATTTCCATGTGATCTCCAAAGGGATCAACTTTCTGGAAGAACCTTCCTTTGCGCTGAAAGTCATTATGCTGATGAACATCTGGTCCACGATTCCGATGTATACGACGATGTACCTTGCGGGGCTACAGGATCTTCCGGTATCTATGTACGAAGCCGCCCAGATCGACGGGGCGACGGAATTTGGAAAATTCTGGTATATTACGATTCCTTATCTGAAGCCGATTACGACCTATGTGCTGCTGACCAGCATTATCGGTACACTACAGATGTTTGACCAGGCATATATCTTTTCCAATGGCTCTGGAGGCCCGGCCAATTCTACGCTGACTGTTTCCCTCATGGTGTACAAATATGCATTCGGCACACAGAATGCCATGGGCTATGCGGCGGCGATGGCAATGGTGCTGGCGGCAATCATCGTAGTGATTTCCCGGCTGGCAGAAAAAGCAAATGGCGAAGAACGTATTTATTAAGAAAGGGGCGACAAATTGAAAAAACGTAACGCAGGAAAAATAGCGCTCTATGCAATCTTGATGATCGCGGCAGTCACAACGATCTATCCGTTTCTGTGGATGGTATCGGCATCCTTCAAGCCCCTGAAAGAAATCGTAGGGGGAAACCTTTCCCTGCTGTCGCCGAATATGTCACTGGATAATTACGGATATATCTTCGGGCGCTCTTCCCTGTTTCCGAGATGGTTCCTGAATTCCTTGACAGTGTCCTGTATCGGTACGGCGATCAGTGTCTTTGTCAACAGCATGGCGGGATATTCTCTGGCGCGCCTGACCTTTCCCGGAAGGGATAAGCTATATCATTTCCTGCTTTCCCTTTTGATGGTACCCGCACAGGTGCTGCTGATTCCCAACTATCTGATTTTACAGAAAATGGGACTGCTGGACAGCTTTTCTTCCCTGATCCTGCCTGCGGCGGCAAATATCGGGAATATCTTTCTGATGCGGCAGTTCTTCATGAATTTTCCGAAGGAAGTAGAAGAAGCGGCCAGCATCGACGGACTGGGACGCTATGCCAGGTTCTTTCGCGTCTGCTTTCCTCTGGCGAAGCCGACCATTGCGACGCAGACCGTATTTGTGTTTATGGGATTCTGGAATGAATTCACGAAGGCCATGCTGTATATCAAGACGCCGTCCAGGTACACCCTGACCCTGGGCCTGCAGAGCTTTCAGTCAAAGGACGCGGGAACGATGTGGCATCAGGTCATGGCGGCGGCCTGTATTTCCGTATTCCCGATCATCCTCCTCTATCTGGTCTTTAATAAATACTTTCTGCGGGGAGTACGTATGGATGGGGAGAAATAAGGAGAAGGAACATGGCTCAGTATAAAGTCAGCCCTCTGCCCCTGGATCCGCAGAGCCTGATACTGCATGAAACAATTTTCCATAACGCGAACGGGTACCTGGGGGTACGCGCAAATTTTGAGGAGGGCTACCCGAAAGGATATGGCACCATCCGGGGGCAATACATCAATGGTTTCTATGATTTTGCGAGTATGCCGCAGGCGGAAAAATTGTGCGGGCTTGTGGAAGAGAAACAGACGATGCTGAATATTGCGGATACACAGGGAATTCGTCTGATGCTGGATGGCGAGGAGTTTTCCATGTTTCAGGGAACCGTGCTGGAAAGCAGCCGGACGCTGGATATGAAAAAGGGGATTACGGTGCGGGAGGTCTGCTGGGAGTCGCCAAGGGGAAAGAGGGTGAAGCTGGAAATCAAGAGGATGACGTCCTTCGCAATCCTGCCGTTATTCCTGATTGAATATAAGGTGACGCCCCTTGATTTTGGAGGGAAGCTTTCCTTTTGCTCCACGCATAAGGGCGACGTCAGGAACTATTCCGACCCGGATGACCCGCGGGTGGCCGGAGAGTCCTTTCCATACCTGAAAAAAGAGCGGCAGCAGATAGACGAGGGCATATCCTTTCTGGTTTCCCATACCTCGAAATCAGGACTGGAGGTATGCTCCGCCGTGAAACATGTGGTGTCCGTCACAGGGAAAACCGGCTGCCTGAAAAAGAGGGCCGGGCGCGGGACGGAGACGACAGGGATCTTTGAGGAAATCCTGGAGGTACGGGCAGAACCGGGGGAAGAAGTCTGTCTTTACAAATATACGGTCGTCTGTGACAGTATCCGGTACGAGGATACCATGGAGGCGGCGCGGCGTATCCTGCGTCAGGCGTTGGGTGTTCCGGTGGAGGAACTGTACCGGCGGCAGGAAGCCTATCTGGCGGAAATCGGGGAGGATTGCGCCCTGGAAATCCGGGGCGATGAAGAACTGAATGAAGCGGTACATTACAATATGTATCAGCTGCTCCAGTCTGTCGGAAAAGATCCCCATAGCAACATTGCGGCAAAAGGGCTTAGCGGGGAAGGATACGAAGGGCATTATTTTTGGGATACGGAAATGTACATCCAGCCGTTCTTTCTGCTGACACAGAGGGAGAGCGCCAGAAATCTGATACGCTACCGTTATACGATTCTGGATCACGCGAAGGAAAATGCCAGGATCTTGGGACATAAGAAAGGCGCCGCCTACCCCTGGAGAACCATCATGGGAAAAGAATGCTCCGGTTATTTCCCTTCCGGAGCCGCGCAGTACCACATCAACGGTGACATCGCGTATGCGGTCGTTTCTTATTATCTGGCGACCAAAGACCTGGAACTGATCAGAGAATGCGGGGCGGAGCTATTGATTGAGACCTCCCGTCTCTGGATGGATCTTGGAAACTATTATCAGGATCGCTTCCACATAAACGGAGTCACCGGGCCGGATGAATATACCTGCCTGGTGAACAACAATTATTATACGAATGTGCTGGCGCAGCATGGGCTGAGATGGGCCGTGAAATTTTTCGGGCTGCTAAAGGAGCAGGGACTCGAACGGGAACTGTCCGAAAAAACCGGGATCACACCCCAAGAACTGCACGAATTTGCCGCGGCGGCGGAAAAAATGTATTTACCTTACGATGAACGGCTGGGCATCAATCCGCAGGATGATTCTTTCCTGCAAAAGAAACGCTGGGATCTTGCGGCGATTTCAGAAGAAGAAAAGCCCCTGCTCCTGCATTACCATCCCATGTACTTGTACCGGTTCCAGGTGTGCAAGCAGGCGGATACCGTTCTGGCGCATTTCATCTTGGAAGATGCCCAGGATCAGGAGACCATTCGGAAATCCTTTGCGTATTATGAAAAAGTCACGGTTCATGACTCTTCGCTCTCCGCGTGTATCTACAGCATCATGGCGTCTAGACTGGGGTTAAAGGAGAAAGCCTGCGCGTACTTCGGAGAATCTGCCAAGCTGGATCTTTTCAACACCCACAAGAATACGAAAGATGGCATCCATACGGCAAATATGGGCGGAACCTATATGGCGATCGTTTATGGTTTCGGAGGTCTTAGGATCAAAGAAAAGGGGCTTTTTCTTGCGCCTTCCCTGCCGGAAACATGGGACGGCTATCGCTTCAGGATCCTGTTTGAAGATGCGAAAATAGAGATCGAAGTAAGCAGGGAAGACGCTTCCATAGAAAACGATGCGGAGGGGGAAGAGGTAGTGTGTAACCTGACCTTATTGTCAGGGCCTTCCAAAAGGATATACATCTATGAGAAACTTTATGTCCTGGCGGGCGAGTTAGAGATCAGGAGACAGGGATTGGGGATTTTGTCATCAGGAAACGGAAGATAGGGAACCCGTCGTCAGAAAGCAAGCATAGGTTCCCCGATGGAGGAACCTGAATCGGAGGATCGAAGGAGTACAGTATGTCACTAACATATGAAGCAGTCATATTTGACCTGGATGGAGTCATCTGTCATACGGATCGGTATCACTATAAGGCATGGAAAGCATTGGCAGATCGGCTGGGGATCTATTTTGACCCGGAGATCAACAACAGACTGCGGGGAGTCAGCCGGATGGAAAGCTTTGAAATCATTCTGGAGAACTGCGACAGAGTCATGACAGCAGAAGAAAAGCTCGCTTATATCACGGAAAAAAATAATCGGTACAAAGAACTGCTGAAAGAAATGTCTCCGGAGGATTTATCCGAAGAAGTGAAACGTACCTTAATCAGCCTGCGCAAAGAAGGACTGAAACTGGCCATTGGTTCCTCCAGCAAGAACGCCGAGCTGATTCTGAGCCGGATCGGCCTGGGCGGCTTTTTCGACGCGGTCTCCGACGGCAACCATATCAGCAGATCCAAGCCCGACCCGGAGGTATTCTTAAAAGCGGCGGAGTCTTTGCGGATCCCGCCTGAAAAATGTCTGGTAGTCGAGGACGCGAAAGCCGGCCTGGAAGCGGCAATCGCCGCAAAGATGGACTGCGCCGCCATTGGAGACGCGGCCGAAAGCGATCTGGGAACTTACAGACTAGGGCGCTTTGGACAGCTCATACAGATCTGTATCAGTCCGGATGGAGTGCCGCGGGCGTAAAGGGTACACTGTGCGGCCTTGCAAGGAGAACCGGCTTTCCTCCTTTCGCTCCGCGCCGTCCTGGAAAGTGGGCCGCATGGAGAGAAAGGCTTGATCAGGGACGCTGGAACAGCCCGCCTTAAGGCGGGCTGTTTTGGAGGAAAAGAACGTTTTATGCTGCTTGCTGTTGACAGTTACGTTACAGGCATGTTTTACTATAGCTGGGCAGGAAGTAAGCTGCTATGGAAGAAAGGAATAGAATGCAATATGGAACCTTACACGCCGCTGCGTCTCGACCTTTCCGATGAGCGTGTGCGATCCGCGCTATTTGCCGAGGAAAAGTTACGAAAGCACTACGCTGTTTCTGGCACGGATCATTTTGTCCGGCTTGAAAAGTACGACATCAATCTTCGCGTCTGCGAATACGGCGAAGGGGAGCCGCTTCTGATTGTCCCCGGAAACACGGGCGATAGTTTTGTTTTTATGCCGCTGATTGCCGAGCTGGCAGGTTTCAAAATTTTCGCCCTCAACCGTCCGGGCGGCGGCTTATCGGACGGATTTGACCATAGGGCAGCGGATTTCAGACAACTCGCATTGGATACGCTCGATACGGTGACAGAGAGGTTTGGATTGCAGAACGTTCCGGTTATTGCGCACTCCATGGGCGCGCACTGGAGCCTGTGGCACGTAGGCGAAAGACACGTGCCGGATCGAAAAATCATTCTGCTTGGCGTTCCGGGAAACGTGATGGAGTGCAAGCCGCCTTTTGCCTTGCGGCTTGCGTCTGTGCCAAAGCTGAACAGTCTGCTTTTTCAGCGGATCACACCGAAAACTGCTGATCACGCGCTTCGCGGCTTGAAGTTTATGGGACATCCCGAGCGGACTCTGTCGCTGTTGCCAAGAGAAATGTCCGAGTGCTATTTCCGCTTTCAGCATTTGCCGCATTATAAAATTTCAAGTCTGAGCCTCATGGAGGTCACAAACAACCTGTCCGGCTCCGCAAGCGACGTTCACATTGACGAAAGTTATCTTCAAAGGGAAATAGCGCAAGTCAAAATGCTGTGGGGACAAAACGATCCGTTTGGAAGCGTCAGGGAAGGCAGTAAAATCGCCTCTGCGTGGAATGCGGATTTTGAGGTCGTCGGAAGCGGCCACTTGCCGTGGCTTGACGAACCTAAGCGATGTGGGAAGCTGATCACGGATTTCTTGCACAAAGTCTAAAACTCTCTCCTTTCGCAAAAATGCTTTTCTCATAGTTGCAACTTTTTACGGTATGCGTTATAATAAACGGCATGATCTCTATACTGTCTAAGTACCAATCACCGGCTAAGGCTTGCCGCTTATGGAGAACGAAAATGGAAAGAACTGCGCTCTTAGATTTCTATCGTGAATTTTATAAAGACGATGGCAACCAAGAAAATTGGAAGAAATTTCTGCTACGCCCTTTAAGGCCAAACATGCCGGCTAAAAAAGACCCCGATGCAGACCAAAGAGAGATAGCGGAGGCGCTATATCAAGCACTATGGGAAGAGCCGATATGCGATGCTTGTCGTGGCGACACGCTTTTTTCACCCAAAGGGGGCTGGGCCGATAAAATAAATGGGGAATATATTTTCGGAGCTGGACAAATCGTTTTGACAGAAAAGTGCGAGGAACTAAATAAGGAATATGCAGACTTTGATAATGGTACGGAAAGCGAATGGTATAACGAGAAGTTCAGTAGCAATCAAGTAAAGGACAGCCAGCTAAAGGCTTGGAAACAGTATCATTGTCTTGCAAATTTTATGCCTATGCCGATAGAATTGAATCACTGGCGTGGTGATAAGGATTATAAGCGAGACGGATATGTCCCTGTTGATTGGTGTGATAGAATCGACAAATATTTGGCCTGGGTCAAAAAAGGATATCAGGGAGAGAATGTTCGCTGCCTACAGGATATTTTTGAAAAAAAGCACAGCAGTTATTTTGAAAAATTTGAAGATAAATATAAGAGTTATCTGGAAAAGAACTTTTTGCCGGATTTGACTGATATCAATGCATACAAAGAGAAGACCCTGCTTGACACTCTGAATAAATTTTTACGTTTCCGGGCGGAGAAGATGGCGGAAAAACTAATCGTAACATGAAAAAAACAAGTACTTTCACCACAACCGCGTTAAGGACACCGGAGTACTATGGTCATCGGTTCGGACGTGCCGGACGGGGAAATCAAGCGGCAGACCGGGACGGCTACGACCTGATGAAGCTGAACGCGAGGAAACGATATGGCAAAGAAACTACGCAAGACTTTCGGTGATGTTCATGCGGCATCTGTCATTGCTCTCATGCGGATCATGGAAACGCAGAGCAAAGTGACCATAGCGAACTGGACACTCCGTTACGCCGAGCAGAAAATCCTTCCGCTCTTTGTGAAACATTGTCCGCACGACGGGCGTCCCGCCCATGCGATAGCCGCCGCCCGTGAGTGGCTGGCTGGAAAGGTTAAGCTGCCATATGTCAAACAGATCATTCTAAACGAGTGCCACGCCGCCGCCCGCGAACTGGACAATCATCCGGTCGAGCAGGCCGCCGCGAGAGCGATCGGGCAGGCGGCGGGAAGCATACACACCGCATCGCATTCCCTCGGCCTGTACTTTTACGCTGCGGCGGCTGTCGGCTATGACCGGCTGGGGCTGGACGCAAGCGAGACGGAGTATCAAGCTGTCGCCGAAGAAGTCTGCGCCGACTATACCGCCGCGCTAAGGGCGGTTATGGTCACGGACGAGCCAGATCCGGCGGAGTGTAAATGGAATTGCTGAAAGGAAGGGAATGGGAAAATTCTCCACGGCATAAGCAAGCCATGTCAATTTTTTCTTGCCGGATTAGAACGGTGGAGTTACGAAAAACAACGTTTTCCTATCTCGGCCCGATAAAATCAGCCGAAAAGTTTATATTGATTTTATTATTTTTATAAAATCCTAATCTTTTAGACACACTTTAGACACATATTATTATTATACTGAGAATGGATAGTTGGTTGGGTGACTTTAATAGCGATATTAAAGGATGACAGATTAACTATCTCCCCCCTCATAAACAAGATCAAGAAAAGGCTTCGGGTTATCCCGAAGTCTTTTCGTTTTGGGAAAACGGAAACGGAACAAAGGCGCAGGGGCTGTTTTCCTGCTGAAAGGAAGCTCCTGTCTGATAAAAAACTTTCGGATTTTGATTTTGGGGTGGCAACATTTCCGGAAATAGAGTAAAATGGAACAGTACATATCAAATGGAAAAGTAAAGGAGGGAGTTATGGAGCTTCATGCCTTGTTTGAAAAAATCCAATACCGGTGTCTGCAAGGAAGCGCGCGGCGCCAGGTGACAGAGGTTATTTACGATTCCCGGAAAGTAAGTAGCGGCTGTCTTTTTATCTGTATAAAAGGAACCGATTTCGACGGTCACGACTTTGCTTTGGAAGCGGCGCGAAAAGGGGCGGCGGCGCTGGTCGTGTCGAGGGAAGTGGAGGGTCTGGAGGATCAGGACGTGACGGTCGTCCAAGTGGAGGATACCCGGTACGCAATGGCGTTTCTTTCAGCGGCATACTTCGGCCATCCGGCGCGGAAGCTCAAGGTCATCGGCATTACCGGCACCAAAGGCAAAACTACGACCTCTTATATGGTGAAGTCCATCCTGGAAAACGCCGGACGTAGGGTGGGACTGGTGGGCACTATCGAGGTGGTGATCGGGAAGACCCGTATCCATGCGGGAAACACCACGCCGGAATCCTATCTGCTCCAGCAGTATTTTGCCCGGATGGTGGAAGAAGGACTGGACACGGTAGTGATGGAAGTGTCGTCGCAGGCTCTGAAAATGCACCGTACCCAGGGTTTTGAATTTGAGTTGGGTATATTTACCAATCTGGAACCGGATCACATCAGCCCGGCGGAACATGCGGACTTCGAGGAGTATTTAGCCTGCAAAGGGCGGCTCTTCCGCCAGTGCAAGGTGGGGATCGTGAACAGCGACGATAAGAACTGCGAGCGGCTCATCCAGGGACATACCTGTGTCTTAGAGCGTTACGGACTGAAAGAGGGGGCGGATCTGCGGGCGGAGGATCCGGAATTTGTCCGGGAGGAGGGGAAACTGGGAATGCGTTTCCACATCACCGGGAAGAACGCGGGCTATCAGCCGGATTTCTATGTGCAGCTGCCTATGCCGGGACGGTTCAGCGTCTACAACGCCCTGGCGGCGGTAGCGGTCTGCCGCCATTTCCGGGTCAGGGAGGACGACATGAAACGCGCCTTTGCTTCGGTGAAGGTGAAAGGGCGCGGAGAGCCGGTCAGGGTTTCCGACCGTTTTACCCTGCTGATCGACTATGCCCACAATGCCATGGCGCTGGAGAGCCTGCTGACCTCCCTGCGCGAGTATCAGCCCCGCCGCCTGGTGTGCGTGTTCGGCTGCGGAGGGAACCGTGCCAGACAGCGGCGTTTCGAGATGGGGGAAATCAGCGGAAGGCTGGCGGATCTGACTGTCATCACTTCGGATAATCCTAGGTTTGAAGATCCGGACGCCATCATGGAGGACATCCGGACGGGGATCTGCCGGACGGACGGAGACTATCTGGCGATCCGCGACCGCAAGGAAGCCATTGCCTATGCCATCGCCCATGGGGAAGAAGGGGATATTATCGTGCTGGCGGGCAAGGGGCATGAGGATTACCAGGAGATCAAAGGGGTCAAATACCCGATGGATGAGAGGGTGCTGATCCGGGAGATCTTGGCGGGACTGGGGAAGCAATGAGCCGGATGGCCATGCCCATCCATGGCCGCGGAGCGATCAAGGCATCTTATGCGCGGGAGGGGATTCAGGCCGGATGGCCATGCCCATCCATGGCCGCCGATCAAGGGGTATCAGATAGCCGGGTGGCCACATCGCGGCGCGGCGAGAGGAGGAAGGGCATGGAAGGAACCTATGCGGACGTGATCGTGGACATTTCCCATGAGAAAGTAGACAGACCCTTTCAGTACCGCATTCCGGTTCCGTTAAGAAGGGTGCTGGAAGTCGGTATGTGCGTGACGGTTCCCTTTGGGAACGGCAATAAGCCGGTGGACGGCTATGTCATCGAAATCGGGGAGGAGTGCCGGATCGCTCCGGAGAAAATCAAAGAGATACAAAGGATCGCGCCGGACAGGGCGGGCGTCGAGGAACGGCTGATTCGTCTGGCATGGTGGCTGCGCGGCCAATACGGCTCTACCATGGCACAGGCGCTCAGGACGGTGCTGCCCGCCAAACGCAGCGTGAAGCGGATGGAAAAGAAAAAAGCGGTCAGACTGCTTCCACGGGAAGAGATCCTTTCCCTGCTCCGGGAGTGCGAGCGCAAAAAACAGACCGCCAAGGCAAGACTGCTAAGGGAACTGGCCCAGCTGGAAGCCATTCCCTATGAATGGATCACCGGGAAGCTTGGCGTATCCGCTTCCGCTGTGAAACGGCTGGAGCAGGAGGGCGCGCTGAAACTGGTGAAAGAGAGCGGCTACCGGAATCCGGTCAAGATAGAAGTCCGTAGGGAGGAAGAAAAAGAGCTAAGTCCGGATCAGGCGGGAGTCGTCCGGGAAATCCTGGAGGATTTTGACGCGGGAAGACAGGAAACTTATCTTTTACATGGAATCACCGGCAGCGGAAAGACGCAGATCTATCTCACGCTGATCGAGGAAGTCGTCCGGAGGGGAAAACAGGCCATCGTACTGATCCCGGAGATCGCCCTGACGTATCAGACGCTTCTGCGGTTCTACGCCCGGTTCGGGGAACGGGTCAGCGTCATGAATTCCTCTTTGTCACAGGGGGAAAAATATGATCAGTGCGAGCGGGCAAAAAACGGCGGGATCGATGTCATCATCGGCCCTCGTTCCGCCCTCTTCACGCCGTTTCCGAATATCGGTCTTCTCATTCTGGACGAAGAGCATGAGGGAAGCTATAAGAGCGAGGGCAGTCCGAAATACCATGCCCGAGATACGGCGCGGGAAGTCGCCCGGCTTCATGGGGCGAGTCTTGTGCTGGGTTCCGCTACCCCCTCTCTGGAGTCCTACTACAGGGTGAGCGTAGGAATTTACAAGCTGTTTCGGCTCACCAAACGGCTGGGGGGAGGAACCCTGCCCCAAGTGTCCATTGTGGATCTGCGGGAAGAATTAAGACGGGGCAACCGCTCTGTTTTCAGCGGGAAGCTTCAGGCACTGCTGGCGGATCGCCTGTCCAAGGGCGAACAGAGTATGCTCTTTCTGAACCGAAGGGGTTATGCCGGTTTCCTTTCCTGCCGCTCCTGCGGCAAAGTGCTGAAATGTCCGCACTGCGATGTGTCGCTGTCGGAACATCAAGGAGGCCGGCTGATGTGCCACTACTGCGGCTACGGTGAAGAGAAGCCTACGCTCTGCCCGCACTGCGGTTCCAAATACCTTTCCGGATTCCGGGCTGGAACACAGCAGATTGAAAAGAAGCTCAAAGAATGCTATCCCGGGATCCGGGTACTGCGCATGGATGCGGATACCACCAAGGCCAAGGACAGCTATGGAGCCATCCTTTCCGCTTTTTCCAACGGGGAGGCGGACGTGCTGGTCGGAACGCAGATGATCGTAAAGGGGCATGACTTCCCCAACGTGACGCTGATGGGAATACTGGCGGCGGATCTGTCCTTGGCGGCAAGCGATTACCGGGCGGGGGAAAGGACCTTCCAGCTTCTCACCCAAGCGGCGGGGCGGGCGGGGCGTGGGCGGAAACCGGGGGAAGTGGTGATACAGACCTATCAGCCGGAACACTATGCGCTGCTCCATGCCGCCCGGCAGGACTATGACGCCTTTTATAATGAAGAAATTCTGTACCGGGAACTGATGTCCTATCCGCCGATCTCCCATATGCTGGCCGTGCAGGTCTTTTCCAAAACAGAAGAGGACGGACTTGTCCTTGCCCGGCGGCTGGCGGAAAAGGTTCGCCGGGAGGCGGAGCGAGGCGCCCAAGCGGCGAGACAGGAAGCCAAAGCGGCGAGTCAAAGGCGCGCTGCCAAAGAGCGGCTGTGGGTGCTTGGCCCGGCGGCGGCTGTGGTTTCCAAAGTGAACGATGTTTTCCGGTTTGTCTTTTATGTAAAAAATATCCGTTATGAGAAACTGGTTCAGGTCAAGGATCTTCTGGAGGGTATCCTCAAGGAATGGCAGCCTAGGTCGGAAAGCGTCCAGTTTGACTTTGATCCGATGAATATCCTATAACGGGCAGGGAGGGAGCGATGGCATTACGCAATATACGGGAATTTGGTGAAGCCGTACTGAACAAACGCTGCAAGGAAATCGCGCAGATGACGCCCAGGCTGAAAGAACTCATTGAGGATATGCTGGAAACGATGTATGACGCAAACGGCGTCGGGCTGGCGGCTCCGCAGGTGGGCGTGCTGAAACGGGTCGTGGTGATTGACGTGACTGCCGAGAAGGACGACCCCCATATCTTGATCAATCCCCGGATCGTGGAGAGCGACGGGGAACAGGAGGGAAAGGAAGGCTGCCTGAGCCTCCCTGGCAAATCCGGACTGGTCAGGCGTCCGAACCGTGTCAGGGTGAAGGCTCTGGACGTGAATATGCGCCCCATAGAGCTGGAGGGTACGGAGCTTCTGGCCCGCGCCATCTGCCATGAGGTGGATCATCTGGATGGGATCCTGTACGTGGACAAAATGGAGGGAGAACTGACGGATAATGACAGGGAAGAAGAATCGGAAGAAAGATAAGCGTCCGCACGGGGAAAGGTGGGTCATTTGAAACTGGTTTTTATGGGAACGCCGGATTTTGCCGTAGGGGCGTTGGAAGCGTTGCTGGAAGCGGGGCATGAGGTCACGGCGGTCGTCACACAGCCGGACAAGCCGAAAGGCAGGAGCAGGACGCCGCAGTTTGCTCCGGTCAAGGCCTGCGCCCTGTGCCATGGGATTCCGGTCTTGCAGTTTCCCCGGATCAAAAGCCCGGAAGCGGTGGCGCGGCTGAAAGAATACGAGGCGCAAATTTATATCGTGGCGGCGTTCGGGCAGCTTCTTTCCCAGGAGATCTTGGATCTCCCGGAACACGGCTGCCTGAACATCCATGCCTCCCTGCTCCCCAAATATCGGGGAGCCTCCCCGATTCAGCACGTGATCTTAAACGGGGAGCAAAAAACCGGGATTACTATCATGCGCATGGATGCGGGCCTGGACACGGGGGCTATGCTTTACAAAAAAGAAGTGGAGCTTGCGCCGCATGATACT
Source organism: Clostridium sp. (assembly GCA_031275405.1). Taxonomy (GTDB): domain Bacteria; phylum Bacillota; class Clostridia; order Lachnospirales; family Lachnospiraceae; genus JAISOV01. The sequence continues at coordinate 83,126 of JAISOV010000052.1, read as the reverse complement.
TACGGAACGCTCCACGACCGGCTGATGGCAGAGGGAGGCAGAGCGATTGTAGAGGTTCTGGCCCTGCTTCCGGGAGGGGGGATGATCCCGGAACAACAGCGGGAGGAAGAAAGCTCTTACGCGCCGCTCATCACGAAAGCGATGGGAGAGATGGATTTTGCCAAGAGCGCGGTCGAGGTCGAGCGTCTGGTGAGGGCGATGAATCCTTGGCCCAGTGCCTACACGTCTTACCGGGGCAGACAGGTGAAAATCTGGGAAGCCAAGGCGGCCTTAGCTTCCGTGTCCCCCGGAGTCGTCGGGGAAGTGACGAGGGATTTTTTCAGCGTGGGCTGCGGGGAAGGAAGCTTGCAGATATACAGTGTACAGCCGGAGGGAAAAAAGCGGATGAGTACACATGATTTTCTCCTGGGAGTGAAAGTGCGCGCGGGGGAGAGGCTAGGCGGTTCGGCATAGCGGAAAGAAAAAGGGATAGAAGATGGCGGAAAGCATACGCGGGATTGTTCTGGATACGCTGCTTGCTATGGAAGGGCGGAAAAATCCTTCCCCTTTTTTGATGAAATCCGTTCTGGATCAGCATTGTCAGCTGCCCGACCGTGACCGGGCTTTCCTCAAGAGGGTGACGGAGGGAACGGTGGAGCGGCAGACGGAACTGGACTATCTGCTCGGCTGTTACGTGGAGCTTCCGCTGATGAAAATGAAGCCGCTGATACGCTGCCTGCTGAGGATGAGTCTGTATCAGCTTCTTTATCTGGATGCCGTTCCGGCTTCGGCGGTCTGCAACGAAGCCTGTAAACTGGCGCAGGAGCGACGGTTCCGCGGGCTGAAAGGTTTCGTCAACGGGGTGCTGCGCAGCCTTGCCAGAGACCGGGAAAAAGGGGCGCTGCCTTATCCGAAAGAGGAAGAAGACCCGGTTCTTTTCCTGTCGGTGCGGTATTCCATGCCTCTGTGGCTCGTGAGGAAGTGGCTGGAGACCTATGGGAGGGAAGCCGCGCAGACCATCTTAGAAGGACTGCTCCGGATCCATCCCGTCACCATCCGGTTCCGGGAAGACCTTTCTCAAGAAGCCGTTTTGGATTATCTGGAGCAGTTTCGGGCAAAAGGGGTACAGGCGAGCGCCGGGGCGTATCTGCCTTCGGTCTATTCTCTGACCCATGTCCACGGCGTGGCGGCATTGCCGGGCTTTGCCCAAGGAGCCTTTCTGGTGCAGGACGTCAGTTCCATGCTGTGCGTGAAAGCGGCAGGGATCTGTTCCGGGAATCGGGTATTGGACGTCTGCGCCGCGCCGGGCGGAAAGGCCCTGCTTGCCGCCCAGATGGGCGCGGAGGTCTTGGCGAGGGATGTGAGCGCGAAGAAGATCCTTTTGCTGGAAGAAAATATCCTGCGGATGAAAGCCGGGAACATCCGGACACAGGTCTGGGACGCAAGGGTATTCGACCCCTCCGAGGAAGCGGGCGCGGACGTGGTATTTCTGGATCTGCCCTGCTCCGGGCTGGGCGTGATCGGGAAAAAGCGGGATATTAAGTATCGAGGCGGCGAGGACAAGACAGAAGCCCTCATAGCGCTGCAAAAAGAAATCATCCGCAGCAGCTGGCGGTATGTGAAGCCGGGCGGAGTGCTGATCTACAGTACCTGTACCATCGGGGAGGGGGAAAACGAGGGGATGTACCGCTGGATCGGCGAGAACTTCCCGTTCGTGCCGGACAGCATAGAACCCTATCTGCCGGAAGCGGTTCTGGAGCGGAAGCGCCGGACGCAGAGTCTGTCGAAAGCCGTCACGCTCTCGGAAGAGGAAAAAGCGGGATGCATACAGTTTTTACCAGGATTCTTTGAGACAGACGGTTTCTTTTTCGCACGGATGAAGCGTGAGAAGAAGGTCGGACATAGATCCACACGGGATCGGGAGAACGGAGCGGAATGAAAGAAGGAAAACGGAGCGGCATAAGGTTAGAAGAGCGCGGCGGCGGGCAGAAAAAACAGGATATTAAGTCCTTTACGCTGGAAGAATTACAGGCGGAGCTTACGGGAAGGGGCGAGAAACCCTACCGTGCCAAGCAGATGTATGAATGGATGCACAAGAGGGCGGCGCGCAGTCTGGACGAGATGAGCAATCTGTCCTTGGAATTCCGGGCGGACTGTGCCCAGCGGTATGAGTATACCGTTCTTGTGCCGGAACAGGAGCAGGAGTCGGCGGCGAACAGTACTAAGAAATTCCTTTTTCGGCTCCAAGACGGCCACATGGTGGAAAGCGTGCTGATGAAATACAGACATGGCCACAGCGTCTGCGTTTCTTCCCAGGTCGGCTGCCGGATGGGCTGCCGTTTCTGTGCGTCCGGCACAGACGGGCTGATACGCAGCTTAAAGCCAAGCGAGATGCTGGATCAGGTCTACGCCATCGGCAGGATGACCGGAGAGCGGATCTCCCACGTGACGGTGATGGGGAGCGGGGAGCCGCTGGATAACTATGAGAACCTCCTGCGTTTCCTGAAACTGCTCACCGATGAAAATGGTTTGAACATCAGCCAAAGGAATATCACGGTGTCCACCTGCGGGCTGGTTCCCAAGATCCGCCGTCTGGCACGGGAAAACTTACAGCTTACCTTGGCGGTTTCCCTCCACGGGGCGACGGATGAGAAACGCCGCAAGCTGATGCCTGTCGCCGACCGTTACGGCATAGAGGAAACCATGGAGGCCTGTGCGGCTTACTTCAAGCAGACCGGAAGACGGATCACTTTGGAATACAGCCTTGTGGCGGGGGTCAATGATTCCATAGAGGACGCAGCGAAGCTTGCCCGGCTCGCGAAGCCCCTGCACTGCCATGTGAATCTGATCCCTGTGAACCCGGTGAAAGAACACGGCTGTAAGCCCCCGCAGGCTCCTGTGGTGCAGAGCTTCAAAAACAGGCTTGAAAAAAATAAAATAAATGTTACTATTAGAAGGGAATTGGGACGGGACATCGACGCTTCCTGCGGGCAGCTGCGCAGACGCCGTCAGGACGGCGCGGACAGCGTCCGCAAAAAGAGTAAAGACCCGATGTCGCTGTCTGGCAGAGGCGTCCCGCGAAACTGATTTTGTGCGACACACAAAATCACAAAGATCATACGCGCCAAGCTGCGATTCAGCGGCCTTTGCGGAAGAGTAACCGTACAGGAGGGAAAAGGGGTGCTAAAGTTTTTTTCCGTGACAGATACCGGCAGACGGCGGCAGTTTAATCAGGATTACGTATATGCTTCGGAACAGCCGGTGGGGAACCTTCCGAATTTATTTCTTGTGGCGGACGGCATGGGCGGCCATAACGCAGGGGATTACGCATCCAGATATACCGTGGAAACCATCGTGAGCCAGGCGGGCGCATCCATGGAAAAGGAGCCGGAGCGGATCCTCGGCGACGCGATCCGCGCGGCCAACTATGATCTGCGCCGGAGAGCGAAAGGGGATGTTCGGCTAAGCGGCATGGGAACCACCGTGGTGGCCGCCTCCTGTCTGGAGGACAGGCTGCAAGTGGCGAATGTCGGCGACAGCAGGCTTTATGTGGTGAACCGGGAGATCGTGCAGATCACCCGGGATCATTCCCTGGTGGAAGAACTGGTCCGTATGGGCGGCATTGACAAGGCCGGAGCCAGGAACCATCCGGACAGGAACATCATCACCCGTGCGATCGGAGCCGACGACTGGGTGGAAGTGGATTTCTTTACCGCTCTGCTTCAAAAGGGCGATCTGGTGCTGCTGTGTTCTGACGGGCTGACCAATATGCTGGAAGATGAAGAGATACGTGGGATTCTGCGGGATCCGGGAAAAGAAGAAAGCGACCTCGCGGCCAAAGCGGCAAAACTGGTAAAAACAGCCAACGATTGCGGCGGCAGGGATAACATAGCGGTCATATTGATCCAGCCCTTTGCGTGAGCGCGGAAAGTCCAGGCGGGGAGGCGGGAAAGTGATTCGGTTACGGGAGATTGGAGAGGCAGCATGATCAAGATCGGTATGATGTTGGGCGAACGCTATGAGATTCTGGAAAAAGTCGGAACGGGCGGAATGTCGGATGTATATAAAGCCAAATGCCATAAGCTGAACCGTTTTGTGGCAGTGAAAGTATTGAAGCAGGAATTTAGCGAGAACGCGAACTTCGTATCGAAATTCCGTATCGAGGCGCAGGCGGCGGCGGGGCTGATGCACCCGAATATCGTCAACGTCTACGATGTGGGGGAAGAGAACGGGATTCATTACATCGTCATGGAACTGGTGGAGGGGATTACCCTTAAGAAGTATATCGAGAAAAAAGCCAGATTATCTTATAAAGAGGCAGTCAGCATTGCCATACAGATGGGCATGGGCATTGAGGCCGCCCACAGCAACCATATTATCCACCGGGATATTAAGCCTCAGAACATCATTATTTCCAAAGACGGAAAAGTGAAGGTGACTGATTTCGGGATCGCAAAGGCCGCCACCAGCAACACCATCACTTCCAATGTCATGGGTTCCGTGCATTATACCTCGCCGGAACAGGCACGGGGCGGCTACAGCGATGAAAAGAGCGACATTTATTCCCTGGGCGTGACGCTGTTTGAAATGCTGACCGGGCGCGTCCCTTTCAACGGAGAGACCACGGTTGCCATCGCCATCAAGCATATACAGGAAGAACTGCCTTCCCCTAAGGACTATGTTCCGGAGATACCGGACAGCGTGGCCGGCATCGTGCTGAAATGCTGCCATAAATCCCCTGACCGCAGATACCAGAACACCGGAGAGCTGATCGCGGATCTGAAACAGTCGCTGATCACCCCGGATCGGGATTTTGTGGTGCGTCTGGAGCCGGAAGCGGAGATGTCCACCCGGATGGTGTCCGATGTGGAAATGACGCAGATCAAGAACCTGTCCGGACGCCGGGATTCGGGCAGGCTGCGGGATACCGGGGAACTGACGGGGAACGGCCACGTGCCGAGGAACACCGGAGAACTGAGTGGAACTGGGTACGCGCCGAGAAACGGACGAAGCGGGCCGGAAGACGAGTATGATATGCCGGAGGATGAGTACGGCGAGCCGGAGGACGGGCCGGATGTACCGGAAGAAGAATATGAGTACGATGAAGATTACGACCCGAAAATGGCGAAAGTCTCTGTGTTCCTGGCGGTACTCATGGGTCTTGTGATCCTTGCCGGGATCATCCTGCTGGTCGTGAAGCTGTTCGGTGAGCTGACCGGCGAAGGAAATTCCTTCGGAGAAAGCGGCGCTGCTTCCGCCGAGGACGGACAGGTGGAGATGCCGGCCGTCATAGGGAAGAATCTGGAAGAGGCCAGGGCGCTTCTGGAAGAGCACGGGCTTCTGATAGAAGTGGAATATCAGGAATCCAATCTTTACGGGGCGGAAACGGTGTTCTATTCGGACGTGGAAGAGGGGAGCATGGTTGCCCAAGGAAAGACTGTGAAGCTCACGGTAAGCTCCGGAACACAGGTGACGGAAGTTCCGGCTGTGGAAGGGAAAAGTTATGAAGAAGCCTATTCCCTGCTGACGGAAGCCGGTTTTAAGATCAACCGGGACGCTAAGGATCTTTACTCCGATACCGTGGAAGCGGGCTTGGTGCTGATGCAGATTCCGGAAGCCGGACAGCAGGTGCCCACCGGCAGCGTGGTGACGGTGACAGTCAGCCTGGGAAAGGAAGAAGCCAAGACACGCGTTCCCAATGTCATCCATCGGAGCGAAGCGGAGGCAACCATAGAACTGCTGGAAAGCAGGCTGACGGTGGGAACGGTCACGCCCGCATACAGCTCCGAAATCCCGGCGGGGGACGTCTGTTACCAGAGCTATTCCCACGGTTCTTACGTGCCGGAGGGAACCGCGATTGATCTTCAGGTCAGCCAAGGGCCGGAGGGGGCGACTTATCAGTACCATGGCACCATAGAAGCGCCTACGGCGGCGGAAGCCCCGGATTATGTGGCGGGATCGGAAGTGCGGATCCAGCTGGTCTGCGACGACGGACAGATCCTGCTGGACACACGGGTCACGACCTTTCCGCAGGAAGCTCATTTTTCCGGCATTCCGTCCGCAGCGGGAATGATCCATTTCGCTTATACCGTCATCATCCCGGGAGCCACCGCCACAGACCCGGAAACCGGGGGAACCGTCACCGCGGCCGGGAGCGAGGCGGAGAAATTTTTCAGCCGCAGGGTGGAGTTTGTAAGGGAATAGGGGACGGAATGCAGGGGAAAATCGTGAAGGGAATCGCGGGCGTCTACTATGTTTCCGCAGGGGGAAGCCGCTATGAGTGCAAAGCGAGAGGGATTTTCCGGAAAGAACACCGGAAGCCCTTGGTGGGAGATGAAGTACGTCTGGACGTACTGGATGAGGAAGAAAGGCTCGGAAACATCCGGGAGCTTCTTCCCAGAAGGAGCGAACTCATCCGCCCAGCGGTCGCCAATGTCGATCAGGCGCTCATCCTGTTCTCCCTCGTGCGGCCCAGGCCCAGCTTCAATCTGCTGGATCGTTTCCTGATTATGATGAAACAGCAAGGACTTCCCTGTATCATCTGCTTCAATAAACAGGATCTGGACAAAGGGGGAGAGGGGGAAAGCTGCTGTCAGGTCTACGCAGGCAGCGGCTGCCCCGTCCTGGTGATCAGTACGTTTTCCGGAACCGGCATGGAGGAACTCCAGCCCCTTCTGGAGGGGAAGACCACAGCGGTAGCGGGTCCGAGCGGAGCGGGGAAGTCCTCCCTGATCAATTCCCTACAGTCGGCGGTGGTCATGCAGACCGGGGGCCTCAGCGCAAAAATCGAACGCGGAAAACATACGACCAGACACTCCGAGATCATCGCTATCCGGGAGAATACCTATCTGCTGGACACCCCCGGCTTCAGCGCGCTCGGGATCTTTTCCATGGAGAAGGAAGACCTTTCCCGGTTCTATCCGGAACTGGACGCCTATGAGAAGGAATGCCGGTTCGGCGGCTGTTCCCATATCGGCGAGCCGCAGTGCGGCGTAAAGGCGGCAGTGGCGGCGGGGAAAATCCACCCGGTACGTTACCGTAATTACTGTCTGCTCTATGAAGAATTAAAGAACCGGAAGAAGTATGAATGTTTCCGCTAAGGGCGGATAGACTGGAAAGGATGGTCATAACCAATGAAACTAGGAATTGTAGGCCTGCCGAATGTGGGGAAGAGTACGCTCTTTAATTCCCTGACCAAGGCGGGAGCGGAGTCCGCCAATTACCCTTTCTGTACCATTGATCCCAATGTGGGCATTGCGGCGGTTCCGGACGACAGGCTGAAACTTCTGGGGGATCTGTACCGTTCCCGGAAAGTAACCCCTGCGGTCATTGAATTTGTAGACATCGCCGGACTGGTAAAGGGCGCTTCCCAAGGAGAGGGTCTGGGGAACCAGTTTTTAAGCCATATCCGGGAGGTGGACGCCCTCGTCCATGTGGTGCGCTGTTTCGAGGATTCCAATGTCGTGCATGTGGACGGGAGCGTTTCCCCTCTGCGGGATGTGGAAACGATCCAGCTGGAGCTGATTTTTGCCGATCTGGAGATGGTGGAAAGGCGGATTGCCAAGACCGCCAAAGGCGCCAAGGCGGATAAGTCGCTCTTCAAAGAATACGAATTTCTGGAGCGGCTCAAAGCCCGTCTGGAAAGCGGAAAAATGGCTAGGGATATGGAGACGGCGGAAGAAGACGAAACGGCATACCTGCGTTCCTATCAGCTGCTGACCTACAAGCCGGTCATCTACGCCGCCAATGTGGCGGAAGCGGATCTGGCCGACAAAGGGGAGGGGAATTCCCATGTCCGGGCAGTGAAGGAATTTGCGGCAAAGGAGGGAAGCGAAGTCTTTGTCGTCTGCGCCCAGATCGAACAGGAAATTGCCGAACTGGACGAAGAAGAAAAGGCTATGTTTCTGGAGGATCTGGGGCTGGAAGCGTCCGGGCTGGAACAGCTGATCCAGGCGAGCTACCGTCTGCTGGGCCTGCTCAGTTTCCTGACGGCCGGTGAGGATGAGACCCGCGCATGGACGATTCATGCCGGAACGAAAGCCCCGCAGGCGGCGGGGAAGATCCATACGGACCTGGAACGAGGGTTCATCAGGGCGGAGGTGGTCAACGAGAAGGATCTTCTGGAACAAGGCTCCCTTGCCGCCGCCAGGGAAAAAGGACTGGTTCGGATCGAGGGAAAAGAATACGTGGTCGCGGACGGAGATGTTATCCTGTTCCGCTTCCATGTGTGAGGAAGTGTGGAATGCGTGTCCGCCGGGCGGGCAGACGGAAGCAAAGGAAGGCTCGATAGGATGAAACCGGCGAAGCCGCCGCTGTCGAGATGAGCGAATGATTGGAGGAGGAGAAAAGAACATGCGGGATATGATGAACGTCACGGACATTGCTTTCCCAAATCTTGGCATCTATTTGGAAAATGTACCGAAAAGCTTCTCCGTTTTCGGCTTTTCCATTGCCCTTTACGGGGTGCTGATCGGAACCGGAATGCTTATGGGGATCCTGCTGGCAGACCGTCGGGCTAAAGCGTCCGGGCAGAACCCGGATACTTACTGGGAACTGGCTCTGTGGGGGATCCCGCTTTCGGTCGTCGGCGCGAGGATTTTTTATGTCTTGTTTGAATGGGAGATGTATCGGGCGGATCCGATCAGCGTGTTCCATATCCGTAACGGCGGCCTGGCTATTTACGGCGGAGTGATCACGGCGGCTGTCGTCGTCGCCCTGTACGCGAAGCTGCGCAAACAAAACGCCCTCCAGCTGGGCGATACGGCGGCTCCTTCGCTGCTCGTCGGGCAGATCATCGGAAGGCTGGGAAATTTCACGAATCGCGAGGTGTTCGGAGAATATACCGACAGTCTCCTGGCCATGCGTCTTCCCGTGGAGGCGGTGAGGGGGCGGGATATTTCGGAGAACATTTCCGCCCACATGGTGGAGGGAACCAATTATATCCAGGTACATCCGACTTTCCTCTATGAAATGCTGTGGAACCTCCTGATCCTCGCGCTCCTCCTGTTCCTGGGCAGACATAAGAGATTCCAGGGGGAAATCAGCCTGCTTTATCTGGGCGGATACGGCCTGGGGAGATTCTTTCTCGAGGGCATACGGACCGACCAGCTGAAAATCCCGGGCACCATGCTTCCGGTCAACCAGATCCTGGGGCTGGCCCTGTTCCTGCTGGCTCTGGCGGCGGAGATTTTCGTGGTAATGAGAAAGAAAACCAAGGGCGCCGGATAACGGGCGCTCTTCGTTCTTCACTGTGGCTCATCCTTGGTCCAGTTTTCGACATATCGCGTATAATTCAGCGCTTTTCCCTCCATGACGGCGGCGATGACCTTCTCAAAGTCGAGAGAATATTCTTTACAGTATCTCCGCACATGATTTTCTAATCCGAAGAGCAGGGATATGTTGGCAGCCGGGTCTGCCACGTGATGTTCATAAATTTTCAGTATTTCTAGGAACTTTTCAAATCCTTTCCGCTTTTCAAAAGGATGGCAGAGATCCGGAAGACTGTTTTGCTCCATTGATGTTTGAACCATGTCCCTTCCAAAGTCTGGAGATTTGTGCTACGTACAAAATCTCCGGTTGAAAGAATGCAATTCTTTCAACCTTTTCCCTCCGCTGTGCGAACTTATCAGGTGAACGATATTTATCATAATATCTTCCGGAGAAGAAGTCAATCATTTGCTGATTTTTTATCATCTTTGCTTCCTTCTTGTGTTACCGCTCAACTTCCTCGTGATTTTGTGCAAAATACCGCCCAGGCCTATGGTCATGTATTGCCTGCCGGATCTTTCTGCCGTGTCGTCCTCTTTTTGTCACTATACCGCTGTTCCTGTTGAGTAGTAACACTTTTTGTCACTGCCGGGCAGATTCCGTCTGACAGCGGCTGGATGTACGCGTTGGTTTCGCGGGATCTTCCTGCCGGACCGTATTTTTGATCTAAAAATTCAAGAACTTTCCTTAAATTATCATTGCCAATTTTTATCAGGAAGATTAAAATTGTACTGAAAGTGCTACAAAGAGGGGCAGAGTGGAGTATCTGATAAGCTTTGTGATCCCTTAGCAGGCTGCTTTGGAAGGCTGTGACCGGTATGTTCATGAGCGAGTACCATCATACGATCGACGCGAAAGGCAGGCTGATCATCCCTTCAAAGTTCCGGGAGATTCTGCGAGAGATTTTGCGCAAAGCTCTTGGAAAGTTGGCAGAGCCATGGCATAATATTTGAGGGCAAGAGTGCGGCGCTCCCGGTTGGGGGAAGTCCACGGAAAGTTGCAGAAAAAACAGGGTTATTCAATCTATATGGCAGAAATGGTTAGGACGACCAGACAAATTGTGGCGCTTTTCCGCAAATCGGCAGTGTATTTCGCCACCACAGCGGAATCAAGCGTCTTATGGAGGCGATAACAATTCCCGAGACAAGGGGCTGCGGCAAAAACTACAGCACCAGAACGCAATAGCAATATATAACATAAGAAAGGAATATTTGCATGAAAAAATTTATGATCGCTCTATTGGTGGTTTCCATGTTCGTTGTGAATGATTCAACAGCATGTGCGACTTCATACTTAGGTACGGGCGATAATGTAGATTCAGGGGGGCATTTAGATTGGGATTACAATACGACATATTATAGCCAAACTGTATGGGGAATGAATTTATGGAATCATTACAAGAGTGGTGTTATTCGAGAGGATAGCTTATCTGTTATTCAGGATTTATTCGTAACCGACATAAATTCGGCAACAGCTGGCTATTACGGATACAGAGACAAAGATAATGCCACAATATATTTTAACATCTATGGTATGAGCAGTTTAAGCGCTAACGCGAAAAAATCTGTTGCTGCGCACGAACTGGGACACGCTTTAGGCTTGGGGCATAATCCGTCAAATACAAATGCAGTTATGACTGGAGCCGCATATTTCCCAACGGTTTTAGTCCAAGACGACAAAGATTCATATGATGCCGCCGCAGCATTATACTGATCGTGTTTGGATTACTGCGAAAGCCGAGTGAAATCATGTGAAACACAAAAAATGGGAGGAAATATTTATGAAAAAAATCGTAGCACTAGTGATAGCTATTGTGTTAGCTGCCACAGCTGTTGCTTGTAGTCAAGACGGCAACGAAGTGTCAAAGGTATATGACAGCTTTGCGTTAAGCACACAGATACCGGTGGAATATGCTGATGGGAGCTTCATGGTAAATGTAGACAATCCAAAAGAAATAGTAGGCTGGGGCGACTATGTTTTCGTTGCAAGGGTTGACGCTGAATTAAGAACGGAATACTCCAATGTGCGTGAAAATGAAAATGGTACTATCGCAGGAAAGCCGTATACTGTGTATTCGATTGTTGTGATCGACAATCTGAAAGGCAATTTGAAACTTGATGAACCCATTGAGTTTTTCAAACATGGCGGCGTAAATTATGACGGCAGCAGCATATCGTTGTTAGAAGGGGACAGACTGCTTGAAACGGGGAAATATTATGTTTTGATAGCAGCGGCTGAGACTGATGGGAGGCTAGGTCAAGGAATGCCTAATTCATCCATTGAGTTAAATAGTAACGCAATAGAAGAACTCTCATCAAGTGAAACGTATCATAACTATATTGACTATGTGAATCATGAAGTGGAATTTAGCCGGGAACGCTTCACTTCAATTTATGAAGATACGCAAAACGAAACCTAATTGACGCCTCCAGGAGTGCCAATGGACAGTAAAGCAATATGCAATTTCGGTTGGTCTATTGGTCTATGACCTCACCCCCACGCAGGGTCGATAAACCGTGGCGTACATCCGAGACTTTGCTGCGAAATCCGCGCGACCCATTGAAATAGAAAAATCGTCAAAATCCCGTTGAAATCTTATTTTTCAGGTTTCAGCGGGATTTTTCTGCCGTGTAGTCCTCTTTTTGTCACTATACCGCTGTTCCTGTTGAGTAGTAACACTTTTTGTCATTGCCGGGCAGGTTCCGTCTGACAGCGGCTGGATGTACGCGTTGGTTTCGTGGGATCTTCCTGCCGGACCGTATTTTTGGCTTACAAATCCAAGAATTTTCCTCAAATTACCATTGCAAATTTTTATCAGATAGATTAAGATTGTATTAAAAGTGGTACAAAGTGGGGTGAAGTGGAGCAAAGTGGAGTATTTGATAAGCTTTGCGGCCCTATGGCAGGCTGCTTTGAAAGGCTGTGACCGGTATGTTCATGAGCGAGTACCATCATACGATCGACGCGAAAGGCAGACTGATCATCCCCTCGAAGTTCCGGGAGATTCTGGGAGAAGAATTCGTGGTAACGAAGGGGATGGACGGATGTCTGTTCGTGTATGCCAATCAGGACTGGAATGCTTTTGAACAGAAGCTGACTTCACTGCCGCTGATCAACAAGGAAGCAAGGCGATTTGCGCGTTTCTTTCTGGCGGGAGCCGCCGCCGTGGAAGCGGACAAGCAAGGCAGAATACTGATACCCGGAAATTTAAGAGAGTTTGCGGGTCTGGATAAAGACATCGTGCTGGTGGGAGTGGGGAGCCGCATTGAAATCTGGAGCAAGGGCAGATGGGAAGACGTCAATGCCGACAGCAATATGGATGAAATCACCGCTGCGATGGAGAGTTTAGGGCTGACGATCTGATGGACGGCAAGGGAGAACAGGGATGGACTTTCAGCATCATTCCGTAATGCTTACGGAAGCGGTGGAACAGTTGCGGGTGAAGCCGGAAGGTCTTTATCTGGACGGAACAGCGGGAGGAGGCGGACATGCGTTCCAGATCTGCCGCAGGCTCGCGGGCGGCCATCTGTACGCGATGGATCAGGATGAGGACGCCGTCAGAGCGGCCGCGAGCCGTCTGGCGGAATTTGGGGAGAAAGTCACCCTCCTGCGGGACAACTACAGCAACGCCAGACGGCGGCTGGAACAGTTCGGAGCGGAGAAGCTGGACGGGATCCTGCTGGATCTGGGAGTGTCCTCCTATCAGCTGGACGAGCCGTCCAGAGGGTTTTCTTACCGCTTTGACGGGGAACTGGATATGCGCATGGATCAGAACGGGCTCCTGACGGCAAAAGAAATCGTAAACCGGTATCCTGAAACGGAACTGTGCCGCCTGATCCGGGAGTACGGGGAGGAACGGTTTGCCGGGAATATCGCGAAACACATCGTAGCGGCAAGGCAGAAAAAAGAAATGCGGACGACTTTTGAGCTGAATGAGGCCATTCGGGCCGCGATCCCGGCAAAAATGCGCAGGGACGGACATCCGTCCAAAAGGACGTTCCAGGCGCTCCGCATTGAGTGCAACCGGGAACTTTCGGTACTGAAAGAGAGTCTGGATGATTTTATTGCCATGCTGAATCCCGGAGGACGGATCTGCGTCATTACTTTCCATTCTTTGGAAGACCGGATCGTAAAGACGGTTTTTCAGAAAAACCAAGCCCCCTGCACCTGTCCGCCAAAGTTTCCGGTGTGTGTATGCGGCCGGCTGTCTAAGGGGAAGGTCGTGACCAGAAAACCCATCCTGCCGAGCGCGGAAGAACAAAAAGAAAACAGACGTTCCAGAAGTGCCAAGCTGCGGGTCTTTGAACGCAAAAGCTCAAGTTCCTAGAGAAGGAAGAGATGGGCAGGGGGCTTGCGCTTCCTGAACGGATCGATAGAAAGAAACCATCAGAAATCAGCATCCAATAGAACCCGAATCAAGAACAAAGGCTAGGGGAGGAAAAGCAAAGTGGCGCGGAGAACAGCAGCTATGCGGACAGCGACGGACAGCCGAACAGGAAATACCAGGGACAGGAAGTCTTACGAGGAACCTTATGTTGACGGCAGCGCCGTCCGTAAGGCACGGGCAAGAGCCGACACGTGGCAGATGGAAGAACCTAGAAAGATTCCCAGCCATGAAGTCCGGAAGAATCAGGAGAAAGCCAGATATATGAGCCCGGGCTATATGATGTTGCTTCTGGCGGCGTTATGCCTGACGGCCTTTCTGCTGATCGGACACGTGCGGCTGATGGCGGAGCTGACTGCCAGGACGCAGGCTGTTACCAAGCTGACGGTGGCGGTCAATGACCTGAAAATACAGAACGATGAAAACTATAATCAGATCGTAAGCGGCATAGATCTGGGAGAAATCAAGCGGGTCGCCATCGGGGAATTAGGGATGGTCTTTCCGGGAGAAGGTCAGGTCGTCCTTTATGCGGATGTGAAAAGAGATTATTTCCGGAAACTGTCGGGAACCGGAGAATAAAGGGGATCCCCGGGAACCAAGGCGGCGGGAGGGTACAGGATGGACAGAACAAGGAAGCTGGCGTTCGGGCGCAAGCCGCAGGGAAGCGAGCCACTCAATCGTTTCACTATGAAAATGCAGAAAAAGCTGGTGCTGCTGTTTTTCCTGATGCTGGCTCTTTTTGTCGTCCTGATCGCCAGACTGGTTTTGATCACCCGTGAAAAAGGGGAAACGTACAGCAGACAGGTCTTATCCCAGCAAAGATACGAAAGCACGACTCTGCCGTTTCGGCGGGGAGATATTTTAGACACGAAAGGCACGGTACTGGCGACAAGCGAGAAGACCTACAACCTGATTCTGGATTCCAACCTGATCCTGAGCAAGGAGAAATATCTGGAACCCACCCTCCACGCGCTGGCGGAATGCTTCGGCATGGATGTGGCGCAGACCAGGGAATATATCCGCGCCCATCCCGATTCCTCCTATTATATACCGCTGAAGCAGCTTACCTATGAGCAGATCAGCCCCTTTCAGGACATGCAGCGGGAGGACAGCGGAATACAGGGCATTTTCTTTGAAGAGGAATACAAGCGGGTCTACCCAAACGGCAGCCTTGCCTGCGACGTCGTCGGCTTTACGAATGGAGACAACACGGGAACTTATGGGCTGGAAGAATTTTATAATGATATGCTCAATGGAACCACAGGCAGGGAATACGGCTACCTCAATTCCGACAGAAGCCTGGAAAGAACCGTAAAGCCCGCAGTGGACGGATATACGCTGCACAGTACCATAGACGCCAATATCCAGAGTATTGTGGAAAAATGCCTGAAACAGTTCCAGGATGAACACGCGGACGCGGCCCGGGAGGGGGACGGCGCCAATCAGCTGAACTGCATCATCATGGAAGTCAACACCGGAAATATTTTGGCGATGGCGAGCTATCCGACTTTTGACCTGAATAATCCCCGGGACATCAGCGCATATTATACGGAAGATGAACTTGCCGCCATGGACGAGCAGACTTATTATGATACGCTGAATCAGCTGTGGCGGAATTACTGCATTTCCGACACGTTTGAACCCGGTTCCGTCGCGAAGCCCTTCACTGTGGCGGCGGGGCTGGAAATCGGCAGGATCACCGGCAATGAAGTCTATCAGTGCGACGGCTATCTGACCATCGGCGGACATGACATCCATTGCCACAACATCTACGGTGACGGGGCCGTCACCGTTCAGGACGCCATTGCCTGGTCCTGCAATGTGGCACTGATGAAGATCTCCGAAGCGATCGGGGCGAACGAGTTCAGCAGGCTTCAGGCAGTGTACAACTTCGGCTTGAAGACCAATATCGACCTGGCGGGGGAAGCCAGAACCGCCGGCCTCCTTTTTACGGCGGAAAGCATGAAAGCGGCGGATCTGGCGACCAACTCCTTCGGGCAGAATTTCAACGTTACCATGATCCAGATGATCAGCGGCTTCTGTTCCCTGGTCAACGGCGGCTATTACTATGAGCCGCATGTAGTGGATAAAATCACCAACGCAAGCGGCGCGACCGTACAGAACATTGAGCCGAGAGTGCTGAAACAGACCATATCGGAAGCCACTTCCCGGCGCATACGTCAGTATTGCCGCGCGGTGGTCATGGAAGAGGGCGGACAGCGCAGAACCGGAAAGACGGCGCGTCCGGCCGGATACGCCATCGGCGGCAAGACCGGAACAGCGGAGACCCTCCCGCGGGGAAACGGGGAGTACGTCGTTTCCTTCCTGGGCTATGCTCCGGCGGACGATCCGCAGCTTGCCATCTATGTGGTGGTGGACCGTCCCAATGCCTTAAAGCAGGACGACGCGAAATTCGCCACTGGAATCGTCCGTAATATCTTGACGGAGGTGCTTCCTTATCAGGGGATTTTCATGACCGAAGAGCTGAGCGAAGCGGAAATCCAGGAACTGGAGCAGAAACAGCTGGAAATCATCACCCAGTACGCCGAGGAGACACAGGATGACGGCGAAGCGGGAGACGGCTCCCAGAATGGCGGCTCCGGTGCGGAAAGCGGCGACTCCGAGGGCGGTTCTGAAAGCGGCGATTCCGGTCAGCCCCGTTGGCTGTCCTTTGCGAAGGATCCGGACACCGGGTATCTGGTAGACCCGGACACCGGGGAACTTCTGGATCCGGACACCGGAGATCTCATAGGCAGGGATTTTCCGGCTATTTCGGACTAGCGGCTTGCTGCGGGCCGCCCCAAAGGCATAACCTCTTCCGCCAGGGAATAGAGTATAGTAATATGAGCCGATAGGCGATACGAGGCTGCCATGTTTTCCAATAATAACAAGATCTTCCACCGAAAAAAAATCCTGATCGTCTTTTTCCTCTGCACCGGGGCCTTGCTCTTTTTGTTCGGGCGTCTGGTCTACCTGATGGTATGGCGCGCCGACCACTATTCCCGGCTTGCCGACCAGCTTCACGAAAGGGAGCGGAGTATCAAGGCGCAGAGGGGGCGGATTCTGGACAGCAACGGCACGGTTCTTGCGGACAACAAGACCGTCTGTACGATTTCGGTCATCCACAACCAGATCGAAGACCCCGGGCAGGTGGTCGAAATGCTCTGCAGGGAACTTGGGCTGACCGAAGAATACGTCAAGACACGTGTGGAAAAATACACCTCCCTCGAACGGATCAAAAGCAACGTAGACAAAGCGACCGGCGACCGGATCCGGGAATACGATTTAGCAGGAGTGAAAGTAGATGAAGACTATAAAAGGTATTACCCTTTCGGGGAGCTGGCAAGCAAGGTCATGGGCTTTACCGGAGGGGATAACCAAGGGATCATCGGTCTGGAAGTCATTTATGAAAAATACCTGCAAGGCCAGCCCGGCAACATCCTTACGATAACCGACGCTAAGGGCCTTGAGATAGAGGCGGCGGGGGAACGCCGCCAGGAACCGACGGCAGGGAACGATCTGCACATCAGCCTGGATATGAACATCCAGGCATACGCCACCCAGCTCGCGAAGCAGGCCATGGCGACCAAGCAGGCGGACGGAGTGTCCATACTGGTGATGAATCCGCAAAACGGCGAGATCATGGCGATGGTGGATCTGCCGGAATTTGATCTGAATGCCCCCTATGAGCTTCCGGAGGGAACACCGCAGGGCCTTACAGCCAAGGAGGAGCAGAACATCCTCAACGCTGTCTGGCGAAACGGCTGTATCAACGACACCTACGAGCCGGGAAGCACTTTCAAGATCATAACGGCGGCGGCAGGCCTGGAATCCGGTTCCGTCAGCGTCAGCAATACTTTCCACTGCCCCGGTTATATCGTCGTGGACGACCGCCGGATCCGCTGCGCGAAAGTCACGGGACACGGCACACAGGATTTCGTCCACGCCACCATGAACTCCTGTAACCCCGCCTTTGTCACCATCGGCCTGAATATTGGCGTGGATACGTTCTTTGATTATTTTCAGAAGTTCGGCCTGCTGAAAAAAACCGGGGTGGATCTGCCGGGAGAAGCGGGAACCATCATGCACAAGCCGGAAAATATGGGAAATGTGGAGCTTGCCACCGTGTCCTTCGGGCAGTCTTTCCAGATCACGCCCATTCAGCTTCTGGCTACGGCGGCCTCCATCCTCAACGGCGGGAATCGCGTCACGCCGCATTTCGGAGTCAGAGTGACGGGGCCGGACGGCGCGACGGTGGAGGAACTGGACTATCCGGTCACGGAGCGGATCCTCTCGGAAGAGACTTCACAGACCCTGCGCGGGATCCTGGAACTGGTGGTGGCGGAGGGAACCGGAAAAAACGGCAAGGTGGAGGGCTTCCACATAGGCGGCAAAACAGCCACGAGCCAGACCCTGCCCCGGCAGAACGGCGTCTACATCGCGTCTTTTCTAGGTTTTGCGCCCGCGCAGGATCCGCAGGTGATCGCATTGGCTATTGTACATAATCCCAAAGGGGTGTATTATGGAGGTCAGATAGCCGCGCCGGTCATCCGGCAGCTGTATGAAAACATCCTGCCTTATCTGGGGATCCAGAAAGAGGAGACGCAGCCATCTGCGGCTGCCCTAGGTAAGCCGGCGGGCTGAAAGCCGTTTCGGGAGAACCTTGCAACGCAGATCAGCCTTCCCCCGTTTCCGGCATACAAAGGGCTAAGCGGTGGGGATAGGGGGCTGCTTGTGTCGGCAGGGGATGAAAAGCCCCTGCCGACACAGCTGCGAGGCAGCCGGCGTTCATGGGCAGGCTGCGCGGCGGAATGCGAAGGAACGCTTTACGGAAGAGCGCTTTCCAATTGGAATTTCATGTCCGCCAGGACGGACAGGGGGTGTAGATATGAGCAGCACAAGTGTCGTGTCAGTCATCAGTTCCTTTGCCATCAGCGCCGTCTTAGGCCCGGTGGTCATCCCCTTTTTAAGGAAGCTGAAAGCCGGGCAGAACATCCGTGACGACGGACCCAAGAGCCACCTGAAAAAGGCGGGTACCCCCACGATGGGAGGGATCCTGATTCTTCTGAGCGTGGTCGCGACCTCTTTGATGTTTGTGGAAAAATACCCTAAAATCATCCCCATCCTGTTCCTGACGTTCGGTTTTGGGCTGATCGGTTTTTTGGATGATTATATCAAAGTCGTTCTGCACCGTTCCATGGGGCTGCGAGCATGGCAAAAAATGGCAGGACAGCTTCTGATCACCGGGATTTTTGCCTATTATCTACAGTACTATACCAATATCAGCCTTGCCATGCGCGTCCCGTTCCTGCCGGGGAAATTCCTGGATTTCGGGGCCTGGAACGTGCCTGTCCTGTTTTTCATCGTCTTAGGCACTGTGAACGGCACCAATTTCACGGACGGCCTGGACGGCCTGGCGGCAAGCGTGACGGTCATCGTAGCGGTTTTCTTTTCCGTAGTCGCCATCGGCACGGGGAGCGGCATAGAGCCGATCACCTGCGCGGTAGCCGGGGCGCTGATGGGCTTTTTGCTGTTCAATGTGTATCCGGCCTCCGTCTTCATGGGCGATACCGGCTCACTGGCTCTGGGCGGTTTCGTGGCGGCAAGCGCCTATCTGCTGCAGCTGCCCCTGTTCATCGCCATCGTGGGGCTCGTCTACCTTCTGGAGGTGCTTTCGGTCATCTTACAGGTTTCCTATTTCAAGCTGAGCGGAGGGAAACGGATCCTGCGGATGGCGCCGCTCCATCATCATTTTGAGCTGTGCGGTTTTTCCGAAACGCGGATCGTGGCGGCTTTCTCCATCCTTACCGCCATTATGGGCCTGGTGGCGTTTCTGGGCCTGAGTTGAACGCAGGTCAACCTTCCCGCTTCCGGTACGCAAAGGGCTAAGCGGCGGGGCCGGGGGGCTGCTTGTGTCGGCAGGGGATGAAAAGCTCCTGCTGATAGAGCGGCAAAGCTGCGTTCCTGGGCAGGCAGCTTTGCGGAATGCGAGGGAACACTTTCCTATGATTTTGAGCAGCGTCATCCCGCTTGCGGCGGCACCTTTGGGAGCGTCTGAAAATATGCGCCGCTCGCGGCGGCAGGGTTTTGCGTTTTGCCAGAAAGGGTAGGTCATGACAAGGCTTCACGAGGAATATCCGATGAAAGGACAAAGGTATCTGGTGGTTGGCTCCGGGGTCAGCGGGCTTGCCGCCGCCAGGCTGCTGCTGCGCCGGGGGGCGGAAGTCTTTCTGTATGACGGCAGTGACAAGGCTACGGCGGAAGGAATCCAGGCGAAGTTTGCTTCCGGCGGTTCCTTTGCCTTCCCCCCTCGTCTGACGTGCCATGTGGGGGAACTGTCCGAGGAAATCCTGCGGCGGACGCAGAAAGCCGTCCTGAGTCCGGGGGTGCCTACCGACCTTCCCTTGGTCGCCCGGCTGAAAACGCAAGGCGTGGAAATCCTGGGAGAAATCGAACTGGGTTTTTTGGAAGAAAAAGGAAGACTTGTCGCTGTTACGGGAACGAACGGCAAGACCACCACCACCGCTTTGGTCGGGGCGATCTTGAAAGCCGGTTACGGGGAAGAGAGAGTCTTCGTGGTGGGCAACATCGGAACCCCCTATACGGCGAAGGTCGGCGGGACGGCGGCGGATACGGCGACGGTGGCGGAAATCAGCAGTTTCCAGTTAGAAACTGTCCGCACGTTCCGTCCCAAAGTCTCCGCCATCCTCAACATCACGCCGGATCATCTGAACAGGCACCATACGATGGAAGCTTACGTGGCGGCCAAGGAAGCGGTCGCCGGGAACCAGACGGCGGACGATTTATGTGTACTCAACTATGACGACCGCTATACGAGGAATTTCGCCGCAAGATGTCCGGCGCGGGTCGTTTTCTTTTCCTCCCGTACCCGTCTGGAGGAGGGGTACTATCTGGAGGGGGAGGACGTCCTGCGAAGCGCGGACGGCGTGGTCACGCGGCTTCTGGACAGCCGCAGGGATATGAAACTGGTCGGAAGGTGCAACGTGGAGAACGTCATGGCGGCGATCGCCATCGCGGAGGGCATGGGCGTTCCGATGGACGTTATCTTAAAGGCGGTCGCCTCTTTTCAGGCGGTGGAACACCGGATCGAATTTGTCGCCTCCAAAGACGGCGTGGATTATTACAACGATTCCAAGGCGACCAATCCGGACGCGGCCATCCAAGGAATCCGCGCTATGAGCAAGCCGACTGTCCTGATCGCGGGCGGCTATGACAAGCAGAGCGATTACCGGGAGTGGATCGGAAGCTTCGACGGAAAGGTGAAGTGGCTGGTGCTGATCGGGCAGACCAGGGAAAAAATAGCCCGGTGCGCCGCCGAAGCCGGGCTGACGAACATCCGTCTGGCGGACAGCTTCGAGGAATCCT
Organism: Clostridium sp.; assembly: GCA_031275405.1. GTDB lineage: Bacteria > Bacillota > Clostridia > Lachnospirales > Lachnospiraceae > JAISOV01. The sequence continues at coordinate 62,110 of JAISOV010000052.1, read as the reverse complement.
TTGCCCTTGCCGCCGGTCTGGCAAGGGTCGGCGAAGCGGTTCTGCTTTCCCCCGCCTGCGCAAGCTGGGGAATGTTCGAGAACTATGAGGCAAGAGGAAACCAGTTCAAGGCTTATGTCCATGCTCTGGGCGCTGCGGCTGGTACAAGGAGATGACGGGATGGCTCAGCTAAGAGACGCGAAAGAAGCCGCATATCGGCGGGAACCCCTGCCCAACAGGGGATTTGTATCCAGGAAAAAGAAGAAAAAAGAGCAGTCCGAATATTTTTTCGACTACAGCCTCTTGTTTGTGGTGCTGTTCCTGATGGGCTTCGGGCTGGTCATGATCTACTCCACCAGTTCCTATGAAGCCAATCAGCAGTTCGGGAGCGCCTCTTATTATCTGCGCAAGCAGGCGATCGCCATCGTCCTGGGACTTGCCGCCATGATTTTGGTGGCAAATATCCCTTATCACTTCTGGGAACGTTTTGCCGTCCTGGGCTATCTGGTTTCGGTCGTCATGATCCTGCTCGTCATGACCCCGCTTGGCGTGGAATCCCATGGGGCAAGAAGGTGGCTGGAGATACCGGGGATCGGCTTCAACATCCAGCCCGCCGAAGTGGCAAAACTGTGCATGATCCTGTTTTTGTCCAGCCTGGTATGCAAAATGGGGAAAAAAGTACGCAGCATGAAAGGCTTTTTCCTCATGATGATGATTCCCCTTCCCCTGGCGCTGATGATCTGGCAGATCACCGACAACCTAAGTTCCGCCATTATCGTGATGGGGATCGCCGTCCTGATGGTTTTCGTCGCCAGTCCGGATTATAAGAAGTTCATCATCATGGCGCTGCTGGGCGGAGGGGCCGTCGCGCTGGTGGTTTTCCTCATCGTCAACGGCAGTTTTCAGGGGGAGTTTCGGAGCGCGCGGATCATCGCTTGGCTGGATCCGGAAGCAGACGCCCAGGACAAAGGCTTTCAGACGCTTCAGGCCCTGTATGCCATCGGGAGCGGCGGCGTCTGGGGCAAAGGACTGGGGCAGAGTATGCAGAAACTGGGCTTCCTGCCCGAAGCCCAGAACGACATGATTTTTTCCATTATCTGCGAGGAGCTGGGACTGTTTGGAGCCATCGCCATTATCCTGATGTTCATTATGCTGCTGTGGCGGATGATGATCATCGCCAACAACGCGCCGGATCTGTTCGGCGCGCTCCTGGTGGTGGGCGTCATCGGACATATCGCCATACAGGTCATCCTGAACATCGCGGTCGTCACCAACACGATACCCAACACAGGGATCTCCCTGCCCTTTATCAGCTACGGAGGTTCTTCGGTCATGTTCCTGATGATCGAGATCGGACTGGTGCTGAGCGTGGCGAAGCGGATCCAGCTGCGGGAGCTGTGAACGTCGCAGCCGCAGGCCGCGTGGGCGGCGCGTTCCCCGGTACAAGGTACGCCTGCCCGAACCCATACATAATATAGGATAGGTCTTAAAATCATGGAACCGGATGGTGGAAAATGGACTCTATTCATATTCATGGGGGTGTCGGCTTACAGGGGAAGGTACGGATCCAAGGCTCCAAGAATGCCGCGCTTCCTATCCTGGCGGCGACGATTTTGACGAAAGAATGCAATCTCATCCACAATTGTCCGAGGATCGCGGACGTCTACCAGATGCTGAATCTGCTGCGCAGCATAGGCTGCGCGGTCAGCTGGGAGGGAGACGGGGTACGGGTGAACGCGGGGAACGTCAACTTGAGTCAGATGCCGGAGGAAGCCATCACCGGCATGAGGTCGTCGCTGTTTCTGATGGGCGCCCTGCTGGGGAGGACAGGGGAGGTCGTCATGGAATACCCCGGCGGCTGTGCCATCGGGGAGCGCCCTATAGACCTGACTCTTTCCTCCCTGCGGCGGATGGGGGTCCTATTCTGTGAAACGGAGGGGGAGATCCAGGCAAATACTCCGAACGGTTTACAGGGAGCCACGGTCGAGCTGCCCTTGCCAAGCGTCGGAGCGACAGAGAACGTGATTCTTGCCGCCGTACTGGCACAAGGCAGGACCTTGCTGAAAAACGCCGCGCGGGAGCCGGAAGTGGAGACGCTCTGCCGCTATCTGCTGAAATGCGGGGCACGGATGGAAGGAATCGGAAGCGGTGAAATACGGATGGAAGGGGTCAGCCGTCTTTCCGGAACGGAGTTCACCATCCCGGCGGATCGGATCGTAGCCGGAACGTACCTGTTTGGCACACTGGGAACCGGAGGGAACGTCCTGCTGGAGGAAGCCCCCGTGGAGCATATGGAGACGGTCATCGATCTGGCGGTGAGGATGGGCGCGGAATGTCAGGTGGAAAAAGAAGGGCTTTACATCCAGGCGCCGGAGCGGCTCAGACAGCTTCCCTTTTTAGAGACACGCAGTTACCCGGGCTTCCCCACGGACTTACAGTCCTTGGCGCTTGCCGTCTGCACCGGGGCAAAAGGGCAGTGCCTGGTTCACGAAAGTATCTTCGAGAACCGCTTCCGGGTGGTCGGCCCGCTACAGTCCATGGGCGCCAACATTTTTCCCTTAGACGCCAAAAGGATACTTGTCCGGGGAGTGACGCCCTTGTGCGGACGGGAAGTGGAAGCGGAGGAACTCCGGGGCGGCGCGGCTCTGGTGGTGGCGGGACTGATGGCGGACGGGGAAACCGTCATCCGTGGGCGCCGGTACATCGACCGGGGCTATGAGAATATCTGCAAGGATTTACGGGAGCTGGGGGCGCGTATCTACACGGCGCAGAATACGGATAGCGCGCGGAGCAGCATCTGTGCGGCGGGGTACAAGGAGGGCGGTACGGCGACATGCGATCAGGTATTCGGAAAAAGAAGAGATGGATATGGCCGCTGATCCTGCTCGTTCCCGCCGCGCTTCTGGCAGGAGGGATCTTTTATATCCGGGAGACTTATACCATCCGGGAAGTCTATGTAGAGGGGAACCTGCATTACACGAAAGAAGAAATCATGGGATTTGTCATGAAAGGCCCGACAGGAAGCTTCCTTTCCAGGCTGTCGTTCCTTGGGGACAATTCGCTCTATCTGTCTTTCATTTACAGACAGAAAGGCGTGGGAAATATCCCCTTTGTCGATACGATGGACGTCAGCATCCTTTCGCCGGACACCATCAAGATCACCGTCTATGAAAAAGCGCTGGCTGGCTACATCGAATATCTGGACTCTTATCTGTATTTTGACAAGGATGGCTACGCAGTGGAAAGCTCCAAGGTGAAAACGCTGGGAGTACCCCAAGTGACAGGGTTCACCATTCCGCACATGGTGCTTGGGGAAAGACTTCCGGTGGAAGAAGAAGCGATCTTCGACAGTATTATGAACATCACAAGCCTTCTCAAGAAGTACGGGCTGACGGCGGACAAGATCCATTTCAGCCCTTCCGGTGAGACTCACATCCATTTCGGCGCGGTGCGGGCGGCGCTCGGGAGCGGAGAGGACATGGAAGAAAAAATCATGCGTCTGCCCCAGTTTCTCCCGAATCTCACAGGGCGGAAAGGCACCCTGCATATGGAAAACCTCAATGATGACAGCCCGAACGTGACCTTTACACCGGAAGCTGCCGGGGAATAAAAAATAAAAAAAGTGGTTGATTAATTTCCGAAATGATTATATGATAGGGAGTAGGAGTTTATTGAGCAACAAGGAGGGCATACCTTTGCTGGAAATCAAGACGGGCGATGCAGAATCCGCCGCTAAAATCATCGTGGTCGGTGTAGGTGGGGCGGGGAATAATGCTGTAAATAGAATGATTGACGAGAGAATTGACGGAGTGGATTTTATCGGAGTGAACACCGATAAACAGGCGTTGCAGCTTTGCAAGGCGCCTAAGCTGCTACAGATCGGCGAGAAGCTGACCAAAGGGCTTGGAGCGGGGGCAAAGCCGGAAATCGGGGAAAAAGCGGCGGAGGAAAGCGCGGAGGAGATTACCACGTCTATGAAGGGGGCGGACATGGTCTTCGTTACCTGCGGCATGGGCGGCGGAACCGGGACGGGAGCCGCGCCGATCGTGGCGAGGCTGGCAAAGGACTTAGGGATCCTGACCGTGGGGGTCGTGACCAAGCCTTTTCGTTTTGAAGCTAAGACCCGGATGGCAAATGCCTTGAGCGGAATCGAAAAAATCAAAGAATACGTGGACACCTTGATAGTGATTCCGAATGATAAATTACTGGAAATCGTTGACCGTCGGACAACCATGCCGGAAGCCCTTAAAAAAGCGGATGAGGTGCTTCAGCAGGCGGTTCAGGGGATCACCGACCTCATCAACGTACCCTCCATCATCAACCTGGATTTTGCGGATGTGCAGACGGTTATGAAAGATAAAGGCATTGCGCACATCGGGATCGGACAAGGCAAGGGTGACGACAAGGCGATGGAGGCCGTCAAGATGGCGGTTGCCAGCCCTTTGCTGGAAACCACGATCTCCGGCGCCAGCCATGTGATCATCAATGTTTCCGGGGATATTACCTTAGCGGACGCGAGCGATGCGGTGGGCTATGTGCAGGAACTGGCGGGCGACGAGGTGAACATTATCTTCGGCGCGATGTATGACTCCGGAAAATCCGACACCTGTATCATTACTGTCATCGCCACCGGGCTGGAAGACGTGGGAACGGCTGCCACGCAGAGAAGCCTGGGGCAGGGAATGCCGCCTTACCGGAAGCTTTCTTCCCAGATCGGCACGGTTCCCCTGTCAGGACTGAATTTACAGACGGCAGGAGCGGCAGGCGGATCAAAGTCCGGACTCCCCAAACCCCTTCCCGGCATCAACCGGCCTGCGGACATCCGCAGTTCCGTGGAAGAGAAGACCTTGAAGATACCGGATTTTCTGCAAAGGAAATAGAGCCTGATACAAAACAGCCTAGCAAAAATGCGTACACCAAGAATCTGTTTCCGGATTTTTGGTGTCGTTTTCTTTTCTTCTGAAATGGGAATACCATGAGCCTTTCTTTGCCCGGAATCTATCCCCTTTCCTTCCTTCTATGCCGTCCGGCGGCCGCGAAGTCCTCCCCTGTCGAAAACGGAGGACAAATAAAGCCCTCCCTCCGCGGCTTTTTGACAAAATTCAGAGAGAATACCCTTTATAATGTTTCTCAAGAAAGCGAGAAGGTTGCTGCTCAGTGGAAGTATCCCACGAGCAAACGAGCGTCCCTATAGGGAAAACCGCTTTTGGACCGGACAGAAAGGGGCATGGCGTGGAAGGAATGTCCGCGTTGCGGGCAGGGAGGTGTTCCGGTGTATTATGAACTCTATATAGACAGTCTGTTTTTGGTTAATTTTGTCATGAACCTGTATCTGCTGGCGCTGGTGAACCATTCGCTTTTGCGTACTGCCACGCGAAAAAGACTGGTTTTCGGCGCGGCGGCGGGCGCAGGGCTGTATCTGTTCCCTTTTTTCCTGCCCTGTCCGGTTCCCCTGCGCCTTGCGGCGGGCTTCCTGACGGGCGGCGGAGCCATGATAGGGCTTACCTTTCGTCCGAAAAGCCTGAAAGCCTTTTGGAAAGCGGGAGAACGGCTGTCAGTGTATACTTTTCTGATGGGAGGCAGCCTGTTGTTCCTGACCAGGCTCTTCCCGCCGATCCGGAACATTCTGGTAAACATCTTAGGCGTGATGGGGACGGGGGCGCTGCTGTTTCTGGCAGGGTCGTTCCTGAAGGAACGGAAGAAAAAAGGGCGGGATTTCTGCAAGGTCGTGCTGAGCGGCAGGGGTACGCGGGTGACGGTCAACGCCCTGCTGGATACCGGGAACGGGCTGACCGAGCCTATCAGCGGCAAGCCGGTATCCATACTGGAAAAGGAAGTATTTGAAAGCCTGTGGCAAGAGGAAGTCCCGGAAGGCTACCGGGCGGTTCCTTATCACAGTATCGGCAGGAAAAAAGGGATCCTGCCGGGATACCGGATCCCGGAGATTTCCATTGAAGTGGAAGGACTCACCAAGACCTGCCGGGATATTTACGTGGGAATCAGTGAGGAACTGGTTTCCGGGGCGGGGAATTATCGCATGATATTGAACCCTAAGCTCCTGGACGGCGGCTAGGGCCGAAAAATTTTTCTGACAAAAAAAGGAGGAACCATCATGATATTAAAAGTGTCTTTACCGGGCAGAATACAGTTCAAGATCATCCGGAGGGAAAATGTCTTACTGCCGAAAAAAGGCGACATCCACTACATCGGCGGTGCGGAAGTCCTGCCGCCGCCGCTGGAACTGGAGCGGGAAAGCCAGGTGATCAGCGACCTTGGAACGGAGTACGAGGACGAAGCCAAATCCATCCTGATCGAACATAATCTGCGCCTTGTGGTGTACATAGCCAAGAAATTCGACAATACGGGGGTAGGGGTGGAAGACCTGATTTCCATAGGCACCATCGGCCTGATCAAGTCCATCAACACCTTTAATCCGGGGAAGAACATCAAGCTTGCGACCTACGCTTCCCGCTGTATTGAGAATGAAATCCTGATGTATCTGCGCCGCAACAACAAAACCCGCCTGGAGGTGTCCATCGACGAGCCGCTGAACGTGGACTGGGATGGCAACGAGCTTCTGCTGTCCGACATCCTAGGGACGGACGAAGACGTGATCTACCGCGATCTGGAAAATGAGGTGGAGCGGAAGCTGCTCCGGAAAGCCATCGGCAAGCTTTCCGACCGGGAGCGGACGATCATCAATCTCCGCTTCGGCCTGGGGAACAAGGACGGGCAGGAGATGACCCAGAAAGAAGTCGCGGGGCTGCTCGGAATCTCCCAGTCCTATATCTCCAGGCTGGAGAAGAAAATCATGAAACAGCTGAAAAAGGAGATGAGCAGTCATTTATGACTGCTCATCTCCAAGCGAAACCGACCAGGCCCCGCCAAGCGTGGCTGCCCGGCGGTCCTTGCTGGGCAGCCACGCTTGCCTGGCGGTCGATAAAACGGCATAGGGTAAAATCTTTGATGACTTTTGTAAGGCTTTGTGGTAGACTGGCACTACATAGTTTCACGACACCAGGAATCCGCTTCGCGGACTCCTGGTGCGGACATGGCCATTCGGCCTATATCATATCCTGCGGACAGGATACCAGGAATCAGGAATGAATAGATGATCAGACGAGAAGAGATACTATCTATGGAATATCTGAAAAAGTCAGAATATACCGGCTCCCATCAGGGGCTGCGCTACCGTCTGGAGAAAGTTACTAAGACGGAAAGACAGCAGCTGAAAGCGACAGTCTGGCCGGAACCGTTTGGTTTCCGGAAGACTCCCGAGGCACAGAAGACAAGCGCTTTCTTTGTTTTTTCCGAGGAGGGGGTCAAAGAAGCTGTCCGCTGGATGAACGAGCGATTTCTGCAGGAACGCGGCAGATGGGAACATGCCGCGCAGAACTGGGAAAACAACGGCTGACGCCGAGTGGAAACGGTGCGGCGGCACAGGCGTAAGCTTTTAGGATCAGCGTCCGCACATGGGCAGAGGTATTTCGATGTTCAAATATATCATAAAGGATATGATGGAAACCGTCCGTTACCTGCCTTACGGCATTCTGGCCGGGATTTTCATGGCCGTCCTGCTCTGCGCCGTCAACGGGGTGAAACGGGCAAGACGGAAAACCTCCCTGTCCGTTTTGGCTCTTGTCTGCCTTTTTATGTATCTGGTCATCCTCCTTTCTCTGACCTTTCTGTCCAGAGAGCCGGGGAGCCGGAAAGGGATCGACTGGGAGCTTTTCTCCACATGGGGCATTAACCGGCGCAACAACGCCTATGTCATAGAAAACATCTTTCTGTTCATCCCTTACGGCTGCGTCTGCGCCTGGGCTGTTCCCTGTGTCCGGAAGCTCCCTGTCAGTTTTCTGTTCGGGCTGCTGACCAGTGCGGGGATCGAATGCCTACAGCTGGTGACACGGAGAGGCTTCTTTCAGATCGACGACATCCTGACGAATGTCATAGGGAACGCGGTCGGCTATGCCCTGTTTCGCTGGTTCTGCCACGTCGGCAGGAAAAGGAAGTAGCCGCTATGCCGTCAGGAAATTGCGCATCGTGCGCAAGGCGTTTTTTTCCAGGCGCGAGACCTGGGCTTGGGAGATTCCGATGATGTCCGCCACCTCCATCTGCGTCTTCCCCTCGAAGAAGCGCAGGGAGATGATCTCATGCTCCCTGTCGCCTAATTTTTTCATGGCTTCGCTCAGGGAGAGATGTTCCACCCAGGTCTCTTCCTTGTTCTTCTTATCGCTGATCTGATCCATGACGAATAAAGTATCGCCGCCGTCGGTGAAAATCGGCTCGTACAGGCTCATCGGGTTCTGGATGGCGTCCATGGCGTATACGATGTCTTCCTTGGATATGCCCACCTCTCCGGCGATCTCTTCGATCGTAGGCTCCTTCAGGTTCTTGCGGGTCAGCGCCTCCCTTGCGTAAATGGCTTTGTAGGCGGTGTCCTTGAGGGAGCGGGAAACGCGGATGCTGTTGTTATCCCGGAGGAACCGCCGGATTTCCCCGATGATCATGGGAACCGCGTAGGTGGAGAATTTGACGTTCAGGGAAGAGTCGAAGTTGTCTATGGCTTTGATCAGCCCGATACAGCCGATCTGAAACAGATCGTCCACATTTTCGTTGCTGGAGGAAAAACGCTTGATGACGCTCAGTACCAGACGCAGGTTCCCCTCGATGTATTGTTTGCGTGCGTCCAGGTCGCCGGCTTCGATCCTGCTGAACAGTTCTTCTTTCTCCCCTGCTTTCAAGAGCGGGAGTTTGGCTGTGTTTACACCGCAGATTTCTACTTTTCCTTGTGCCATAGATGGTCGCCTCCGTCAATAATTGGTATGAGATTCCAGCCGGATCCAGAGCCGGACGATCCGTCGGGATATTAGGTAGTATGTGCGGTCAGGAGGAAAGATATACTCCGAATCCAGGCGTCGGCGGAAATTTTGTCAGGCGGAACCTTCACGGATCCCCCGCATATACTAATCAGAAAAGGGTGGAGGAAGATATGCGCTATTCGGAGTTCCGCTGTAAGGACGTGATCAATATCAAGGACTGTAGGCGCCTTGGGAGAGTGACGGATTTTGAATTCGACGACTGCGGCTGCATCCATAGTATCATCATACCGGGAGGCAACAAGCTTTTCAGCTTCCTGCACTGTGAACAGGACATCATCATTCCGTACAAGGATATTCGGCAGATCGGGCCGGACATCATTCTGATTGACATAAAGCGCTGAATTTCGTATAATAAATGCCAATACAAGACAGAAGTGCGCGCAGACGCGGACGGACGGGAGCGAAGATGAAATGTCCTTTTTGTAACCATGAAAATACCAGAGTGATCGACTCCAGGCCGGTCGAGGAGAACCATTCCATCCGCCGCCGCCGGATGTGCGACGAGTGCGGGAAACGTTTCACCACTTATGAGAAGATGGAAACGATCCCGCTGATCGTCATCAAAAAGGACGACAACCGGGAGGCCTACGACCGCGCCAAACTGGAGGCCGGGATCCTGAGGGCCTGCCACAAACGGCCGGCAAGCGCGCGGCAGATCTCCGCGCTCGTGGATCAGGTAGAGAACGAGATCTTTCATCGGGAAGAAAAAGAAATCCCGAGCCAGGCGATCGGAGAGCTGGTCATGAACAAACTTATGGTTCTGGACGCCGTCGCCTATGTCCGTTTCGCTTCCGTGTACCGCGAGTTCAAGGACGTCAACACGTTCCTGGAAGAGCTGAAGAACTTTCTGAAATAGGCGTTACTGCCCAGCGGGAGTATTCATTCCGCTTCGCGGTACAGGATCAGCGGCCTTTGCCGGGCAGTGCTCCATAGGCTTCTGGGGAAGGCGTTCCGCAGCCCTTGCCGCACAGTCACGGTTCCTGACCGGAGGCTCAATACTTCTTCCAGGAAGACGGCGTAAACAGGATCAGCAGCGGGAACAGCTCCAGTCTCCCCGCGAGCATATCAAACATCAGCACCACCTTGGAAAAATCTGAGTACAGCGAGAAGTTCCGCGTCGGCCCGACCAGGGAAAATCCCGGCCCGATGTTGTTCAGGGCGGCGATGACGGCGGAGAAATTCGTGGTGAAATCCAAGTTGTCCACGCTGATCAGCAGGATGGAAGAAAGCAGGATCACGCAGTAGACCGCGAGGAAGACGTTGATCGAGCGCAGGATCTCATGAGGAAGCGTCTTCCCGCCCATCTTGATCCGCTTGACCAGCCGGGGGTGGGCAAGGATGGAAATCTCCTTATGGATGGTCTTGAACAGCGTCAGGATCCGGGAAACTTTGATCCCTCCTCCCGTGCTTCCGGCGCAGGCGCCTATAAACATCAGGATGAGCAGGATGGTCTTGGAGAGCTGCGGCCACTGGTCGAAATCCGCCGTGGAATACCCTGTGGTCGTGACGACGGAGCCGACCTGGAAAAAGGCGTGGCGCAGGGTTTCGGGAACGGAAGCGTAACGGGGGAAAATATTCAAGGTGATGACCAAAGCCGACGCAGCGATGATCCCTAAGTACCAGCGGACTTCTTCAATGGAAAAAGCTTCCTTCCACTGACGGCGGAGCAGACAGAAATAGACGGTGAAGTTGATCCCGCTTAAAACCATGAACAGCGTGACCACGTTCTGCGCGGCGGCGGAGTAGCTTGCCAGGCTGTCGTTGCGGATCCCGAAGCCGCCGGTTCCCACCGTGCCGAACGTCAGGAGCAGGGAATCAAAGAAGGACACGCCACAGAAGCAGAGCGAGATGACCTGCGCGACGGTGATCCCGAGATACAGCTCATAGAGGATCTTGGCGGTGTCCTTGACCTTGGGAACCAGTTTGCCCACGGACGGTCCGGTGCTTTCCGCCCTCATCAGGTTCATGGTACTGCCCCCCATCAAAGGAAGGATCGCCATGATGAAGACAAACACACCCATGCCGCCGATCCAGTGGGTAAAGCTGCGCCAGAACAGCCCGGCGTGTGTCAGCCGCGTCACATCCTCCAGTATGCTGGCTCCGGTGGTGGTGAAGCCGGAGATGGTTTCAAACAAAGCTTCCGCGTAATTCGGAATATCTCCGGTGAAGACAAAGGGGAAGGCTCCCACGATACTCAAGATCGTCCAGCTTAGGGCGACGGCAAAAAAGCCCTCTTTGGGATACATTTCAAAACGGGCGGGCCTTTTCCGGTTCAGCGGCAGACTGCATACCAGACAGGCCGCGGCGGTGAGCGCGTAGACCAGAGCGGCTTGGTATTCCCGGTAGACCAGACCCACCAGGGAGGGAAGCAGGAGGAACAGCCCTTCGAATTTCAAAATCCAGCTGATCGTATATCTGATAATGGAAAAATTCATACCGGCACTCACCCTTCTCCGACAAAGCGGATGTTTCGCCCGAAAGGGCAAAACCCGATTGGAAAACGTTCGTTTTTCCGTTTTAATCCTCCAGAATATCTTTGATGTCCGAAAGCCTTAAATCGGTCAGGACGATGACCACGGAATCCCCCGGCTGCAGCACGTCCTGTCCTCCGGGGAGGATCACCTGGTTCCCCCGGCTGATACAGCACACCAGCACATTCTTCTTGATCCGCAGGGCGGCAAGAGGGGTTCCTGTCGCTTCGGATTCCTCCCGGATGTAGATCTCCAGCGCTTCCGCCTTGCTTCCGTCCAGTTTGTAGAGGTTCTCCACGTTGCTGTCCAGAGAGACGTTCATGGAACGCGCATATTTGATGATGGTGTCCGCCGCCAGAAGCCGGGGATAGGTAATGCTGTCCAGATTCAGCTCCGCGAAGACCCCCTGGTAGTTAATGCGGTTCACCTTGGTCACTGCCTTTGCGTGCGACACCTGTTTGGCAAAGAGGGAAAGCAGGATATTTTCCTCGTCCATCCCGGTCAGCGCGGCGAATCCCTCCACCTGTTCCAGCCCCTCCTGTAAAAGAAGCCTCTGATCGGTGCCGTCTCCGTGGATGACGATGGCTTTGGGGAGCAGTTCGCTCAGTTCCTCACAGCGGGCGGCGTTTCTCTCGATGATCTTGGTTTCAATACCCACCGAGAGCAGCCGCCGCGCGAGGTAGTATGTCGTCTTTCCGCCTCCCACGATCATGGCGGTGTGGATCCGCCCGGTGTTCAGCCCGATTTTGCGGAAAAAATCATTTGCTTTGGAAGGAGCGGCGATAATGGCGATCATATCTCCCTCAAGGAAGACCAGGTCGCCCCTTGGGATGATGATTTCCTCCCTGCGCTTCACCATGCAGACTAAGACGTCGCATTTCAAGGTGTTGCGGATATGGAAGAGCTTGTAATTGTTCAGGATGTTGTCCTTGGCCACGCGGAAATGCAGAAGCTCCACCCGCCCTTTGGAAAAAGAATCCACCTTGACGGCGGAGGGGAACTGGAAGACCCGGGCAATCGCGGAAGCGCAGATCAGATCCGGATTGATAATCATGGCAAGCCCCAGTTTTTCCCTTAAAAATTCGACTTCCTTGCCATATATGGGATTACGCACGGAAGCAATCGCTTTACAGCTGCCGGCCTTGCGGGCGATCACGCAGCATAAGAGGTTCTGCTCGTCGGAGCCGGTCACGGCGATTAATAAGTCGGCGTGGTGTACGTCGGCCTCCGCCAGCGTCTGGTAGCTGACGCCGTTGCCGACGATCCCCTTGGCGTCCAGCTCGTCGGTGATGGCGCGGACGCGGTCCTCTTTTTCATCGATCACGGTGATGTCATGATTTTCCTTGCTTAAATGCTCTACTAAGGTACAGCCTACTTTGCCGCACCCGACAATGATGATCTGCATGGTCATGCCCTTTCTGGATTGGTCTTTGGTATCGGAATAGCTACAGTGTACCACATCGGGCAAAAAAAATGAAGCAATAAATCAGGAAGCGATTCCGTATTTTTGCTTGCAATCAAATTTATTTTGGTGTATAGTGGTTCACATTAGCGGAAATGGCGGCAACGGCCGGCCGCGCCGCGCGGTTTGGAACCGGCGGGAAAGCGTTCGGACGGACGGGTCCGGCGGAGGCAGTCCGTACAGCGGGACAGTAAGGGGACAGTGTATGGCGAAATATCTGGTAATCGTAGAGTCACCGGCAAAAGTCAAGACGATCAAGAAGTTCCTCGGAGCAAACTACGAGGTGGCGGCAAGCAACGGGCATGTGCGGGATCTGCCCAAAAGCCAGCTAGGCTTCGACGCGCAGCATGACTACGAGCCGAAATACATCACCATTCGCGGAAAAGGCGATCTTCTGGCAAATCTGCGCAAGGCGGTGAAGAAAGCCGAAAAAGTCTATCTGGCGACCGACCCCGACCGGGAGGGGGAAGCCATCTCCTGGCACCTGCTGCAGGCGCTGAAACTGGAGGGGAAGAAAGTCTATCGCATCGCTTTCCATGAGATCACCAAGAACGCGGTCAAGGAATCCCTGAGACATGCCCGTGAGATCGACATGGATCTGGTGGATGCCCAGCAGGCAAGACGTATGCTGGACCGCATGGTGGGCTACCGCATTTCCCCGCTTCTATGGGCAAAAGTGAAACGGGGCTTGAGCGCGGGGCGTGTGCAGTCCGTGGCCCTGCGTATCATCTGCGACCGGGAGGACGAGATCAACGCCTTCATCCCGGAAGAATACTGGACCTTGGAAGCGCGGCTGCAGGCGAAAGGGGAAAAAAAGCCCCTTACGGCAAAATATTACGGAACACGGGAAGGCAGGCGCGCGATCGGCAGCAAAGAAGAGATGGAAGCCCTGACCGCCGCGTTGGCGGGCGCGTCCTACCGGGTGGCGGAGGTCAAAAAGGGAGAACGTCTAAAAAAGGCGCCCCTGCCTTTTACGACGTCCACGTTACAGCAGGAAGCCAGCAAAGGCCTGAATTTCTCCACCCAGAAGACTATGCGTCTGGCGCAGCAGCTTTATGAGGGCGTGGAGATCAAAGGAGAGGGAACGGTAGGCCTGATCACCTACTTGCGTACCGATTCCGTCAGGGTATCCGAAGAAGCCCGCAGCAGCGCGAGGGGGTTTATCCTGTCCGCCTATGGGGAAGAGTATGCTACGACTGTGGCCGCGGAAAAAAAGAGCGGCAAGAAGATCCAGGACGCGCACGAAGCGATCCGCCCTACGGACATCACGCGTCTGCCCCTTGCGGTGAAGGAGCAGCTGCCACGGGATCTGTTCCGCCTGTACCAGCTGATCTGGAAACGCTTCACCGCGAGCCAGATGAGCCAGGCGAAGCAGGAGACGACCTCCGTTAAGATAGAAGCGTTCCAGGATACGAAGACGGCGGAAAGAGGGGCGCGTTTCGCAGAGGCTGCGGCGGTCGCGCCGGACTGCCACGTCTTCACCCTGTCCGCTTCCCGCGTGGTCTTTCAAGGCTACCTAAGCGTATACTCGCAGGAAGAGGAAACGCAGGAGGACGACGGTTCCTTGTCCGTTTCCTTGAGCCAGGACAGCGTGCTGACCCTGCTTGGACTGGATCCCGGACAGCATTTTACACAGCCCCCCGCCCATTATACGGAAGCCTCTTTGGTCAAGGCGCTGGAAGAATTGGGGATAGGCCGTCCCAGCACCTATGCCCCCACGATCACTACCATCCTTGCCCGCCACTACATCACCAGGGAAAACAAGAACCTCTATGTGACGGAGCTGGGGGAAGTCGTAAACAACATGATGAAAGAAGCCTTTCCGACCATCGTCGATGTGAACTTCACCGCGAACATGGAAGCCCTGCTAGACGGGGTGGAGATGGGGACCGTGAAGTGGAAGACCATCGTGTCCAATTTTTATCCCGATCTGGACGAAGCCGTCCAAAACGCGGAGAAGGAGCTGGAGCAGATCAAGATCGAAGAAGAGGTGTCGGAGGAGGTCTGCCAGTTCTGCGGACGCAACATGGTGATCAAATACGGTCCCCACGGACGCTTCCTTGCCTGTCCGGGTTTCCCCGAATGCCGCAACACCAAGCCTTATTTTGAAAAAATCGGGGTCGCCTGTCCGAAATGCGGCAAAGACATCGTGCTGCGCAAGACCAAGAAGGGCAGGAAATATTACGGCTGCGCCGGGAATCCGGACTGTGATTTCATGGTATGGCAAAAGCCGTCCGGAGAGAAATGCCCCGAATGCGGGGGGATGATGCTGGAAAAAGGAAAGAACCTGGTCTGCATGGATCCGCAGTGCGGTCACGTGCAGAGCCGCGAAGAAGGCGGGAAAACGCCCGCTTTGTGAGCGGCGGCGGTTCCTTCGCTGGGCGTAGTGTCATAATTTTCTCATAAAACATAAAAAATACAAAAAAAATAAAAAGATACGGCTTGTAATCTGATTTCATCTGTGTTAGAATGAACCTAAGATGTCAGAGGACAGCCGTATTTCTTGCAAGAGGAACGCACCTTATCATACCCTGCGGGAATGCAGGAGGGGGGCGGCTTGGCACAAAGGGATGGAGGAATGTATATGGGCAGTGTACAGTTACTGGATAAGACCAGGAAGATCGGGAAATTATTACACAATAATAATTCCAGCAAGGTAGTATTCAACGATATTTGTAAAGTCATGAGCGAAATTTTAAGTTCTAATATTCTGGTCATCAGCCGGAAAGGGAAAGTGCTTGGCGTGGCGAAGATCGAGGGGCTGGACTTGGTCACGGAGCTGCTGGACGAGAACATGGGAGGCTTCATAGATCCCCTGCTGAACGAGCGGCTTCTAGGCGTGCTTTCCACCAAAGAGAATGTGAATCTGGAGACTCTGGGCTTTGAGAGTCCGGATATCAAGAAATTCCAGGCGGTCATTTCACCGATTGAGATCGCGGGGGAGCGGCTGGGCACCCTGTTCATCTACAAATGTAGGTCCCAGTATGATATTGACGACATTATCTTGTGCGAGTACGGCACTACGGTGGTAGGCCTGGAAATGCTCCGCGCCGTGAACGAGGAGAGCGCGGCGGAGAGCCGTAAGCTGAGCATGGTGAAATCCGCTATCAGCACCCTGTCCTTTTCAGAGATGGAAGCGATCACCCACATCTTTGATGAGCTGAGCGGAACGGAAGGGATCTTGGTGGCGAGCAAGATCGCCGACAGGGTAGGAATCACCCGTTCCGTGATCGTCAACGCCCTCCGGAAGTTCGAGAGCGCCGGGGTGATCGAGTCGCGGTCTTCCGGGATGAAGGGAACCTACATCAAAGTGCTGAACGACGTGATCTTTGACGAGATCGCCGAGATGAAACGATCGCCGAGATGAAACGCGGCAGCAGGTAAAACGGAAACATAGGGCAAAAGGATTTGCTGGAAAGGAAAGGGATTTTTTGCTTGTTCAATCAATCTCTTTTTTCTGGCGGCAAATGGATTATTTTTTTTATAAATGATGTCTTGAGGTTTTGGACAGATGAGTTATAATGAAAGATAGCAGAGGAGGATATACAGATGTTCCATTCAAGTGCTTTTGATTATATCGATATTCTGGATAAAGCGGCGGACGCCGGATGGCTCCGCAATCAGGCTCTTGCCAACAATATCGCCAACGCCACCACGCCCGGCTACAAACGGGAGGACGTCGCTTTTGAGGCGCAGCTGCAGAAAGCCCTCGGGAGCAGGAAGAACGAGCCGATGGACACGAAAGTGAAGAATCTGGATCCGGACAGTCTCAAACCTCTGCCCTATACGGACTACGAAGGGTATTCCTACCGTCTGGACGGGAACAATGTGGATCCGGACAACGAATACGTCATGCTGGCGGAAAACTCCATCAAATACCAGGGCCTGATCGACGGGCTGACCAAGGAATTTGAGAACCTGCAGAGGGTCATGAAGTAAACCCGGAGCGACCGCCGCCGCCCTATGGCCGTATGCAGTCGATGGAAAGCAATGATTCATGATATGAAAAGCAATGATGAATGATATGGGAGCTTCGCTCACCGGCAACCGGCGCGGAAGAACCTTGCGGTTCCTGTTCTATATGCGTTCCATGGGCGATAGATATAGACGATCAATAGAGAAAGGACATTCGCCATGAATATGTTTACCGCTTTTAACATCAGCGCTTCCGGGCTTACCGCGCAGAGGTACCGGATGGATATTATTTCGGAGAACGTGGCAAACGCCAACACCACCCGGACGAGCGATGGGACTCCGTACCGGCGCAAGGTCGTGGCGTTCGCGGAGAAGACCCCCCGAGCCGAGTTCGGAAACATCCTGAAAAACCGCCTGTCCGGGTATTACAGCGGAGACGGCGTAAAAGTCAGCGGCGTATATGAGGATACGGAGACGGAGATGAACATGGTGTACGACCCCTCCCATCCCGACGCTGATGAAAACGGTTATGTCACCTACCCCAATGTGAATACCATCACGGAAATGACGAACCTCATTGACGCAAGCCGCGCTTATGAAGCCAACAACACGGCGTTTACGGCGAGCAAGCAGATGGCGCTGCAAGGGCTGGAGATCGGACAGTAAAGATGTGCGGCAGCCGGACGCTTTCCAGGGCAGATAGGAGTGTGACAAAATGGACTTATCTTCCATCAATGCAGTCAGCGCGGCGTTAGGAAGGAGCGGGGGGGCGACTGCCGCCGCGCCTCTGACGGGCGTTTTAGCGGAAAAAGAAACAAAGGCGGACGGAACGCTTTTCGACGCGATCTTGCATTCCGCCATGGACAATATCCGGACGACGAACGCTTATTTATCCGACCAGGAAAATGAAGAAATCAAATTTGCCTTGGGTCAGACGGAGAATACCCACGACCTGACCATCGCCATGAACAAGGCGAGTACGGCGTTGCAGTATACGATTGCCGTCAGGGATAAATTCCTGGATGCGTATAAGGAGATTATGCAGATGCAGATCTAAATCCGGGCCCAGGCAGAAGAAAGCTCTGCGAGCTTTCGCCCCACGTTGCGCGTAAAAAACAGGGAGGATAAAAATGGTTGAAAGGCTGAAAGAAATCCAAACGAAAGTGCTGGGCTGGTGGAATAAGTTCACGACCAAGCAGAAATCCATTTTAGTCGGGATCGTGGCCGTGTCCATTTTTGCCTTTGCGCTTTTGGTTTTTATCTTTTCAAGACCGCAGTATGTCAAGCTGATTGAGAGTGAGACGACGAAAGAGACCTCTCAGATCATCGAGATCCTGGACGGCGCGGGGATCAAGCACAGGGAATCCTCCGATGGGCTGACCATCGAAGTGGAGGCGGATAAGCTGTCCACCGCAAACCTGGCGCTGGGGGCGGAAGGCTATCAGCCGGCGGCATATGACGATGACCTGTTCAATTCCGGCTTCTCCACTACCGAGTCGGACAAACAGAAACAGTGGCAGATCTATCTGGAAAAGAAGCTGTCGGACGACTTCTCCCACTATAACGGAGTAGCGGCCGCAAAAGTACACTTGAAGCTCCCGGATCAGGACGGTACCATGCTTGCGAAGAAGGAGGAATCTTCCGCATACATACGGCTGGAGCTGGAAGATACCTTTACGGCGGCGAATGCCGCCAACCTCGCGCGGGCGGCGGCCACCGCCTTAGGGAACGCGTCCACCGCCAATATCACTATCGTGGACGGGAACGCCAACCTCCTGTTTTCCGGGGAAGAGGACTATACCACCTCGGAAATCGCCAACTCCATGCTGGAGCTGCGAAGCCTCGCGGAAAGCATGGTAGCCGGGCAGGTGAAGAGGGTTCTGCTGGGTACCGGACAGTTCGATACGGCGGAGGTGTCGCCCAGCCTGGACATCAATTACTCCAGTTATGAAGAAAATGTCAAGGACTACAGCACGGAAACCGGGCGGGACGAGGGCTTTATCATCCATGAGGATTCGGAGACCACCAAGAACCAGAGCAGCAACGGCGGGATTCCCGGCACGGATTCCAATGACGGAACCACCGAGCAGTATCAGGACAATGCCAATAGCAATTCCTCCAGCTCCGCAAGCAGCATAGACCGTACCTTGGACGAAAGGAATACCCATATGGTCACTCCCGCGGGCGGCGTGAACTACAATAATTCCTCCGTGGCGGTCGCCGCCATTTCCTACCGGGAAGTCCGGGAAGAGGATGTAAAGGCGCAGGGTCTGTTGGACGGCGTGACCTGGGAGGAATATAAGCGCGCGAACGGGCAGGACACCAGGATCGACGTGGACGCGGAACTAGTGACGTTTATTTCCAACGCCACCGGGATCAGCCAGGATAAAATCTCTCTGGTAGCCTATGAGTCCTTCATTTTCTATGACAGCCCCGGACTGCCCATCAATACGACGGACGTTTTAAGTATCGTGATGATGGTCGTCATTCTGGCGCTGCTGGCGTTCGTGGTGTTAAGCACCATGCGTTCCAGGCGGCAGGAGCAGCCCGAATCGGAAGAACTGTCGGTGGAGACCCTGCTGCAGTCCATGCCGGAGCCGGAGCTGGAAGACATTGCGCTGGAAGAGAAGTCGGAAACCCGCAAGCTGATTGAAAAGTTCGTGGACAATAATCCGGAGACCGTCGCCAATCTGCTGAGGAACTGGCTGTCGGATACGGCGTGGAGTTAAATCCGAGCGCGAATATGTGAGGTGTAAATTTTTTTGGAGGACAAAAATCATATATGGCAAAAGCGACTGAAAATAAGATTCCTGGTCTGAAGAAAGCGGCCGTGCTGCTGATCGCGCTTGGTCCGGAGCGTTCCGCCATGGTGTTCAAGCACCTGAAAGAGGAAGAAATCGAGGAACTGACCTTAGAGATCGCCAATACCAGAAGCGTAGATCCCACTTTGAAAGAGGAAATCGTCAATGAATTTTACGAGGTCTGTCTTGCGCAGAAGTACATTACGGAGGGCGGTATCTCTTATGCCAAGGAGCTGCTGGAGAAAGCGCTGGGGAAAGACAAGGCATTGGCGGTGATCGGGAAGCTGACGGCTTCCATACAGGTGAAGCCTTTCGAGTTCGTGCAAAAGGCGGATCCCAGTCAGCTGCTGAACTTCATACAGGATGAACATCCGCAGACCATCGCCCTGATCCTGTCTTATCTGGCGCCCGCTCAGGCGGCGATGATCATCTCCGCTCTGGAGCCGGATCAGCAGGCGGAAGTCGCCAGGCGTATCGCCACTATGGACAGAACCAGTCCGGATGTCATCAAGGAAGTGGAAAAAGTCCTGGAATCCAAGATTTCCAGCCTGGTGAATCAGGACTATGCCATCATCGGCGGCGTGGACGCGGTGGTGGAGATCTTAAACGCGGTAGACCGGGGAACAGAGAAGCATATCACCTCGACTCTGGAAATTGAGGATCCGGAACTCGCGGATGAGATCCGTAAGAAGATGTTCGTATTTGAAGATGTCCTGCTGCTGGACGACCGCGCGATCCAGCGTACCTTGCGCGACGTGGAGAACAGCGATCTGGCGATTGCCCTGAAAGGCGCGAACGAACAGGTGCAGACCGCAATCTTCAACAACCTCTCCAAGCGTCTGGGCGTCATGATCAAGGAAGACATGGATTTCATGGGTCCGGTGCGGATGAAGGACGTGGAGGAAGCGCAGCAGAAGATCGTAAACATCATCCGGAAACTGGAAGACGCGGGCGAGATTGTCATTGCAAGAGGCGGAGGTGACGAAATCGTTGTCTAGTAATCTGCTCAAAAACGGCTCCGCACAATGGACGCCCGGGGAACGTATCATAGACGCCAACTCCCGCATGGCGAAAAGAATGGAAGAACTGGCGGTTGCGGTGTCGGCGGAGGACGAGGCTTCGCCGGGGGGAGACGGCTTCCGGCAGGGGCTGGCGGCGCGGGACGTAAGCGGCCTGTTCTCCGGAAGCGAAGACCGCGTGGTCGTCAAGGCGCAGGAGGATCTGGAGAAGGAGGAGCGGGAGAGGAAAGCCGCCGGGGAAGCGATGCTGGCTCAGGCCCGCCGGGAAGCCGACCGGCTGATCGAAGCGGCCAGGGCACAGGCACAGCAGATCCGCAGGGAAGCCGAGGAACAGGCACAGGCGCAGAAGAAGCAGGTACTGGACGCGGCACGGAAACAAGGCTATGAAGGCGGCCAGAAGACCGCCATGCAGGAACTGGAAAAAGGCAGGCGGGAACTGGAACAAAACAGGAAAGAACTAGAAGAAGCGTATCAGAAACAGGTGGATACTTTCGAGCCGCGTTTCATTGAGACGATTACCGCGATTTATGAACACATCTTTCATGTGGATCTGACGTCTTACCGGGGGATTCTGGAAAACCTCATCGCCGATACCATGCGCAGGACGGAAATGAGCCGGGAATTTGTGATCCATGTCTCCAAAGAGGATTATCCCTATGTGAGTATGCAGAGGAAGCAGATGCAGGCCTGTGTCGCCACGGGAAGTTCTTCTGTGGTGATTGTGGAGGATGAGCTGCTGGGGAAGAACGAATGCCTGGTGGAAACGGAGAGCGGGATCTTCGACTGCGGCGTGGACACACAGCTGGAAGAATTAAGCAAGAAACTGAAACTGCTGTCTTTTGAGAAGAACGCGAAAGGTAGCCCTTCATGAATACATTTCTCAGGACCATGCCCCTCGACTTAGAAAAATACCGTAAGATTACGGAGAAGCCCTTCTGCCGCCAGTTTGGGAAAGTGGTCAATCTGGTGGGGCTGACCATAGAATCGGCCGGCCCGGCTGCCCGGCTGGGCGATGTATGCCATATTCTTCCGGAGGAAGAGACGGCCGACCCGATCATGGCGGAAGTGGTGGGCTTCAAGGATAAGAAGACTCTGCTGATGCCTTATGACAACGTGAAGGGAATCGGTCTCGGATGTAAGGTGGAAAACAGCGGGTACTCCTTGAGCGTCCGGGTCAGCGAAGACCTGCTCGGCAAGACGCTGGACGGCATGGGAAGGCCTATAGAGGGCGGCGGGCTAAGCCGCGGCGCGTCTTACCCGGTAGAAGCCCCGCCCCCGGATCCCATGAGCCGGCTGATCATAGACGAGGTGCTTCCCTTGGGGGTGAAGGCGGTGGACGGCCTGGTTACGGTGGGGAAAGGACAGCGGATCGGCATTTTCGCGGGATCCGGAGTAGGGAAGTCCACACTGATGGGAATGTTTGCCAGAAACACCCGGGCGGACATCAACGTCATCGCCCTGATCGGGGAGCGCGGCAGGGAAGTAAGGGAATTCATCGAAAGGGATCTAGGCGTAGAAGGAAGGAAGCGTTCGGTGGTGGTGGTGGCGACTTCGGATCGCCCGGCACTGGAGCGCAACAAGGCGGCCAAAGCGGCCACCGCCATCGCGGAGTATTTCCGCGACCAAGGAAAGGACGTCCTGCTGATGATGGATTCTCTGACCCGTTTTTCCATGGCGCAGAGGGAAATCGGCCTGGCGAGCGGGGAGCCGCCCGTATCCAGAGGATATCCGCCCAGCGTGTATTCGGAAATGCCCCGGCTGCTGGAACGGGCGGGGCGGGCCGAAAAAGGCTCCATCACCGGGCTGTATACGGTACTGGTGGACGGCGACGACTTCAACGAGCCGATCACCGATACCGCCAGGAGCATCCTGGACGGCCATATCATGTTAAGCCGCAAGCTGGGACATAAGAACCATTACCCGGCCATTGACGTCCTGCAGAGCATTTCACGCTGTATGAGCCAGATCGCTGCCCGCGGCCACAGACAGGCGGCGGGGAAGCTCAAAAACGTAATGGCGACCTACGGCGAGGCGGAGGATCTGATCAACATCGGCGCCTACCGGAAAGGAAGCAATCCGGAGATCGATTACGCGATCGGAAAAATCGGCGCGGTGAACGCTTTTTTACAGCAGGAAACCATGGAAAAGTTCGGCTTTTCCGAGACCGTGGCGCAGCTGGAAGCCCTGTTTTCGGATCAGGATCCATAAAGGCGGCGCGCACGTAAAGGGGGAACGCGGATGGCGAGGTTTCAATATCGGCTGCAGAATATTTTAAGCATGAAAGGAAAGCTGGAAGTCCTGGCCAAGCAGGAATTTTCGGCGGCTCAGCAGGCCTATCAGAAGGCAAGGGAGACGCTGGATCTCTGGATCGGACGCAAGGAGGGACTGGAGGCGGAGCTGGAAGACCTTCTGGGCGTAGGCGCGATGGATCTGTCACGGATCGGCGAGACCTCTTTGCAGCTGCGGTACGTGGAAAAAACAATCGTGGAACAGCGGGAAATCGTGGCAAAGGCAAGGCGGGTCTTAGAGGAAGCGACGGAGCGGCTTACGGAGGTCAGGAAAGAACGCAAGACCTATGAGATCCTGAAAGAAAAAGAATACGAGGAATACCGGAAAGAAGAGAACCGGCAGGAGAGCCAGGAAATCAACGAATTAGTGAGCTTTACGTATGGACGGCGGAAAGCAAACGGAAACGGCAGGTGAACGCGGATGGCGAAGAAGGCGATACCTCAGGCACAGTCTCCGGAGCCGGCGGAAACGGAAAAACGCAAGCTGGCGGAAGAAAAGAAGCAGCTCAAGGCAGAACGCAAGACCGCCAGGAAACGCGCGAAGGAGATTGCCAAAAAAGAAGAAGAACTGGACGAGGGAGAGGGCGGCGGCTTCATGACGTTTATGGCGACCGTCTTCATCGTGGCAGTGTGGCTTGCCGTGATCGGCGTGGTCATCAAACTGGACGTGGGCGGCGTGGGAAGCAGGGTGCTGACGCCCATCCTGCGCAATGTTCCGGTGCTGAACAAGATCCTGCCGGGAACTTCCGGTTCGGGACAGACCGGGGAAGAATACGGCGGATATACCGATTTGAAAGCGGCGGTGGAGCAGATCAAGGCTCTGGAACTTGAGCTGGAAGCGGCGCAGAGCGGCGACAACGCCAAGGATGAACGTATTGCGCAGCTACAGGCGGAGGTGGCCCGGTTACAGGAGTTTGCGGACAAACAGGTGGAATTCCAGCGGATCCAGACGGAGTTTTATGAGGAAGTGATTTATGCCGAAAAAGGGCCGGGAGCGGCGGAGTACCGGAAATATTACGAAGAAATGGATCCCGCCACGGCGGAGTACCTCTATAAGCAGGTAGTCGTGCAGGAGGCGGCGGACGCGGCGGCGAGCGGCTATGCCAAAACCTATTCCTCCATGGAGCCGGAACAGGCGGCGGCGATCTTCGAGTCGATGACGGACGATCTGGATCTGGTGGCGGACATCCTGGATGCCATGAGCGTGGACGACCGGGCGCGCATCTTAGGCTCTATCGGGGAGACGAACGCGGAACTGGCGGCAAGGCTTACAAAAATCATGGCTCCCGTCTCTTAAGGAAAACAGGTTTCCTGCCGATAGAAATATCAGATGCCGTTTTCTTTCTTTCCGGACGGCGGCATCCGGCCAAACCAGAACGAGAGGAGGAACCGAATGACAAGTGCAGCAGTCAGTGAAGTAAAGACAGCCGGGATGGGTTTCCTGACCGGGAAGCTGACCGGGAACGCCAAAGGCGGAAAGGCCTTTTTCCGGGAGATCCTGAGTCGGCAGACGGGTACGGTATCGCAGAGGGAAGCCGGTTCCGGGGAGGGCTTCGCGGACGTTTCCGCCACGCGGCGGGAAAACCGGGCGCGGGAGGCCGCAAAACCGCAGGCCGGGGAAGCGGCGGGTGTTTCCGCAGACGACGCGGACAGCGCCGTCGGGGAAGCGGCGGAAAAGGCCGGGGGGAAAGAGCCGGGGACCGCAGGCTGGGAGGAGGACGGCTCCCCAGAAAAAGCGGCGCTGGAAGTCCTGGAAAGCTTGGCGGCTTCGTTTGCGTTACAGGTGGCGCAGGAGCTGGGAAAGTCGGCGGAGGAACTCGAAGCGGTTCTGCAGGAGCTGGGAATGGAGCGGATGGATCTGTTTTCGCCCGGCGACCTGAAGACCTTTCTGCTGGCGGCGGAGAACGGAGAAGGCACGGTATCCCTGCTGACCGATGAGGGGCTGTACCAGAGCCTCCGGGATCTGACAGGGCAGCTCCAAGACCTGCTGCAGGCAGACAGCGGAATAGCCGGACGGACGGTAGAAGAGCTTCTGCGGTCGCTGCCGCGGGAAGGGGAGACGTTTCTGGCCGTACCGGAAGCCGGACAGGCGTTACAGGGGGCGGAGGTTTCGCAGCAGGAGGCGGCGCAGGACGCAGTCCTGGATCTGGCGGCACAGGCGGAAGAGGACGGAGGGGAGAACCGGACGTCCGCGAAAGAACCGGACGTTACCTTCCGGACGTCGCCGGAGGAAACCGTACAGAGGGATCCGTTTGCGAACCTTTCCAGAGCCGGGGCAAAGCGGCAGGAAACCCAGTCGGGGAAAGAGCAGGACGCCGCGTTCGCGCCGGGCCACAACAGTGTCCCGCAGGGAGAGGACCTGCAGGTGGAAGCTTCGGCGGCGCCCGCGCAGACGCCGGATACCGGAACGGTCATGCGTCAGATCATGGACTACATGAAAGTGCAGATGAAGCCGGACATGACCAGCCTGGAGATGCAGCTTCACCCGGAGAGCTTAGGAACCGTCCATGTGCAGATCGCTTCCAGGAACGGCGTGGTATCGGCACAGTTCATCGCCCAGAATGAAGCGGTCAAGAACGTGCTGGAAGGGCAGATGGTCCGCCTGCTGGAAAATTTCCAGGAGCAGGGGGTCAAGGTGGAAGAGATCGAAGTCTCCGTCCAGACACAGACCTTTGAACAGAACCGGGAGCAGGGGCGGAGCCAGGGGGAGGAAGAGGGAAGCCGGCGGAGCAGGCCGAACCTGAACCTTGCCGACCGGATCCGCAATCCGGACGGCGAAGGGCTGACCGCAGAGGAACAGCTTGCCATGGACATGATGGAGGCGAACGGCGGCACGGTGGACTATACCGCGTGAAGGCCTTAGGCACGGGACGAGGCGGACGATCCCGCAGAGTGAGGAGCAGAAACAGATGAGCATGATGGCAATCGTAGACAACGGGAAAGTAGTGGAAACCACTTCACAGGCTTCCCTGTCCGGCGCTTCCGCTGCAAGCGGCAGCTCCATGGACAAAGACGCGTTTTTGCAGCTCCTGGTGGCGCAGATGAAATATCAGGATCCCTTGGAGCCTACTTCCAACACGGAATACGTTTCCCAGTACGCGCAGTTCTCCCAGGTGGAAGAGATGCAGAATATGTCCAAGAGCATGGAACTGCAGAGGGCCAGTTCCCTGGTCGGACAGCAAGTTTATGTGAAGACGGCGGATTCTTCCGGCAACGTCGCTTTGGTGCAGGGCAGGGTGGATTACGTGACCTATGAGGGCGGAAAATCCTATGTGTCGATCAACGAGTCGCTGTATGCGCTCTCGGATGTGTACACGGTGGCGGACGGGGATTATCTGGACGCTTATGAGACGGCACTGGCGTTGATCAGCGGGCTGAACCAGCTGCCGGCGGTCGGTCGGCTCACCTTGGACGACGCGGACGCGGTGGATCGTCTGGAGAAAGCGTACAGCGGCATGACGGCTTACCAGAAGGCCTTTGTGGCGCAGGAAAAAGCGCAGGTTCTGGCGGACTACGTCGCGAGGCTGAAAGAGCTGCGGGCTGCGGCCGAAGAAGCGGCGAAGGATCCGGAAACGTTGACGGAGACGCCGGAGGAACCTACAGACGCGCCGCAGACGGAGGAAACGGCCTGACAGGAGCCGGACGAACGCGTCCGGGACAAAAGAAAGAAGCGTTTCGGTTACAGAGGAGCGAAGCGGGCAGGAAAGGAGAGGAACCGGATGAAGATTTCCGACCATGGATTTCTTTCAATGGAGCAATTCGCCGACCGGTATCTGGCTCCATCCGGAAAGACGCAGGACACGCCGCGGCATGGCGCGCAGGCGCAGCAGACGCCTGTGCCGGAGCTGTCTTTTCAGGAAATTTTAGACCAGAAGACCATAGAGCGGCAGACGGAGGCGAAGGGTCTTAAATTTTCCAAACATGCTGCCGGAAGGCTGGCGGATCGCAACATTGAACTGACAGCCGGCCAGGTGGAGCGCCTGGAGGATGGAACCAGAAGGGCGGAAGGGAAAGGAATCAGGGATTCGCTGGTACTTATGGATGGGCTGGCATTCATCGTGAATGTACCCAACCGCACGGTGGTAACGGCGATGGACTACACGAACCGTGCGCAGGCAGCGGAAAACATCTTTACGAATATCGACGGAGCCGTCATCGCGTGAGCCGGACCTATGGCAGGGAGGCTTTCTTCCCCCGAATGACAGAAGGGGAAGGTGGAAAGAATGGCATTCTTTCCACCGGGGCTTTGTGCTACGCACAAAGTATCCAGACTTTGGAAGGAGCATAGTGATAACAATGTGAGCGAAGCTCACATTGGGGGCGAAGCTCACATTGGGAGCGAAGCTCACATTGGGAGCGGCTGCTCACAAGCGGTGTCGTTTCCATCCAAGACGCTGGAGCGAAGGGGTCGGTTTCCGTGCGAAACAGGAGGTCAAGAAGACTATGATGAGATCTTTGTATTCTGGTGTGTCGGGTCTGAAAACGCACCAGGTAAAAATGGATGTGGTAGGCAACAACATCGCCAACGTCAATACGGTGGCATATAAATCCAGTTCGATTACGTTCAGCGACTTGTTAAGCCAGACGACGCAGAAGGCCAGCGGCGCGAACGCCGCCACCGGGACGGGCGGCACCAACGCCCGTCAGATCGGCCTGGGCGTGAAAAGCGGCGCCATCAACATGAATATTTCCGGGCAGGGCGCGAGCCAGTCTACCGGGAATCCTTTCGACCTGATGATTACCGGGAGCGCGTTCTTCGTGGTCAGCGACGGCAGGCAGAACTTCTTCACCAGAGACGGATCCTTTTACGTGGACGGCGCGGGGAACCTGGCGATGACCAGTACCGGCTATAACGTCATGGGCTGGGGAGTGGACGCGGCGACCGGGGAGATCAAGAAAGACAACGTGTCCGCCCTGCGGATCATGAATACCGCCAACATGACCTATCCGCCCGAAGCCACCACGCAGGCCGTCATAGACGGCATCCTGGACCGGAACGACGCGGAGGTGGCAAGCGCCGGAGGCCGCATAGCGAACCTGAACTTCTACGATTCCCTCGGCTATCGGTATACGGCGAAATTTTCCTTCAAACAGTCGGATGATCCCAGCGAGTACAGCGTGGAGCTGGACCGTCTGCTGGATTCGGACGGCAACGAAGTGGACATCTCCGGGGCGACGTTCGGAACGGCGGGCAGGACGCAGGCACAGGCGCGTCAGATCACTTTTGACAGTGCCGCGTACCAGTGGGATGATAGGCAGCTGCAGGCAACGGACGGAACGGTTCTGGCAGATCTAAGTGTGATGGTCAGCAACGGCGCCCTGGAGACCGATCTGTCGGCAGTGGTGTATGACCCTGATACGGGGACAGACGGCGACGAAATCACCATGGGGATGGCGCTGGACAACATCGCGAAAGCCCACGGCTATGAGGGCGCGACGCAGGATTTCCTGAACCTTTACTGTGACAGCGGAAGCGGGCCGGTATCCTTTGCGGATCTATTAGCCAATAAGGCGGTAAGCTCCGGTACGGATGAGTTTCCGCTGCTAGGCGGAACGAACCCCGTCAGCTTCGAGGCGCAGGGGCGCTTCTTCGACGGCACCACGGTGACGTTCAGCGACGCGGACGGTTCCTTTACGGGGCTTGGCGGAGCCGCCAACCAGGTGAGTACCGTCTTGGGGCTTTCGGGGATCGGGGCGAATTTCGGGGACATCACCATTGACTTCTCGGGAACCTCCAATGTGAACAACAAAGGCACCTCCACCATCGGCGCGACCAGCGGCGGGCCGGACGGACTGGGGACGGGGAGACAGCTCGGGACGATGATCGGCGTGGCGATCCAGACCAACGGCGAGATCTACGCAAGCTATGACAACGGCATGACGAAGCTGTTAGGGCAGATCGCGGTGGCGGAGTTTGCCAACGCGTCAGGACTGGAAAAATCAGGGAACAACCTGTATTCCGCTACCCTCAACTCCGGGGAGTTCGACGGCGTGGGAACGGATGTCACGGCCAGCGGCGGCTCGATGAACTCCGGCCAGCTGGAAATGAGCAACGTGGATCTGTCTTCGGAGTTTACGGAGATGATCACCACCCAGCGTGGCTTCCAGGCAAACAGCCGTATCATCACGGTTTCGGATACCCTGCTGGAAGAGCTGACGAATCTGAAACGTTAAGGGCTTCAGACGGCGGGGCGGTCATAAACATTAGGTTGTGCGGGGGCGGAAGCGCGAAGGCTTCCGTCCTCTGTATAGTGTGAGCGGCTGCTGGTTACCGCTCGGCTTATATGGATTCAGAAAGGGCGGTTTCAGAGATGATAGAGGTGACGAAGATCAACGGAAAGAAAATACTGGTGAACCATGACCTGTTCGAGATCGTGGAGGAAACGCCCGATACGGTCATTACGCTGACGACCGGGAAAAAATTAATTGTAAAAGAAAGTAGACAAGAAATAAAAAATCTAGTAAAATTATATAGAAAGGATATTTTTGCAGATTAATTCCAAAAAATGCAGAATGCAGGTAGAATTTCATGGATCTCGCGTCGTTGCTCGGTTTGGCTCTGTGCGGCTTTATGTTTGTGTTCGGTATGATCACCGGCGCCGGGGCGGCGAATGTCCTTGACTATTACTGGGATGTGACTTCCGCGATCATCACTTTCGGCGGAGCGTTTGCCGCCACGCTGGCCTCGCTGTCTCTGCCGGATTTCATTGCCGGACTCAAAAGCATGGCCCTTGTTTTCAAAGCCCCGTCCATGAAAACTGGAGAAATCATCAAGAAAATCATAGATTTGTCCAATATTGCCCGTAAAGAAGGACTTCTTTCCTTAGAGGAGGCGTCAGGGGAACTGGATGAACCTTTTCTCAAAAAAGGGATTCTCCTGATTGTGGACGGAACGGATCCGGAACTGGTACGCGCCATCATGGAAACGGAGCTGTACAGTATCGAGGGCAGACATAAGACCGTCATCGGGTTCTGGGAGACCTTGGCGTCCATGGGTCCGGCCTGGGGCATGATCGGTACCCTGGTGGGCCTGGTAAACATGCTCTACAATATGTCGGATCCCAGTGCCATCGGGCCGGCCATGGCGGTGGCGATCATCACCACCTTGTACGGTTCCCTCCTGGCGAACTGGATCGCCGGGCCTGTGGCCAATAAGCTCAAAGCCAACAACGGCGGCGAGACCTTGGTCAAGGAAATCATGATAGAGGGGCTTCTTTCCATTCAGGCGGGGGAGAATCCCAGGGTCATTGAGGAAAAGCTCAAGTCCTTCCTTTCGCCCAAAGACAGGGTCAGCCCGGAAGACGGAGGTGAGGAATAGTGGCCAGGAAAAAGGTAGAGGAGGAAGTAAAGGGCGGGGAAGGGTGGCTCGCGACATTCAGCGACCTGATGAACCTCCTGCTCTGTTTCTACATCATGCTGTTCGCCATGTCTACGGTGGACGCGGAAAAGATCCAGGCCGTGTCGCTGGCGCTCCAGGCTACCATCAGTATTTTTGACGCGGGCGCCACCGCCATCGGAGACGGGTTCCTGATCGGCAACGGAGTCAGTCAGCTGAGCGAGCTCAGCGAATACATCAACAGCACCGGGAAGGCCGCCGAGGAACAAGATTCCCAAAATATGGAAGATGGCCAAGGACAGGGCAGCCGGGAGGAACTCCAGGAAGCCCTGGAGGAACTCCAGAAACGCAGCCTTCAGGAGAATGAGGAGACGGCGGAAAAAGTGGAGGAAGCCCTGGCGGAGAGCGTCATGGGGGATCAGGTGGAGGTGACGGTCACAGCCCAGTATGTCCAGCTTTCCCTGCGCGGGGCGCTGCTGTTCGATTCCGGCAGCGCGCAGATCCGTAAAGACGCGCTCCCGGTCTTGGATAAGGTGGGCGTCCTTCTGGAAAAATACGCGAAAGGGACCGTCGAAGTGGAAGGGCATACCGACAACGTGCCGATGAGCGGCGGAAGATACGCCAACAACAATGAGTTAAGCAGCGCCAGGGCGCTTTCCATCTTTGACTATCTGGCAGCACACACTTCTCTGCAGCCGGCGAATATCAAGCATTCGGGGCGGGGAGAATATATCCCGATCGCGGACAATGCCACGGAAGCGGGCAGGGCCAGGAACAGGCGGGTGGAGATACGGATCTATCATTCATCCGCAGGATGAATTGCATCCGCAGGATGAATGGTGTCAAAATTGCGACGAATCGGAAGGGGTGGTCATAACTATGAAGAAGAATCTATTGACGGTGCTGATCCTAGGGCTGCTGATCGTGAACATCGTGCTGACCAGTATCATGGTCGTCAGCGTGGTCGGAACCAACGGCAAGACGGCAGCGTTGGTGAACGATATTTCAGCCGCCCTGAACCTGGAGCTGACGGGTCCTTTGGAGACAGCCGGCACGGGGGATGTTCCTCTCGAGGATATCGCGGAATACGCGATCGGCGGAGCGATGACCATCCCCTTACGGAGTACGGACGGCAAAGACCACTACATCTTATTCAACATCGCGTTCATGCTCAACAGCAAGCACGAGGATTACAAGACCTATAATGAAACGGAGCTTGCCAAGAAAGAGAACATGATTACGGACAGGATCAATTCGGTGGTCACGGCGCATACCTTGGAAGAATGCAAAGAGAATATCGAGGGACTGAAGGCGGAGATTCTGAGTTCCATTCAGCAGCTTCTGCAGTCGGACGTGGTCTTCAAAGTGGCGATCAGCGAAGTGAAGTTCTCCTGACCGGATTAGCCTTGGGAGAAACCTGGGCTTAGCCTTAGGGGCGGCCGGAGCGACGGGCGCACAGACGAAGGAGGTGGTTTGGAATGGGAGATGTTCTGTCACAGAACGAGATCGACAGCCTGCTTGCCGCGTTGTCTTCCGGGGATTCGGAGGATTTCCAGACACCGGACACCGATGAGAAACAGGTCAGGGACTATGACTTCAACCGGCCTACGAAATTCTCGAAAGAGCATTTAAGGACTCTGGAAATCATCTTTGAACATTATAGCCGCCTGGTTTCTACGAACCTTCCGGTCTATCTGCGCAAAAACGTACAGGTATCGGTGGTCAGCTCCGAGACGGTGGTCTTCAGTGAGTTCACCAATGCCCTGTCCACCCCTGTTGTCTTGGGAATCATTGATTTTTCTCCGCTTCAGGGAACCATCCTCATCGAGCTGGCGACCAGCATAGGCTTTACGATCATTGACCGGATGCTGGGCGGAGCGGGGAGTCCTCTGGAGAGAAGCCGGGATTTTTCAGAAATCGAACTGACGATCATCCAGAAGATGATGACGCTTTTTACACAGCTTCTGCGTGACCCTTGGAAAAACATAGCGGATCTTTCCCCATTCCTGAGAAGGGTGGAAACCAATCCCCAGTTTGCCCAGGTCATCGCGCCGAACGACATGATTGCCCTTGTCACGCTGAACGTCAAGATCGGCGACGTGGAGGGAATGATGAATATCTGTCTTCCGTTCTTGACATTGGAAGATATTATGGATAGACTGAATACAAAATACTGGTTTTCCACCGTACAGGAGAAACATGGCGAGAATTATGAAATGTATGTGGAATCCCTGATCCGTAAGGTGAGTGTTCCCGTGAAAGCGATACTGGGAAAAAGCTCCATAACCGTGGCCGATTTTATGAATCTTCAGGTAGGAGACTGTATCCGGCTCAACGCAAAGGTGGATGAAGACATGAATGTATACGTGGGCAATATCAAGAAGTTTACGGCGTTGCCCGGAGCCAGCCAGGACGCTTACGCAGTCAGGATTACATCGGTAATCAGAGAGGGGGAATGAACCGTGGACGGAATGTTATCCCAGGATGAAATCAATGCTTTACTAAGCGGGATGGATCTCTCCGCAGGGGGAGGAACGGACGGCTCCGGACCAGGCATATCATCAGGCGGGGAATTGCTGCTTACCGATATGGAGAAAGACGCCATCGG
Source organism: Clostridium sp. (assembly GCA_031275405.1). Lineage (GTDB taxonomy): Bacteria > Bacillota > Clostridia > Lachnospirales > Lachnospiraceae > JAISOV01. The sequence continues at coordinate 29,349 of JAISOV010000052.1, read as the reverse complement.
CGAGGTGGCCAATATCAGCATGGGTTCTTCGGCGACCAATCTGTATGCCCTGGTCAACCAGGTGGTGGACATTACGACCCCCCAGGTTTCCATGTCGAACTGGGATGACCTGCTCAGCGAGTATGCGAAGCCCTGTGTGCTGATCCAGATCAAATATACGCAGGGGCTGGACGGAAGCAATCTCCTGGTACTCAAAGAAGACGACGTGAAGATCATTACCGATCTGATGATGGGCGGCGACGGCACGAACATCGGCGGTGAACTGGGGGAGCTGCAGATGAGCGCCATCGCCGAAGCCATGAACCAGATGATGGGGGCGGCGGCGACTTCCCTTTCCACCATGCTGGGGATGAAGATCGACATCAGCCCGCCCACCGTCAAACATCTGGGCTATGACGAAATGCAGCATATTCACGCCGAGGATGTGGAGCCGTTCCTGGGATCGTCTTTTGTCCGGATTACTTTCAATATGACCATAGGGGATCTGATAAATAGTTCCATTATGCAATTATATCCTCTTGACTTTTCCCGTAAAATAGTGGACACTTTTATTAGCGTCCAGATGGGAGGCATCGCGGCGTCTTCGCAGGAGACGGCGGGTACGGGAAGCCCGGGCGGAGCGGGCCAGGCCGGAGGCCCGATGGGGAATGCCATGGGGATGAACCAGATGGGGATGGATCCGGCGGGGATGAACCAGATGGGGATGAATCCGATGGGGATGAATCCGATGGGGAACGCCATGGGAGGCGCTGCGGCGTGGAATCCCGCAATGAATTTCCAGTCGGCGAATGTGAACATACAGCCCGCGCAGTTCCAGAATTTTTCCAGCGACTACCATGCGATCCCCGGACAGGAAAACATCGGGCTGATCCGGGATGTGCCCTTGGAAGTGACGGTGGAGTTAGGGCGTACCACCAAATCCATTTCCGATATTTTAGAGTTTTCGCCCGGAACGATCATCGAACTGAACCGGATTGCCGGAGAACCTATTGATGTGCTGGTGAACGGCAAATTCGTGGCGAAAGGTGAAGTAGTGGTCATTGAAGAAAGTTTTGGCGTTCGAGTAACAGAAATCATTAAATAGAGCATGAAAGGGATGCCACGGTAGCTGGCAGATGGAGGGAAAAATGGCAAAAAATATTTTGATCTGTGATGATGCTGCTTTTATGAGGATGATGATCAAAGACGTCCTGACGAAAAACGGATATAACGTGGTGGGAGAAGCAGCGAACGGCGCGATAGCGATTGACAAATACAAGGAGCTGTCGCCGGATCTGGTACTGATGGACATCACCATGCCGGAGATGAACGGTCTGGATGCCCTGAAAGCCATCATGAGTTCCAATAAGGCCGCAAAGGTTATCATGTGTTCCGCGATGGGCCAGCAGGCCATGGTGATCGAGTCCATACAGTCGGGGGCAAAGGATTTCATCGTGAAGCCGTTCCAGCCGGACCGGGTACTGGAAGCGGTGAGGAAGGTCGTGGGCTGATGCTGCTGTCGGCGACGGGTACCTTGGGCGGCCTGGCGGAGGGGCTGGCGCTGCTGGCGGTGTTTTTTTTAGTGCTGGGCGTGACGGCCTTTACGACGAAGTGGATCGCCAGCTATCAGAAACAGCAGAACAGCAGTCACAATGTGGAAGTGATAGAAACAACCCGAATTGCAAATAATAAGTATGTCCAGATCCTGAGGATCGGAGAAACTTATATCGCTGTTGGGATCGGAAAAGATTCGGTTGCCATATTATGCGAGGTTCCCAAAGAACAGCTGTCCGACGGACACACGCAGATGACTGGTTCTTCATTCCGGAATTTTCTGGATAAGGCACTTAAGAAACGGGAGCAACGATGAAGAAAAGATTGTTATCCGGACAACAGATTGCGATTTGGGTATGCCTGCTGGTTTCGGTAGGCATATTGTGTATGGGTGTTTCGCTTTCTGTGTACGCCGCCGAACCGGTAACCCCGCCCGCGCCGAGTACGCCGGGAACGCCGGGCGCGACCGCCCCCGTGCCGCCGGAGGGAACGGATGTCGCTTCCGGGCTGAACCTTGCCAATGAGCTGACGGTGACTTACCTGAACGGAAACGGGGAACTGAACAGCTCCCTCAAGATTCTGCTGACGCTGACGCTGATGGCGCTGGCGCCGACGCTGATCATGATGATGACTTCTTTTACCAGGATCATCATCGTCCTGCATTTTACCAGAGCCGCCCTGAACACGCAGACCGCGCCGCCCAATCAGGTGCTGATCGGCCTGGCGCTGATCCTGACGTTCTTCATCATGTCGCCGACCGTGGAGCAGGTATATGAGGAAGCCTATGTTCCTTTCGACGCGGGAGAGATCGACCAGGAGGAAGCCTTGGACAGGGCGATCACGCCAATGCGGGAATTTATGTCCAGACACACCCAGGCGAAGGATGTGGGGCTGTTCATGGAAATCGCGGGGCAGGAATGGGATGTGGGCGATCCGGAGTCCGTTCCGATTTCCGTATTGATTCCCAGTTTTATGGTCAGCGAACTGCGGATCGCGTTTTTTATCGGCTTTATGATTTATATTCCTTTTATCGTGATTGACATGGTAGTCGCTTCTACCCTGATGAGTATGGGCATGATGATGCTGCCGCCTACGACCATATCCATGCCCTTTAAGATCCTGCTGTTCGTCCTGGCGGACGGCTGGGGCCTGATCATCGGAAGCGTGGTGAAGATGTACCGGTAGCAGGCCCGCCGGAAGCAAGGGGCGGAAGTGCCGGTATGGAAGCGGATGAGGTCTGCCGGAAGCGAGGAGAGACGCGCTGGATGGAAATAGATAGTAACCCAAACACGCCGTGAGCGTTCTTCCGGGGAACACGGCGGGAAGGAGGAAGGACATGACGGCGGAAATGGGCGCTTTGGTTGCGGAGATTACCAACAGCGCGTTGTACCTGATTATCAAGACGGCTCTGCCGGTACTTGCGGTGTCGCTTGTCATCGGCCTGGCGGTCAGTATCTTCCAGACAGTGACCTCCATTCAGGAACAGACGCTGGCATTTGTACCCAAGATTGTCTGCGTGTTCCTCTCCATCGTCTTGTTCGGGAGATGGATGATGAACGCCATGGTGGAGTATACGGTGGAACTCTGGAGCAATTTCAGCAGATACGTGGACTGGTAGATAGCCCATGGTACAGTATGCTTTTGCGACCGCTGATTTAGAATATTTTCTGCTGATCTTTACCCGTGTGTCCTGTTTTGTTTTTATTGCCCCGTTTTTCAGCCTGGGCAATACCCCGGCGAGGATTCGGATCGGGATCAGCTTTTTTACTTCCGTGCTGCTATACTCTTCCCTCACCCCCGCGTCGGGAGCGGAGTACCAGACGGTCGTCGGCTATGCCGGGATCGTCATACGGGAAGCCGCGACAGGCTTACTGATCGGTCTCGGCGCGACGGTGTGTACCTCTATCGTGAACTTTGCCGGGTCTATCGCGGACATGGAAACCGGACTGTCCATGGTTACTTTGATGGATCCGGCGACGAACCAGAGTACCAGCATTACCGGGGCCATTTATCAGTATGTGCTGATGCTGCTCCTGATCGGCACGGGGATGTACCGTTATCTCCTGGGGGCGCTGGCGGACTCTTTTGTCCTGATCCCGGTGAACGGGGCGGTCTTTCGTGTGGAGGCTCTTCTCCAGTCCTTGGTGACGTTCCTCGGGGAGTATCTCGTCATCGGGTTCCGGATCTGCCTGCCGGTTTTCTGCGTGAGTATGCTCCTGAACGCGGTTCTGGGTATTTTGGCGAAAGTATCCCCGCAGATGAATATGTTCGTGATCGGTATCCAGCTGAAGATCCTAGTAGGCATAGGGGTGCTGTTCCTGACGACGGGAATGCTGCCCAGCGCGGCGGACTTCGTATTCTTGCAGATGAAGAAGCTGATGGTATCGTTTGTGGAGGGGCTGCGGTGACGGAAGAAAGGATTTGTCGTTTCTGCGGAGAGGCGGCGCAGGAGCGCGCTATGAGCGGAAGGCACGCGGTACCCAGGCTGGATTTGCAGTTCTTTGCGCAGGACGGGCCGGGCGGAGAAAAGACCGAGGAGGCTACTTCCAAGAAGCTTTCGGATGCCCGCGACAAAGGCCAGGTGGCAAAGAGCAGGGAGATTGCGAACGGACTGGGGCTTCTGACCCTGTTTCTCGTCCTGCGGTTCTGGGTAGGGGTCATGGGAGAACAGCTGTTAGGGGTTTTCCCCAAGTTCTATCTCCAGATCCCGTCAGTCGTCACTTTCTGGAACGGCAATCTGCCGGAGAGGGATATAGAGGTGATTTTCCGGCAGATGGTGCTGCAGGTTCTCCTGGTCGTAGGCCTGGTCTTTGCCGTCACGTTCACGGTCGCTTTTCTAAGCGATCTGGCGCAGGTGAAGTGGAAGCCTACGCTGGAACCGCTCAAGCCTAAGCTGAGCCGTTTCAGCCCGGTTTCCGGCTTCAAGAGGCTGTTTTCCATGAACGCCATCGTGGAGCTGGTGAAGTCCGTCGCGAAAATCGGACTGATCCTGTGGATCTGCTACGGATACCTGCGGGATAAATCAGGCCTGCTTTATCTCCTGTTCGACATTCCTCTGATGCAGGCGATTTCCCTCATGGGGCAGACGGTGACGGATCTGGGGATCCGGATTTCCCTGGTGTACATGGTGATCGCGGTGGCGGACCGGATCTATCAGTCGCGGAAATTCGCCAAGGATATGCGGATGACCAAGCAGGAAGTCAAGGACGAGTACAAGCAGTCGGAGGGCGATCCCAAGGTCAAAGGGAAGATCCGGGGGAAAATGCGCGAGGCTTCCCAGCGGCGCATGATGCAGAACCTGCCTCAGGCGGACGTCGTGATCACCAACCCGACGCATTTCGCGGTGGCGATCCGGTATGAGCCGGAAAAATCCGAAGCGCCGACGGTCATTGCCAAGGGCGAGGATTATCTGGCGGCCCGTATCAAGGAGATCGCCAAGGAGCATAAGATTGAAATCGTGGAGAACAAGCCGCTGGCGCGGATGCTGTATACCAATGTGGAGGTAGGGCAGGCGGTTCCGCCGGAGCTGTACCAGGCGGTGGCGGAGGTGCTGGCGTATGTGTACCACCTCCAAGGAAAAGTATAAACAGGCTCATCCATCCCGCGCCGGAACATCATGGCTGCGGGCTGGCCGCTGGTAAAAGCTTTGACGGAAGGAAAGGTTCCTGAAAGGCCTAGGCAAGACTTGGCTGTCGGATCTTCGGGGAAAGGAGCGGGGTATGAAGCTGAAAAGACTGGATGCGGTGGTTGCCATTTATATCGTGGTGGCGTTCCTGATGTTCATTGTCACAATGCCGTCCATTCTTCTGGATGTGCTGCTGGCTTTCAATATCTCCATCGCCTTTACGATCCTGTTCGGCACCATGTTCATCAAAGAAGTCATGGATATGTCCTACTTTCCGACTATGCTCCTGTTTACCACGATTTTCCGGATCGGGCTTAACGCCTCCAGCACGAAGCTGATCCTGGGGACCGGAGAGCCGGGGAACGTCGTGGAGACCTTCGGCAACTTCGTAGGCGGCGGCGACCTGGTGATCGGCGTCATCGTCTTCATCCTGCTGATCCTGATTCAGTTCATGGTCATCAACAAAGGGTCTGAAAGGGTGGCGGAAGTGACCGCCCGTTTTACCTTGGACGCCATGCCCGGCAAACAGATGGCAATCGACGCCGACCTCAATACCGGAGCGATCGACGACGCGGAGGCCAAACGGAGACGCGACAAGATACAGGAGGAATCCAGTTTCTTCGGCGCTATGGACGGCGCCGTGAAATACGTAAAAGGAGACGCCATTGCCGGGCTGATCATCACCGTGGTAAACATCGTGGGCGGTATCGTGATGGGCATGACCAGGCAGGGAATGGAGCTGACGGAAGCCCTCAACCGCTATACCATCCTCACCATCGGCGACGGTCTGGTCAGCCAGATCCCTTCTTTGCTGATCTCCCTTTCTACCGGTATCCTCGTGACGAAGGGAAGCAAGGACACCGATTTCGGCTCCGGTCTGATAGGACAGCTTTTCGCCACGCCTAAGGCTATGTATCTGGTGGGCGGCATCCTGATGGTGTTAGGTTTCGTGACCCCTCTTAGCATCTGGCTCTTCGTGGGACTGGGGACGGTATTTATCCTGGTAGGCAGAAGGATCGCCGCGACCATGGAAATTGCCCAGATCAAGCAGGAGGTCGGCCAGGAGGAAGCGGCGGCGGACGAGATCCGTCAGCCGGAGAACGTGAACAGCCTGTTACAGGTAGATCCGATCGAACTGGAATTCGGCTACGGGATCATCCCCTTGGCGGATGTGAACCAAGGCGGAGACCTGCTTGACCGGGTAGTCATGATCCGGCGTCAGATCGCCCTGGAACTTGGCACGGTGGTACCGATTATTCGTCTGCGCGATAACATACAATTAAATCCGAACCAGTATATTATAAAGATCAAAGGGATCCAGGTCAGCGAGGGGGAAATCCTGTTCGACCATTATATGGCGATGAATCCCGGCTATGTGGAGGAAGAGGTCACAGGGATCCCGACCTTTGAGCCGTCCTTCCATCTGCCCGCCATCTGGATCACCGAGAGCCAGAGGGAAAGGGCGGAGACCCTGGGCTATACGGTAGTGGATCCCCCGTCCATCATCGCCACCCACCTGACGGAGGTCATCCGTCAGCATATCGCGGAACTGCTGACCAGACAGGACGTACAGAACCTGATCCAGAACGTGAAAGAAAGCAGCCCGTCTCTGGTGGAAGAGCTTACGCCGAAGCTTCTGGGGCTTGGGGAGATCCAGAAGGTGCTGCAGAACCTGCTCAAAGAGGGGATTTCCGTCCGCGACCTGCTGTCCATCCTGGAAACTCTGGCGGACTACGCGCCGTCCACAAGGGATACGGACATCCTGACGGAGTATGTCCGGCAGAACCTGAAAAGGGCGATTTCCTCCAAATATTTTCCCGCCCATGAGACGACCAGCGTCGTGACCTTGGATCCCAAGGTGGAGCAGGAGATCATGGGGAGCGTGAAACAGGCGGAAGCGGGGGCTTATCTGAACTTAGACCCCGCCCGGACGAAATCCATCATGGCGTCGGTAGGGAACGAGGTGCGGAAATTAGAAAACCTTGGGAAAAACCCCATCGTGATCACCTCGCCTATTGTCCGGATGTACTTTAAGAAACTGACAGAGGATTATTTCAGAGATTTAGTGGTGGTGTCTTACAGCGAGATTGAGTCTAACGTGGAATTGCAATCGGTAGGGATGGTGACGGCATAGATGACGATTAAAAAATACACGGGAAAAACAGAAGAGGAAGCTTTGGCAGCCGCAAAAAAAGAACTGGGCGCCGGCGTAGTCGTGCTGAATACGAGAAATGTCATGCGGAAGGGCATGTTTGCGGCGCTGCGTTCCCGGCTGACGGAGGTGACAGCCGCCATAGAAGACGAAAACGAGCGGACGGCGCCGCCTAGGCGGGAAACACCGCCGGAGCCTGTACGGAAGACGATTCCCGCGCTGAAAGAGAGCGCCGTTTCCGGCAATATCGAAGAAAAGCTGGACAGTCTGCAGAATCTGCTGGTCAGCCAGTTCCAGAAAGCGGAGAGCGAGGCCGCGCAGCCTAGAGCGGAGAATGCAGCGGCCGCCCGGGCGGAAACCCCCAGGGCGGGGAGCGAGGAAGGGAAGAAGCCGGAAAAAGAGTCGGAATCCGTGAAGTTCATGAAACTGCTTTACAATACGATGATCGGCAACGAAGTGGATGAAAAATACGCCAACCAGATCATGGAGGACATTGATAAGTTAAATAAGCCGAATATGCCGTTTGACTACACCCTGGCGAATACCTACCAGAAGCTCATCCTGAAATTCGGGAAGACGACCTGTATCCTGCCGCCTCAGTCAGGCCCTAAGGTACTGATCTTCATAGGGCCGACCGGAGTGGGGAAGACGACGACCATCGCGAAGCTCTCCAGCCGTCTGACGGTGGAGGAAAGGAAGAAGGTGGCGCTCGTCACCGCCGATACTTACCGCATTGCGGCGGCGGAACAGCTGCGTACTTACGCGAACATACTGGAGGCGCCTTTCCGCGTGATCTATACCGAGGAAGAGCTGCAGGCGGCCATCAGGGATTTTAAGAGCTTTGACTATATTTTTGTAGACACCGCCGGACATTCCCATCAGAACGAGGAACAGCTCGAGAAGATGAAGAGCTTCCTCCGGTGCGTGCAGGAACTGGCGGAAAGACAGGTGTTCCTGATATTGAGCGCCACTACGAAGCTGCGGGATCTGCTGCGGATTGCCGACAATTATAAAAAAATGACGGACTTTCAGCTGATTTTCACCAAACTGGATGAGACGGACTATGTAGGGAACCTTCTGAATGTCAGGCTGCATACGGAAGCGCCCATTTCCTACATTACAAAAGGTCAGAACGTTCCGGAAGATATTGAGCCTTTTAACCCTCAGAAGATCGTCAAACAGCTGCTAGGCGGGAAACCGTGAAAGGTGTGAAAAAATGCGGAAACTACAAAAAACAGGAACTGCAAAAAGCCGCAGTTGTGTTTGAAAAACCGATAGGAGAAACAGTATGGACCAGGCAGAACAGTTACGTATCATAAAAGCAAGCAACGTGGTACGGCCCTTAGCCCGTGTCATTACAGTAACCAGTGGTAAGGGCGGGGTGGGGAAATCGAATACGGCAGTCAACCTTGCCATACAGTTCCGGAAGATGAACCAGAAAGTCATCATCCTGGACGCTGATTTTGGTCTGGCCAACGTGGAGATCATGTTTGGCACAATACCGAAATATAATTTATATGATATGATCTACAAAGGCAAGGAAATCCGGGACATCATCACCTGGGGCCCGATGTCGGTGGGCTTTATTTCCGGCGGCTCCGGCATTGCCGGGATGGCGAACCTAGGGCGCGACTACCTGACCTACATCGTGCAGAATCTGGCGGAACTGGACGTGATCGCGGACATCATCATCGTGGATACGGGAGCCGGGATTTCCGACGCGGTACTGGAATTTCTGGTGGCGAGCGGCGAAGTCCTTCTGGTGACGACGCCGGAACCTACGTCCATCACGGACTCCTATTCCTTGCTGAAGGCGCTGTACCGCCATCCGCGCTACCGGGAGGACGTCACGAAAGTCAAGATGATCGCGAACCGTGTCGGGAGGGCGGAGGATGGACAGGTGCTGTTCAAGAAGCTGAACACGGTGGCGGCGAGATACCTGAAGATGAACCTCTATTACCTGGGCTATGTACCGCAGGACGTTCAGCTTTCCAAAGCCGTCATGCAGCAGCTGCCGGTGTCGATGGAGAATCCCGGCGCGAAGTCCAGTCAGGCTTATGAACGGATCGCCGCGAGACTCATGCACAGAGAAGAAGCGGAAAGACAGCCCAGGAGAGGGATGGCGTCCTTCTTTTCACATATTATTTCGGGAAAGAGGTAAACAAGAAGATTGTGAAAAGCCATGACCTTCACAATCTGAACGGTAGTTTCGGATCAAAGAAAGCTTCGGGAGCTTTCTTCCCACGGTTTTTGGGAGGGGTGAGTGGCAGTCATGATTTCAAAATTCATAAGGCCCGGGGATAAGGTGGAACTGTCTATCGACCACCAGGCGCCGGAGGGTCGGCAGCACCAGAGAACGAAGACGTATAAGAGCGCAGTGTACGGCATTCTGACGGAAGAGGAGGTGTCGCTTGAGCTGCCCATGGTCGGCTCGAAGTATCTGATCCCTCCGGTCGGTACCAGGCTGAACCTGGTCTTTTTGGCCAGCGTCAGCCCGTTCCAGTGCCTGGCGAAAGTAAAAAGGGTCTACAAAGAAAACGGCAGCTACTTCATGCTGGTGGAACTGACCGGCAGTCTGCGCAAACAGCAGCGCCGGGAATATTACCGGTTCGGCTGTACCCTGGATATGGTTTCTAAGGTGCTTTCCGAGGAAGAGAGGACGGCGCTGGGGGCGCGGCCCGTGAAGGGGGACTTGGAGCCGGGCGTGATCGCGGACATCAGCGGCGGAGGCCTGCGTTTCGTCACTTCCAAAAGCTATGACGAGGGAAGCTGTATCTACTGCGGCTATTCCCTCCGGCTGGGGGAAGAGGACGTCCACCGGTACGAGCTGGCAGGGGAGGTGCTGGAAGTACGGGAAATCGAAGACAAGAAGGATCTGTTCGAGCATCGGGTGAGATTCGTGGATCTAGACGACAGTACCAGAAAGGAACTGGTCAAAGATCTGTTTGAACTCGAAAGGAGAAACAGGAGTCACCAATCGTGGAAAAAGTGACGGCGCGGCATGTGGTACGGCATACATAGATGCCGCGCCGGTATTCGGGACAGTGAGGGAGAAGAAAGAACGTGGCAAAAAAAATTCTGGTTGTTGATGACTCTGCACTCATGAGAAGCGTACTCTGTGATATAATCAACCAAGACCAAAGATTCCAAGTGGCGGACATTGCAAGGAACGGACTGGAGGCGCTGGATCTTCTGACCAGGAAGACTTATGATGCCGTGGTGCTGGACGTGAACATGCCTAAGATGGGAGGGCTGGAGCTTCTGCAGGAGCTTCGCAGATACAAGATCCCGGCGAAGGTGCTGATGGCAAGCACCGACACCAAAGAAGGGGCAAAGACCACCCTGGACGCGCTGGATCTTGGGGCCATTGACTTTATCCATAAGCCTACCGTCGCCGTGCAGTGCAGGACCGACCATTTCCGGAAGGAGCTGACGACGCTTCTGGATGTCATCTCCAACAGCCGTCCGCCCTCAGCCGAGTTCCGGGAGAGATTCCTGCGTACCAAAGAGTTCACGGACAAGATCGCGGACATCATGAAACCCGGGGGCGGACTGTCTGGCGGTTCCGTCATGGGATCCTCCAGAGGCTGGGCGCCTGTGGGAGGATCGGCGGCAGGACAGCCTGGCAGTTTACCTGTAGGCAAAAGGCTGGTAGCGATTGCCAGTTCCACGGGAGGTCCCAGAGCCTTGCAGGCGGTGGTTCCCAGGCTTCCGGCGGAGCTGAACGCTCCGGTGCTGGTCGTACAGCATATGCCGAAAGGGTTTACCACCTCCTTAGCGGAACGGCTCAACGCCATCAGCCCCATCGCGGTAAAGGAAGCGGCGGAGGGCGACGAGCTGCGAAACGGCGTGGTCTATCTGGCGATGGGCGGGAAGCATATGCAGGTCGGCACGTCTGCGGCGGGCAGGTACACCATCCGTTATTCGGACGAACCATACCGGGAAGGGGTGAAGCCCTGTGCCAACTATATGTACGAATCCCTTGCGAAAAGCCGGTTCGATGAAATCCTCTGTGTCGTCATGACCGGGATGGGGATGGACGGAACCGTAGGAATCCGGAATCTGGAAGTCAGTAAAAAAGTCCATGTCATTGCACAGAACCAAGAAACCTGTATCGTATACGGAATGCCAAAGAGCATCGTGGAAAGCGGGCTTTCGGATCAGGTGGTGCCACTGGAGCAGATTGCGCAGGAAATCATTTCATACGTGGGGGTAACACAAAATGGATCTTAACCAATACCTAGAGATTTTTCTGGACGAAACAAAAGAACATCTGCAGAACCTGAACACTCAGATTCTGGCGCTGGAAGCGGACTCGGAAAACATGGACACCATCAACGAGATCTTCCGCGCCGCCCATTCCCTGAAAGGGATGGCGGGAACCATGGGATATAAGCGGATGCAGGCTTTGACTCATGACATGGAGAACGTGTTTTCGGAAGTGCGTAACGGCACGATCAGAGTCAAGCCCAAGATGGTGGATATTCTGTTCCAGTGCCTGGACGCGCTGGAAGAATATACTGAAAATATTCAGACAGGCGCAGATGAGGGGACCAACGACAACGAGCCGCTGATCAGGCAGCTGAACGACATCCTGAACGGAGCGGAGGACGAACCCACAGGCGGGGAGGAAGCAACCGTTTCCGAAGCTGCGGAGGAAGCCGCCGACTGGAAAGAGATCGTACTGGACGAATATCAGATCCGGGTGCTTAAGGAAGCGCAGAAGCAAGGGAAAAGGATTTTCGGTATCAGCGTCAAGATCCAGGACACCTGTATCCTGAAAGCCGCAAGAGCGTTCCTGGTCTTCAAGGCAATCGAGGAAAACGGCGAGATTATCGTATCCAAGCCCAGCGCCCAGGATATTGAGGATGAGAAATTCGACCGCGATTTCCGGGTGATCGTATTGAGTGACGGGACGGTGGAAATCCTGGTCAAAGCGGCACAGAACGTGTCGGAGATTGAAACGGTCGTCGGTAAGGAACTGAACCTGGAAGACGTGAGCTATGACCTGGAGGACGAGGCGGAAGAAGAAAGCAGCCATGCCGAAGTCGCCCATGGAGATGGAGACATCCATGGAGGGAAAGACATCCATGGAGGGAAAGACGTCCATGGAGACAGAACCCTCCATGGAGAAGGCCGTGTGGAAGAACATCCCGTCTCTTCGGCTGCGGAAAAAGCACAGGCGGACGGCAAAGCGGCTTCTTACAGCGGCAAGGCTTCGGAGAAGAAGTCAGGCTCCTCGAAACCGGTCGTGAACCGCACTGTCCGTGTGGACATCGAGAAACTGGACGTGCTGATGAATCTGGTCAGCGAACTGATCATCGCCAAGAACTCGCTGATTGCCGCTTCCAACAAAGAGCAGAACGCAAGCAGTGAAGTCAACGAGCAGATTGAGTATCTGGAAAGCGTCACCACGAACCTGCACGAGTCCGTCATGAAAGTGCGGATGGTGCCGATCGAGAGCGTGGTGAACAAATTCCCCAGAATGCTCCGCGATCTGTCCAAGACCCTGCATAAGAAGATGGAACTGTATATGTCCGGTGAGGAAACGGAGCTGGATCGTACCGTGGTAGACGAAATAGGCGACCCGCTCATGCACCTTCTGCGTAATTCGGCTGATCATGGGCTGGAATCGGCGGAGATCCGCGCCCAGAGGGGCAAACCGGAAGTAGGCTCGATTTTCTTGAACGCTTATCAGGACGGGAACAACGTCGTCATTGAAGTCCGGGACGACGGAAACGGTATCGACATCGAAGCAGTCAAAGCCAAAGCGCTGGAAAAGGGAACCATCACCCCGGAACAGGCAATGAACATGAGCGAAAAAGAAATCATAGACCTGCTTTTCCTTCCAAGCTTCTCCACCTCTAAGGTAGTGACGGACGTATCCGGCAGGGGCGTCGGGCTGGACGTGGTAAGATCCAAGATCGAGGCCCTGAGCGGCGAGATCGAGGTGAAGTCGAAGCTGGGCGAGGGAAGCACCTGGATCATCCGCCTGCCTCTGACCTTAGCCATCATTCAGGCTCTCATGGTCGTGGTAGGGAAGGAAAAATACGCGATTTCCCTAGGCTCCATCCAGACCATCGAAGACATTGCGCCCAAGGAAATCAAGCTGGTGCAGAACAAGGAAGTCATCCATCTGCGCGGAACGGTCATTCCTCTGATCCGCCTGTCGGAAGTACTGGACATCGAGGCCGAGGGCGACAAGGGCGGGAACATGATCGTCGTCATCGTCAAGAAAGGCGACAAGCTGGTGGGCATTGTGGTGAACGAGCTGATGGGCCAGCAGGAAATCGTCATCAAATCCCTAGGCAGGTATATCCGGCAATGCAAATACATCAGCGGTGCCACCATTCTAGGCGACGGCGAAGTCGCTTTGATCCTGGATGCCAACGCGTTAATTTAAGGAGGGAGGAACAGAGGATATGGAGCAGGCAAGCACGAATGTTTATATGGAAAAAGAAGACCGTACCGAGCTGATCCAGTATATCGTGATCCAGCTTGGCGACGAACAGTACGGGATCGACATCAGGAATATCGAGAACATCGTCAAGATGCCGAACATCACCAGGGTGCCTAAAGTGTCTTCCTACTTGAAAGGGGTCATCAACCTGCGTGGGGAAATCATTCCCGTCATGAGCATCCGGCTCAGGATGCTGCTGCCGGAGGATCAGATCACCGAGAACACGAGGATCATCATCATCAAGATCGAGCAGCAGGGCAGCGTGGGGATTATCGTGGACGCGGTGAAAGAAGTGGTCACGCTGTCGGTGGATCAAATTGAAAAAGTGTCCTATGACTCCAAGGAGGAAAGACAGAACTTTATCAACGGGATCGGGAAATATGAAAGAGGGCTGATCTCGCTTCTGGATCTGAACTCGCTGGCGATTGAATAAAATCGGAGCGACAGCGGCGGGAACGGACGGGAAGATAAGCTGTGGATCAGGAAACGGTAAATGATGAGGTAGAGGAGATTGCTTTCATGGGTGAGTTTACGTTGGAGAGTGTAACGAGTGATCATTTTGACATCTTAAAAGAGCTTGGCAACATAGGGGCGGGAAACGCCATGACGGCTCTTGCGCAGATGCTGTCCTGTAAGATCGATATGACGGTTCCGCAGGTGCGGCTGCTGGAGTTTCAGGAAGTAGGCACCCTGATGGGCGGCGAGGAACAGATCATGGTGGGCGTCTACCTGGCGGTGGAGGGGGATATTACCGGAAGCATGATGTTCTTGGTGGAAAAAGCCTCCGCCAAACACCTGGTGAACAAGGTGATGATGGGCATGGCTTCTCCGGGAGAGGACTTTGACGAAATGGAGCTGTCCGCCATGCAGGAAGTCGGGAATATTATCACAGGAGCCTACCTCAATTCCCTTTCCATGATGACGCAGCTGATGATTTATCCGTCTCCGCCTTGCCTGACGGTGGATATGGCGGGAGCTATCCTGAGCGTCCCGGCGATACAGTTCGGTATCTATGGCGATAAGATCCTGCTGATACAGTCTCAGTTCTATGATGAGGTGGCAATCGACGGATATTTTATTTTGATTCCGGATCTGGAGTCCTACGCCAAGATCCTGGGTTCATTGGGAGTGGAGATATAACCGGCGGCACATGCGAAGAAGGAAACAGGGATGAGTGAGATAATCAAAGTAGGAATGGCGGACTTGAAGACCTGTGTCAGCCCGAACGGGGTGACGACTTTGGGGCTTGGTTCCTGTGTAGGGATCGCCATCAGAGATCCGGTCACGAAGATCGGCGGCCTGGCGCACATTATGTTGCCCGATAGTACCTCTATGCGCAACAGTCAGCAGAATATCGCGAAATATGCCGATACCGGGATTGCGGAGCTGGTGCGGCAGATGGAGAAACTGGGAGCCTCCCGTTCGCGTATGGTAGCCAAGATCGCGGGGGGCGCCAGGATGTTTGCTCTCCAGAGCAAGACGGACGCCGTACAGGTGGGAGGGCGCAACGTGGCGGCGACCAAGCAGATCCTGAAGCAGATGAACATTAAGATACTGGCGGAAGATACCGGACTGAATTATGGAAGAACGGTTACATTTTTTCCGGAAACGGGGGGGTTCCATATCCGTGCCGTAGGGAAATCCGAAACCGTCATTTAATGGGAGGTTTATGAGCAGAAAGACGATGCCGCTGCTTCTTATGCTGGCAGCCGGAGCATTTACCTGCGTGGTTACTTTCCTGAAAAGGGATTCCGTTCTGGATAAACTGATCGCGCTTTTGCTGGTGATGCTTGTTTTTTATTTTCTGGGAACTGTCCTGAAATGGTTTCTGGATTATTTTGACAGACAGAATGAACCCAAGCAGGAGGAGCAGCCGGAAGAAAACGGCCTGGCGCAGGAAGAAGAAGCTGCGCGGACGGATGAGCGGGAATGAGTAGGTCAGCGGTAGGAAAAGGTTTCTCTGTTTCCATGAGAAACGGTTGGAGGCGCCATGAAGGAAATTGGCAGGAAGAAGCTTTGGGAAGAATATACCAGACAGAGGACACCGGAACTCAGAGAGAAGCTTATCTTGGAGTATGCGCCTTTGGTCAAGCTGGTCGCCGGGCGGCTGAGCATGTATCTTGGTTATCATGTGGAATATGAAGACTTGGTAAGCTATGGAATCTTTGGTTTGATTGACGCGATAGACAAATTTGACCCGGCGAAAGAGGTGAAGTTTGAAACTTACGCCAGCCTGCGGATCCGAGGCTCCATTCTGGATCAGATCCGCAAGATGGACTGGATCCCCAGGGGCATCCGCCAGAAGCAGAAGCAGATAGACACGGTCATCAAGGAAATCGAGCAGGAGACCGGCCACGTCGCCACAGATGAAGAGATCGCGCGAGGGCTGGGGATTTCCGAAGACGACCTGCTCCAGTGGCAGTCTCAGATGAAAGTCACGAATCTGGTGTCGCTGAACGAGTATATGGAACAAGGCAGCGACGTGAGTCCGGAGTACGCCGGAAGCACCCTGATCCGTTTTGAAGAGCCGGAGGAAGCGGTTCAGAAGAAAGAGCTGGCCAAGGTCTTAGGGGAAGCCTTGGAACAGCTTACTGAAAAAGAACGCAAGGTCATTACGTTATATTACTATGAGGAACTGACCTTAAAAGAAATCAGCCATATCATGGAAGTATCGGAGTCCAGAATTTCCCAGCTGCATACAAAATCTTTGGCAAAGATGAAGAAAAAAATGGGAAATTATATGGGGATTCTGATCAACAGCTAAAACGGAAAACGCGGTGGCGGGTTCTGGCCAGCAGCGGAAACGGGGAATGCGATGAGGGTTCTGATAAACCGATAAAATGTCTATGTGGGGAGATGTGGAAGTTTATTATGAGGAATGCTTATTTTCAGCTAGTCAATTCACAGGGAGGCTGTGGCCTGCGGCTGGTTCCGCCAGCGGACGGAGGGGAGAGGCTCAATCTGAATGAAGTCCTGGAGTATCTGGCAGCCAGGAACCTGTCCTGTGATCCGGTTGCGCTGAAAGAGGCGTTTCTGCTGCGGGAGGTGGGGATCTTTCCTTTGGCGGAAATTCCCTGTCCCAAGGTGGACGAAAGCTACAAGCTGACTGTCAGTCCGGATCACATGGAAGCCACCGCACGTTTCTATCCGCCGTCCGAAAGCGGCCAGCGGCTGCCGCTGGAGGAGTTCCTCAAGGATCTCCAGTCCAGGAAGATCATCTTCGGACTCCAGGTGCAGGTTCTGCAGTCACATTTTCAGAGGGGGATCTTCTGTACGGATCTGGTGGTCGCAAAAGGCAAGCCGCCCCGGAACGGCACGGATGCCCGGATCGAATATTATTTCAACACGCAGATCCAGGCGCAGCCCACCATCAAGGAAGACGGCACCGTGGATTTTTTCCACTTGAACCTAGTGAACCACTGCAAGACAGGCGAGCTGCTTGCGCGTATTATCCCGGAGGATCCTGGCGAGTTCGGCGCCAATATCATGGGTATCAGGCTCAGGCCCCGGGAAGTGAAAAGAAAGACTTTGAAGTACGGAACGAATGTCATGCTTTCCGAAGACAAGAGGGAGCTTCGTTCTACGGTGAACGGGCATGTGCAGCTGGCAGGTGAGAAAATCCTTGTTTCTAATCTGTTCGAGGTGGATAATATAGATATTTCTACCGGGAACATTGATTTCGACGGGAATATCCAGGTCAGGGGAAATATCCAGTCTGGTTTTACCGTGAAAGCCAAGGGCGATGTCGTGGTCAACGGCATCGTGGAAGCCGCTACGGTGGAAGCCGGAGGAAGCATCGTGATCCTGAGGGGCATGAACGGTATGGGGAAGGGGCGCCTGGCGGCGGGAAAGGATGTTACGTCCAAATTCCTGGAGGCCGCGACCGTGACTGCGGGCGGCAATGTCAATACCGGAGTCATCCTGCACAGCAAGGTGTCGGGGGATGAAATCAAGGTTTCCGGAAAAAAAAGTTCCGTGGTCGGCAGCCATATCTGTGCCACCTCCAAAATTGCGGTAGGGAACATCGGAACGCCTATGGGATCCGTGAGCGTGGTCGAAGTAGGAGCTGATCCACAGACAAAAGCCCGGTATCACGCTCTGCAGAAAGACATTGCCAAACTGATGAAGGAAATTCGGGAAGTTCAGCCGATTCTGGCGAATTTCGTGGCGAAGCAGGCCAAAGGGGTTCGCTTTAACGATGCGCAGAAGAAATATGTGCTGGATCTTGCGAAGACCGTAGAGCGTAAAAAGATACAGATAGGTTCCCTGACACTGGAGTCCAAGGAGGTGCAGGGCCAGCTGGAGTCGGGAAGCAATGCTTCCGTTCTGGTAACGGGCATTGTCTATCCGGGAACGAAGGTCATCATCGGCGACGTTTCCATGACCGTTCAGTCAGTCTGTGAATACTGCCGTTTCATCAGAGACGGGAGTACTGTACGGATGGCGTCGCTGTAGGGGAGAGCCGCCTGTATTGGGAAGAAGCGGAGGGAGCGTCATGGCAATCGGGCCGTTGGAGCTGAGTACCATATCAAGATCCCAGGATCTTACAGCCATCAAACAGAATGAAGTGAATAAAGGCTTTGTAGACCAGAGCCATATCGGACAGCAGACCGCCAAGGATGTGGATCAGCTGGTCCATCAGGTACACAGCGGCGACAATGCCCAGTGGCAGAGGAAGAAAGAGGACGGGAAAGAAAAAGGCCGGAACCTCTATTCCGGAGACGGAGGAAGACAGCGCGGGAAACAGAAGACGCAAGGACGGGTCATCGTGAAAGGAAAGCAGGGCTTTGATCGGAAAGTCTGAGTGTGAGCTACGTGTGAGTTCTTTGCCTACGCTTGTATTGTCTGCTTGGTATGCCCGATAAGGCGGGCGGATGGGAGCAAAGATGAGTACGATAGAAATTGTCCTGCTCCTGATCGGCGCAGCGATTCTGACCGTGAGTTTTTTCCTCCCGACAAGGAGGAAAACAGCATTCGGAGACGCCGGAAAACTGGCGAAAGAAGAAGTCAAGGAACTGGTTTCCCAGGAAACGGATACCATCAGAGAGCAGGTCAATGGTATGATCAAGGAATCCATGGACACCTCTATGGAATATGCCATCGAGAAAACGGAGAGGGCTTTGGAACGCCTGTCCAATGAAAAGATCATGGCTGTCAACGAGTATTCGGATACCGTTCTGGGAGAGATCAACCGGAACCATAAGGAAGTCGTTTTTTTGTATGATATGTTAAACGACAAGCATAAAAGCATCAAGGCCACCATGTCGGAGATCACCGGGATCTTGAGGGCGGCGGCGGAAAAGCGCAGGGAAGAGGGGAACTGTCCGGATATGAAGTCCGGCGACGTCCGCCTGGGCGATCAGAGCGGCGACAGGCGTCCGGACACGAAGAGCGGCGGCTTCCGGCAGGATCCGGGGCCAAGCGAGATCCGTCCGGATGTGAGGAACGGTGATGTCCGGCAGGAGACGGGGTTCGGAGATGTCCGACAGGAGGCCGCGCGTCCGCTGAGGATCCAGGAAACGCCGGGGAGGTCGGGGCTGCAAGGGCTGGAGAGCCGTCTTTTGCAGGACGGCGCTTCCGCGCAGGCAGCCCAGGACTTTAACTGCAACCGGCAGATCCTGGAACTGTACAGCCAAGGAAAGTCGAAAGTAGACATTGCGAAAGAATTGGGCCTGGGAGTAGGGGAAGTGAAACTGGTGATCGATCTGTATCAGGGAACGTAAGGAAGCGGGAAAGCGGCGACCGGTCTGGTCAGAGAGGATCGATCTGCATCAGGGAACGTAAGGAAGCGGGAAAGCGGCGACCGGTCTGGTCTGAGAGGATCGATCTGTATGAGGGAACGTGAGGAAACGGGAAAAGCAGGGATGAAACTGGGATATTATTTACGAGGGCTGGGGCTGGGCATCCTTGTCGCCTCCTTGGTGTTGGGGATTGCGCTAGGCGGCGAGAAAGAAAAGCTGACGGATGAAGAAATACGAACGCGTGCGCTGCAGCTTGGCATGATGGACAGCACCGTATTATCGAATCGAAAAGGCCGCGGTGCGGAAACGACAAGCGCGGCAGAAACGGAGATACCACAGGGAACAGAACCGTCGCAGGAGATGGAAACGCTGCCGGAAGGAGCGCGGGAAGAAATGTCTGGTAGTACGCAGGGAACGGATTTGGAGTCCGGGGCGGAGGAAACCCTGCCGGAGCCGGGGGAGGGGAACCGTCCGGGAACCATGAATCGTTCGCAGATGACAGGGAACGGCGCGGAGACGGCGGCGGACAGTTCACAGGCAGCGGACGGCAGCTCGAAAGCGGAAGAAGTTTCGCAGGCAGGAATGCGGTCGGGAACCATAGTCAGGATCACGATCCGGCAGGGCGACAGCTCTGTTTCCGTGAGCAAAACCTTGGCGGAAGCCGGACTGGTGGAAAACGCGGAAGCTTACGACCGGTATCTGTGCGCGAACGGATACGATCATAAGATCAGAACCGGAACCTTTGAGGTTCCCGCCGGCTCCCGGGAAGAAGCGATTGCAAAGATCATTACGGGAGAAACGGGGTAAGGAACGCAGCAGGACAGAGGGATTGGCGGCGCCTCTCAAGGAAGACGGTTCAGCTTTCCCGGTCCTGCCTAGGCAGGACCGAAGCTTTCTGTTTGAAAAAGGCGCTGTGGTCAGCTGCCGGGTTCCGCGATCCGGCTGACTCCGACGTAAATTTCGGATACTTCATACCAAGTGGCATAATCCGTGACCCCGGTCTGCGGAAGGTTGAAGATGCCTTGGAAGATACTGACGCTTTCCGCCGTCTGTGGCCCGTAAATCCCGTCCGCTACCAGGACGGGGATGGCGGGATAATTGTTGGCGATACGGTTCAGCTGTGTCTGCAGCTGGCGGACTTTTTCTCCGGCGGAGCCGATGGACAGGTCATAGCCGGGCCAGGAGGAGGGTACGCCGGAAATGCTCTCCGCGGTATTGATATACATATCGTTCCCATAATAATGACGGATGATGTCAATCGCCGAATAGCCCTCATCCCCAAGGTATTTGGAACCCCATTGGCTCAAGCCGTTGCAGGACACCCGGTTGCCGTCGCAGTAGGCGGTAAAGATCGGCTGACGCACGCCAGGGCGGGATAAATAGTTGGCAAACACCGTATCCACCAGGAAGTCAATATTTTCATAGATATTGCGCCCATAAATCCATTTCTGGTCATAGGCGGTCGAAGAGGTAATGGTAAAGTCATAGCCTTGGTTCCGGTACCATTCCGTGTATACGCGGTTCAGAGTGAACGACATGATCGCCAGGATATTAGCATAGATCGAGGCTTCCGGCCAAGTAGAGTAAATCTCGCAGGAAGCGACGTTCTTGATGTAGTCCTTGTAACGTACCCAGTAGTTGGCAGCCGTAGAATCGGTGGGAAGGCCGTCGTGGACAATGATAAATTCCGGGATCACGACTTGGCTCAGGACAATTTCGCCGGTTTCCGCAAGCGGTTTGATTTCTTCCTCCGGAATCTTAGGCGGATAGTCATAAAAAAGAACGTGGGGAGCGATCACCACTATTTTTTCCGCTTCGTTCGTGGTGGAAAGCGGATTCATGAGGATGGGCTGCAGCGATAACTGGTCGGCCAAGATCTCTATGCCGGTGATCAGTACGGGTTCATAACCTTCCGCGGCGGCGTGAAGATTGTACAAAGAATAAGGCTGCTGCGCGGACGGCTCCAGCGACCATTCTAAGGGCGGCGCGGGCAGTTCCACTATTTCTGTCTGCCCGGAGCTGTCGGTGGTGAGCGTTTCAAAAGGAACGTCCGGTTCCTCGGCAGTATAGATGGTAACGGTGGCATTGGCTATGGGGATGATCCCCGTAGATGAAGTCAGGCTCACTTTCAAAGCACCTGCGTGAGGGGCGTCGATAGGCTCGGTGGCCAAGGCGTTATCGCCGGGCAGCGGCATCTGCGGAGGCTGCGGGGTGAGCGGGGCCTGTGGCGTGAGCGGGGCCTGTGAAGCCGGCGGAGCCTGTGAAGTCGGCGGGGCCTGCGGGGTGAACGGAGGCTGCGGGGTGAACGGAGCCTGTGGCGTCAGCGGGGCCTGTGAAGCCGGCGGCATCTGTGGCGGCTGTGGCGTTGTGCCGACGTTTGCCGTGCTGCCGTTGGGCAGATGAACCGGAACGGTTCCATTGGCTTCGGCGATCATCGTTTGGCTGCTATCTTGGCTGCGGGCGCCGCCGGTGCCTGGCCTGGCATTGTTGCCTCGGATACCGCCGGCGCCTGGGATATTGTTGCCTCGGATACCGCCGGCACCCGGCCTGGCGTTGTTGTTGCGGGTACCGCCGGTACCCGGCCTGGCATTGCCGTATGCATTTCCGGCCAAGAAGCTGTTACGGGGTACGAATTCGTTTGCAGAAATGGGGAGGCTGAAATCCGAAGCAGCTGTTTCGTCAGAAGGTACATTAGAAATAGGCGCCATTGCGTTTTCCTGCGTCAGCCGGATGGAGGATGGCGATGGGATCTGAGCGGCATGTATCATATAATCTGGCATAAACAAAACCTTTATAGCGTATTTAAGGTAAATATATGCGCCGCGGCTTCCAAAAATACATTTCCGTTTTGTTTCTGTGGAAGCGGTCTGCCCTTGCGTTTTCCTCCAGACAGGCTTACTTCCCGATCTTCTTTTGGAAGCCGGGCAGGATCAGCTCAAAATACCGCAGCAGGTGTTTCAGATGCTCCTCATCGGCCGCCAGGATCCATTCGATGCAGTCGCCCAGGGTATAGCCGTAAGGAAGCTCCCGGTTCAGGATGCTGATCCCCGTCCTGCACGGCGTTCGCCCTAACAGATAATCTGCGGAGACGCCGTACAGGTCGCCTAGCCTCACCAGTACGCCGTAAGGCGGATGGTGAATCGATTTCTCGTAGCTGGAAAGGGCGGATCTGGAAATGCCCAGGCAGCCCGCGACTTTTTTCTGTGTATACCCATGCCTCTTGCGCAGAGCGAGCAAGATTTCCCCACATGCCATCCCTGTACCCTCCTTTTCCTTGTATTGTACTGGAAGCCTGGAATTACTCAATAAAAGTACCCGATTTGTGGAGGAAACAGAGGTATGCGGCGGGAAATCCCTGTTTGCTGGACGGCAGGAGGGAAATGTGCGGCGTGGGAAAGACTGGCCCTGCCGGATACGGTAGGTGCGGTCTGTACGCATCAAGTCCGTCCATCCGCCTTGGCTGGATATGGCCTCCCTTGCGGAGCAGTAATAAAATCTGAAAATAAGATGAAAAAAGAGTTGAAAAAGGAGTTATGATATATTACACTGATAAAGAATTGTAAAGTGAAGATGGGAGGAACACACATGATTTCGGCAGGTGATTTTAGGAATGGTATTACGATTGAATGGGACAACAATATATACCAGATTATTGAATTCCAGCACGTGAAACCAGGGAAAGGAGCGGCGTTCGTCAGGACAAAGCTGAAAAACATCAAGAACGGCGGCGTGGTCGAGAAGACTTTCCGCCCCACCGAAAAATGCCCGCAGGCGCGCATTGACAGAAAAGACATGCAGTATTTATATTCGGATGGCGATTTGTTCTATTTTATGGATAATGAGAACTATGAGCAGGTAGCCCTCAACCGGGATACCGTAGGCGATGCTCTGAAGTTTGTGAAAGAGAACGAGGTATGTAAGCTTTGTTCGCACAACGGAAACGTGTACTCCGTAGAGCCTCCCTTGTTCGTGGAGCTGAAAATTACGGATACCGAGCCGGGCTTCAAAGGAGATACCGCGACAGGCGCGTCGAAACCTGCCGTTGTGGAAACCGGGGCGACGGTATACGTTCCTTTATTCGTAAATCAAGATGATACGATTAAAATCGATACCAGGACGGGCGAATATTTGTCCAGGGCTTAATCCGGATGGCTTTTCCAGGCGCTGTAAGGCAATGGCGGTGTTTCCACTGTCTTTTTGTGTTTATGTTGTTCCGCTTCACATCTGAAACTGTTTCTTTAAGGTCAAGCCGTGTCGGTCGCGATACGGCAGCGCAAACATGTGTCCGGACAGTTTGTCCAGTTCCTTCTGGCTGCATAGACTGGACGATTTGCCCAGCCCGCATAGTTGTTTCTGCCGACCTGACCGGTATCTTCTGGACGGATCCGTTCTTTTGAATGGCTCCGCTTCTTCCAGGCCAGTCGGTGCCTTCCGATGATCGGCCTTTGCCGGTCAGACCGGTATCTCTATGCCGAATCTGTATCTCCGAACCCGATCCGTGTTCTCCATCGGACTCGCATCTTCCAGCCGAATCTGGTTCTTCCGATCTGTTCCTGACTTGGCCGGTCTCTTTTGGCCTGGCTTATTTCTGGCGGCCCGGCCGACCTCTGTTGGCCTGGTTATCCACTGTCTTTCACAGAAATCATCTGCCGCTGTCGAAAGCCGGGTTCTGCAGCCGCAAGTCATGAAAAATAAAAGTTTCGGTTCGGAAATCCCCATAGCGCCACCCAAAAACGGCAGTTTCTTTCAAATAAAAAGAGCAGCACAAACAAAATGCTTTATAATGAATCCAAAAAAGACAAGAGAAAGAGAGGATGATTCTATGGAAATGAAAGTGTTCATTACAAAAGTAAAAAGAGGGATTCTGAAAAAACTAGGAACAGAAATCCAGGTAGAGGTTCGGGAGGTATACAAGAACAACGGCTTGGTTCTGCATGGGCTGATGATTACGAAACCGGGGAGAAACGTGGCTCGTACCATATATCTGGAAGATCTTCTGGAATGGTATGAACAAGGGACGCCGCTTAGCGTCGTCATAGATAAGATCCTGAGTCTATACGAAGAGGAAGTTCCCGGAGAAAATGTGGATATGGGTTTTCTGAAAGATTTTTCAAAGGTGAAAGAGCAGATTGTATATAAGATCGTAAACGCCGAAAAAAATAAAGATCTGCTGAAACGCATACCGCATATCTGTTTCCTGGATCTGGCAATCTGTTTTTCTTATTTTTATGTCCACAAAACACTTGGCAACGGGATGATTTTGGTATATAATACTCATGTTGAAATGTGGAACACCAACACGGCGGAGCTGTTTCACCTGGCACAGGAGAATACTCCCCGCCTTTCCCCTCCCGAGTTCCGGTCTGTGCGGCAAATGATGGATTCTTCCGCCCAGAGCGCTTCTAAGAGGGAAAGCCTTCCTTTGGAAGCCATGGAGCTGCGGGTATTAAGCAATGTGCAGCATTCTCATGGGGCGGCTTGTATTTTGTATCCGGGGGTATTACGGCAGATTTCCCAGTTTCTCTCACCGGACTTTTTTATACTTCCGAGCTCCATACACGAAGTCATCCTGTTGGCGGCGGAAAGTGAGGAAGGCGCGGAATCTCTGCGGGGAGCGGTTCGAGAGGTGAACGCCGCGCGGCTGGAAGCGGAACAGATCCTGTCAGATTCTGTCTATTACTATGACCATAGGCAGAATAAGTTGAAAATCGTCTGAAAGAGGTTCGTTTCAGGACGGCTGCCCGGCAGGATGGTGAAATGGCCAAGTTGGCACATTTCTGATTCATTTCTAAAAATTTCCGCAAAAACCTTCTAGACAGGTTCGGTTTTTTGTGATATGATAACTGGAGTGATGTAACAATTTTGTAATATTTGCATCCGTAGTCTAATGGATAGAACGAAGGCCTCCGACGCCTTTAATGCAGGTTCGATTCCTGTCGGATGCATTTTACATCACTCCGGTTATTTTTTTGTATCGTGTTGCCCGAACCATTCGTTTGCAGAACCATTGGTCAGATCACGCAGACAGCCCGGCCAGTCTAACCGGCAGATGTCTGTGAGCAGCGTGTATCTTTGAGGCGATTATTTTTTAGAAAGGATTGGAATATGTGGAAAAAGAAAATGCGTCTGCTGTGGGATTATATGATCCGGCACAGCAAAGCGGCTTTTCCGGTGGTCGTCATCGTGGCGGTTGCGTTTACGGTGGTTCTGGCGCTGAACGCCGGAAACGGCAATGTCATCATAGCGGAGGGACTGCCGGATTCCACGGCGGCGGAAGAGAAGTCAACGGAAGAAAGCATACCGGAAGAGGCTCCGGACGTGCCGCTGGAACTGGCTGCGGATCCGGCGCTGAGGCAGCTGGTGTCCGCGTATTATAACGCATTGGCGCAGGGCGATGTGGAGACGGTTCAGTCGGTCAGCAATTATCTGGAGGACACGGAAAAAATCAGGATACAGGAACTGAGCAGATACATTGAA
Source organism: Clostridium sp. (assembly GCA_031275405.1). Classification (GTDB taxonomy): domain Bacteria; phylum Bacillota; class Clostridia; order Lachnospirales; family Lachnospiraceae; genus JAISOV01. Next base: position 3,361 of record JAISOV010000052.1, on the reverse strand, counting down.
AGCTACCCGCTGGTTGAGGTTTATACCAAGCCCGGGCCGGAAAAGGCTTCTGTCATTGCTTATGTCTATACGAAGGTAAAGTTTGACGGGTATGAGGAGCTGGTGCCGGGCTTACAGGCGTTTTATGTCTGCGCGAAGGAAGGCGGGGAGCTGTATTTCAATAAAGGGGAAGTCAAAGACGACATCCTGGAATACATTCAGAAGGTAAATTTCCAGGACGATGTGGTGGAGCTGCACAACCGGGTCAATGCGGAATGCAACGAATTGTATCTCAACAATACGGAGCTGTTTGATTACGTATATGAACTGGAGCGTGAGGTAAGCAAGGCTACCGGGGAGACTTTGGCAGCCCAGATCTTGCAGGAAGAAGGCGGTGAAGAGAGCGCTTCACAGGAACCGGAGCCGGGGGAAGAGTCGGTGGAAGTTTCGGCGGAGGCCATGGCCGGGGAACAGGCGGCTTGGCTGTCCGCGCAGACGACGACTACCGTGAACGTAAGGAGTTCCGACAGCGAGAAGGCGGAAAAGGTCGGCAAGGTGTCCGGAGGGACGAAAGTACAAGTGCTGGAACAGCGGCTCAATGGCTGGAGTAAAGTTTCCTGTCAGGCGGACGGAAAGACCGTGGAGGGATATATCAAATCAGAATATCTCCAGGTGGCGGGGAACGCGGGCGGCGAAGCCATCGGTACGGTGACGGCTATCTCCAATGTCAACATGCGCGAGGGCGCCGAGGAATCCGCGAGGAAGATCGCCGTCGTAGCGGGCGGGGATACGGTGGAACTGCTTGCCAGAGAAAACGGCTGGTGCAGGGTTCGTTATAACGGACAGGTCGGCTATGTCAAAGAGGATTATGTGCGGTGAAGGGCAAAACGGGTATTTTGGTGAAAGAAGCGGAAACTTACGCCATCAGAATTTTGTCGGCATAATTTTGCCCGAAATGCGGATACTGAACCTATCTAGTGAAACGTGGCTTCCATTAAAGGGACGCGCACAGATGGGAGTGGCTTATGAAATCACAGGAAGTCCGTATTTACCGTGAAATCCAGAAAAACACACAGCTGGCCATGAAAGCGATGGATACCCTTTCGGATAAGGTATATGACGAGCGTCTTGCCGCGCAGATCTCGAAACAGACGCTGGGATATTCGCGGATCCACAATCAGGCGATGGAAAACCTGCTCCAGGCAAAAGCCGAGCCTTACCATGGAAGCCATGTGGAAAACATCCTTCGCAAGGGAAGCCTTCATTATAATACGCTGCTGAACACCAGCACAGGGCGCATTGCGGAGGTGATGATCAAGGAGAGCAACAGCGGGATCCTGGAAATGAGCAAGATCCTGAACCGCAGTGAGGAAGCCGGGGAGAAACCGCTGACTCTGGCGAAAGAGCTTCTGGACTTTGAACAGGACAGCATCGAAACCCTGAAACAATATCTATGATCCGCGCAGGCCGGGCATGTCAGGAAAGACGTTACGGCTGGTTCGACTTGTACAAATGGCACAAAATTTCCATAAAATTTTTTATACCTGAAATGGAAAATAGTGTGTTGTGCAATCGGGCGGCAGGCGATATAATAAAAAAGCGGGACAACGGAGTCAAAGGCATAGGTGAGGTTTTCCTATGCCTTTTTGTTTCCTGGGAAATCCCTCCGGAATTCCTAAGAAACAAAAAGCACTCCGGGTGCGGGCGCGCCGCGGCGGTGAGGAAGGCGCCGTTTCGCGGCTCTGCTGAAAAAATCTGACATCCAAAACAAAGGAGGATCTACAAAATGTCATATGTTGACGAGGTCTTGGAGCTGGTGGCGGCAAAGAATCCGGCTCAGCCGGAGTTCCATCAGGCAGTAAAGGAGGTACTGGAATCCCTCCGCGTGGTGATTGAAGCAAATGAGGACACATACCGCAAAGATGCGTTACTGGAGAGGCTGGTGACTCCCGAAAGGCAGATCCTGTTCCGTGTTTCCTGGGTGGACGACAGAGGACGCGCGCAGGTGAACAACGCGTTCCGGGTACAGTTCAATTCCGCCATCGGCCCTTACAAAGGCGGCCTGCGGCTCCATCCGTCCGTAAACCTGGGGATCATCAAGTTCCTGGGCTTTGAGCAGATCTTCAAAAACTCCCTGACCGGGCTTCCGATCGGCGGCGGGAAAGGCGGCAGCGACTTTGACCCCAAAGGGAAATCGGACAGGGAAGTCATGGCATTCTGCCAAAGCTTCATGACGGAACTGTACAGGCACATCGGCGCGGATACGGACGTTCCGGCGGGAGATATCGGAACCGGCGGCCGTGAGATCGGTTATCTGTACGGGCAGTACAAGAGGATCACAGGCCTGTATGAAGGGGTTCTGACCGGGAAAGGGCTGACGTTCGGCGGCTCCTTAGCGAGGACGGAAGCGACCGGCTACGGCCTGCTGTACATCACGGAAGAAATGCTCAGATGCAATGGGAAAGACCTTGCCGGCAAGACCGTCGCCCTGTCCGGTTCCGGAAACGTGGCAATCTATGCCGCCGAGAAAGCACGGCAGTTAGGAGCCAAAGTAGTCACGGCATCGGATTCCACAGGCTGGGTGTATGACCCGGAGGGGATGGACGTAGAGCTTCTGAAAGAAGTCAAGGAAATAAAGCGCGCCAGGCTGACGGAATATGCGGCGGCAAGGCCGGGGGCGCAGTACCATGACGGAAAAGGAGTATGGACGGTGAAGTGCGACGTCGCCCTGCCCTGCGCGACACAGAACGAACTGGGGTTAAACGATGCCAAGACTTTGGTCGCGAACGGCTGTTTCGCGGTGGCGGAGGGCGCGAACATGCCCACGACTCTGGAAGCCACGGAATATCTGCAGGCGAACGGCGTCCTGTTCTGCCCCGGCAAGGCGGCAAACGCGGGCGGCGTGGCTACTTCCGCGCTGGAGATGAGCCAGAACAGCGAGCGGTTAAGCTGGACGTTTGAGGAAGTGGACAGTCGGCTGAAACGGATCATGGTGGATATTTTCCACAATCTCGACGCTGCGGCGAAGCAGTACGGCATGGAAAAGAATTATGTGGCGGGCGCGAACATCGCCGGTTTCCGGAAAGTGGCGGAAGCCATGAACGCGCAGGGGATTGTTTGACGTGTCATACGCGTAGACAATGAGCCAAAGCGCCACGAAGTACACTTTGCGCCGCGAAGCGGATTCATGGTACCATACGCGCAGCCGCTTGGCTCACTGCTTACGCGTATGATACCATGACTGCTCCGCAGTCATGGCAAGGGCATGGCCATTCGGCCTATATCCTATCCTGCGGATATGGTACCACAGTTTGCTTCGCAAACCGTGGTTCGCGTACATTCGCCAAATGCCGCTTCGCGGCGCTTGGCTCATTGTTTACGC